>NZ_JBFUAL010000001.1:0-601381 GCF_056406295.1 Rhizobium sp. P1_C7
TCCATGCCATGGGCGCGGGCGATTGCAGATACATTCGCACCGGGAGCCAGCGCCTCGTCGAGGATCACCGCCTTTTCCTCCTCGGAGCGATACCTCGGCTTTCGCCGCTTCCGCACCGGCCCTGCCGTCAGAATTTCAAACGTCGGACCATGATTCACATCTTCGCTCATAGAATTCCCCGCATGATTCATGCTGAAAATGAGCGGTTTTCCTTCCCCACGCTACGTGGGGTGACCTAAGCGCTTACAGAGCAACAGAGTGTGCTGATGCTGCATCGGGTCCGCGAGCTTTTGATCCGGCAGCGGACAATGCTTGTGAACGCCTTGCGCGGCCACTTGGCCGAGTTCGGCATCGTGACGCGACAAGGCAGTGCCGGCGTCGGAATGCTTATCGCGTTGGTCGAAGATGGTGATCACGATGTCATCCCGCCGCTTGCGCGGTCTGCACTTCTCTTGCTGGTCGGGCAGTTACGGGAGGTGCACGAGAAAGTCAGCGAGATGGATCGCCAAATTCATGCCTGGCATCGCTCGAACGAACTGAGCCGCCGTCTTGAGACGATCCCTGGAATTGGCCCGATCACTGCCAGCGCAATTGCCGCGACAGTGACAGACGCCTCGCTCTTCAAATCCGGCCGACAATTGGCGGCGTGGATAGGCCTCGTACCGCGGCAGAACTCATCGGGTGGCAAAGACCGTCTCGGAAGGATCAGCAAACAAGGCGATCCCTATCTCCGCCGGCTTCTCGTCGTCGGGGCGCACGCGGTCCTCCGCTTCAGCCGGAACGGCAAAACGGCGCCGACGCGTTGGGCTGCCGAGCTTCTGGCGAAGAAGCCGTACAACATCGTCGCTGTTGCTTTGGCAAACAAGATGGCGCGGATCGTCTGGGCGTTGATGGCGACGGGCAGGCGCTTTGAGGCTGCCCCCGCCCTTTGATAACTCGGGACAATTCAGAAGTTGGTGAGGTGCTGATGGTGTGATGGCGAACGGTCGAGCCGGGATTGGAGAAACCCGATCAGTGGGTGTCGCTTGAAAGCGCGTTGACCTGTCTGGGATCCGATCCGCGGACTACATCAGGGCCAGCGGCATGAACACGCCGCAATCAAAGGCCGAATACATGCCTGCACCCGACCAATCCGCCAGAAACACCAACTTGCCCCTTGCCACGCGGAGGCCGTCCATACATGCCACTGAGAATTTCCTCCAGAATGGATTAAAGTCCGGCCCATCGAGGACGGACGAATGGACGAATGAAGAAGCAGAGATTTACGGAAGAGCAGATCATCGCGGTGCTGAAGGAGCAGGAGGCAGGCGCAAAGGCCGCTGACCTTTGCCGCAAGCACGGGATTTCAGAAGCGACGTTTTATAACTGGAAAGCCAAATATGGCGGCATGGAAGTCTCCGAGGCGAAGCGGCTGAAGGCGCTTGAGGACGAGAACGCGAGGCTGAAGAAGCTGCTGGCCGAACAGATGCTGGATGCAGCCGCACTTCGCGAGCTTGTCCAAAAAAAATGGTAGGGCCCGCCGCCAAGCGTGAAGCCGTCACGCATCTGAAGGCCGTCATGGGTCTTTCGGAGCGTCGGGCCTGCCAGATCATATCCGCCGACCGCAAGATGATCCGCTACCGATCGTGCCGACCGCCGGAGGTGGAATTGCGGACGAAGCTGCGCGACCTCGCCAATGAGCGGCGGCGTTTCGGCTATCGGCGGCTGTTTGTCCTGCTTCGGCGGGACGGAGAACCGTCCGGGGTCAATCGCATCTACCGGCTCTATCGCGAGGAAGGACTTTCCGTTCGCAAGCGGAAAGCCCGGCGGCGTGCCGTGGGCACGCGTGCGCCGATCCTGGTCGAGGCGAAGGTTAACGCTCGCTGGTCCCTGGATTTTGTGCATGACCAGTTCGCCTGTGGCAGGCGCTTCCGTGTTCTCAATGTCGTCGACGATGTGACGCGCGAGTGCCTGGCCGCCATCCCCGACACCTCGATCTCCGGGCGTCGCGTGGCGCGGGAACTGACGACCCTCATCGAGCGCCGTGGCAAACCCGGCATGATCGTTTCTGACCACGGCACGGAGTTCACCTCGAACGCCATCCTAGCCTGGTCGAAGGATCACAAGATCCAATGGCATTACATTGCGCCGAGCGGCTCGCTAGGCTGCAGGAACTTCCCCACAGCAATGTTGGAATACTGGGCGAGATGCGACGGAGGCGGCTTGGTCGGTGCCGGTTTGAATTTTCTAAGCGAGACGCCTGCCGTAATCGAAATTGTGGAAGAAAAGGCTTGCGCACCCCGCATTGTGCGCCCCTTAGAATCAATCGCATAGGGCGGTAACAAAACCGTGTGCCCACGCGTATTGGATGATGTCGGTGAAACACTCGGCGCGTGAACAGATATGGTCGGGCTGGATGCGCAAGGCGATCGACGGCGATGCGCAGGCGTATCACCGCTTCCTTTCAGCCGTTACGCCGTATCTGCGCGCAATGGCGCGTCGGCGCTGCGAGCAATTCGGCGCGCCCGTCAGCGAGGCCGAGGATGTGGTCCAGGAAGTGCTTCTTGCCGTCCACTTGAAGCGCGGGACTTGGGATCCGACGCGCCCGATCGGGCCGTGGCTGTCGACGATTGTGCGGAACAAACTGGTGGACAGCCTGCGGCGGCGCGGTCGTCATACGAACGTGCCGATCGAGGATGTAATGGCAACGTTGGAGGCGGAGGAGAAGGCCGATGGCTTGGATCGGCTTGATGTCGAACGTATGTTGGAGCGACTGAAGGATCCCGGGCGCGATATCGTGCGCTCCATCTCAGTCCAAGGGGCGGGCGTGCGCGAGACCGCCGCGCGGCTAAACATGAGCGAGGGAGCGGTTCGCGTCGCTCTTCATCGGGCGCTGAGGTCGCTGGCCACTCACTATCGGAGAGACGAACGTGAAAACCGATGAGCTGATCAACCTTCTTGCGGAAGACGCTCCGGTACGCATGCGGCATGGTCGCACGATGTCTTTGGCGCTGCTGGTGGGTACGGCCATCTCCATTGCTTACATGGTTGTTTTCATCGGCGTCCGGCCCGACATACACGCCCTCGTCGATACGCCCCGTGTCTTCTTCAAAATCTGCCAGACGCTGATACTGGCGGTCGCCGCCGCCGCTCTTGTCATTCCGATAGGCCGTCCGGGCTTTTCGCTGAGGGCCGGCGCGCTGGTGCTTGGCTTGCCCGCATTGCTGCTGGTTGTCGGCATTGCGACCGAACTCCTCGTGGTGCCGGAACAGTATTGGATGGCAAGCATGACCGGCAATTATGCCGATTACTGCCTATTCTATGTTCCGATCCTGTCCCTTGCGCCGCTTGCCACATTGCTTTTGGCTCTGCGAGAGGCGGCACCCGATAAACCGGCTCTTGCCGGCGCCGCGGCGGGCCTCGCCGCCGGCGGAATTGCCGCAGCCATCTATGCCTGGCACTGCCCTGACGACAGCCCGCTTTTCCTTGCGGTCTGGTATACGGTCGCGATCATGATCGTGACTGTTACTGGCTTCCTGATTGGCGGGCGTTTTTTGCGATGGTGAGTCGTTCGCGTCGCGCACCGCGGTTTCTTGCAAGGCAGGGGGCGGGCGTCTGGCGGCGAAACCGATTGTCGTGAGTAAGGTCTTTCGCTGTTGCAAGGCGCGCTGACACATCGCCGCAACGCCCGAGACCTCTCCGGGAGAAAGCCCGTCACTCGCCTTCGGCAGCCTGCTGCTTCAGTTGGGTCGCGCGCACTGCAGTCGCAGCAGCTGCACCGCCACCCTTGTCGTCTCCACCGACCTGTACCGTCGGCTGCGCGAATTCGATCCCGTTCGCCTGAAAGGCATCTCGGATCATCGCATATGCCTTGCGACGAATGTAAGTCTGCTGCCCCGGTACGGTGGTCATCGCGAAACTCAGGACGATGCCGTAGTCGCCGAACTCCTCTACACCCTTCATCTTTAGCGGCTCGATGAACAGCGGACCGACCTCGGGATCCGCCTGCAACTCGGCACCGATTGCCTTTGTGATCTTGCGCGCCTTGGCGATGTCGGTGTTATAGCCGACGGAAATTCTGAACTTGTCGATGACCCAGTCGCGGCTCATGTTCTCGACCGCCCCCAGTTCACCAAAGGGAATGGTAAACACCGGGCCGCGATGATGCCGCAAGCGCACGGACCGCAGGCTGAACCCCTCTACCGTTCCTTTGTAGTTCTTTGCCTGAATGTACTCGCCAACCCGGAATGCGTCGTCCAGCATATAAAAGATGCCGCTGATGACGTCCTTCACCAAGGTCTGCGACCCGAAACCAATCGCGACACCGAAGATACCGGCGCCAGCGATCAGCGGTCCGATCTCGACGCCGAGTTCCGACAGCACGATCAGTCCGGCCATGACGGCCACCATCGCTGCGAGCCCGTTGCGGATGATCGGCAACAACGTCCGAAGCCGGCTGCGGCGCGCCATGTCGGCCGGCGACAGTCCGGTCGTATCAGCTGATGTCGCGAGTGTGCGATCGATGTGGGCGCGTGCCAGATGCCACACGAGGTCGGCGAGGAGAAGGACGACGACGCTTTTCAGCGATCCGTACAGGATCCTGGTCACGGTCGGATTCTGGTGCGCCAGCGAGTCCGTATTCACATGCCAGATGACGGCGATCCACGCCGCCGCAAGTGCGACCACGACGGCACGGCTGCCCCGAACGAGCAGCACGCTTCGGCGACTGTCCGGCGGCGACGGAATTGCCGCCTCCACGCTGCGTCCGACGCTTCGAAGTATTCCCGGCAACACCAGTGCATAGATGCCCACCCAGAACAGCCCGCGAAGATCGAGACACCAGAGAACCCAAATTGCGACGAGAAAAGCCGTCAGGCCGAGCTTGGCCGTGCGCGCCTTTCGGGATGTCCGCCAGAGTATTTCGATTGCCAGCAGAAGCAGCACGACGGAGAAGAAGTAGGAGATCGCGGTCGCTACTGCCGGATCGAGCCCGACAGGCTCTCCCAGGCTGGCGGAGGCGACCGAAAAGACGGCGATCCCCAGGAAGAGCCGGACGCGCCGCAGTAGATCCTTGCGGCCGTGGCACGCGAGATCTGCAAACGCCGATGCGAACCGATAGACGACAAATGCGATCAGGTAGGTGAGCAGGACGATGCGAGCAAGCGGCGGCCACTCTACTGCAAAGAATATGACCGCCATGGCGGCTGCGAAAACGGCGAGCGGCAGAAGCTCGGAGAAGGCGCGCGGCGGGCCCCCGTGGATGGCCGGATTCGGCCTCATGCGTCTGAACAGTTTCTCGGCAAGAGCTCCGACAACAACCAGGCCTGCGAAGATAAGCATTACCGGCGCATAGCCATGCGAGATCGCATCCTGTCTTACGCGCAGTGAGGCGGACCCGACCTCGCTCGGAATGCGAGGCACGGCCGAAACGATTGCGTTGATCCGCTGGCGTGTCGCCAGCTCCCACGCGGGCAGACCGCTGGCCGCGGCTGGTTGGGCCGCCGGAACGGCTGGCTTCTGGCTCTCGAGCCACGTTCGAACCTCGGGATCCTGCAGAAGGCGGACAAGGTCGTCGATTTTGCTCTGGGCCGGCTGCGTCTGTGCGCCTGCGTCAAAGGTCATCAGCAACATGAAAACGAGAGCGACCAGCCACTTCATCGTTTTGGCTTCCTGGTGGCATAACCGGAAATTCGTGCGCGTAAGAGCCTGCCGACGCGGGCGGCCCCACAAAGCATTGATATTCTCACGCTCACCCTCCAGCTCAGTTTAGATTGAGATCACGAAACTGATTTTGATGCGAGTACGCAACGGTAAATACGAGCGTAAATCTCCCCGGTGAAAACGTAAATACCGATAGCCTCGCGCGTAAATGCGCGCAGCTTTTACCGTTGCGTACTTTCCCCGCGTCTCCGTCGGCGTAAAGTTTTCCGGAGGGAAGCTTCGCAAGGCCGGATAGGCTGATGACCGGGAGACGCACGACGGGAAAATCGCCGCATGGCGCTGCACAGCGGGGTCTTTGGAGGCTCATGCTGAAACTCCCTGCGCTGCGCGGGAGCCTGCAAATTCTCGCTCAAAAGTCGGCTTCCCTTGAAAATCTCTGTGAAGCATACGAGGATGCCTGCACCACGCTCGATCAGTTCCGAAATCGTCTTGCCATCTCGGGCGACACGCTGGTCGAAGAGTACGAGACCATATGCCGGGAGATCGAGTCCGATGTCATCCAGCTCTGTCTTCACAATTCGTCATGAGTGTTGGAATGGCGCGCATCTCGTTTCAATATTCGGCGTGTTTTGGTTTTGTTAGTCTTTGTTATTGCAACCTGTTGTAATGCACTAGATAACGTCCCTTGTTCTACTCAAGCGTCAATCTTTGCGTGCAAGAGGCAGCCATGAGTGTGGAAGAACAGTACGACAAATCCGGCGCGGTCACGATATGCGAGGCCAGAGCTGAGCTCGAACGGCTGCTGTCAGACAGCAGATTTCATGCGACCGATCGCGCAGTGAGCATCCTGCGCTATCTCGCCGACCACCTGTTTCAAGGCCAACAGGACGGCGTCAAGGCTTACGCCATCGCGGTGGACGTCCTCGGGCGGCCCAGCAATTTCGATCCGGCGATCGATCCGATCGTGCGCATCGAAGTCAGCCGCCTGCGCTCCGCGCTCAATCAGTACTATGAGGCTTATGGCGCGGAGACCAGCGTCGAGCTGCAGCTCCCCAAAGGCAAGTATCTGGCGGTTTTCCTGCATTCGAATGTGATACCGCGCCAAATCCCCGACGACGCCAAGGCAATTGTCGAAATGCCTCGGGCGCGGTTGCAGCCGGCGGCGGCTGAAGAGGCTCGTGCTGCCAAGCGACAGGAAGCCCTGCAGTCCAATGGCTGGAAGCTGCCACTCGCTGCCGCGACGGCGGCCATCGCCGCTGTTTCAGTTGGATTGATTTTTTACGGGATGCGACCCTCCTACACGGAAAAACCCACGGTATCGGTGACGATGACTGCGGCGGAAGCCAGATGGGCAGGGGACGCGAGCGTAACCAGGGACATGCTGTTGACCGCGCTGGCACAGTTCCAGACCTTGCGCTTGGCCACCGCGACAACCGGCGGAAGACGGCTTGCGGACAGCCTCCGCGAGCCGAAGGGCAGTGTCTACGACATAGCGATGAAATACTATGGTGACGGCGACGACCGTAGCGTCTGGTGGCAGATCGTCGATACCCGCACGGGCGACCTGCTGAACTCCGGCCTGGAGCACATCGATACGCAAGGGAAGGCCGAGGCGACGGTGAGGGACGAGCTTGTCACGACGCTTTCGCGCAAGTTTGCCGCTGCGCGCGGTGCGATCAACAACATCGAAACCCACAACAGCGCTGCCAATTCGCTCGGAAATGCATGCGTCCTGAGAGCGGAATACGCCCTCGACGACGGCGGTCCTGCGGCTATTGCCGAATCCGGAGCCTGCCTTGAAAAAACGCTCCTTGCCGATCCGAACAATGCCGATGCCAGCGCCACCCTGTCGCGTGTTCTGATTGCTGGGCAGAGCGGCGGCGTGAACGGCGAGACGGTTGGCCGGTCCATCAATCTTGCAAATCGAGCGGTATCGCTTGCGCCTCTCTCCGATCGGGCACAGATCGCCCTGATGCTGGCGCAATTCGACAGAGGACGAACGGATGCTGCGATCAGCGCAGGAAACCGTGCGCTTGTGCTCAATCCGAACAATCCGGAGGTCAGCGCCAAACTCGCCAAGGTGCTGTTCAGTGAAGGCTATTGGGACGCAGGCGTATCCCTGGCGCAGGATGCCGGCCGGTCGGTGGACGCCGTCCCGCGCGATGCGGTTCTGGTGCTTGCCCTCGACGCATATCGCCGCGGCGATTGGGCCGAGGCGTCGCTGCTGGCCGAACAGGTGAATGGAAGCGACTTCGTGACCCGAGTGCTTCGCGCCGCGGCACTCGGCCAGCTTGGTTCCGATCAAGCGGCCGGACGGCTCGATGACGCCGGACACCGGGCTCCGGAATTCGAGACGACGTTCCGCGAGGAGATGGCGCGGCGTCACTTCAATCCAGCGTTATCAGCCTCCATCAAAGAGGGCTTGGTAAAGGCCAGCCTCAAGACCAGCGCGCTCGCAAGCGCCCTGTAGCATGTCCATGTAGGGTGAGATGCTACCTCACCTGCTTGAGGGCCGGTTCTGCTTTATCAGGTCCGGAATACGCTCACTCAACGCCCGCGAGGCGGCCTCGCGATCAGAGGAAGTGCCATGGCCGCAAATCCTGCAGCGCGTCCAAGCATTCGTGCGCCAATGAACGTCGCCGCCATCGTGCATGCGAGCTTCGCCCATGGATACGGCCCGAGTTGTGCATGAGCACTGGCGTCGGCCCATTCGACGTTTGACCTAATGACGGTTGCCGCCTGGTGCTGAATGATCGAAAGGCGTGCGCGGAGATTATCGATCTCGTGGCGCAGTTGATCGACGTCGTCACCGACTGCCTGGAAACGTCGCCGTTCGGTCAGAACGTAGTCCACCGGAGGGGGGAATTCGTCCTCGGCCGGGGCTTCTTCCTTTAGTTCGGTGAGATGGGCCCGGATCTCGGCTTCCGTATTCAGCCCTTGCGGCTTCTCGGTGCTTGCACTGCCCATTCCCTCACCCCCAAAAAGCGATGCCTCGTCATCGACGAATTCCGGGAGGGGGCCTTGGGCAACTATATCGGGCATTGTACGCTTGGACATGTGACCTCCTCCGCTGTTGTGGCCGTGACAGTTGAACGCGCGAAAAATGGGAAGGTTGCATGTCGACGGCCAACGGCCGAAGATCGTAAATTTACGTCAGCGTGGACGGTCGCATCGACAGTTTCGGCATCTCCGGCAGTGACGACAGCGACGGTCAACTTCCGTTCGGGACCGGGGACAGGGTATGCCAGCTTCGGAAGTATCGACGAGGGAAGTCAGCTTGTGGTTTCCGAGTGTCATGCCAGCGGCGCCTGGTGTGCGGTGAAATTCTCCGGCAAGGACGGGTTCATCAACGGCAGCCGTCCTGGCCACGTAGCTTCACACAGACAGCGGCGCCACATTGACGCTTTTCCAACCTATGGCATTGGCGCCTTCTACAATCCCGCCTACGGCACATTCGGTCGCTATGGATACGCCTACGGCCCCTATCGAGGGTTCGCGGGCGGTGCAGCCTACAATCCCCGGACCAGAATCTATGTTCGCGGTGGTGCTGTCACCGTGCTGAACCGGTCACGGGGCGTCGCCGCCGCCTACAACCCCCGAGCCGGCAACGCTGCCTTGGCCCACGGCGGCTCCAACGTCTACGGCTCCTGGGGCACGCCGGCGTCAGGCATCCGGCGTCAGGTATGGTTCGGACTTCGCCCGCATCTCCGGCGGTAGTACCGCCAACGGCGGCGCGATGAACTGGCACACCGGTCCGGCGGTTTCCGTAGACGATAATGGCCGGCGAAGCTCACGACCACCCCATGCGGCCAACGACTCAACGATAGTTCGCCGGCGCCTATTGCTCGAAGGGATAGATCTTCTTCCAGTCGTCCTTCATATCGACAACCAGCCAGTTCCGTTGCCTAGCTTCGTCGAGTGCCTTGTCGAGCTTGCCGAACGCGGACTTGCGATCGTAGGCGTATTCCCGCGTGCCATCGGTGTGGTGGACGATCATCGCGAATGACGGACCTTTGCCCGCCGTCACCCAACGCAGCATCTCGTAGTCGCCGTCTGAATTCCCCGCCGCGAAGATAGGTCGGCGGCCGATGACCTTGTTGATACCGGATGGCTTGCCGGGACCGTCGTCGATGAAGTCGATCTTGGGAAGACGCCTTAGAACCGGCACATCGTCGACGAGGTCGTATTGGGTAACGATTGTGCTGCCGATGACCTGCGCCGGAGGGATCCCGTACGCCTTCTCCGTAATCGGGCGCATGAACTCCACGCCGCCGCCCGAGACGATATAGGTCTTGAAGCCGTGGGCGCGCAGATAGTCGAGCAGTTCCCGCATCGGCACGAAGGTCATATCGGTGTACGGCTTGCCGGTCTTTGGATGCTTTGCCGTCGCGAACCAGTCGGTGACGATCTTGGTGAATTCGTCGGTGGTCACGCCCGAATGGGTGGCCATGCCGAGCTCGACAATGCCTTTTTCGCCACTCTTGGCAAGGCTCGCGAGATCACCGGCGAGGATCGATTTGAACGGTTCCTTCGCTTTCCACTCGGGGTGTTGCGGCGCAAGCACCTTGACGCGGTCGAGCATGAAGCCGAGTTGAAAGTAAAACGGCTGCTCGGACCAGAGGGTACCGTCGTTGTCGAACACGGCAATGCGGTCATCCGGTGCAACATATCGATCGCTTCCCTCCGTCGTGGTCGCCTTCACGAACTCCATGATTCGGGTTTTCGCCGCGTCGTCGTTCCACGATGGCAAGGCGTCCTGGGCGGCAACGGCACTTGCTGCGGTGACAAGGAGGAGGAAAGTCAAAACGAGTGAGGCAAGTAGCGTATCGGAACGGTGCGCGTGCATTCGCATCGATGTCTCCAGTGGGCTCGTCAATTCTTGAGGGGGCAATTCTTCAAACAGTGGATCGCTTCACGCAACGAAAGCCGACATGGCTTGTCGATGTATCCTCGGGCTCGGCATGGCGCGCGGCGGGACGGTAGCGACGGCAGTAGTTCGGCGCGCAGAGATGCGAGCCGCCCTTGAGAACGCGACGCGGGATGCGGATCTCCGGTTGGCGAGGATCATAGCTTGCATCGATGTCGCCGCCTCGCGGGTTCTGAGGAATGCAGCACGATTTCGCGGCCGGCTCGGGATGGCGCATCGACCAGTAGTCGGAGGTCCACTCCCAGACGTTGCCGATCATGTCGAAGGCTCCATAGCCGTTCGGCGGAAACGAGCGAACGGCCGATGTTCGTTCCTTGCCTGCCGGCTTTGTCGAACGCGTCGGGAAGGTGCCTTGCCACGTATTCGCCATCGCAACCCCGCCCGGCATGAGTTCGCCGCCCCAGGCGTATTCCGTGTCGTCGAGGCCGCCGCGCGCAGCAAGCTCCCACTCCGCTTCGGTGGGAAGATCGAGCCCGGTCCAATCGGCATAGGCCAGCGCATCGCAATAGGCCACGTGTACCACTGGATGATCGAGCTTGCCGCGAATATCGCTCAGACCTCCCAGCGGACGCCGCCAGTTTGCGCCGAATTTGAACGCCCACCATTGGGAAATATCCGGGCCACTAACTTTCTTGGGCTGGGTGAAGACCAGCGAACCTGCCTTCAGCATCTCGGGCAGCGCGCCGGGATAGTGCTTCGGATCGGGTGTCTTTTCGGCAAAGGTCACATAGTTTGTCGCCTTCACGAATTCCATGAACTTGCGATTGGTGACCGGAGTTTCATCGATCCAGAACCCCTCGACCGTGACTGGATGAGCCGGAGCCTCTTCCGGATAGTGATCGTTCGATCCCATGCTGAAGGTACGGCCGGGAATCCACACCATGCCGTCGGGCGTTGCCGATGAACCATGTTCGGTTTCGAAAGCCAAAGTCATCGCGACCTCCAAGGTTGGCGGGAAGTTTGACGAATGAGCGCGTAAACAGGAAGTACGCAACGGTAAACAACACGCGCGCTTAACGTAAACTACCACATCGACGAGCCATATATGGCGCGGGTGAGATTTGTCGCCAGCGCCGATCGCGGCACCAAGAGGGGGCGCTAAGTGGGATTGAGTGGTGGCAGCGCCATAGAATGTGAGAGGACCTTCACGCGGGCGGCATGCCGGCGTCTACGGACAGCATCGCACAGGGCTGATCGATCACAGGCCGAAGTGCATGCCTTAGCCCCGAACAGCTGCCTCTCGAGGGCCCCCACCTGAAGCATCAGAATCGGATCGGCAGATTCCCGGGTCCACTCGGAGAGCGATTCATATCCCTTGAAACGCGACCAGGAGGCGAGTGCGTTGTATGCCGCCTTGTCGTCGCCCGTCGTGATCGTTTTTTCAAGCAGTCGGAATTCGGACCATTCCGAATGGGCAAGCGAAAGCCTCCAGTTGCGGAAACGGGGCCCGCACCATGACAGAAGACGCGTCGTCGCCCAGTAGAGCGGCACGACCGCCAAAAGACATGCTGCGTCTTCAAGCAAGGTCCGCGCCGACAGTCGGCTGCGTTCAGGCGGTCTCGCGGGTTGAAGCTGCGGTTCAATGACATTGTCCGACGTCACCGCGACCGCCACCGTAACCGTGGAAGCAGGCAGCGTCGCGGCCTCTTGCTGATGCGCATCGGTATTGAACCAGGAATAGGACACGGCAGGGATGTCGAACGTACCGGCCGTCTCTGCTGTATAGGTAATTTTGTCAGTGTGAGCGCTTCCGGTGGTTGTTCGGTCTTGCGAGATGTTGTCGGCGATGGTCGAAGGCCCCTGGTATTGCTTCAGGCCGATTGCCTGGCCGACGTCGACCGGCGGGATCATCATCGCCTGCGTATCCTCGGCAAACACAGTCACCGTTCGAACAATGGCGTCGCCGACCTTGAGGCTTGAAGGCTCGCGATCGAAGGACTGCGTCAGGGTCAGGCCACGCGCTGCAAAGGCGAGCCTGTTGCCGCTGGCTGCCGGAGCCTCGCCGACGGTGAAGCTGACGGACGCGAGTTTGGCTTCGCCTCTCAAAGGCCTGCCATTGTCCGAATAGCCCAGTGCGATTGCGATCGGCGGAACCGTGAACGCGCCCGAGACTTCAGGAACTATGGCGTAGGTACGCCGGATGACCGAGTACTGCACGCCGTCGATGGTCTGCACCGAGTTCATCGCACGCTCGGCGGGAAGCGTTACGACAGCATTCGGCAGATCGAAGAGCGGGAATTGCGGCGGCGACGTGAAGAAATCCGGCACAAAGACATCGACGCTGAGCTGTACCTGCTGGCCGGGAACGATCGTCCCCTTATTGGTGACGACGGCCCGCGCAAACGGTTCCGCAGCCAGCGCGGCAGTTGTCGATAATAGCCAGACGACGGTGGCAAATCGGGCGCGCCTCACGGTTTCTTCTCCTGCGCCTCGATGGCGAACTTGCGTGCCATCAGGTCTGTGGGGCTGACCTGGATGTTCTTCATCCACATCTCGGAGGTTTGTTCGGCGATGGCAATCTCGCCTCTCTTGCCCTGTTTGCCCTTGTCGTCGAACTGAACGCTATCCGGTCTCTCGTTCGGTTCCTGCTCTTCCTCCTTCTTCAGAGCGATCAGTTTTTCGGCGACGGCAAGGTTGGCTTGCGCCGCCGCCCAGTCCTTGCGCTTCTCCAGCGCCTTTTTGTAGGCACCGGCTGCCTCTTCGAGCTTCGAAAGATGCATCAGGGCATTACCCTGATTGTACCAGCTCTCGGCGGTGTCGACTTTCGCAAAGGCATCGACCGCATCGGCGAATTTTTCCGAGCGATAGAGCGCGACGCCCTTCCACATCGGGTCGGTGAAACGGGCCGCGGCCCCCGGCGCGTCGCCACGCTGATAAGCGATGCGGCCCTGCTGATCCGGCGTCAGCCACATGTCGGCGAAGCCGCCGGCTTGGGCTCCGGCCGGCATCATGATCCGCGCCACGATGATGAAGCCGCTGATCCGTACCACCCACCCCTTCCTGAAAGACAGGGCAAACAACGCGACAACGGGAACGACGATCCACCAGCCCATGTCGCGCCAGCGGTCTCCCTCGGTCGCCTTCCTCTGCGCAAAGTTCGTGCGGATGCGCTGGGCGATCCAGCGGACGTCGGTGTCGTCGTCGGTGACCGTCGCGACATCCGCGCCACTTGAGGCATGCAGCGCCTTCAGCCCGTCGAGATCGAGCTTCGCAAACACTCTGGCGCCGCTCGCGTCCGTCAGAAAGCTGCCGTTTGCCGTCTTGACGGGGCCGCCCGCCGTCGTGCCGATGCCAAGCACGACAACGCTGGTCCGGGAATTGCGTTTGAACGCCTCGAAAGCGCTCTGCTCGACCTCGTCGGTCAGGAACAGGATCGTGCCCGGGACGTTTTCCTTGGCCAGAAAATTTTCTGCAAATCGGAGCGCCTTGGCCGTGTCCTTGCCTGCGATAGGCATGATGCTGGTAGCCAGCGCATCGGTATAGGTCTCGATCAACGCGATGTCGTCAGTGAAGGGGAGGACCAGATGCGTCGATCCTGCATAGACGACGACGGCGGTGCGGGCACCGCCGCGCGTCCTCATGACATCGCGTATCTTGAGCTTGGCGCGTTCAAGGCGAGACGGCGTGGTGTCGATAGCATCCATGGTCTGAGACAGATCAACGGCAATCACCAGCGATGCGGTGTCTTCGACGAAGGGCGGTGTTTCCCGCTCGAAAGTTGGCCCCGCGGCCGCGATGACGGCGGTCAGAAGCGTGGCGGCCAGTAGCCAGGACGGCCGGATGCGGGAACGACCGGTCCCCTCGATGACAAGCCTGTCGAGCAGGGGCGGCGCAATCATGCCTTTCCATTGGCTGCGGACGTCGGTCGAGCGAGAAGCCAGCCACAGGATCGCGAAAGGGACGACGATGGCGACCAGCCACCAGGGACGCAGAAAGTGAAAGTCGCCGATCATGCCGGTGCTCCTCTGCTGAAAAGGCTGCGAATGCCGTTTGCGGCGTAGTAGAGCGCCATGAGGATGATCGCCGCGCCGAGCGGCCAATGAAAGAGCTCGATGCGCGGGCGCCAGGACAGCGTCTTCTGGTTTTCCGGTGTGATCTTGTCCAGCTGGTCATAGATAGCCTCGAGCTGCGATTGGTCTCCCCCGAAGAAATATCGGCCTCCCGTGTCGGCCGCGACCTTCTCAAGTGTCGCTGAATCGAGTTTGTCTTCGCCGGTTGCACTTGGATCTCCGATGCCGACAGTATGCACGACGATGCCTTTTGTCCGGGCTATCGCGGCAGCCTTGGCCGGGGGCATCTTGCTTGCCGTGTCGTTACCGTCGGTGAGAACGACGAGGACCTTTTCCGGTACGGATGCCTTCTCGAACATCTTTATCGCCAGTCCGATCGCGTCGCCGAGTGAGGTGCGCGGCCCGGCAATGCCCGGAAGCGTTCCGGCGATCATGGTCTGGACGGTAGCGTGGTCCATTGTGAAGGGAACGAGCGGGTAGGGCGCATCCCCGAATGCAATCAGCCCGATCCTGTCGCCGGGCCGCTTGCTCACGAAATCGGCCACCACCATTCGAACGGCGTCAACACGTGCCACTGCCTTTCCGTCATGTCCCGGGAAATCTTTGGTGTCCATCGACTGCGACAGGTCGAGCGCCAGCATCAGGTCGCGCTGCGGCTCGAGCTTTTCGATCGGCGGCTCCACGAACTGTGGACGGGCGAGCGCTACCACCATCAGGCTCCACGCCAAGGTCTCGACGATGACCTGCGGCCATGTGCGGCGCGGAATGAGAGATCCTTCCGTCGGACGAACGCCTGCGGCCTGCGCAACCTGCCGGAAGAAAGGGAGACGCACGGATGCCGACGTCTCCCGGTGCGCCGGCAGCAGCCAAAAGACCAGCAAGGGCACGGGAAGCAGCAGAAGCAGCCATGGATGGTCAAGTTGGTACATGATGCTGCTCGATCCATTGCCGCGCGGCAGCGGTGAGGTCGCCGTCGGCATTTTCGGGTAGGGCGCCAAGGCTGTCGCCGCCATGATACTCGAGATCGTCGAGCAGGCATTGCAGACGGCGCGCCACCTCATCGCCGCCATGCGCGCCGAGGAAACGGACCCAGTCACCGCCCGAAAGCGGAGCGATCCCTCTTCTTTCCCAGCCGGCGATAGCAACCCTTTTCAGGAGCTCCGCCAAATCGTGGACGCCGTTTTGGCGGGTGGCGGGATTGCGGAACGACTCTTCGATGCCGCCAAGTATCGCAAGCGCCTCGCGGCGGTAGGCGTTCGCCCGATGCCGTTTGCGCCAACTCAGAACGATCAACAGCAGTTGGAGAAGAAGGATGCTTGCGACCATTGCCCAGCCCCACGTCTGCGGCATCCACGAGACCGGTGCCGGCTCGGCGATATCCCTGAGCGACCGCAAGGCGATAGCGGTCATCGGATCGGGCGGTGCGGCTTGCGGCCCCATCATCGCCTCCGTTGCCGCCACGCGGGCTGTTCAAGCAGGCGGTGGAGTTGTGGCGCTGTTTCTTCGGCTGCCGACACCGGAAGCATCGGAAGGCCGAGTTCGCGTTGCCACGCCCGCAATTCGCGGCCCCGGTTGCGTGCGAAGTCGTCGATCGCGCCGCGCACCGTCGCTTGACGCAGCGATAGCTCGGCTTGGAGCGCGCCGCCGCTGACGACGATATCTCCCGTCTTCGGCAATTCGAGGAGAAAGGGATCGTAGACGAGGATGCAGACGACATCGTTTCGGCTCGATAACCGCAAGAGCATATCGCGTGTCCTGGCCGTGTGGCCGTCGAAGTCGGAGACGACGACCACGAGGTGGTCGTGATGGGCAATGCTCGCAACGTTGGCCAGGACATTGTCGAGCTGGCCAGGCGCAGGCGCAGAGGCGGAAGCTGCCGCCAGCGCCCGGTTCTGGCTTGCAATCTTGTCGGCAAAGGCGATCAGGGCGTTTCGGCTTCGATGCGGCTTGACCTCCTGCGTCGTCGTGTCGTTGAAGACGAAGCCGCCGACGCGGTCACCCGAACCGAGGATGCGCCAGGCACACAGCATTGCAGCCTCGGCAGCGGTCACCGACTTCATCGAGCGCCGGCTACCGAAGAACATATTGATGCGCTGGTCGACAACGAGGATTGCGGGACGCTCCTTCTCCTCGCTGTAGACGCGGACGACGGGCTTGCTGGTCCGTGCCGTGACGCGCCAGTCGATTGAACGGATGTCGTCGCCTAGCAGGTAGTTTCGAAGCTCCTCGAAGGTCAGGCCGCGGCCGCGCATCGACGATTGCATGCGGCCGGCAAGTTGCTGATGACTGGGTGCCTTCTGCACGAAACGGAGATCGCGCGCATGCGCCTCGAGCGCAACGAGCCCGTCGGTCGAAACATAGACGCCTTCGATGTCGTCGGTCGCCGTCATCCGGCTCTCCCTAGAGCAATTCCAACAAAAGTGCGTAGCGGCTTTGCGTCCGGAATTGCGTAGAAACAAAAAGATAGAGCGTTTTCGCGCTTCAAGGAAAAGCGGAAATGCTCAGGAGACCGCGACGAGTTCGGTGATGCGGTCGATCACTTGATCGGCGGTCGTATTGGCTGCATGAGCCTCGTAAGAGAGGATCAGGCGATGACGGAAGACGTCGTGGACGATCGCCGTGACGTCGTCGGGCGTGACGTAGTCCCGCCCCTTCAGCCAGGCATGGGAGCGCGACACCTTGTCAAGCCCGATGGCGCCGCGCGGGCTGACGCCGACCTGCAGCAGCTTCGCCAGATCCTTGTCATACCGGTCCGGATAGCGTGTCGCAAACACCAGTGCCACGATGTATTTCTCGATGGGATCCGACACCGTCACCGCGCCGATTTCCTTGCGAGCGTCAAAGACGGCCTGAGGATTGAGCTTTTTTTGCGGAGCGGACTTGGTGTCCCCATGCACTTCATTTTCCTCGGCCCGATTGAGCCGCATGATGGCGGCTTCCGATGCCTCGTCGGGATAGCCGACTTCGACATGCATCAGAAAGCGGTCGAGCTGGGCCTCGGGTAGAGGATAAGTTCCTTCCTGCTCGATGGGGTTCTGCGTTGCCATGACCATGAAGAGATCGGGCAGCGGATAGTTTTTGCCGCCGACCGTGATCTGTCGTTCTTCCATCGCCTCGAGGAGCGCTGATTGTACCTTCGCGGGCGCACGGTTGATCTCGTCGGCCAGGATGAGGTTGGCGAAGATCGGTCCCTGCTGGAACCTGAACTCGCCTTTGCCGGCTTCGCTGAAGTAGATTTCCGAACCGGTGATATCGGCTGGCAGCAGGTCCGGCGTGAACTGAACGCGCGAAAGTTCGGAATCGAGATTTTTCGCCAGGATCTTGATCGCTCTCGTCTTTGCGAGCCCGGGCAGCCCCTCGACCAGAAGGTGGCCGTCGGCAAGAAGGCCCAGCATCAGCCGCTCGACCATGGTCTCCTGGCCGATGATCGACTGCCCGATCCGCTGGCCCAATGCGATGATGTCGTCTCGTGCCGTCATGCTGACCCCGTGTGTGATCTGGACGGACGCATCGGTGGCTGCCGATGCGTCCCCCCTGTGCTTTTCAAGCCTGATGCTCGCTATTTCTCGATGCCGCGGTCCTTGAACGACTGGTCTATCGCCTTGTTGACCTGATCGCGGACACCTTCAATATTGAAGCTGGCGACGCGCTGGCTGGGCGGATACCTCACGAAGGTTTCCAGGAAGGCGGCACCCTTGAGCTGGCCCTTTACGAGGAGGTAGTCGTTTCGGACGAGCCAATCATTGTATTGGTCGGAGACCGTGTCCGCCCGCTCATAGGGATCCATTCGCAGGTTGAACAGCTTGGGAAGACGCAGGGTCACCAAAGGCTCTTGCCAGACGCCAAAGCCGCCGGGTACCCGCTGTTCGTGAAAGACGACCTTCCAGTCGTCGTAGCGAATCGAAACGAGATTGCCGTCGTCGTCAAAATAGTAGAAGTCGCTGCGCGTGCTCTTCGGCGATTTTCCGGTGATGTAGTCGAGCTGATTGTAACCGTCGAGATGGTTCTTGAACGTGGTGGCGCTTCCCTCCGGCTTCCATCCGTTGAGCAGGCGGTCCTTCACGCCGGTATCTCCGGCTGCCGCAAGCAGGGTGGGGAACCAGTCGAGACCCGATACCATGCCGTTGGAGACCTGTCCCGGCTGGATATGGCCCGGCCAGCGAACCATCGCAGGCACGCGGAACGCGCCTTCCCAGTTTGTATCCTTTTCGCTGCGGAATGGTGTCGTGGCGGCGTCGGGCCAAGAGAACTGATTGGGACCGTTGTCGGTGGTATAGACGACGATGGTGTTTTCAGTGATGCCGAGGTCGTCGAGAGCCTTCAGGAGCTTTCCGACGTCGCCGTCATGCTCGATCATGCCGTCGCCATACTCGTTGCCGGGCATGCCGCTCTGGCCGCGCATGGATTCGCGCACATGGGTGAACAGGTGCATGCGGGTCGTGTTCATCCAGGTGAAGAACGGCTTCTTGGCCTTGGCCTGACGATCCATGAAATCGATGGCCGCGGCCGTCGTTTCGTCGTCGATCGTTTCCATGCGCTTCTTGGTCAGCGGACCTGTGTCCTCGACCTTGCCGTCGGCCGAAGCCTTAATGACGCCGCGTGGAGAATATGCCTTCAGGAACTCCTGATCGTCTTTCGGCCAATAAGGAGCTTCCGGCTCTTCCTCGGCGTTGAGGTGGTAGAGGTTGCCGAAGAATTCGTCGAAGCCGTGGTTGGTCGGCAGATACTCGTCCTTGTCGCCGAGGTGGTTCTTGCCGAACTGCCCGGTGGCGTAGCCGAGCGGCTTGAGTGCCTGGGCGATCGTCATGTCGCCGGCCTGCAGGCCCACTGGGGCGCCGGGAGCGCCGACCTTGCAAAGTCCTGTGCGCAGGCACACCTGCCCGGTGATGAAGGTTGAGCGTCCCGCTGTGCAGCTGTTCTCGGCGTAATAATCCGTAAACTTCATGCCTTCCTTGGCGATACGGTCGATATTCGGTGTACGGTACCCCATCAGGCCGTCGGAATAGGCGCTGATATTGGTCTGCCCTATATCGTCGCCGAAGATAACGAGGATGTTCGGCTTTGCCGCCTCTTGCGCATGCGCAGATGAAACGCCGAGCGAAGTGGAGGCAAGCGCCACGGCGAAAAATGCGCCGGCGCTAAGCTTTGAGAAAGAGGCGCTCATGACGGTCTCCCTCGGTGTTTCAGGTCGTTCAACACTACGCTCTCCTTCTTATCAGGCAGGCTGTAGCGCTGCCGGAATGGATCGTCGCTTTTCGACCTGGACAGAGTTCTTCAGAAGGGCGGTGGCTTGTAAGTACGTTACGGTAAATGCGCGGCCCCGCAACGTTGCAGGCAACGTAAATTCCTCCTGATTTACTGGGTCAGCGGTTGCGGCGTGAAGTCGCCCTGAAGCGTCGCGTCGGCGCCGGGCGCCTTTTTCGTGGTGGTTATCGGTTGCTCGAGGATCGTCGCTGGCGCGGCCACCGCCGTTGCGGCGACCGCGCCGATATTGGTGACCGTCCCGCCAACCACGGCCGTGATCCCTTGCCCGAGCGACATGTTGGAATCGGTCAGCGTCTGACCGGTTATCAGCCTTTGCCCGATCAGCTGCACGATCTCCGGACTTTCGGCGAACTTGCCGTGGTTCAGGCTATCGTCACTCTTTACCTTTGTCAGATCGATTGCCGTAATACCTGCCTGTTCGAGGCGGGATCGGTAGGGCTCTGCGGCAGGATTGATGGCACCAAGTCGCGACACCCGTCCGGTGATGAAACTGGAGGCCGCCAGCGCGCGGTCGTCCTGAGACACGAAGATCGTGAACTTCGGCTTCGGCGATCCCATCTCGGCGAATTGCTTGGCAAACACCTGGATGTCGATGTCAGGCGAGGCAAGAATGACATTGTGGATCTTGGAGTTCACGTGGCCGTCGCGAATCCCCATCTGCCTAAGAGACTCCATCGCCAGCCACGTACCCATGGAATGCGCAAGGACCGTAATGTCCTTTACCGACGGGTCCTCTGCAAGCGTGCGAAGCGCCTGCTCCAGCGCCGTGCGGGAGTAGTTCGTGCTTTCCTTGTCGTACTCATAGGCGGTGAGCTGGGCGCGCGAGGGCCACGTAAAGAGGATCGGCGTCGCATGCATGTCGCTGTCGTGAACGATCTGGGCAAGCCGGAAGACGGAATCCTCGTACTTGTTGTTGAAGCCGTGGATAAAGACCAACGCATGCCCGCCCTGGATATGCTGCCGGAACCACGTCCGACCTTCCGGAACGGAGTTGATCTCCTTCACGCGCGTCACGGCAAAGTCTGTCGCCGGGTTGGGCGGAAGCCGTTGGGGCCATTGCACGGTACCCGATTCGCGTTTGGGCGGGATTGAGACAGCGACGGCGGTGAGATAGGGTTTGGGGCTGCGCTCGCCGTTGAAGAGTGTTGCTGGATCGCCTGACGGCTGGCGGGTCGTTGCAACCAGCATATCGACCTGCGTTGTCACCCTCGTGTTCGCGTTCATTACGATAGGCGTCATCACGCCGCTTGGATGGCCACAACCTGACAAAATGAGCAGGGCTGCGAGAAGACTCTTCCTAAGCATGGGCACTCCGTCAAACCAATCGGGAGCACACTACGAATCCTTTTCATCCGGGGAAGTACTTTACAGTAAAACCCGCAGATTTTACGCAACAGGATGCTGTTGCGTGGCCGCCAAAGCACGATTCACAGGAAGAGCCCGCCAAATGGCGGGCTCTTCCTGTGAAATGCCGGGCATCAGCTGTCCCCAGGGCGCGACATCGTCGCTATCGGTCCATATGATAGCAGGCAGCCTTCTGGTCGGGGCGCACCTGCTCGGTCGGCGGCATCTCCGTGCGACAGATGTCTGTCGCCTTCCAGCAACGCGGCGAGAAGACGCAGCCCTTTGGCGGGTTGAGCGGCGAGGGAGGATCGCCCTGAAGGCGGATGCGCTGACGGTTGCGGGCGAGTTTCGGATCGGGGATTGGGGCTGCCGAAAACAGCGCTTGCGTATAGGGATGCGCCGGATTGTCGAACACGGTGGCGCAGTCGCCGGCTTCGACGACCTTGCCGAGATAGAGCACCAGCACGTCGTCCGAGATCAGCCGCACGACCGATAGATCGTGGCTGATGAAGATCAGCGTCAGGCCGAACTCCTTCCTGAGCTTGCGCAGCAGGGTGATCACCTGGCCCTGGATCGACACGTCGAGGGCCGAGACTGGCTCGTCGCAGATAATCAGCTTTGGCCGCGTTACCACTGCGCGGGCAATTCCGATACGCTGCGCCTGGCCGCCCGAGAATTCGTGCGGATAGCGGTTTATCATCTCCGGCACGAGGCCGACGGCCGTCATGATCTCGCGCACGCGTTCGGTGCGCTGTGCCCTGGTGAGCTTCGGCTCGAAGACGGTCAGCGGCTCGGCGATGATGTCGCCCACCGTCATGCGCGGGTTGAGGGAGGCGATCGGATCCTGGAAGATGATCTGCATGTCGCGACGCGCGGCTCGCATGTCCTCGTCCGACAGGTCGAGCAGATTGCGTCCCTGCCAGAGGATCCGGCCTTTCTGCGATTTCAGGAGACGCAGGATCGACCGCCCCAGCGTTGACTTGCCACAACCGGATTCGCCGACGATTCCGAGCGTACGGCCCTCGCTGAGATCGAAGCTGACATCATTGACGGCCGTTAGCACGAGCGGCGGCTTGAAGAAGCTCTTCGATGGCAGTTCGAACTGAGTCGTCAGGTTCTCGACCCTCAGAAGTGAACGCTCAGCCATGGTTCAGCACCTCCTCTAGGCGCGGGAAGGGATGGAAGCATGCCGTCGCATGCCGCGATGCTACCTCAGCGAGCTGTGGCGACGCATCGATGCAGTCGTTCTGGACCATGGGACAGCGCGGCGAGAAACTGCAGCCCTTCGGCAAATGCTGCAGGTTCGGCGGTCGGCCAGGAATGACGGCCAGCCGGTCCACGTCCTGATCGGGCCGCGGGATCGAGGCATGCAGTGCCGCGGTGTAAGGGTGTGCAGGATTGTCGAACAGCTCGTCGACAGGGGCCTCCTCGACGATGCGTCCCGCGTACATGACCGCCACGCGATCGGCGAGCCCGGCGACGACGCCGAGATCGTGGGTGATCATGACAAGCGCGGTGTTCATCTCGGCCGTCAGATCGTTGAAGAGATCAAGGATCTGCGCTTGGATCGTCACGTCGAGCGCCGTCGTCGGCTCATCGGCGATCAGGAGCTTCGGTTTGGTAAGCAGCGCCATGGCAATGACGATGCGCTGGCGCATGCCGCCCGAAAGCTCATGCGGGTAGAGATTGAAGCGCCTAGTCGGATCGGGAATGCCAACACGTTTCAGCATGTCGAGCGCCTCGGTGGATGCCGCACGCGCGGTAAAGCCGCGGTGCACCTCCAGCTGTTCCGTCAACTGACGCGAGATCTTCAGCGATGGGTTGAGCGCGGTCATCGGGTCCTGGAACACCATGGCCATGTCCTTGCCACGCACTTGGTCGAGCTCGCGCGATTTCAGCGAGAGCACGTCCCTGCCCTCCAGCAGCGCTTGGCCACTGGTCTTACCGTTCTTGGCCAAAAGGCCCATGACGCCGAGGAATGTCTGGCTCTTGCCGGAGCCGGATTCCCCGACGATGGCGATCCTCTCGCCGCGCCTGACCGAGAGGTTCATGTTGGAGACTGCCTTCACTTCGCCATCCGGCGTTCTAAAGGTGATCGAATAGTCCTTGAGTTCCAGAAGGGTGTCGTTCGTTGTGTCTGGGTGCATCTTAGCGATCCTTCGGGTCGAACGCATCGCGCAGGCCATCGCCGATGAACAGAAGGCTCATCAGCAGGGCAACGAGGAAGCAGGCAGGAAAGATCAGCAGCCAGGGCATGCTTTCCATAGCATCGGTGCCCTCGGCGATCAGCGTGCCGAGTGAGGTCAGCGGTTCCTGAACGCCGAAGCCGAGGTAGGAGAGAAAGCTCTCGGTTGCGATGATCTCGGGGACGGTCAACGCCGCAAAGATCACCACCGGACCGATAAGGTTCGGTATGATGTGCTTGAGAATGATCTTGAACGGCCTCTGACCGGACGCGCGGGCCGCTTCGATGAATTCCCGTTGCTTGATCGACAGCGTCTGTCCGCGCACGATGCGCGCCATCGTCAGCCATTCGAGTGCGCCGATTGCTGCGAACAGCAGGTAGACGTTGCGGCCGAAGACGACCATCAGCAGGATAACGAAGAGGATGTAGGGAAGCGCGTACATGATGTCGACGAAGCGCATCATGATGGCATCGAGCCTGCCGCCGATATAGCCCGAGATCGCCCCGTAGAGCACGCCGATGACGACGGAAACGAGTGTCGCCGTCGCTGCCACCGCCAGTGACACCCGGGTGCCGTAGAGGACGCGGGCAAGCAGGTCTCGGCCGTTCGGATCCGTTCCGAAATAGTGGCCGCTTGCGAAGTCCGGCGCTGTTCGGAAGGCCTCCCAATCCGGTTCCTCGTAGTCGAAGGGAATCAGATAGGGGCCGATGAAGGCGACGAGGATGAGAAGTGTCAGCACCACGATAGCAACCACCGCTGCCTTGTTGCGCGACAGGCGGCGCAGCGCATCGCCTGTTAGCGACCGGCTCTTCTGGGACAGGCCTTCCGCTTCGAGAAGCTCGGCCGCGAGCAGTTCGCGCTTTGCAGGATTGAGGATCATCGACTTCTCACTTTCGGGTCGAGCCACGCATAGGCGATGTCGACGATGAGGTTCAGAACGACGATCAGCACCATGTAGAAGATGACCGTTCCGAGAACCATGCCGTAGTCGCGGTTGAGTGCAGCGTTGATGAAATAGCGGCCGATGCCGGGCAGTCCGAAGATGCTTTCGACAACCAGCGAGCCGGTGAGAAGGTAGCTTGCCGCCGGCCCGAGATATGAGACGACGGGCATCATGGCGGGCTTCAGTGCGTGACGCATCACGGTGAGCCGCGGGCCGATGCCCTTGGCTTTCGCGGTGCGGATATAGTTCTGGTTCATGACCTCGATCATCGATCCGCGGGTCATGCGCGAGATGCGGCCCGCATGCGGCAAGGCCAGAACCAGCACCGGCAGGATCAGATATCGGATCGAACCGTTACCCCAGCCGCCAACGGGCAGCCAGCCGAGATGGATGCCGAAGACCAGCTGCAGGATGGGCGCAATCAGGAAGTTTGGAAGAACCAGTCCGATGAGGATAAGCAAGCCAAGCAGGTAATCGGGCGCTTTGTTCTGATAAAGCGCCCCGAGACAGCCGACCGCCACGCCGATGACGATTGCCAGGACGAACGCCGCCCCGCCGATCGTGAATGTGTAGGGCAGGCCGAGCATAAGCTGCTGCGTGACGTTGAAATCCTGGTTCGCGAACGAGGGACCGAGGTCGCCCTTCAGCACATCGAACATATAGATCAGGTACTGTTCGATCAGCGGCTTGTCCAGATTGTAATGGGCCGCGAGGTTCTTGAGGATCACCGGCGGCAATGGCCGTTCGCCATCGAAGGGGCCGCCGGGGGCAAGGCGCAGGACGAAAAAGCTCAGCGTGACGGCGATCCACAGGACAGGGATCGTCGAAAGCAGACGACGGAGTGCGTATTTGATCATGATCGTGGACCGGCCCTTCGCTCAGGCGAGGGAAGGGCCGATATCCCTATTCTTTGACAGACAGCCAGCGCGTGCGATGGATGTCCTGAATATTGTCTTCGAAGCCCTGGACCTTCGGTGATACCACGTTTTTCGAGACGTAGTAGTAGAGCGGAATGGCGGCGCTGTCGTCGAGTGCCAGCTGTTCGGCCTGCTTGAATATCTCAGCGCGCTTCTTGAGGTCCGTCTGGGCGTTCGCTTCCTTGACGAGCTTGTCATAGTCCGCGTTGCTCCAGCGGCCGTAGTTCATGGATACGCCCGAGACCAGGAGGCCCAGGAAGTTGTCCGGGTCGTTGTAATCGGCGATCCAGCCAGCACGGCCGATTTCCACCTGGCCGCGTTGCATCTCGTCGTAGTGCACTTTGGTTTCGGTGTTGTAGAGTTCAACCTGGACACCGAGCGGCTTCCACATCGAGGCGATCGCGACCGCGACCCGCTTGTGGTTGTCGTTGGTGTTGTAGCGAAGCTGCGCCTTCAGCGGGTGGTCAGGACCGAAGCCGGCTTCCTTTAGGAGCTTCTTGGCCTCTTCGAGCCTTTCCTTGTAAGGCATGTCCTTCCAGCTGACATAGGCGGGCTCGCTGTAGTTCGCGGTGCCCGGAGGAACCCAGGAATAGGCCGGCAGTTCGCCGGTGCCGAGAATCTTCGGACCGATAACCTCACGGTTTACGGCCATGGAGAGCGCCTGGCGTACGCGCTTGTCGCTGAACGGCGGCTTCTGGGCGTTCAGCACGTAGTAGTAGCTGGCAAGGAACGGTGCGACATGCGCCTGGCCCGGCAGGTTCGTCTTCATCCATTCGTACTGGTCGGTCGGGAAGTCCGTCATGATGTCGAACTCGCCGGCACGGTAGCGCTTCAGTGCGGCTTCCTGGTCTTCCAGCGTGAAGAACTTGACGCCGTCAATCTTCAGATCTTTTACGTCATAATACTGGTCGTTCTTCACCGTGGTCACGGATGCGCCCGGGATCCATTCTGTCGGCTTGTAGGGGCCGTTGGTGACGATGTTGCCGATCTTGACCCAATCTTCGCCCTTGGCATCGACCACATGCTTCGGCAGCGGATAGGCGGTGTAATGCATCAGCGAATTGATGAAATAGGGGGTCGCGTTTTCAAGCGTGATCTCGAGTGTCTTGTTGTCGATCGCCTTGACGCCGAGCTGGCTGAAATCGGTGATCTCGCCCTTGTTGATCTTCTCCGCGTTCTTGATGGTGAATTGCAGGTAGGCGTATTCGGCGGCGTTCTTCGGATCAAGGAGGCGCTGGAAGGAGAAGACGAAGTCTTCTGCCGTCACCGGCTGCCCGTCGGACCACTTGATGCCGTCGCGAAGCTTGAAGGTATAGACCTTGCCGTCAGGCGAAACCGTCCAGCTCTCAGCCTGCGCCGGGATGGGATCGTCCTTCGGATCTTCCGTTACGAGGCCCTCGAAGATGTCACCCGCGATCCGGTTCTCGTAGTCGCTGGAGAGTTTCTGCGGATCGAGGGACTGGGGGTCGCCGCCATTGTGGATATTCAGTGTCGCCGCATGGGCCGAAACAGCCAGCAGTGAGCCAAATACTGCGGAGGCTAGAATTTTTTTCGTAAGAAAGCTCATGATGGAGGCCACCTTTCTAGGATTTTCGCCTTTTTTAGTCGTTTTTGTTCCCGTGTTTGACCTGTTACGTTCAGGTCAGAGCGCAAATTAACGGAAAGAAATGCCGTTGCAACCCCCTTCCATGTCGCGATTTGACACCAGCCTGTCGACTGGCAGATATTGGGTTGGAACTGGATATTGGGATTGAACGAGGGAAGGCGACATGAGTGAGCAAAACCTGCCTTGGGAGGGCGGGTGCCGGTGCGGCCAGGTGCGGCTGAAGATCACCGCCAAACCGTTGCTGACGATGGCCTGCCATTGCACGGGCTGCCAGAAGATGTCGTCCAGCGCTTATTCGCTGAGCGCTGCCATCCCTGCCGAAGGCTTTGAGGTGACGCACGGCGAGCCTGTCGTCGGCGGTCTGCATGGCCGCTCGCGCCACTATTTCTGCCCCTATTGCATGACCTGGATGTTCACCCGTCCGGAAGGCATGGATTGGTTCGTCAACCTGCGTCCGACGATGCTGGACGACCCCCGCTGGTTCACGCCCTTCATCGAGACCTGGACGAATGAGAAGCTGCCGTGCGCGCAAACCGGCGCCGTGCACAGCTACGAGGCGCTGCCGGAGCTGGACGCCTACGAGGGCTTGGTGAAGGCATACATGGCGCGGGCTTCGGGCTAGAAACCCTGAAACAGGAAATCCAGGGCTGCGGTGATCTCGTCGCTTCGCGGGGACAGGTCGGCGACGGCATCGCCGATTTCCCGGATCTGGACTGCTGCCATGCGTTGGGTCGCCATTGCATAAAGCCTCCCGTTAATGATGAAGCGCGGATTGAGGCGCAAGATCGACCACGACATATCTTCGGCGGCATAGAGCGGCGCCATCATGCGGGACGGCAGATCGCCAAGCAGATCCGCCTGGATATCCATCGCTAGAGTGTCGCCGGACTTCAATCGGTAGACCTGGAATCGGCCCATCAAAATTGCCGATATTTGGCAAACGGAAGGCCATTCTTCTCGACATACTCGTTTTCCAGCCTGATCGCCTCTGCGTTCTCCAGAAGCCACAAGCGTTCGCGCTCGCTCTTGATGGCGCGCTCGATGCCGTCTTCGGCGGCCCGGGAGATGTTGATGTTCAGTTCGCGCGCCTGCGACACGAGTGCGCTGTCGAGCGACAGGTTGGCGGCCTTGCGGGGGGAATGCGACATTGTCGATCTCCTGTTATGCGCAAATCATATGCGCATAACAGGAGAAAGAAAACGGGCTTACTCGTCGCTCATCTTCAGCGCTGCGATAAACGCTTCCTGCGGTATCTCCACCTTGCCGAACTGGCGCATGCGCTTCTTGCCGGCCTTCTGCTTGTCGAGCAGCTTGCGTTTGCGGCTGGCGTCGCCGCCGTAGCACTTCGCAGTCACGTCCTTGCGCATCGCCGAGATCGTTTCGCGGGCAATCACGTTACCGCCGATCGCCGCCTGGATCGGGATCTTGAACATATGCCGCGGGATCAGGTCCTTCAGCTTTTCGCACATGTCGCGGCCGCGCTTTTCGGCAGCCGAGCGGTGCACCAGCATCGACAGCGCATCGACCGGCTCGCCGTTGACCATGATCGACATCTTGACGAGGTTCCCCTCGCGATAGGTGTCGAGATGGTAGTCGAACGAGGCATAGCCCTTCGAGATGGACTTCAGGCGGTCATAGAAGTCGAATACAACTTCGTTGAGCGGCAGCTCGTAGGTCAGCATCGCGCGCTTGCCGACATAAGTGAGTTCCGTCTGGATGCCGCGGCGGTCCTGGCAGAGCTTGAGGATGCCGCCGAGATAATCGTCCGGCGTCAGAATCGTCGCCTTGATCCACGGTTCGTGGATTTCCGAGATCCGCACGACGTCAGGCATGTCGGCCGGATTGTGCAGCTCGCGCTCGGTACCGTCGGTCATGTGAAGCTTGTAGACGACCGAAGGCGCGGTCGCGATGAGGTCGAGGTCGAATTCGCGCTCGAGGCGCTCTTGGATGATTTCCAGATGCAGCAGGCCGAGGAAGCCGCAGCGGAAGCCGAAGCCGAGGGCGGCGGATGATTCCATTTCGAAGGAAAACGACGCGTCGTTGAGGCGCAGCTTGCCCATCGCGGCGCGCAGATCCTCGAAGTCGGCCGCATCGACCGGGAAGAGCCCGCAGAATACGACAGGCTGAGCCGGCTTGAATCCCGGCAACGCCTGCGCCGTCGGCTTCTTGTCTTCGGTGATCGTGTCGCCGACGCGGGTATCGGCCACTTCCTTAATCGAGCCGGTGAAGAAGCCGATCTCGCCCGGACCGAGGCTGTCGACAGCAAGCATCTTCGGCGTCAGCACGCCGACCCGCTCGACCTGATATTTTGCGTCTGTGCCCATCATGCGGATAGTCTGGCCCTTGGTCAGCACGCCGTCGATGATGCGCACGAGAACCATGACGCCGAGATAAGTGTCGTACCAGCTATCAACGAGTAGCGCTTTCAGCGGCCCGTTCTCGCCGGCGGGGCTTTTCGGCGACGGCAGCTGGTGCACGATCGCTTCGAGAACGTCGGGAATGCCGAGCCCGGTCTTGGCCGAGATCAGCACTGCCTGGGAAGCGTCGATGCCGATCACTTCCTCGATCTGTTCCTTGATTCTGTCCGGCTCGGCCGCCGGCAGGTCGATCTTGTTGAGAACTGTGACGATCTCATGGTTGTTGTCGATCGCCTGATAGACGTTGGCGAGCGTCTGCGCTTCCACGCCCTGGGAGGCGTCGACGACCAGCAGCGAGCCTTCGCAGGCCGACAGCGAGCGAGAGACTTCATAGGCGAAGTCAACGTGGCCGGGCGTGTCGATCAGGTTGAGGATGTAGGTCTCGCCGTTGTTGGCCTTGTAGTGCAGGCGAACGGTCTGCGCCTTGATCGTGATGCCGCGCTCGCGTTCGATATCCATCGAATCGAGCACCTGTTCCGACATGTCGCGCTCGGCAAGGCCGCCGGTCGACTGGATCAGACGGTCGGCAAGCGTCGATTTGCCGTGGTCGATATGGGCCACGATCGAGAAGTTGCGGATATGGTCAAGGGCGGTGCGGTTCGGATTGGTGCTCATGCGCGCCATATAGCAGCGCATCCCCTTGCCGCAAAGCGGAAAAGCAGGGTTTCGTTTACGATAAGCGGCTGCTCAGGCGGAGCACGAATTACGCTTGATTCCATTATAAGATCATGTATTTCTCTTATAATAGAATAGCGGCGGATCGAAAGATGGAACAGGAACTCGAGACGGGGATCGGCGCCCGCATCCGAAAACTCAGGATCGCAAAGAGCCTGACGCTGGACGACCTCGCCACGGCCTCCGGAGTTAGCCGGGCAATGATCTCGCGGATCGAACGCGGCGAGGCGAGCCCTACGGCCTCTCTGCTGGCGCGGGTCTGTGCGGCCCTCGGCCTTTCCCTTTCGGCCTTCTTTGCCGAAGAGGGAGAAGCCTCGCCGCTCTGCCGCCGTCAGGAACAGCAGGTTTGGCGCGACCCGGAAACCGGCTACCTCAGGCGCTCCGTCTCGCCCCCCGGCACCGCGTCGGATGTCGATATCGTTGATGTGGAATTCCCGGCCGGCGCCCGCATCGGCTTCCCGCCGCACGCGGCAAGCAGCGGCATGGCCCAGCATATCTGGCTCTTCGACGGCGAACTGGAGATGACGACAGGCGAAACGGTCTACCGGCTGCATCCCGGCGATTGCCTTTTCATGCCGGTTGCCGAGGGCCACGTTTTCCACAATCCCGGCAACAAACCGGCCCGCTACTGTGTCGTCCTCGACCGGCGCGGGCGCTAGCGCAATTCAGGAGAATCCCATGACGACCATCCGCCTTCTCGGTGCGGCAGAAGCCCGCGCGGCCATTCCCGATCTGTCCGACGTGCTGGCCGATTGCGTCAATGGCGGCGCGTCCGTCGGCTTCATGCAGCCCTTTGGCCTGGACGATGCCGAACCCTACTGGCATGGCGTTGCCGACGCCGTCAATGCGGGCGCGACCCTGCTTCTCGTGGCCGAGGTGGATGGAAACGTCGTCGGTACAGTGCAGGTCGGCGCCACGCAGATGCCCAACCAGCCGCATCGCGCCGACTTGAAGAAGCTTCTGGTCCATCGTTCCGCCCGTGGCAAGGGCCTCGCACGTCTGTTGATGGATGCAGCCGAGCGCGAGGCCGCCAGCCTCGGCAAGAGCATCCTGGTGCTCGACACTGCAACCGGCAGCGATGCCGAAATCATCTATCCGCGTCTCGGTTGGGAACGCGTCGGCGTCATTCCGGATTATGCGCTCTGGCCCGAAGGCGGCTTCTGCGCCTCCACCTTCTTCTACAAGCGCATCGCCTGAGTGGCCTCAGGCCGGCTTGCGTTGCGGGTCGTCGAGCGCGGGATTGTAGAAGAGCGACAGCGTCAGGCTCTTGGCGATCCGCTCCGCGGTTGCCATGAACCAGGCCTTAGCCTCAGCATTCGGCGCGATATCGTCGAGCGTCTGCGAAAACAGCGCCAGCCATTGCGGAAAGAGCGCCGGCGTCAAGTCGGCGACGCCGGTATGCGCCTGCACCGGCTTGCCGCCATAGGCGCCGCTTCGAAAGGCGACGGCCGACCAGAAGCTTTTCATTTTCGTCATGTGCTCCGGCCAGCGGCCGGAAAGCTTGGCGTCGAACACCGGACCGAGGGCAGGGTGCTTCAGCACCCGGCCGTAAAAAGTCTCGACCAGCCTGTCGATGAATGCCTCATCGACGCCCATCACCTTCATTTCGGCTTCGGCGCGTTCGCGAATGGCAGCCACATGCGCCGCCCGACCCTGTATCTCCGTATTCATCGTCCACTCCGGTATGCCGCTCATCGCGACCGCCTCACATATAGGCAGTCGATGCCGCTGGGTGAAGGCCGAAGCGACTGCTGAGACAACCGCAGAATGCGTCATTGCGTCGCCCGCAGCAGAACTTGCGTCATGTCGTTCCCTGCTCTTGTTGCGGGTTGGGGTCGACGACGCCGGGGGCCAACCGGCAAATCAGCGGCCGGAGAGCCTGACTGGCCGGAGTTTTCCTCGACGGCGCAGGCCCCACCTCCCTCAGTCTGGGACAAGGACTGAGGGAGGTGAATGTTCCGGAACGAGGGGATGATGACGCGGTGGCGGTTGTGCAAAATCAGCCACTTACGCGAAATCCCATCCCCGTTTTCCCCACTCCCCGAAGCTGTCCCTAAAATCTCCATGTCCCGTCGTCGGATACACTGCAAGGCGTCGCGGCGAGTCGGGATCGGCGCTGGGTGTGAGGAAACCACGCATGCTCTCCCATCCGGGGTTCGCATAAATTGGTCTCCCTCTGGAAATGGAGGCAAGCGCGAAGGCTCAGCTTCGCTCCGGGCGTGCCTGTGTGGCACACAAACCCCTTCGTCAATGAGGAGAGGACGCACGGGGCGCTGGCAGCGCGATATACTATATTCCTACGCGGCAGTTTCCAGCGCCCGTCCGCGAGTGAGCAGGCATGGTCAAACCACGGGTGTGTGCCGCGTGACGGTCATGGCGCGTCTGTCGAAAGTCCGGACACGAAACCGACCTTCGACGCATTGCTGGTCAGTCCTTCCGCTATCGATCCGCGCCGCGAAGCACGCCGACCAACGCCCTCCCATCGGTAAAATAGGGATCGCCTCCACCGTTGCGGCCGGTTTTCGTGGCGCCGATACCCGCGATCTCGTAGGTCGACGAGAGCTGCCCGGCCTTGAGAAGGTCGCCTATCGTCAAATCCCGCTCCGCATCGACATCGGGTCCGATGTGATGTGTGATCTGGCCGGTATCGTGGCTGAATCCCACCCCGCGGTCAAAGCTCGCTGAGCCGAGCCACAGCGGACGCCCGTCCGTACCGGCCTTTGGGGTCAGCCAGAAACGCACGTGGTTACGCTCGTCGGCGCTTTTGCCGACGGGCTTTTCAAATGCCAGATCCTGCTTGCGACCCTCAAACAGCAGCGGGCTCACCGGCGCGTCGAGGTCGGGCCGGTCAAGCACGACGCTCAATCCGATTTCGACCGATGTGCGCATGGTGATTTTATCGGCCGGATCCCACCCCGCTGCCGCAAATGCCCGGATCACTTCTTCCTTAGAGCCGACGAGACCGACATTGATCGGGTCTCCGGGAATGCCCTGCTCGGTGAGCGTGACCATTTTGCCAAAGTCGGCAACGCGGCTGGCGTCCCGAAGAATCCATATTTCCGGAACGATGAAATAGGCGGCAAACAGATAGGCAACCAGCAGTGCCGCCATGCCGCTTATCGCCATCCGCGTTTTCGTGCGGTGTCTCATCCAGGTTCGAGTCGCCTCCCGTCTCATGGGCGCTTATATCACACTCTCTCCGGTTGATCGTCCAAATTACAAAGAGAGGCACCCCGCCAACGTCCGCATCGGCAAGGGTGCCGGCCCTTGCCATCGTAGCCCGTTGCGCTTAGCTCTCAGCCGTCACGAATCCGGATATCGCATGCCGCACAAGGTTACCATTTCCCGCCTCAAGCTCACCGATTTCCGCAACTATGCGGCCGCGGCATTGTCTCTTGATGGCCGGCATCTCGTGCTGACCGGTGACAATGGCGCCGGCAAGACCAATCTCATGGAAGCGGTCTCGTTCCTGTCGCCCGGTCGCGGCATGCGGCGTGCCACCTACGGCGATGTCACCCGCGTCGGTGCGACCGCCGGCTTCTCAATCTTTGCAGACCTCGATGGCATGGAGGGGGAAGTCGAGATCGGCACCGGGGTCGACACAAGCGACCACACGGCCTCGCGCCGGCTGCGCATCAACGGGACGCCTGCCAGGACCGCCGACGAACTCACCGATCACCTGCGCCTGCTCTGGCTGACGCCTTCAATGGACGGGCTCTTTACCGGCGGCTCGTCCGAGCGGCGTCGCTTTCTCGATCGCCTCGTGCTGTCGCTAGATCCAGCCCACGGCCGCCGCGCCAGCGATTTCGAACGTGCTATGCGCAGTCGCAACAAGCTTCTCGACGAGCGCCGGTTCGATCCGTCCTGGCTCTCCGGCATCGAGGAGCAGATGGCAAGCCTTGGCATCGCCATGGCGCTGGCGCGCCAGGAAATGCTGGGACTTCTGAGCCGCCTTATCGAGGGAACGCGCGAAACCTCGCCCTTTCCCTCGGCATCGCTCGAGCTTGCCGGCTTCATGGACGGGCAGTTCAGCCGCCCGGCCGTCGATCTCGAAGACGACTATGCCGCGATGCTCGCCGAAAGCCGCCATCGCGACGCCGCCGCCGGCCGCACGCTCGACGGTCCGCACCGCGCCGACCTCCTGGTGCGCCACCGCGACAAGCAGATGGAAGCTGCGCGCTGTTCGACCGGCGAACAGAAGGCGTTGCTCGTCGGGCTGATCCTTGCGCATGCCCGGCTGGTCGGCAATCTCACAGGCCACGCGCCCATACTTCTGCTCGATGAGATCGCAGCCCATCTCGACGAAGGGCGGCGCGCGGCGCTGTTCGACCTGATCGATGCCTTGGGTGGCCAGGCCTTCATGACCGGGACGGACCGGTCGATGTTTTCGGCGCTCGGGGACCGGGCGCGGTTCTTGACCGTTGCCAATGGAAGGGTTTTCGAATGACGGTTGACGCTTTCCCCCCTGGCGGAGGCCATGGTAGCATCAAGCCCATGGAACCCTTGAGCCCGGAAGAAATCGCCAGATACCAGCGACATATCCTGCTTCCCGAAATCGGCGGGGCGGGGCAGCAGAAACTGAAGGCGGCGCGCGTCCTGGTTATCGGCGCGGGCGGTATCGGCGCGCCGATCCTGCAATATCTTGCAGCCGTGGGCGTCGGCACGCTTGGTATTGCCGACGACGACCTTGTGTCGCTTTCCAATCTGCAGCGTCAGGTCATCCATGATTCCGGCACGATAGGCGAGCTGAAGACTGAGAGCGCTGCCTTCGCGATTGCAAGGCTCAATCCGCATGTGAAGGTGATCCGTTTCGAGGAGCGCTTCACTGCGGAGTCGGCGCGGCGTCATCTCTCCGGTTTCGACCTTCTGATTGACGGGTCCGACAATTTCGACACGCGCTACACGGCGGCCGATGCAGCGGAAACCGCGCGAATCCCGCTTGTCACGGGCGCAGTCGGCCGCTTTGATGGTTCCGTAACGGTTCTGAAGCCATACGAGACCGGCACCGATGGTGCCGAGAACCCCACCTACCGCGATCTCTTTCCCGAAAAGCCGCCTGCCGGCCTCATTCCGGTCTGCGCCGAAACCGGCATCATTGGCGCGCTGACCGGCGTCATCGGTACGTTGATGGCGATGGAGGCGATCAAGCTGGTCACCGGCACCGGCGAGCCCCTCGTAGGTCGGCTGCTGCTCTATGACGCCTTGTCGGCCCGCTTCGATACGATCCGCTACAAGAGGCGGCGCCCGAGGCAGAGCCAGGCATCATGAAAATTAGTCGCTTGGATAAGGGCTTCGACCGTTGGCAGGAGCTGCTTACGCTGATCCGGTCCTCCTTCGCTTATATGAACGGCCGGATCGATCCGCCGTCCTCCGCACTCGACCTGACGGCGGCCTCGCTTGCCCGGAGAGCGGAAGCGGAGATCATCCATATTGTCCTTGAAGGCGAAGCGCTGGTGGGTTGCGTCTTCCTGCGGCCGGAAACCGATTGTCTCTATATCGGCAAACTGGCGATTGCGCGGGACGCTCAGGGTAGAGGTATCGGCCGAGAACTGCTGGCGGTCGCGGAAGAGACGGCGCGATCACTCGCCTTGCCTGCTCTCAGGCTGGAAACGCGCATCGAGCTCATTGAAAACCACGCCGTTTTTTCCCGGTGGGGCTTTTCGAAGACTGCGGAAAATGCGCATCTGGGCTTCGTCAGGACGACATCGATCGAGATGCGCAAATCGCTGGCGGCATAGGCCAATTCCAGCAAAGTGCGTACTCTAGCGACCCGGCAGCACCCGGTTTGGCGGACGGTGACCGTCAATGAAGGTGCGGATATTGATGATCACCTTGTCGCCCATGTCGATGCGGCCCTCGATCGTCGCCGAGCTCATATGCGGCAGAAGCACCACCTTGCCCTCGTTCGCGAGCTTGATCAGCTTCGGATTGACGGCCGGCTCGTTCTCGAACACATCGAGGCCTGCGCCGGCCAGCTTGCCTTCCCTGAGACTTTTGATAAGCGCCGCCTCATCGATCACGTCTCCGCGCGCCGTATTCACCAGATAGGCCGTCGGCTGCAGCAGCGCGAGGCGCCGGGCGGACAGCAGATGAAAAGTGGCCGGCGTTGAAGGGCAGTTCACCGAGACGATGTCGACGCGGGCGAGCATCTGGTCGAGGCTCTCCCAATAGGTCGCTTCCAGTTGGTCTTCCGTCGCCGGGCTGACCCGTTTGCGATTGTGGTAGTGGATCGCCAGCCCGAACGCCTTGGCGCGCCGCGCAACCGCCGTGCCGATACGCCCCATGCCCACGATGCCTATCCGCTTGCCGTGAATGCGGCGCCCGAGCATCCAGGTCGGTGACCATCCGGCCCATTCACCGGGTTTGTCCGTCAGCACCCGCGCACCTTCGCCAAGCCGGCGCGGCACCGCGAGTATGAGCGCCATGGTCATGTCCGCGGTATCCTCGGTCAGCACGTTCGGCGTGTTGGTGACCGTTATTCCCTTGCGGGCGGCGGCCTCGACATCGATGTGGTCGGTGCCGTTCGAGAAACTGGCGATCAGCTTCAGCTGCGATCCGGCTTGCTCGATCAGCGTTGCGTCGATGCGGTCGGTGACGGTGGGAACCAACACGTCGGCCGATTTCATCGCCGCGACAAGTTCCGCGGCCGTGCGCGGTGTGTCATCGATGTTAAGCTCCGCATCGAAGAGTTCGCGCATGCGTGTTTCGACCGCATCCGGCAGTTTGCGTGTGATGTAGACCTTCGGTTTTTTCTTCGTCGTCATGTCCGCCGGAGCTGCCTTGTTTAGAGGTCCTTAACCAAGACGCGGGATAATTTCCCCGTTCCGGGCAATTTCTACCAGACCCGCGCGCGAAGACAAACAAAACTCGTTGAGCGTGCGGACGAATCCAGGTCCGAACATCAGGCAGCAGAAATGCCTTGAATTTGAGCGAACGGAAGTCCCATGCGCAGCACAGTCCTGAAATCATGCCTCGCTCTTGCGATCGGTTTCGTGCTTTCGGCGGGTACCGCCGAATTGAGTTTCGCTCAGGCCGCAAAGGGGCCGAGCGGCCTCCCGTTGCCGCGCTTCGTCACGTTGAAGTCCAAGCGCGTGAACCTTCGCATCGGTCCAGGCACGGACTTTGCGGCATCCTGGATGTACCTGAAGGCGGGCCTGCCGGTCGAAATCATTCAGGAATACGACAACTGGCGGCAGATCCGCGATGCCGATGGAACCTCGGGTTGGGTCAACCAGTCGCTGCTGTCCGGTTCGCGCGCAGCCATTGCCGCGCCATGGATGAAGGGCAAGGGCAAGGGCGTCTTCGTCAACATGCGGCGCGAGGCCCTGCCGTCTTCGACGGTGGTCGCCAAGCTGGAACCGGGCGTCATGATGAACATTGGCGAGTGCAACGGTGACTGGTGTTTTGCCAAGACCGACGGCGCCGAAGGTTGGGTGGCCCAGTCGGAAGTCTGGGGTGCCTATCCCGGCGAGGCCTTCAAGTAAGGCTCGCCTGTTTCCCGGCATCGGCCAGCGACTTCATAGGCCGTGGTCCGATCTGCTGGATGACGATACCGGCGGCGAGGCAGCCGAGCTTGCCGCAATCCTCCAGTGTCCGGCCCTGCGTATAGCCATAGAGGAAGCCGGCGGCGAACAGGTCGCCCGCCCCTGTCGTATCGACCAGTTCCCTGATTTCGATGGCATCGACGTAGAAGCGCTCCGTCCCCTTGATAATCACTGCACCGTCTTCGCTCATTGTCACGGCCGCGATCTTGCAGTCCTTGGCGATCCTGGTGAGGGCTTCCTCGAAATCGTCGGTTTCATAGAGCGCCAGCGCTTCCTGCCGGTTGGCAAAGACGATATCGACGGTACCTGACCGCATCAGGTCCAGAAACTCGCCGCGGTAACGGCCGACGCAGAAGCTGTCCGAAAGCGTCATGGACATCTCGCGGCCATTCTCATGGGCGATGCGGGCGCAGTCGCGAATGGCTTCCTTGGCGCGCGGCGGATCCCAGAGGTAGCCCTCGAAATATGTAACCTTGGACTGCGCCACGACATCCGGCTCGACATCTTCCGGGCCGAGTTCGACGCAGGCGCCGAGATAGGTGTTCATCGAGCGTTCGCCGTCTTCCGTGACAAAGATCATAGAGCGCGCGGTCGGCGGAATGGTGCCCTTGGCCCGGGTCTGGTAGTGAACGCCCTGAGCCCGGATGTCGTGCGCAAAGATCTCGCCCAGCTGATCCTCGGCCACCTTGCCGAAATAAGCCGCCTTGCCGCCGAAGCTCGCAATCCCGGCTGCGGTGTTGCCGGCGCTGCCGCCGGATGCTTCAAGCGCCGGACCCATATGCGCGTAAAGAAGCTCCGCGCGCTCGGCATCGATGAGGTTCATTGCCGCCTTGGTGATCTTGTGATCAATGAGGAACTGGTCGTCGCAACGCGCAATGATATCGACGATGGCGTTGCCGACAGTCAGAACATCGAATTTGGTCATGAAAGGGGAGGTCCCGATTATTGGTGATAGCCGGTAGTCGGTCTTAGTGGATTTTCGTCGGATGGAAAGAAGAAATCCCACTCCTGCCGCTCATCCTTTCGCAAAAATGCCCGGACGACGTCATTCCCCTGTCATTTTCTCTGACTATAAGCAGCGTCAACGAGATTGGCATGAGCGGCTTACGAACTGCTGCCAATACTGAAGGGAATGATTCCCTTCGACGATACCGGAGCGACGCTGACCACGGATGAACTGGCAGCATTGCCGACCGGCTATCCGGCAGGACCCGGATGCGGAAAAGCGGGCATGGCCCGCTTTTTTTGTCGTCGCCACAAGGCGTTGCGCCATTCACGTTTGTCACCGTCGCCGATTTGCTGCTAGACCTTTGCCATCCGCATGCAAAGGCAGCCCTTCCTGATGTCAGCCATCATTTTCGACGTCCTCCCCATCTTCGTCATGATCCTGATCGGCTGGCTGATCGTCAAGGCGGGACTGATGAAGGCAGAGATCGGCGACGCGCTTAGCGAATTCGTCTTCAAGGTTGCTGTTCCCCTGCTGCTTTTCCGGACGATCGCGGAGGCCGATTTTCACGGCGCATCGCCGTTTCGTTTGTGGATCGCCTATTTCTCCGGGGTAGCCGTGACCTGGTCTGCGGCACATGTCGCCGCAACCCGGATCTTTCGCCGTGACGATCGCATCGGCGTTCTGGCCGGCGTATCGTCGGCTTTCGCCAACACCATCTTCATCGGCCTTCCGCTGGTGCAGCGCACCGTGGGCGACAAGGGACTTGTGCCGCTTTCCATTCTGATCGCGGTTCATCTGCCTGTCATGATGATCGTCGGCACGATCCTGATGGAGCGCGCCGAGCACAAGATCGCTGGCGGACAGGAGCGCAGTGTCGTCAGGTTGATTCGCCAGATCGCCCAGAATCTCATCCACAATCCGCTGGTGATCGGCCTTGCGGGAGGTGCCGTCATGCATCTCTTGGGCCTCCAAATGCCGGGACCGGTCGAGATGATCGTCGATCAGATCGCCGGCGTGGCCGGTCCCGTCGCGCTCATTTCTCTTGGCATGGCGCTCCAGAAGTATGGCATCTCGGGCAATGTCGGCATTGCCAGCGTCACATCCGCGTTCAAGCTTCTGCTGCTGCCGGCTTGCGTCTGGACCGCCAGTCATCTGGTTGGGCTCGCGAGCGACTGGACGGCGGCGCTGGTGTTGATCTCGGCGGTGCCGACCGGCGTCAACGCCTGGCTCATTGCCAATCGCTTCGGTGTCGGACACAGCCTGGCAGCCTCGACGATAACGGTGACCACAGCGCTTGGCGCCATCTCGGTGTCGTTCTGGGCCTACCTTCTCGGCGCATAGCCAAACAAAAAAGCAACGGTGTTACGGGTCAAGCACTGTTTTCCGTTTGCTCTGAGTTTTGTGTAGAAAGCCTTGATATTGGGGTCGAAGCGAATGGCTGGCAGAGCGGCGATATACAGCGCGTCTCGAACCGGCTGTCGTCCTCCCGCGATCATGCGCTTGCCTCGCATCAGCCCACTGTCTCAGTTGAGTGGCGCGACACCGACCAGTTCGGCTTTGGCTGACAAGGTTGCATCCGATGCAAGACAGGCCGTCATAGCGTCGACCACGGCCTGCCGTTGGCTGAGCAAGAACTGCAGCGTCTGCTCGATCCAATTCCTCGTCCGATCGTTAAGCTTTTCCCTGCGGTTCTTCCTGGACGATCATGTGCGACAATTGCTTGTAGCGTGTCACCAGCTCGGTCAGTTCGACTTGCTCGACGCTGGGCCGGCAAAGCAGGCGTGTCTCCATGCGCCGGCCATAGTCGGCCAGAATGAAGGCGTCGATCCTGTCGGTCTTGGAAAGCTGGCCGCCGGCGCGCGCGAACTGCCTGATTTGCTTGGCGTTGACGCCCGCGACGGGCAGGCCCGCCGCCTGCAGCGCTTCCACGACGCGACGTTTGTAGCCACCGGTCGGCTCCAGAACGAGGCGGTTGATATCGTCGGAAGCCGCAAGAAAGGCGATCATTTCGGCAACGCCCGGCAGATGTCAAAAGATGATTTCGATATGTCGATGCCGACAAAACGGCTAGTATAAGTCATGAGGCTGGTCTCCCTTATACGCGAGCGTCACGCTCTCTCAACGGTTCGGCGAAGCCTCGAAATGCGCAGAGGGTTCTGCTTATTTACGAACGAAAGTTCGGGGCCGGAAGGCCCAACCGCGTAGCGCAACGCCATTGGGGTGTTGCAACCACACCAATGACAAACGAGGCCGGAACATCATTACAATGTTCCGGCCTCAAATGTTTAAGCCCGGCTTGCTGCCGGGCTTCGATCGTCATCAGGAGACTGTGAGCCGTTACTGCGTTGCCGAATCAGGCGCGTTCGGGTCTGGCAGCGGAACAGGCGAATCGGCCAGCGTGTGCAGATACAGGATGACGTTGGCGCGATCGGTATCCTTCGGCAGACCGGCAAAGCCCATCGCCGTGCCGGCAACGTACTTCTTCGGCGCTGCCAGGAAATGGTTCAGGTGGTCGAATGTCCACTTCTCGCTGCCGCCTTTGGAGAAGTCCTTCATGGCGGAGGAATAGGCGAAGCCCTCATGCGTGGCGATCGGGCGGTCGACGGCACCAAAGAGGTTCGGGCCAACCTTGTTGGGCCCTCCCTTGGTGGCGTCATGACAGGCCTGACACTTCTTGAATACGGTCTCGCCAGCCTTGGCGTCGGCCTTGGCAAGCAATTGTGCGATCGGAACAGCGGCAGCGGGTGCTGCCTCGCTGCCACCGGCAGCGGATGCCTCTTCGGCAACGATTGCGAAACCTTCCTTCTCCGGCGACTCGGAATGAAAGATTCCCTCCGACGCGATGGAGACCGACATCAGAACGAAAATCGTTCCGAGCAGCGCCCCCACTGCCGTATTCACGTAAGAATTCATCTGCAATGCTCCCCTCGCAGCCGGCAGACATAAAACCGGACCATCTTGAAATCGCGCGGAACCTATGTCTTTTGGCTTTTTGTTGCAACAGTCTAAATGGTCTACTGCGTGAGACTTTTTGACACTTTTCCGCCCGGATTTGAAGGCCCGAACAATGACCAGTCCAAATTTAGACAACGTGCTCGTCCTCATTCCGGCGCGCATGGCCTCGACCCGACTTCCGGGCAAGCCGCTCGCCGATATCTGCGGCCTGCCGATGATTGTCCAGGTCGCGCTGAGGGCCAGAGATGCGGCTCTCGGACGCGTGGTCGTGGCAGTGGACGACCAGCAGGTCTTCGACGTGGTGTCGCAAGCCGGCTTCGAAGTCGTCATGACCCGCAAGGATCATCAGTCCGGGTCGGACCGAATCTACGAAGCGCTTCAGAAAGTGGATCCCGAGGGCCGCGCGAAGTTCATCGTCAATGTTCAGGGCGATCTGCCGACGATCGAGCCCGAAACAGTCCGCGCGGCGTTGCGTCCCCTGGAAGACGAGACGGTCGATATCGCGACGCTGACCATCGAAATCGAGGACGAAGCGGACAAGACCGCCCCCCAGATCGTCAAGGTTATCGGCTCGCCGCTCTCCGAAACCCGTCTGCGGGCGCTGTATTTCACCAGAGCGACGGCACCCTGGGGCAATGGCCCGCTCTACCACCATATCGGCCTCTACGCCTACCGTCGGTCCGCCCTCGAGCGCTTCGTCTCGCTCGGTCCGTCCGCTCTCGAAATGCGCGAATCGCTGGAACAGCTGCGGGCGCTGGAGGCCGGCATGCGGATCGATGTTGAGATCGTTGACACGGTTCCGCTCGGTGTCGATACTCCGGCCGACCTTGAAAAGGCGCGGCGCATTCTTTCCGCACAATCGAACTGACGGATCTCCTATGAACATCAAGACCAACAGGATCGCCTTCCAGGGCGAGTTCGGCGCGAATTCGGACATGGCATGCCGCGACATGTTTCCGACCATGGAGCCGCTGCCCTGCCAGACGTTCGAAGATGCATTCGTGGCCGTCGAGAACGGCGAGACCGACCTTGGCATGATCCCGATCGAGAACACCATCGCCGGCCGCGTCGCAGACATTCATCACCTGCTGCCCGAATCGCGCCTGCACATCATTGGCGAGTATTTCATGCCGATCCGCTTCCAGTTGATGGTGCTGCCGGGCGTCACGACGGACGAGATCCGCACGGTCCACAGCCACATCCACGCGCTTGGCCAATGCCGCAAGATCGTTCGCGCCAACGGCTGGAAGGCCGTCGTTGCCGGCGACACGGCAGGCGCCGCAAAGCTCGTCAAGGAAACCGGCGACCGCACGATGGCAGCGCTTGCTCCGCGCCTTGCCGCCGAACTTTATGGCCTCGATATCGTCGCCGAGAATGTCGAAGATACGGAGAACAACGTGACCCGCTTCGTGGTCCTGTCGCAGGACGAGGAGTGGGCGCACCGTGATTCCGAAGAGGAAAAGCTCGTCACCACCTTCGTCTTCAACGTCCGAAATATCCCGGCCGCCCTCTACAAGGCGCTTGGGGGCTTCGCGACCAACGGCATCAACATGACAAAGCTGGAGAGCTACCAGCTTGGCGGAAAATTCGTAGCCACGCAGTTTTATGCCGACATTGAAGGTCATCCGAACGATGCCAACGTCCGGCGCGCGCTGGAAGAACTGCGGTTCTTCTCGGAGAAGGTCCGCATCCTGGGCGTCTACAAGGGCCATCCGATGCGCGGCCATCTGCAGAAGTCATGAAAAAGGGCGCCACGATCGGCGCCCTTTTTGCTGCGGCTTACTTGTCCGGCTCGCAGACGCGCAGCCGGTGGCCGTCCGGATCGAGGACGACGAAGGTCGGACCAAAGTCCATGACCGTCAAATCCTGCGCGATGGGCAGTCGCCGCTGGCGCCAATCGTCGTAGACCGCAGCCACGCCCTTTTCTCCGGGAACCATGAAGGCGATTTCCGCCCGGCTTCCAATGGCGGAGGGCTGTGGCTCGACCTTGCTCAGGCGCCAAAGCCCGAGCGTGAAGCCACCGTCCAGCGCGAAGGCCACGAAATTAGGAGCGGCAGCCACGGGTTCACGGCCCAGCAGGTTCTGGTAGAAGGCGGCGCTTTCGGCCGGATCCTTGACGTAGAGGATTATCAGGTTTGGGCTGTTCATTTCGTGGTCCCTCGGTCTTTTGGATGATGTGCGCGCCACCGGCCGACCTGCCAATCTATGGCAGTATCGTTAGCGCTTGGCCGTTTTTTGAAGTGGTGGGTCTATCCGCGAGGCTATTGCTCGCAGTGCGGGTTTCTGCAATCAGCGAACCCGAGGTCGCGCTTCATGTAGTCGGACATGGAGTCGAGATTGAGCCGCGGATAGCCGGTCCGTACCATTCGGCGGGATGCGTCAAGCATCATGCGCAACATCAGAGACTGCGGCCCCGCATAGCCCTGGTTTTCCTCGACAAGTCGGTTGTCGCACGTCGATTGGGAGACGTTTAGGCGTGCCATGATCGGGTCCTCCTGTTTGGGTTGGTCCCGATAATAGCGAAGGCTGCTGTCAGTTTATGGCAGTAGCCTCTAGGTCTCGGATGGAATGTCTTGCTGGTCGCGCCATTCCTTGAGAAGCACAGCGCGCCGGCGCGGATAGCGTACCTCCTGAGATGCCATTTCAACGATACGGTCGGTGCGAAAATGGCGGTAGTCCTGCCGAAGTTCGCACCAGGCCACCATCACGCGCACATGCTCGAAATAGCTGAGCGCGAATGGCCAGACCTTGCGGACGGACGCACGACCGCGCTCGTCCGTGTAGGTCAGTTTGAGAATGCGCTCGGTGCGAATCGCCTTGCGAATGACCTCGAGATCCGCCCTGTCGGGGACCGGCGGGCGCAGGTGCACGAGGAGCGTCGAGGTTTCGATTTCGTCGCGCATGTCGCGCGGCAGCACATCCGCAATCTTGGCCAATGCATCGGCACCGGCCGCCGCAAGCCGCGGATCGGCAGCTCTCGCCACCCAGCGCGACCCAAGGACCAGGGCCTCGAGCTCGTCTTGCGAAAACATCATCGGTGGCAGCATGAAGCCGGGCCTCAGGATGTAGCCGAGGCCTGCCTCGCCTTCGATCTGAGCGCCTTGCGCCTGAAGGCTCGCAATGTCCCGGTAGAGCGTGCGGATGCTGACGCCTGTTTCTTCCGCCAGAACGGCGCCGCTGACCGGACGGCGGTAGCGCCGCAATGTCTGCAACAATGTCAGCAGGCGTTCAGAGCGTGCCATGGCACGGACCTATCGTTCTTTCCACTCCACCCAGTCGCGCATCAGGCGATGGGCGATCGCTCCCTTGGGTGGCGGTGCCTGACCGTTGGTGCCCGGGCGCTGGAGCATCTCTATCGTTTCCTCGCGCGAGAACCAGCGGCAGTCTTCCAGCTCCTGCTCGTCGCGCTTGATGTTGGTCGACTTGGCTTCCGCGAAGCACCCGATCATCAATGTATGCGGCATCGGCCAGGGCTGCGATGCGTGGTAGCGGATGCGCCCCGTGCGAATGCCCGATTCTTCCAGTGTCTCGCGGCGAACGGCGTTCTCGATCGTCTCACCCGGCTCGACGAAACCGGCGAGACAGGAATACATCCCCGGTGCGAAATGCGGGCTTCGTCCAAGCAGGCAGAGATCGCGCTCCTCATCGATCGTCAGCATGATGACGACGGGGTCGGTGCGCGGAAAGATGGTGTGTTCGCAGGCGGTGCAGATGCGCTTATAGCCGCCAATATGAATGTCCATCGTCGAGCCGCAACGGCCGCAAAACTTGTTGTCCCGGTTCCAGCGAATGAGGCTGGCACCCTGCGCGAATTCTCCGAGCAGGACTTCATCCACCAGCATCTCGCGAAATAGAGATCGGCCGTCGGCGGGCTTGTACTGGCTTGCGAGTTCCTCCTCGGAAACGCCGACCGGAACGGCAAGGCGCGGTTCGCCGGTCTTGCGATAACCGAGTAGAATCGTTTCGTCCCAATTCGGACGCAGATCCTTCAACTCGTAGCGCGCAAACAGTGGATCGAGCACCTGGCCATCGTGCTTCAGCACCAGCTTGTCGCCGGCAAAGGCAAAGATATGGGTGCCTTCCTTGGCGAGTGCGTTGTCCACGGAACTCTCGTCGCGGTGCTCGGAATCGCGGATCAGGTCATTGGCGGCAAAGGCTGTCAGATTGCTGGGTTCCGGATGTGGTACATCCGAATCGAAAAGCGAACGGCTCATGATGAAAGGGTTTCCCGCAACTTCTCTATAAATTCATCTTTCTTTCCGTCTTCGTAGGCTTCCGCCTTGCCGAATCCCCAGACGGGTCCTGGCCAATTGGCATCGCCTTCGAAGCGGGCAATGATATGAACATGAAGCTGGCGGACGACGTTGCCAAGAGCCCCGATGTTGATTTTTGTAGCGCCGGTGATCGTTTTGAGGGCTGACGCGACCAACTCGGTCTCGAACGTCAGAAGCACCTGATCAAGCGGCGTGAGCTCGAATATTTCGGTGATATCGGCTCGCCGTGGGACGAGAATCAGCCAGGGCCAGCGGGCATCCGCCGACAGCCTGAGGTCGCAGAGGCCGGTCTGCATGACACTCGCACTGTCGCTTTGAAGCCGATGGTCGAGCGTGAAGGCGTCCAACAGGTTTTCCTCCAGGGTTTTCCAAAGGCTAGCAGTTTTTTTTGTGCTTGGCTTGCTTTTGATGGCGATATTGCCGATATGTGCATTCGGGAGGTTGGTGGTGGACGAGCCACTCGCCAACCGGGTCAGGTCCGGAAGGAAGCAGCCCTAACGAGCCCGGCACGGGTCATCGTGCCAGCCTCCCACCCTTCTCTCCATCCTTGCCCGGGTAGTCCGGGCGCTAAGCAGGGCGATGAGCGACACCGAGCGACAATCAAAAGATGCCGCCTCGACGGGCACCGGATACCGGGTGCTGGCACGCAAATACCGCCCCAAGGATTTCACGGATCTGATGGTCGGCCAGGAGCCGATGGTTCAGACGCTGACCAACGCCTTCGACACTGGTCGTATAGCCCAGGCCTACATGCTGACCGGCGTTCGCGGGGTCGGAAAGACGACAACGGCTCGCATTCTGGCGCGTGCCCTGAACTACAAGACCGCAGAGATCAACAAGCCGACGATCGACCTGCGCATCCCCGGCGAACATTGCCAGGCAATCATGGAAGGCCGCCATGTCGATGTCATCGAGATGGACGCCGCCTCGCATACCGGTATCGACGATATCAGGGAGATCATCGAGCAGGTGCGCTACCGTCCGGTTTCGGCGCGCTACAAGGTCTACATCATCGATGAAGTCCACATGCTCTCGACGCAGGCCTTCAACGGCCTCTTGAAGACGCTTGAGGAGCCGCCGGAGCATGTGAAGTTCATCTTTGCGACCACCGAAATCCGCAAGGTTCCAATCACGGTGCTGTCGAGATGCCAGCGTTTCGACCTGCGCCGCATCAGCGCGTCCGATCTGGTCGGACTGTTCACCACCATCGCGTCGAAGGAAGGCATCGAAGCCGAATCGGATGCGCTGGCGATGATCGCCCGTGCAGCCGAAGGCTCTGCGCGTGACGGCCTCTCGCTGCTCGATCAGGCGATTGCTCACGGCGGCGGCGCAGTGCTGACTGAAGCCGTACGTGGAATGCTCGGCCTTGCCGATCGCGCCCGCATCGTCGATCTCTTCCATCACGTCGTCAAAGGCGATGTTGCCGCAGCGCTGGGCGAATTCCAGAGCCAATACGAGGCCGGCGCGAACCCGGTTGCCGTTCTCACCGATCTGGCCGACTTCACGCATCTGGTGACGCGGCTGAAATACGTGCCTGACGCCGCGAACGATCCTTCGCTGAGCGAAATCGAGCGCACCAAGGCGGCGGAGTTCGCGACAGGCATTGCGGTGACGACGCTGTCGCGCATCTGGCAGATGCTGTTGAAGGGCATTCCGGAGGCGGAGGCTTCCTCTCGTCCCGCCGGTGCCGCTGAAATGGTGCTGATCCGGCTCGCCCATGCCGCGCATCTCCCTGCGCCGGAAGATGCTGCGCGCCGTCTGGCCGAATTTTCCGAAAACAGCAGCGGTGCCCGGCCGGCCGTACCGTCGGGCAATGGCGGCGGCAATGGCACGACGGTGAATTATCAAGGAAGCGTTGCGGCCAGGGCAAGCGATGCCACGCCGCGCCCGCAGCCCGGCGGCTCGACTGCCGTGCTGCGCTCTGTCCCTAATTCCGATCCGCAGAACATGCCCATCGGCCGCGTCGAGACCAGGCCGACCGAAGTGCCGACGCCGCTGGTTTCGATCAATTCCATCGGCGATATCGTCATTCTGGCTTCCGAAAAGCGCGATGCGAAGATCAAGGCGCTGGTGCGCACATTCGTTCGCCCTGTCCGCGTCGAGCCCGGCCGCCTCGACGTGAACCTGACGGATGGCGCGCCGCCGACCTTGCTCAACGAGCTGGCGGTCAAGCTCAAGGACTGGACAGGTATCCACTGGATCATCAGCCTCAGCCGCGACGCTGGCCAGCCAACCATGGTCGAGGCTGAAGCTCGCGCCAAGGAACAGCAGGTGAGCGACGCGCGGCAGGATCCCGATGTCGCAGCGATCCTCGCACAGTTTCCCGGCGCCAAGATCATCGACGTGCGTGTGAGAGCGCCGGAGCCGGAGGAAGAGGAGGTCCAGGCACCTCCTGCCGCTGCCGAATCCGAAGACGGCGATATCCTGCCCGGCGACGACATACAATTCTGAGTGACGAAGAAGGAGCGAGACGATGCGCGACATCATGGGCATGATGGGCAAAGTCAAGGAAATGCAGGCGAAGATGGAGAAGATGCAGGCGGAAATCGCCGAGCTCCATGCTGAAGGCAAGTCCGGCGGCGGTCTGGTGACCGTCATCCTCAACGGCAAGGGCGAAATGCAGAGCTTGAAGGTCGATCCGTCGCTGTTCAAGGAGGAGGATGTCGAGATCCTCGAAGACCTGATCGTTGCTGCCCATAAGGACGCCAAGGACAAAGCGGAAGCCGCCGCAGCCGAAAAAACCAAGGCGTTGACCGCGGGACTGCCGATCCCGCCCGGCTTCAAGATGCCGTTCTGATCCGCTCCAAGAGGATTAGGGGTGTCTCGAATGGCATCTCTTCCCTATTCGCAAAGGGAGGATTGCAGATGACGCTGACCACCTTGTTCGTTTTTGCCTGCGCGCTGTTCGTGGGCGCCGGCACTCCGGGTCCGAGCGTCGCTGCGCTTGTCGCCCGCGTAATCTCCAAGGGTGCACGTGATGTCCTTCCGTTTCTCGCGGCCATGTGGCTCGGCGAGGCAATTTGGCTGACCAGTGCCGTCGCCGGTCTTGCCGCGCTTGCCGAGACCTTTCACTACGGCTTCGTCGCCCTAAAATGGCTGGGCGTCTGCTACCTTCTCTATCTTGCCTGGAAAATGTGGTTTGCCTCGCCGGGGGACAGCCATGAAACGCTGCCTGAGGCGAACTCCGCGCGGAAGCTTTTCTTAGCCGGCATGACGGTGACGCTCGGCAATCCAAAGATCATGATGTTTCTATATGGCGCTGTTGCCGTCGATCGTCGACATCGGCGCAGTGACGATCCTCGGCTGGGCCGAACTCGTCGCAACAATGTTGCTGGTGTTGATTGCGATCGATTTCGGTTGGGCGCTGCTTGCTTCAAAGGCGAGAGCGGTCCTGAAGAGTCGCCGCGCCGTCCGCATCGCCAATCGCGTGAGCGCCGGCACGATGGCCGGCGCAGCCGTTGCCATCGCGATGCGCTAGTGCACGGCTCAAGGGGGGGGGCGTCAGCGCCCCCGCGCGAGCCGCAAAAGGTCTCGTCCTATCGGCTTCGGCGGCTCGCTGCGCAGCACGAGAGAGGTTGTCACTGCGCCATAGCGGGCAATGCTGTCGACGATGACTTCAAGCATCGACGGCGTCGGGACCAGCACCTTCAAAACAAAGCAGTCCTCGCCCGTCAACCGCAATACCTCGATCACCTGCGGCATCTCCGAAAACTGCTTCAGGCAGGCACGGATATGTTCGTGGGTCGTCCGTAACCGGATGACCGCCATCATGCCGAGGCCGAGCGCTGCGGCACTGACGCGAGCTCCGTAACCCTCTATGATCCCACGCTCTTCCAGCCGTTTCAACCGCTCGGAGGCAGCCGGTTGAGACAGGCCGACCTTGCGCCCTAGCTCCGAAACGGAAATGCGGCCATCGGCCTGCATGATCTCGACGATGAGCATATCGGTCGGATCCAGCTGTCGCTCAATGATATCGGCCATGGATCTTCACCTTTAATCTATCGGCAGATGGCTTGCCTATCCGATGACTTCCTATGTCGTTTGCCGACTATCTCATGCAGTTTGCGGCCGAGGCAACAGCAAAGGAACTGCCATGAGAGAGGTGATCATCATGCCGGGAATCGGCGGTTCGGGCGAGGCGCATTGGCAATCGCGATGGGAAAAGGCCGAGCCGCGCATGCGACGGTTTGCACCGTCGAGTTGGGAGCGGCCGGCGTTGGACGATTGGATCATAGCGCTGGATCGTGAGATGGCCAAATCGGCCGAATCGCCGCTCATCGTCGCCCATAGCCTCTCTTGCCTGCTGGTCGCATACTGGGCGCAGCGTACGCGGCATACCGCGGCCGGTGCTTTGCTGGTCGCTGTTCCCGATCCGGCTTCGCCGGTTTTTCCGGTGGAGGCTGCAAGTTTCGGCCATCCACCTGCCCTTGCGCTACCGTTTTCCTCGCTGGTCGTCGCAAGCAGCAACGACCCCTTTGGTTCCCTTGCCTATTCCCGCGCCAGGGCGGCGCAATGGCGCAGCGTGTTCATCGATGCCGGCGCCCACGGCCACCTCAACGACAGCAGCGGTCTCGGCGATTGGCCGGAGGGAAGGGCAGCTCTGGCGGCATTCGAGGCCAGTCTCGGCTAGGTCTGGGCTTCCAGAATTATGCGCAGCTTTTGGTGAATCGGTGCGGAAAGAAATCGTGCCCGATCCTTCATCGACAGCCGTTTGCCGAAGGTAGCGATCATCTCAGGCATCGTCACTCTTGCACCTTCGAACGGGCGAAACTCGACAGGCTCTCCGGCGGTTGCCGAGCCGCCATGGATGACGCGGCAATAGACACCCGGCCGCGCTGCATGCGTATAGCGCTTGATGAAGTGGCGGTCGCCCATTCTCGCGGCAAACGTCGCGCAAGGGATGCGCGCCGCCGTTGCCTCAAGCACAAGATCGCCGGCTATGAATCTGTCGCCAACGGCAACGACCCTGTTGTCGAGACCTTCGATCACGAGATTTTCGCCGAAGGTGCCCGGGGCGATCGCGGAGCCTAGTTGCCCGGACCACCAGTCGAGCGTGATCGAGCCCTCGAGATAGACGGCCTGGTCAACACCGCCATGGTGCTTTCTGTTGCAGATCGCGTCGCCCACCAGCCCTTCGCGATCGACAAGCACGCTGCCGCCGATCGCATGCTTGTTGATCCCGGTCCTGTAGCTCTTGCCGGTCAGCCTTTCGGGATTGCCGATGCAGACGGCGAGGATTTTCATGCGATCCACGGCCCTTGGATGTTTCCGTTTTACCAACATATGGGCTAATAACCGCTCATGGCAAAGCGAGTCACCGGTCCAGAGATAGAAAAACTGATCCAGCTCCTGGCGAAGGTGCCGGGCCTCGGCCCGCGCTCCGCGCGCCGTGCTGCCCTGCATCTGATCAAGAAGAAAGACCAGTTGCTGGGGCCGCTGTCGAATGCGATGGGCGAGGCCTACGACAAGGTCAAGATCTGCTCTTGTTGCGGGAATGTCGATACGGTCGATCCCTGCACGGTCTGCACCGACGAGCGGCGCGATCGATCCGTCATCATCGTCGTCGAAGATGTCTCCGACCTCTGGGCGCTTGAGCGTGCCGCGGCCCTCAATGCGGCCTATCATGTGCTCGGCGGCACGCTTTCGCCGCTCGATGGCGTCGGGCCGGACGATTTGAACATTCGCGGCCTGATCGAGCGGGTGAGTGCGGGCGGCATCCGGGAGCTGATCATCGCGGTCAACGCCACCGTCGAGGGCCAGACGACAGCACACTATATAACCGATCAGCTCACTGGACTGGATGTGAAGATTACGCGGTTGGCGCATGGCGTTCCGGTCGGTGGCGAACTTGATTATCTCGATGAAGGCACGCTGACGGCGGCACTGAGAGCACGAACGGCAATCTAGAGCATTCCAGCAAAAGTGCGCAGCGGTTTTGCTGGTTGCTTACAAAACAAAGAGACAGAGCGTTTTCGCGATTCGAAGAAAGCGGAAATGCTCAAGGGGGGAAGCATGGGCAAGCGCATTTTCAGCCGCCTTTTTGTTGTGAGTGCGGCGTTTCTGACGCTTTCGTGCTTGCCCGCCCTGTCTGCGACGAAAGCCGACATCGAAGCGCAATTCGAAAAGTGGGTGCGGGCCGATCTCTGGCCGCAAGCGCAGAAGAACGGCATTTCCGAGCAGGCGTTTCAGGCGGCGTTCGCCGGCGTCGAGCTCAACTGGAACCTGACCGACCTTGCCCCTCCCGGCTTCCCGCCGTCGAAGCAGCAGAAACAGACGCAGGCCGAATTTTCCTCGCCGGCACCCTATTTCAACGACGACCGCCTGAAGAGGCTGGCGGTGACAGGACGCGGCTTCGCCTCGCAGTACGCATCGACCCTGAAGAAGATCGAGAAGACCTACGGCGTGCCGGGCTCGATCGTGCTTGCGATATGGGGGCGCGAGACGGGCTTCGGCGCGGCGAAAATCCCGAACTCGGCGATCGAGGTGCTGGCCACCAAGGCCTTCATGTCGACCCGCAAGGACATGTTCCGCACCGAGCTGATCGCTGCACTTCACATCATCGATCGCGGCGACGTGACGCCTGCAGGGTTCAAGGGTTCGTCTGCGGGCGCGCTCGGCCAGCCGCAGTTCATGCCGACCAGCTACCTCAAGTATGCCGTCGATTTCGATGGAGACGGGCATCGCAATATCTGGACATCGGTTCCCGACACTCTGGCGTCGATCGCCAATTTCCTCGTCAACAAGGGTTGGCAGCGGGGTCGCGGCTGGGGCTACGAAGTGACCCTCCCCGGACAGGTCTCCTGCGCGCAGGAAGGACCCGATCTCGCCAAGCCGATTTCGCACTGGGCGTCACTTGGGATCGATCGCGTGAACGGCGAGGCTTTTCCGTCCGATGAGAGGAACGCAAGCGGAATGATGCTGGTCCCGGCCGGCCGCGACGGGCCGCAATTCATCGTCACCCCGAATTTCTACGTGATCAAGGAATACAACAACTCCGACCTCTACGCCCTCTACATCGGCAATCTCGCCGATCGGATCGCCAGTGGTTCCGGCGCTTTCGAGGGGGCGTGGGGCGATGTCGGCAAAATGCTGCGCTCTGATGTCGCAGCCATGCAGAAGGCGTTGGAGAAGAAGGGGTATGACGTCGGCGGTACCGACGGTCTGCCTGGCTATAAGACACGCCGCTCGATCGGCCAATGGCAGGAAAAGGCCGGCATGAAACCCACCTGCTATCCCGAAGCGTCGATGATCGGCAAGCTGAAGTAAGCTCACAGATTGCGCTTCAGGCCTTCGTGGCTCGCAATGAAGCCGAGCTTCTCGTAGAAGCGGATCGAATCCGGGCGCGCCTTGTCGGAGGTGAGTTGCACCAGCGCACAGCCGCGCTCGGCTGATCGCTCGACGGCCCACTCGATGAAACGCGATCCGAGACCAGAGCCGCGGACGCTGTTGGCGATACGCACGCTCTCGATCTGGCCGCGCCACATTCCCGTCCGGGATAGGCCGGGGAGAAAAGTCAGCTGCAGACAGCCGAGAACGCGGTCGCCGTCATCCGTGGCAACAGCCAGCAATTGGTTGGGATCGGCATCGATGGCGGCAAATGCCGCGATGTAGCGCGGATCCGGTGGATCGGATGCGATCTCTCGCGTCTTGCCGAGATCGTCGTCGGCAAGCAGCTCTATGATGGCAAGGAGGTCGCAAGATCGGGCGGCCCGGAAGAGATGCATGATTTGCCTCAGTGATGCAGATCGATCGGCGCCTTGTAGAAGACGTCGTCATTTGGTGGAATTGCCTGCCGCTCGATCAGGCGGTGCACGGATGGCGTGGTCTCCCCACGGTGAAGCGCTCGAAGGCGGTCGGTGTTTTCGGCATCCGACTGGGTTCGGCGCTGGTTGTGCCTGATATATTCGACCCAGGTGGGCGTATGGTAGGTTTCGGTCCAGCTGCCTGGTTTTTCCAGGTCGCGCATAAGCGCCCAGTTCCTGGCGCCGTCGCGGATGCGGATCCGCCGGCGCTCGCCCATCAGTATCAGGAATTCGGGAAGATCGTCGTCGCCGATTTCATAGTCGACCTGAATGACGATCGGGCCGCTGCGGGGGGTGATGTCCAACCCCAGCTCCGGCTCGGTGAAGCGGTTCAGCGGATCGAGATTGAGCGAAGCAAAAGCCGGCATGGAAAAGCGCATTCCGACGAGGATGCCTGATAGCATGACGACGGTCGAGAGCAGGAGCGCATCGGCAACGCCGTAGCGATCGGCCGCGATGCCCCAGAGCCAGCTTCCACCGGCAATCCCGCCGAACGTGACCGTCTGGTAGAGCGATAGCGCCCTGCCGACCACCCAACGGGGCGTAGACAACTGCACGATCGTGTTGAAGAGCGACAATGCAAGCACCCAGCATGCGCCTGAAACGACGAGACCGGCGCAGGTCAATGCCGCCACCGGGCTCAAGGCAGCGACGGCCGCGCTCAGCGCAAAGCCGGCAAAGGAGAAGCGCACGATCGTCTCGCTTGAGAACTGCTCGCGCAGCCGAGCGTTCAGCACCGCGCCTCCGATCGCGCCGATGCCGAAGGAACCGAGCATCAGGCCGTAGGTCAGCGGCCCGCCGATAACGAGCTCCAACGCCACGATCGGCAATAACGCCAGAACCGAGCTGGCTCCGATGCCGAAGATGAAGCCTCGCAGCAGCACCTTCTGCAGATTGGGCGACATCGAAACGTAGCGAAGGCCGGCGAAGATGGCGCTTCCGAGTGCCTCGCGCGGCAACGTCGAGGCGGGAATGACGGGTTTCCATCGCACCAAGGCATAAATCAAAGCGAAATAACTCAGGGTGTTGACCGCAAAAGCGGCAGCGGCCCCGGCGGCGGCCACAATGACACCGCCGAGCGCCGGGCCGACGCTTCGGGTAATGTTGAACCCCACGCTATTGAGCGTCACGGCTGCTGGTAGGTCAGCGCGTGGCACCATGTCCCCGACCGATGCTTGCCAGGAGGGATTGTTCAGCGCCGTGCCGCAGCCGATCAGAAAGGTGAAGGAAAGCAGCAGCCAGGGCGAAAGCCAGCCGAGATAAGCGCCGATACTGAGAAATGCCGAGACCGCCAGCATGAAGCATTGCGCCGCCAGCATCACCCGGCGGCGGTCGAAGCTGTCGGCAAGTGCACCCGATACGAGCGAAAACAGCATGATCGGCAGCGCGATCGAAGTTTGAACGAGCGCAACCATGTCGCCTGACGAGGTGATCGTCGTCATCATCCAGGCGGCACCCACAGCCTGGATGAGGCCGCCGAAGTTGGACGCGATGCTGGCAAACCAGATGGTTCGGTAGGTCTCGTGCCGCAGTGGCGCCAATGTTGTGGAACTGTACGCCACGATCCCTCCCGTGCGGTTGCTCTGCATCTTCGAAATCAATATATGCGGAATGGTCATGCTGGCTACACATTCGGTCGCTCGGCCGCAGGCTTGGCGATGGACCTTGCAATTTCGTAAAAACGGGCCTATATGGCTCTCAAATCTTGATCGTACTGATGAAGAGTGGGCCGCAAGGACCCGCTCTTTTTTATTACCGCGATCATCCGAAATGCATGAAATTGCTAGGAGCGCACCGCTTGTCGGATCCGACGAACGTAGACAATCAACTTGAGCCGCGGCTGATCACTGAGACCGGGCTTGACCAGCGCCTTGCCGACATTATCGAACCTGTGCTTGTCGGCATGGGCTTTCGCCTGATCCGTGTCCGCATGCTGAACCAGAATGGCGCGACGCTGCAGATCATGGCCGAACGCAACGACGGAACAATGGACGTCCAAGGCTGCGAAGAAGTCTCCATGGCCATTTCTCCGGTTCTGGATGTGGAAGATCCGATCGATAAAGAGTATCATCTGGAAGTGTCCTCGGCTGGCATCGACCGTCCTATGGTGCGGAAATCCGATTTTGCCCGTTGGCAGGGACACCTTGTGAAGTGCGAGACGTCGATCATGATCGGCAATCGCAAACGCTTCCGTGGAAAGATTCTCGAGACGGATGCGGATGGTTTCACGCTTGAGCGTGACCAGGTTGCCGATGGCGAAGAACAGAACGTCAAGATTCCTTTCACCGCTCTCAGCGATGCAAAGCTCATTCTGACCGACGATCTGATCCGCGATGCACTGCGCGCCGACAAGCTGGCGAAGGCAGAGGCCGCGAACCAGAACGAAACGGAAGACGAAGAATAGACCGATCAACTTGTGGCTCCAGGGACGGGAACCCCGGACGCCTAGACGGAGAGAAAAGACAATGGCAGTCAGTGCGAACCGGCTCGAACTTCTGCAGATCGCAGATGCAGTGGCGCGCGAAAAGGTCATCGACCGCGAGATCGTGCTTGCCGCAATGGCAGACGCGATTCAGAAGGCAGCGCGTTCGCGTTACGGCACTGAGTCCAACATCCGCGCCGACATCAATCCGAAGACCGGCGAAATCCGCCTGCAGCGCCTGCTCGAAGTCGTCGACAAGGCCGAGGACTATTCGACCCAGATCCCGCTGGAGCTGGCACGCGACCGCAACCCGGACGCGGCCCTCGGCGATTTCATCGCCGATCCGCTGCCGCCGATGGATTTCGGCCGTATCGCCGCGCAGTCGGCAAAGCAGGTCATCGTGCAGAAGGTTCGCGAAGCTGAGCGTGATCGTCAGTTCGACGAATTCAAGGATCGTGTCGGCGAAATCGTCAACGGCACCGTCAAGCGCGTCGAATACGGCAATGTCATTGTCGACCTCGGCCGTGGCGAAGGTATCATTCGCCGCGACGAAATGATCCCGCGCGAAAACGTCCGCTATGGCGATCGTGTCCGCGCCTACGTATATGACGTCCGCCGCGAGCAGCGCGGACCGCAGATTTTCCTGTCGCGCACGCATCCGCAGTTCATGGTGAAGCTCTTCACCATGGAAGTGCCGGAAATTTACGACGGCATCATCCAGGTGAAGTCGGTTGCCCGCGATCCGGGCTCGCGCGCCAAGATCGCCGTGATCTCGAACGATAGCTCGATCGATCCGGTCGGTGCCTGCGTCGGTATGCGCGGTTCGCGCGTCCAGGCCGTCGTCGGCGAGCTTCAGGGCGAAAAGATCGACATCATTCCGTGGTCGCAGGACCCTGCGACCTTCGTCGTCAACGCCCTGCAGCCGGCTGAAGTCGCCAAGGTCGTCCTCGATGAGGACGCAGAGCGCATCGAGGTCGTGGTTCCGGACGAGCAGCTGTCGCTGGCGATCGGTCGCCGTGGCCAGAACGTTCGTCTTGCGTCGCAGCTGACCGGCTGGGACATCGACATCATGACGGAAGCCGAAGAGTCCGAGCGCCGTCAGAAGGAATTCAACGAGCGCACCAACCTGTTCATGGATTCGCTCGACGTCGACGAAATGGTCGGCCAGGTTCTGGCCTCCGAAGGTTTCGCTGCCGTTGAGGAACTCGCTTACGTCGATCTCGACGAAATTGCCTCGATCGATGGCTTTGACGAAGAGACGGCCCAGGAAATCCAGCAGCGCGCCCGCGAATATCTGGAGCGCCTGGAAGCCGAAATGGACGACAAGCGCAAGGCGCTCGGCGTCGAAGATGAGCTGCGCCGGATCGACGGCATGACAGCCCAGATGATGGTCGCGCTCGGCGAAGACGGCATCAAGACGATCGAGGACTTCGCCGGTTGCGCCGCCGACGACCTCGTCGGCTGGAGCGAGCGCAAGAATGGCGAGACCAAGAAGTTCGAAGGTCTGTTCTCGAAGTTCGACGTGTCGCGCGTCGAAGCGGAACAGATGGTTGTTCAGGCACGCCTCGCGGTTGGCTGGATCACCGACGAAGACCTGGCAAAGGAAGCGGAAGCTGAAGAAGCTCCCGAGGCCGAGCAGGAAGTTTAATGTCTGCGCGTGAGCCTACCGTTTCTCCTGAGGACGATGATCTTGCAGGATATGACGTGAATGGTCGCATGTGCATCGTGACGCGCGAAAGCGGATCGCCTGATGAGTTGATCCGCTTCGTTGCCGCTCCCGATGGGACGGTAGTCGCCGATCTGAAGCGACAGCTTCCGGGACGCGGCTGCTGGGTAAAGGTCGATCGTTCACTGGTCGACAAGGCCGTGGCGAAGAAGCTCTTTGCGCGGGCGTTGAAGGCAGATGTCAAGGTGGCGGCCGATTTCGGCGAGACCGTCGAAAAGTTGCTGATGCAGCAGCTGATGCAGATGATGAACATGGCCCGCAAGGCCGGTCAGTTCGTCAGTGGGTCCGCAAAAGTGGATGCCGCGGTGAGGAGTGGAGCAGCCATCGCGGTGTTCCATTCGACGGACGCCGCAGCCGACGGCGTTAGAAAGATCGACCAGGCCCGCAAGGCCTGGCACCTCGGAATGGAGACCGAGGAGGAAATACCTTCCTACCGCCTCTTCTCGGAGAGCGAAATGGAAGGCCTGATGGGCCAGAACGCTTTTATCCATGCTGCAGTGCTTGCAGGGCAGGCGGGTGAGGGTGTAGTGAAGCGCGCAAAGATGCTCGAACAGTACCGCAATGGCGGTCAGTCCCGGGCAGCGGGCGGCGCTGGCCGGCAAAAACAATGATACGGTCACCGGCTTTGTCCGGTCCCAACGTCATTGATCGACAGTATTTGATTGACAGGGCCTGATGACGTCATCGCTCCCTGTCCGAAGGAACGGGAACGAATGACCGATAGCAATGACGACAAGACACTGGGCGGCGCGGGCAAGAAGACTCTGACCCTGAAACCGTCGGGGATGAGCCAGGGCACCGTGCGCCAGGATATGGGTCGCGGTCGCACCAAGGCGGTCGTTGTCGAGACCCGCAAGCGGCGTCCGATGCGTCCTGAAGACGAACGTCCGATCACGCCAGCCGCGCCGGTAGCTCCTGTTCGCGCCGCTGAACCTGCGCCAGCGCCGGCGCCCGCACCTGTCCAGGCTCGGGCTCCGCAGGCTCCCCAGCCGCGCATTCATCAGCCTGGTGGCCAGTCGCCGCGTCCGCAGCAGACGTCGTCGCAGTCACCGCGCCAGCAGGATCGTCCGCGTCCAGTGGTCTTGAACCACCTGTCGCCGGAAGAAATGGATGCCCGTCGCCGTGCGCTTGCCATGGCGCAGGTCCGTGACGCTGAAGACGCCGTGCGTCGCGCCGAGGAAGAAAAGCGCCGCGCCGCCGAGGAAATCATCCGCCAGGCCGCCGCAGCTGAAGAAGCCAAGGTCCGGGCCGCCGAAGAGGCGGTACGCGCCGCTGAAGCCGCCGCCGCTCCGGCCCCGGCAGCGCCTTCTGCCGCCGAAGCCAGCACGCCAGCGCCACGCGTTCAGTCGCCTGCGTCGGCGGTTCGCCGCCCTGACGCGGCATCGCCATCGCCGGCACGTCCGGCCCCCGGTGGTGCTGCTGCTCCGGCAGTTCGCGGTCGCCGTGAAAACGAAACCGAAGATCGTGCCGCTCCCCGTGGTGCTCCGGCTCGTGGCCGCGTCGTACGCCCCGAACCCGCAAAGCCCGTTACCACACGCCCGAAGACGGAAGACGAACGTCGCCGCGGCAAGCTGACGATCGGCACCGCAGGCGTCGACGACGACGGTACGGCACGTGGTCGCTCGATGGCCGCCATGCGCCGCCGCCAGGAAAAATTCCGCCGCAGCCAGATGCAGGAAACCCGCGAAAAGGTTGTTCGCGAAGTCGTTCTGCCTGAGACCATCACCATTCAGGAACTGTCGCAGCGCATGTCCGAACGCGCCGTCGACGTCATCAAGTACCTGATGAAGGAAGGCCAGATGATGAAGCCGGGCGACGTCATCGACGCCGACCTTGCCGAACTCATCGCCGGCGAATTTGGCCACACGGTCAAGCGCGTTTCTGAATCCGACGTCGAACTCGGCATCTTCAACGTCGCCGACGAAGCAGGCGAGCTCGTCTCGCGGCCGCCAGTCGTCACGATCATGGGTCACGTCGACCACGGCAAGACATCTTTGCTCGACGCCATTCGCAAGACCAGCGTTGTGTCGGGCGAAGCCGGCGGCATCACCCAGCATATCGGTGCCTATCAGGTCGAACAGAACGGCCAGAAGATCACCTTCATCGACACCCCCGGTCACGCTGCCTTCACGGCGATGCGTGCTCGCGGTGCCCAGGCAACCGACATCGCAATCCTGGTGGTAGCGGCCGACGACAGCGTCATGCCGCAGACGATTGAATCGATCAACCACGCCAAGGCGGCCGGTGTTCCGATCATCGTTGCGATCAACAAGGTCGACAAGCACGAGGCCGATCCGCAGAAGGTTCGCAATCAGCTGCTCCAGCACGAAGTCTTCGTGGAATCCATGGGCGGTGAAGTGCTCGACGTCGAGGTTTCGGCCAAGACCGGGCTGAATCTGGACAAGCTTCTCGAAGCCGTCCTGCTGCAGGCCGAAATTCTGGACCTCAAGGCCAATCCAAACCGCACCGCGGAAGGTACGGTCATCGAAGCCCAGCTCGACCGCGGTCGTGGTGCGGTTGCCACCGTTCTCGTGCAGAACGGTACGCTGCGCCCAGGTCAGATTATCGTCGCCGGCGACGTCTGGGGTCGTGTCCGCGCCCTCGTCACCGACAAGGGCGATCATGTTAAGGAAGCAAGCCCGGCCACTCCGGTCGAGGTTCTCGGTCTTTCCGGCACGCCGGCTGCCGGCGACAAGTTCGCCGTGGTCGAAAACGAGAGCCGTGCCCGCGAAATCTCGGAATATCGTCAGCGTCTCGCCCGCGACAAGGCGGCTGCCCGCCTCTCAGGCCAGCGCGGTTCGCTTGAACAGATGATGACGCAGCTGCAGACGGCTGGCGTGAAGGAATTCCCGCTGGTCATCAAGGGTGACGTGCAGGGTTCGATCGAAGCCATTGCCGGCGCGCTCGACAAGCTCGGCACCGACGAAGTCCGTGCCCGCATCGTGCATTCGGGGGCCGGTGGCATCACCGAATCGGACGTCTCGCTGGCGGAAGCATCGAACGCTGCGATCATCGGCTTCAACGTTCGTGCGAATGCACAGGCTCGGCAGTTCGCCGAGCGCCAGGGCATCGAGATCCGCTACTACAACATCATCTACGACCTCGTGGATGATGTGAAGGCGGCGATGTCCGGCCTGCTCTCTCCGGAGCGTCGCGAAACCTTCCTCGGCAATGCCGAAATCCTCGAGGTGTTCAACATCACGAAGGTCGGCAAGGTCGCAGGTTGCCGCGTCGTCGAAGGCAAGGTCGAACGTGGTGCAGGCGTTCGTCTGGTGCGCGACAACGTCGTCATCCACGAAGGCAAGCTCAAGACGCTCAAGCGCTTCAAGGACGAAGTATCGGAAGTTCCGGTCGGTCAGGAATGCGGTATGGCCTTCGAGAACTACGAAGACATCCGTGCAGGCGACACGATCGAATGCTTCCGCGTCGAGCACATCACCCGCACACTCTAATCGTGCGAGACTAGAACTGTGGACGGGCGCCGGATCATGTGGGCCGGCGCCCGAACCTTTTGAGGCAAAGAACAATGGCAACAAAACCTACCTCCGCGCAAACGCAGCGCATGCTGCGCGTCGGCGAGCAGGTGCGCGCCGCGATCACTCAGGTTCTTCAGCGCGGCGAAGTTCGCGACGACCTGATAGAAAAGACCGTGATTTCCATTTCCGAAGTCCGCATGTCGACGGATCTGAAGGTCGGAACGGCTTTCGTCACGCCGCTCGGCGTGGCCGACCATGATGCGATTATTGCTGCGCTCAACCGCCACGCCAAATACATCCGCGGCCGTCTCGGCCCGCAGCTCCGGCAGATGAAGTACATGCCGGAAGTCCGTTTCCGCGACGATACGAGCTTCGACAACTACAAGAAGATCGACGAGTTGCTGCGCTCGCCCGAGGTCATGCGTGATCTCAATGACGGCGATACCGAAGACCAACAGTAGAAGAGACTGATGTCCAAACCACGTAAGCCCAAAGGCCGTCCGATCTCGGGCTGGCTTATCCTTGACAAGCCTGTTGACTTCGGCTCGACGGAAGCCGTTTCCAAGATCAAATGGCTTTTCAAGGCGCAGAAGTGCGGCCATGCCGGCACGCTCGATCCGCTCGCCTCGGGCATGCTGCCGATCGCGCTCGGCGACGCGACGAAGACGGTTCCCTATGTGATGGACGGTCGCAAGGTCTACGAATTCACGGTGACATGGGGTGAAGAGCGCGCGACAGACGATCTCGAGGGCGATGTGACGCAGAGCTCCGACAAGCGCCCGACTGAGCAGCAGATCCGCGATCTCCTGCCGAGCTATACGGGCGTCATCAGTCAGATCCCGCCGCAGTTCTCCGCCATCAAGATTTCAGGCGAACGCGCCTACGATCTTGCGCGCGAAGGCGAGACGGTCGATATCCCGTCCCGCGAGGTGGAGGTTTTCCGCCTGACCTTGCTTGGCTGCCCGGACGCCGACACGGCGCATTTCGAAGTCGAGTGCGGCAAGGGTACCTACGTGCGTGCATTGGCCCGCGATTTCGGCCGGGAGTTTGGCTGCTATGGCCACGTCTCCTGTCTTCGCCGCACGTTCGTCGCGCCCTTTGCTGAAGAGAGCATGACACCTCTTGCGGACTTGATTGCGCTTGAGGAAATCGAGGACATGGACGAGCGCCTGGCGGCGCTCGACGCCCTGCTGATCGAAACCAGCGAAGCACTCTCTGCATTACCGCATCTCGTGGTCAACGACGATCAGGCGCATCGCCTGAAGATGGGCAACCCCATTCTCGTCCGTGGCCGAGACGCCCCGGTTGACGAAAGCGAAGCCTACGCCACCGCACGCGGCAAGCTCGTCGCGATCGGCGAAATCGGCCAGGGCGAGTTCCGCCCCAAGCGCGTCTTCGGTTGACAGAACCGCCGGAGGAGGCGCGCCCAGGCATGCCTCTTCCCTTTGCTGCCTGAATGGTTTATAGGCAGCGCCAGCATAGGGCATGGCCTGAGTGCATTCGCGGCCGAAGCTGGACGACATCCCGGCTTTTGGCGACCTTATCTCCTCTCATCGAAAGGAACAAACGATGTCGATTACTGCTGAGCGCAAGACGGCTCTGATCAAGGAATACGCAACGTTCGAAGGCGACACCGGTTCTCCGGAAGTTCAGGTCGCGATCCTGACCGAGCGTATCAACAACCTGACCGGCCACTTCAAGGACCACAAGAAGGATAACCATTCCCGCCGTGGTCTGCTGACGATGGTTTCCAGCCGCCGCTCGCTTCTTGATTATCTCAAGAAGAAGAACGAAGGCCGTTACACCAAGCTGATCACCAGCCTGGGTATTCGCCGCTAATCATTTTCCGGCGGGCGCTCCTTATGGGCGCCCGCCGGATGCTTTTCGGGAGCCTGGTTCCCGGTGAAATTTTGCCGCCGCGCGCTATATCAAGTGCGGTAGAACTGCTCGGCGGACCCGGATGGGCCGGATCTGCCAAACCAACCGTTGACCTGTCATGGGGCAGGATTGCCGGATGCTTTCCGCCAGGGTTTCTCGAGCTTTGGCCTGGCTTCTCTCGGAAGCCATCGATGAAAAGCCTCCCGTTGTCTTGCCCATGATGTGTCACATTGATTGCGGTCGACTGCGCGCTGTGTCCGATGGATTGCGGCGCGTGCTCCCGCATTGAAGGACAAGACATATGTTTGATACCCATACCGTGGAAATCGAGTGGGCAGGCCGCCCGCTGAAGCTCGAAACCGGCAAGATCGCCCGTCAGGCTGACGGCGCAGTTCTCGCGACCTACGGCGAAACAGTGGTCCTCGCCACCGTCGTTTCCGCCAAGGCGCCGAAGCCGGGCCAGGACTTCTTCCCGCTGACCGTCAACTACCAGGAAAAGACCTACGCAGCCGGCAAGATCCCCGGTGGCTACTTCAAGCGCGAAGGTCGCCCGTCTGAAAAGGAAACGCTGGTTTCGCGTCTGATCGACCGCCCGATCCGCCCGCTGTTCCCGGAAGGCTACAAGAACGACACGCAGGTCGTCGTCACAGTCATTCAGCACGATCTTGAAAACGATCCGGATGTGCTGTCGATGGTTGCGGCTTCCGCTGCACTGACGCTCTCCGGCGTTCCCTTCATGGGCCCCGTCGGCGGCGCCCGCGTCGGCTACATCAACGGCGAATACGTTCTCAACCCGCACCTCGACGAGATGGAAGAGTCGATCCTCGACCTCGTTGTTGCAGGCACGCACGACGCCGTTCTGATGGTTGAATCCGAAGCCAAGGAACTCAACGAAGAAGTCATGCTCGGCGCAGTCATGTTCGGTCATCGCGGCTTCCAGCCGGTTCTGGACGCGATCATCAAGCTCGCTGAAGTTGCCGCCAAGGAGCCCCGCGACTTCCAGCCGGAAGACCATTCCGAGCTCGAAGCCGACATGCTCAAGCATTTCGAAGCCGAACTGCGCGAAGGCTACAAGATCACCCAGAAGGCTGATCGCTACGCAGCCGTCGATGCCGTCAAGGCCAAGGTCAAGGCTCACTTCTTCCCGGAAGGCGTCGAGCCGAAGTACACGCCCGAAGTGATCGGCGCCGTGTTCAAGCACCTGCAGGCGAAGATCGTTCGTTGGAACATCCTCGACACCAAGAGCCGGATCGACGGCCGCGATCTCGAAACCGTTCGTCCGATCGTCTCGGAAGTCGGCCTCCTGCCGCGCACCCACGGTTCTGCGCTCTTCACCCGCGGTGAAACGCAGGCGATCGTTGTTGCCACCCTGGGCACCGGCGAAGACGAGCAGTACGTCGACAGCCTGACGGGCATGTACAAGGAGCGCTTCCTGCTCCATTACAACTTCCCTCCCTACTCGGTTGGCGAAACCGGCCGCATGGGCTCCCCGGGCCGTCGCGAAATCGGCCACGGCAAGCTCGCATGGCGCGCTATCCGCCCGATGCTCCCGACCGCCGAGCAGTTCCCCTACACGCTGCGCGTCGTCTCCGAGATCACCGAGTCGAACGGCTCGTCCTCGATGGCTACCGTTTGCGGCACCTCGCTCGCTCTGATGGACGCCGGTGTTCCGCTTGCAAAGCCGGTTGCCGGTATCGCCATGGGTCTGATCCTCGAAGGCGATCGCTTTGCGGTCCTCTCCGACATTCTCGGTGACGAAGACCACCTCGGCGACATGGACTTCAAGGTTGCAGGTACCGCTGACGGCATTACCTCGCTGCAGATGGACATCAAGATCGCCGGCATCACCGAGGAGATCATGAAGGTCGCCCTCAGCCAGGCTCAGGGCGGTCGCAAGCACATCCTCGGCGAGATGGCCAACGCCATCACCGAAAGCCGTGGCCAGCTCGGCGAATTCGCTCCGCGCATCGAAGTCATGAACATTCCGGTCGACAAGATCCGTGAAGTCATCGGTTCTGGCGGCAAGGTCATTCGCGAAATCGTCGAAAAGACCGGCGCGAAGATCAACATCGAAGACGACGGCACCGTCAAGATCGCTTCTTCTTCCGGCAAGGAAATCGAAGCAGCCCGCAAGTGGATCCACTCGATCGTTGCCGAGCCTGAGATCAACCAGATCTACGAAGGCACGGTCGTCAAGACCGCGGACTTCGGCGCTTTCGTCAACTTCTTCGGCGCCCGCGACGGCCTCGTCCACATCTCGCAGCTCGCTTCCGAGCGCGTTGCCAAGACGCAGGACGTCGTCAAGGAAGGCCAGAAGGTTTGGGTCAAGCTCCTCGGCTTCGACGAGCGTGGCAAGGTCCGCCTGTCGATGAAGGTTGTCGACCAGGCAACCGGCCAGGAAATCCCTGCCGACAAGAAGAAGGAAGAAGCAGCCGAATAAGCTGCGCCTTCCCAAGACTTCATGGGCGCGGGTAGTTTCCGCGCCCTTTTTGTATTCGAGAACGAGATAGAGCCATGAGCAGCGACACGCTGAAAACCCTGTTCCATCCCTTTGTAAGCGGCACCGTCGAGGCGCCGGGCGAGGGAGAGCGCGTGCTGTTCCTCGGCGCCGAGGCGGGCTTTGCACTGCCGGAGGGCTTTGCTGCCTCTCTGAGCGCCGTACAGGGCTTCCGGCCGATTTACAGGCAGTTGCTCTCCCAGCGCATCGAAACCACGCCAGAGATAGAAGGCGAGGACTACGACGCGGTTCTCGTACTCTGCAACAAGCACAAGGGCGAAAACGAGGCGAACATTGCCACGGCGCTCGGCCGCGTGAAAATCGGCGGCCTTGTCGTGATCGCCGGCGGCAAGGAGGACGGCATCCAGCCGCTGCGCAAACGCATGGAAGCCTTCGGACTCTCGATCGAGCACATGCCGAAATACCACGGGGTCGCCTTCTGGTTCGGCGCACCCGCCGATGCCAGCGGGATCATTGCCAAGTTCGCCAAGCCGCCGGTGCGCGTCGACGGCCGCTTCGAGGCATCCGCCGGGATGTTCTCGCACGACCGCATCGATGACGGTTCGGAACTGCTTGCCTCGCGTCTGCCTGTCGATTTCACTGGCGAGGTTGCCGATTTCGGTGCCGGCTGGGGCTATCTCTCGGTTGAAATGGCCGCACGCTCACCGGGCGTGGGCCGCCTCGACCTCTACGAGGCCAATCACGCCGCGCTGGAGGCTGCCAAGGCCAATGTGGCGGAGAACTGCCCGAAGGTGCCTGCGCGCTTCTTCTGGCACGACCTGGCCGCCGAGCCGGTCAAGGACAAGTACGACCTTGTGATCATGAACCCGCCCTTCCACGAAGGCCACGCCGCTGAACCTTCGCTCGGCCAGGCAATGATCAAGACGGCCGCATCGTCGCTGCGGGGCGGCGGCCGCTTGCTGCTCGTGGCCAATCGAGGCCTGCCGTACGAGCCTGTGCTGGCGGCAAACTTCAAGGAAAGCGGCGAGACCTGCCGCAACGCTCGCTTCAAGGTGCTCTGGGCGAAGAAGTAGTCGCTTAGGCGGCTTCGATTTTCTTGCGAGCAGCGCTCGCGAGGAATGCGGAGCGCGTCAGGCCGCGTTCCTTTGCGGACGCGTCAATCGCGCCCAGTCGAAGGTGACGGAGCGAACCGGTCGCGTCGTGTTTTCGATGAATGGCACGCGGGCGGCAAGGGTTCTTACCTATTGAATCAAATAAAAAGGCCATGCGCAATACAATGCGCATGGCCTTTGGCTGCTTCCAATGGCTGGCCGCTTACTCGACGTCTGCCTTGCGCAGCGTCTCGAGCGCCGGCATCGATGTGATGTTGTAGCCTGCGTCGACGAAATGGATCTCGCCGGTAACGCCGGCCGAAAGGTCGGAGAGCAGGTACAGCGCCGAGCTTCCGACATGATCGATCGTCACGGTCTTGCGCATCGGCGAATTGCGCTGGTTCCACGAAAGAATGGCGCGCGCGTCCGAAATGCCGGCACCGGCGAGTGTCCGGATCGGACCTGCCGAGATCGCGTTGACGCGAATGCCCTGCGGGCCGTAGTCGGCGGCGAGGTAACGCACGGACGCCTCGAGCGCAGCCTTGGCGACGCCCATGACGTTGTAGTTCGGGATCACGCGCGTCGAGCCATTGTAGGTCAGCGTCAGCATCGAGCCGCCGTCGTTCATCAGCGGCGCACAGCGCTTGGCGATCTCGGTGAATGAGAAACAGGAGATCACCATCGTGCGGCTGAAGTTGTCGCGCGTGGTGTCAGCGTAGAGGCCCTTCAGCTCGTTCTTGTCGGAAAAGCCGATGGCGTGAACGATGAAGTCGAGCTTGCCCCAGCGCTCCTTGATGGCGTCTACGACGCCATCAACGGATGCGAGGTCCTCGACATCGCACGGCAGAATGAAGTCGGAACCGACTTCGGCCGCGAGCGGCTTGACACGCTTGCCCAGCGCATCGCCCTGATAGGTGAAGGCAAGCTCTGCGCCCTGCGCCGCAAGTGCTTTCGAAATCCCCCAGGCGATGGAATGATTGTTCGCGACGCCCATGATGAGGCCGCGCTTTCCCTGCATGAATCCCGTCATTATTATTATCCGTTATGGCGCTGGAAGACGAGCGTGGCATTGGTGCCGCCGAAGCCGAAGGAGTTGGAAAGGGCGATGTCGATCTTGGCGTCATCGATGCGCTTGCGAACGATCGGTACGCCGTCGAATTCGGGGTCGAGCTGGGCAATATGCGCGCTTTCACCGATGAAGCCGGCCTGCATCATCAGAAGCGAGTAGATCGATTCCTGGACACCTGCGGCACCCAGCGAATGACCCGTCAGCGACTTGGTCGACTGAATGTGCGGAATCTTGGCCCCGAACACTTCGCGAATGGCGCCGATTTCCTTGCTGTCGCCGACCGGCGTCGAGGTGCCGTGCGTGTTGACGTAGTCGACATCGCCCTTGACCGTGGCAAGCGCCTGGCGCATGCAGCGGACAGCGCCTTCGCCCGATGGCGCGACCATGTCGTAGCCATCGGAGGTCGCGCCGTAGCCGACGATTTCGGCATAGATCTTGGCGCCGCGTGCCTTGGCATGCTCGAGTTCCTCGAGAACGAGAACGCCGGCACCGCCGGCGATGACGAAGCCGTCGCGACTAACGTCGTAGGCGCGTGAGGCGGTCGCCGGCGTATCGTTGTACTTGGAGGACATCGCGCCCATCGCATCGAAGAGGTTGGACATGGTCCAGTCGAGATCTTCGTGACCGCCGGCGAACATGATGTCCTGCTTGCCCCACTGGATCATCTCGGCGGCATTGCCAATGCAATGCGCCGACGTCGAGCAAGCCGAGGAGATCGAGTAGTTGACGCCGTGGATCTTGAACCAGGTGGCGAGCGTCGCCGACGCGGTCGAGGACATAGCCTTCGGCACGGCAAAGGGGCCGATGCGCTTCGGGCTGTTGTTCTTGATGGTAATCTCGGCGGCTTCGATGAGCGTACGCGTGGACGGGCCGCCCGAGCCCATGATGATGCCGGTGCGCTCGTTGTTGCTGATGTCGCTTTCTTCCAGACCGGAATCGGCGATCGCCTGCTTCATAGCCACATGGTTCCAGGCGCCGCCCTGCGAAAGAAAGCGCATGGCGCGGCGATCGACCAGCTCGGTCGGGTCGAGCGTCGGACGACCCCATACCTGGCACTTGAAGCCGTGTTCGGCAAAATCGTTGGAGAAGGAAATGCCGGACTTGGCATCGCGTAGCGAGGCAGTGACCTCGGCGGCATCATTGCCGATCGAGGAAACAACGCCCAGACCCGTGACAACTACCCGTCTCATGTGCTTCGACCTTTTCTTTTTTTGTAACTTGGAAAACCGGGCGCGCGCCCGGTGCAATCACTCGGCCTTGTCTTTTGACAGGCCGACGCGCAGGTCGCTCGCCTGATAGATGACCTCGCCATCGGCCTTCAGCCAGCCGTCGGCCGTGCCGAGGACCAGGCGACCGCGCATAACGCGCTTGAAATCGATTCCGTACTCAAGAAGCTTCGTCGTCGGGCGGATCATGCCCTTGAACTTCACTTCTCCTGTCGAGAGTGCCATGCCGCGCCCGGGTTCGCCGAGCCAACCCAGGAAGAAGCCGGTCAACTGCCACATGCCGTCGAGGCCAAGGCAGCCGGGCATGATGGGGTTGCCGGCGAAGTGGCAAGGAAAATACCAGTCATCGGGCTTCACGTCATACTCGGCGCGAATATAGCCCTTGTCGAAGCTGCCGCCCGTCTCGGAGATGTCCGTAATGCGGTGGACCATCAGCATCGGTGGGAGGGGTAGCTGCGCATTGCCCGGGCCAAATAGCTCGCCGCGGCCACAGGCCAGGATTTCCTCGTAGTTGAAGCTGGATTGTTTCGTCGCCATGAAAACTCTAATTCCCCCCGCAACTGTGCCGATGGATGTGAACGTTTAGTCCAAGTTCAGCAGAAAATGAAGCACAAGCATGGCTGAGCCCCACCCACCGACGAAGACCGCCTGTGCGCCTTATTTGGTGGTCGAATACAGGAAGGCCAAGGCCGCGACCAGAGTTAATTACGCCAAAACCCCGATTTCGCGGCCTTTTCGCTCCTGTTGTCCCCATTGAAACTATTGAAAGGCTTTTGCGCAAAAGTTATATGGCTAGGGAAACCTGATTGCGTGACGCTAGATTAATTGGAGTTTGTCGGATGGCGGCTGAAGCCCCGCTTACCATAGAAGCAAGGCTGCGTGGCGCTGGCCTGCGGCCGACGCGTCAGCGGGTCGCGCTGGGCGACCTGCTGTTTGCCAAGGGTGATCGGCATCTGACCGTCGAGGAACTGCACGAGGAGGCGGTGGTCGCTGGCGTGCCGGTGTCGCTGGCAACCGTTTATAACACGCTGCATCAATTCACCGAGGCAGGCATGATCCGCGTCCTTGCCGTTGAGAGCGCCAGGACGTATTTCGACACGAACGTCTCCGATCACCACCATTTCTTTGTCGAGGGCTTGAATGACGTGCTCGATATTCCGGTCAGCAACCTGACCATCGGCAACTTGCCGGAGCCTCCTGAGGGCCTGGAAATCGCTCATGTCGATGTGATCATCCGGCTGCGCCCGAAGCGGCGCTGATCTTACATCAAGTCGTCGGGATGGCGGCCGGGCTTGGCCATGTAGGTCGGAAACGTCCAACCGAAATGGAGCGCACCGCCGCGCACCGCAAACGCGGCAATCACGCCGACCGCCGAGGCCGAGTACTGCGGCAGATCGAGCGTGTTCGCGGCCGTGAAGATGCCGGCGCCGACTAGGGCTGCGGTTATATAGATCTCGGGCCGCAACAACACCGATGGCTCGTTTGCAAGCAAGTCGCGCAGAACGCCGCCGAACGTCGCCGTCAGCGTGCCGGTAACGATGGCGATCGTCGGCGAACCCGTTGCCGCAAGTCCCTTGGCTGCCCCCATAACACAGTATGCCGAAAGGCCCACGGCATCGAGCCAGATCAGCAATCGGTACCGTGACTCGACCCTGTGCGCAGTGAAGAAGACGACGATACCGACGGCGCAGCAGACGAGAACATAGGTGGGATTGAGAACCCAGAAGACCGGCACGCGGCCGAGCACGATGTCGCGCACCGTGCCGCCGCCGGTGCCGGTGACGATCGCGAAAAACAGGAAGCCGATTAGATCGAGTTGCTTGCGGGACGCGGCCAGTGCACCCGTTGCCGCAAAAAGCGCAACGCCGGCATAGTCCAGGTAGACGAAAGGCAACATCAGTCCTCCAGAGCCGGCAGAATTCTTGGATGAGTCAATCACGGTGGCAAGGGCGGCGCAAGCCGGGTAAGGCAATGTGTCTGCCCAACAGCGTCCTTATCCGACCAAAAGAGAAACCCGTGAAAACGCTCCTGATCGCCCTGAACCTTGTCGCTTACCTCGTGATCCCCGTTGCGGCCTTCGCCCAGCAGTCGCTGATTTCCGACCCGGAGATCTACGAGAAGAAGCATTTTCAAGAGCAGTGCACCAAGGCGGAATTCACTGACGGTTACATTATCCGTCAGGACATCAACAATGACGGGTTAATCGACGCGGTCGTCAACGAAGGGGAACTCACCTGCGACGGCGAGAAGGGTCCGCAGTGCAACGACGACGGCTGCACCTACAATTTCTATCTCCAGGTGGCCGAAGGCGGTTACTTCATGATCGCGACGGCGCAGATCTACGGCTACGACTTCGTCCAGCGCTTCGGCAACATGGTCCTGGCCATGAAAATGCACCCGCGCTTCTGTGACCGGCCCGATGCGGACAGGCAAAAGGAACCCTGCACCGTGACTGCGCGCGTGCGCGGCACGAAGTTTGTCACCATTTCCAGAAAGTAGCCTTGCTCAGCCGGGATAGATCGCGGACGTGCGGCCGGCGAAGTAATAGCCGACGAGCCCGAACCATTCGCGTATTGCCGTCGCAAGGTTTTGCGAATTCCGGCCGGGTTGCGTGAAGTCGAGCCCCAGCCCCTCGTGTCCATCCGTCCGATAGTCCGCCGGCCAGGGAACCACGTCGATCCCGAGCTTGCGGAAGATGCCGACCGAACGCGGCATGTGATAGCCGGAGGTAATCAGGAGGCAGTTCGACAACCCTTGGCTTGCGAGAAGCTCCTTCGTATTCACGGCGTTCTCGAAGGTCGTGCGCGATGTCGTTTCCTCGAGCAGGCGCTCCCTGGTAACGCCGAACAGCGGGAAGAAGCGGGCAGATATCACCGCATCCCCCTCGTAGACGCCCGACATGGAGCCGTCGCCGCCGGAGATCAGGATGCGCGCCTGCGGATACTTCTGCGCCAGCCGCAGCGCCTCGACGAAGCGGTCACCGCCCGCGTTGAGCTCGATGCCGTGGCGGGCGGTATTGACCTCGTTTTCAAAGGCGCCGCCGAGCACGATCATGCATTGCAGGTTCTGCGGATCCTGCAGCTTTGGAAAACGATCCTCCAGTCCCTCCAGCATGTAGTTACCGATCGTCGTGTACAGCGTCACGAAGAGGATCAGGCCCGCCAGCGTCGACGACAGCAGGCTGATGCCTCGCCAGCGGATCAATCCGGAAAGCACAGCAACCAGGACGAACAGGAAAGCCAGCGACAGCGGCTGACCGAAAATCCAGACAAGCTTCGAAAAGAGAAACAAGAACGAACTCCTTCAATCGTCTCCCGTCTTCTAGAGCAATTCCAGCAAAAGTGGCTAGCGGTTTTGCGTTCGGAAGTGCTTGAAAAGAAACGGTTATAGCGTTTTCCGCGATTCGGAAAAAAGCGGAAAGCTGAGAGCACCAATGCGCCGATCATCCAACGCGCGGTGCCGGACGCGCCTGACCACTCTGATTGAAACGGCGCTGGAGCGGCTTCGGAATGAGAAGAGCGGCCAGCGCCACCAGCATGGCAAAAACCGAGATGAACCAGAGCGCGCCGGTTCCGGCGATATGCGCCAGCAGCGCGCCGACTATGGCACCCGCCAGCATGCCGATCCACGGAACGATCTGGATCGTCCAGTCAAGGCGGCGGTCACCGAGGATCCAGCGACCGATGCCGCGCCCGAAGCGCGACAGGGGACCGGTCACGTAGGTCAGCCCGATCGGCAGCCCTTCGATATGCTCAATGGCGGCATTCACCATGCCCATAGAGGCGACGATCAGGTAGAAGGGCGGTATCGTCAGGCTGTCAGCCGTCAGCAGCGATGCAAGCGCCAGCATGGCGCTGACGCTTGCGAGCACTACGAAGATCCGGCGCTCGGCGAAATGGGCAATGACGATGCCGGCCGCGTTTCCGAGCACGAAGACGACGATCGCCGAAAGAAGAACGGCCGCATGACGCAGATTGCCATCGCCAAGCGCCAGGGCCGCCCGTGTCGTGTTGCCCGTCATGAAGGAAACGAAGTCGCCGGTCAGGGCAAGTCCCGTCGCATCCGTCATTCCGGCGAGAAAGGAAATCGCGCCAGCCAGCGCAAGGCCGGTCGCCGTTCGTCGCGTGCGGATGATGTGTCTTCGTCTTTGTCTCGTCATCAGTCGGCATCCCTGGCAGCCGGTCGCGCCAGCATCGCATGCAGGTTAGCGATAGACGCTAAAGAATTAGCAAATCTGCACTGCGTTCTTCTGCTTTGGTTCTTCCGCCACGACGCGCAACCCGCCGGTCGGCGATGCGTGCTCTGATCGGCATCTTACGGAGATCATCATGCCCTTTGGCAAACTCCCCAGGCGACACGCTGCGAGCCACCTTCCCAGTACCGGTCTCATTCTTCCGACCGTCAAGCGCGTGACATCGGCCATAGTCGAGGGATAGCGGATGACACGGCGGGCGCGTAAGCGGCTCGCTTCTCTGGCAATTCGCGCACTGCAAGAAAAGCATGCACTGGCGCGATGCCGTACAGACGGCATTGGTTGCCTAGTTAAATCCTCGAGAACCTAGAAAATTTGGTGGAGCTAAGCGGGATCGAACCGCTGACCTCTTGCATGCCATGCAAGCGCTCTCCCAGCTGAGCTATAGCCCCATCAAGGCGGTCCGGCTTGTGGCCGGTCCTGGGATGCTTCGCGATGTTGTTCGCCTCGCGGAGTGGCGGCTTATTACTTCCGGTTTTCGGAGATAGCAAGCCCAAAAAAATAGGCCCGGCGAATTTTTCTCGTCCGGGCCGATACTTAATCGATCAGACTTCGTCTTCGTCGCCGGTCACGCCGATGATGTCGCTCATGTCGTCGTCATCGTCGTCTTCGTCGGCTTCGAGGAACGTATCGTCGTCGTCATCGCCTTCGATCTCGACATCGTCATCGCCGATATCGGGGATGTCGTCGCCGGAAGCGCCTTCATCGGCGTCCTCGAGCGAAACCAGTTCGACTTCCGTGCTTTCGGTATCGACTTCCGCAACCTCTTCTTCATCCTGGGCGGCCTCTGCGGCAGCAGCAGCCGAGGTTTCCTCGAAGTAGGAGAGGGGGTAGGATTTGCCTGTGTAAGGAGAAACGATCGGATCCCGGTTCAGGTCGTAGAATCTTTTGCCGGTTTCCGGATCGGTACGCTTGGTTCCAAGTTCCGCTTTCGCCACTGTAAGCCTCGTGAGAATGGCCGAATGCTAAATTCGGCAAATGCCGTGAAAACCGGCGTTCTATTCGGAATTTATAAGCCGGTCCCCATAATCGTTGCAGGCTTCCATGTCAAAGCTAAACTTCACGCTTGCCTCGTGCGCGTTGAACAAGGACCGGATGACCGACGCGGACGTTTATGTTAGTGAGCTCGATATTGTTTGTTTGCAACGGAAAACCGGCGGGCGCCGGTGATTTGAACGGGCCGCCGCAGATGTACCAACCCCCGCATTTCCGCGAAGACGATCTAGGCGTGCAGCACGCGCTCATTCGCGCCCATCCGCTCGGCCTGTTGATCACCGCGGGGCAGTCGGGGCTCATTGCCAATTCGGTGCCGTTCCATCTGGATCCGGATGCAGGCGCCAAAGGAACACTGCGTCTGCATGTCGCCAAGCCCAATGCCCAATGGCGCGATATCCAGTCCGGCGCCGAGGTGCTGGCGGTCTTCCAGGGCGCCGACGCCTATGTGACGCCATCCTGGTACAAGACGAAAAAAGAAACCGGCAAGGTCGTGCCGACCTGGAACTACGCGATCGTACAGGCGAGGGGCGCCGCGCGCGTCATCGACGACGCCGATTGGCTGCTGGCGCAGATCACAGCGCTCACCCGCCAGCAGGAGGGAGCCCGCGAGCAACCGTGGGCCGTCGGCGATGCGCCCGATGATTTCATCCGCGCACAGATGAAGGGCATCATCGGCATCGAAATCGAGATTGCCTCGCTCGAGGGCAAGTGGAAAGTAAGCCAGAACAGGCCGGTTGCCGACCGCGAGGGCGTTGCGGCGGGTCTCGGAGAGTTGCCGGATCAGGCTGAGATGATTGACCTTGTCCGACGCTACGGCGGATTGACGACGGAATGAATACATTGACGAGCTCCAGCAGTTTCACCATCGCCATCGACGGCCCGGCAGCTGCCGGCAAGGGTACGCTGTCGCGCCTTGTCGCCGGCGAGTACGGTTTCCATCACCTGGATACCGGCCTGACCTATCGCGCGACGGCCAAGGCGTTGCTCGATGCCGGCCAGCCGCTCGACGACGAGGCGATCGCCGAAAAGATGGCGCGCGAGGTTGAACTCGGCGGCCTGGATCGCGATATCCTGTCCAAGCATGAGATCGGCGAAGCCGCGTCCAAGATTGCCGTGATGCCGGCAGTGCGGCGGGCGCTGGTCGAGGCGCAGCGGCGGTTTTCCGAAAAGCACCCCGGCACCGTCCTCGACGGCCGTGATATCGGGACCGTGGTCTGCCCGGGCGCACCGGTCAAGCTCTATGTGACCGCCTCGCCGCAGGTGCGTGCGAAGCGCCGCTACGACGAGATTGTCGCCCGGGGCGCGGAAGCCGATTTCGAGGCGATTTTCGACGATGTCAAGCGGCGCGACGAACGCGACATGGGAAGGGCCGACAGCCCTTTGAAACCAGCGGACGACGCGCACTTGCTAGATACGTCGGAAATGAGTATAGAGGCCGCGTTTCAAGCTGCGAAATCGATCATCGACGTAGCCTTGAGCCGACACATATAATTTCGAGCGATATGCCCAAGCCTTGCCTGGGCCGCTTGGAAAAGACAAGCCTGAAATTCCGTCCAAGCGCCGGATTGCCTTTGAAGAGAGGGCGGACTGGGTTCAGGCTCATTCAACACGAACCAACCGGCGCATACGTGTCCAGATTCGGATACGCAGGAGATTTCATGTCAGTAGCTACTCCCTCTCGCGAAGATTTCGCGGCCCTTCTCGAAGAGTCCTTTGCCAAGAACGATCTGGCCGAAGGCTATGTCACCAAGGGTATCGTCACGGCAATCGAGAAGGACTCTGCCGTTGTCGACGTCGGCCTGAAGGTCGAAGGTCGCATCCTACTCAAGGAATTCGGCGCCAAGGCCAAGGACGGCACGCTCAAGGTCGGCGACGAAGTCGAAGTTTACGTTGAGCGCATCGAAAACGCTCTCGGCGAAGCAGTTCTGTCGCGCGAGAAGGCTCGCCGCGAAGAAAGCTGGATCAAGCTCGAAGCCAAGTTCGAAGCTGGCGAGCGCGTCGAAGGCGTTATCTTCAACCAAGTCAAGGGCGGCTTCACGGTCGACCTCGACGGCGCGATTGCCTTCCTGCCGCGTTCGCAGGTCGACATCCGCCCGATCCGCGACGTTACGCCGCTGATGCACAACCCGCAGCCCTTCGAAATCCTCAAGATGGACAAGCGTCGCGGCAACATCGTCGTATCGCGTCGTACGGTTCTGGAAGAATCCCGTGCCGAGCAGCGTTCTGAAATCGTTCAGAACCTCGAAGAAGGCCAGGTTGTTGACGGCGTCGTCAAGAACATCACCGATTACGGTGCGTTCGTTGACCTCGGCGGCATCGACGGCCTGCTGCACGTCACCGACATGGCGTGGCGCCGTGTGAACCATCCGTCGGAAATCCTGTCCATTGGCCAGCAGGTCAAGGTTCAGATCATCCGCATCAACCAGGAAACCCACCGCATCTCGCTCGGCATGAAGCAGCTCGAGTCGGATCCGTGGGATGGCATCCAGGCCAAGTATCCGGAAGGCAAGAAGATTTCCGGTACGGTCACGAACATCACCGACTACGGTGCGTTCGTCGAGCTGGAGCCGGGCATCGAAGGCCTGATCCACATCTCGGAAATGTCCTGGACCAAGAAGAACGTACACCCCGGCAAGATCCTGTCCACGAGCCAGGAAGTCGAAGTCGTCGTTCTCGAAGTCGACCCGTCCAAGCGTCGTATTTCGCTCGGCCTCAAGCAGACGCTGGAAAATCCGTGGGCGGCGTTTGCTCGCAATCATCCCGCTGGCACTGAAGTCGAAGGCGAAGTCAAGAACAAGACCGAATTCGGCCTGTTCATCGGCCTCGACGGCGATGTTGACGGCATGGTGCACCTCTCTGACCTCGACTGGAACCGTCCGGGCGAACAGGTCATCGAAGAGTTCAACAAGGGTGACGTGGTCAAGGCTGTCGTTCTCGATGTTGACGTCGAAAAGGAACGCATCTCGCTCGGCATCAAGCAGCTCGGCAAGGATGCAGTCGGCGAAGCGGCAGCTTCCGGCGACCTGCGCAAGAATGCAGTCGTTTCCTGCGAAGTTCTCGCGGTCAACGACGGCGGCGTCGAAGTGAAGCTCGTCAACCACGAAGACATCACCTCGTTCATCCGTCGTGCAGACCTCGCGCGCGATCGCGACGATCAGCGTCCGGAACGCTTCTCGGTTGGCCAGGTTTTTGACGCTCGTGTCACAAACTTCTCCAAGAAGGACCGCAAGGTTATGCTGTCCATCAAGGCTCTGGAAATCGCTGAAGAGAAGGAAGCCGTTGCTCAGTTCGGTTCGTCCGACTCTGGCGCGTCGCTTGGCGACATTCTCGGCGCGGCTCTGAAGAACCGCGGCGGCGAATAATCGTCGGCCTCAAGGCCTGAAGAATTGAAGAACCCGCCGGAGCGATCCGGCGGGTTCTTTGCTTTTTGATGCGTTCGAATGCCGGCTTTGACTTATTCCCAGCCGGCCATGCGCCGATAGAGAGTGTAGGCCTCCTCGGCGACTGGGGGCATGCCAAGGCTCGGAGCGGGAAGCAGTGGTGTTTCGACGCGCGTGTTCGCGCCGTAAGAAGCGACGATTTCCTGGCCTTGCACCTGCGTCTCTGTCTCGGCGTCCTCCGGCGTATCGGATTGGCCATCCGCTTCCTGTTGCTCCGACTGCCGGCCGCCGTCGTGGTCCTCGCGATGCATTTCTCGCGAACCGCCGTCGTCGGCCTCGTCCTTGGCGAACTGGTAGGGTTGGATCGCGTAGGGCACGCCCTCGACGATCTTCATCAGGACCGGCGCGTAGGCCGCATCGATCGTATGCTGAAGCACCGGCGGCGGCTCTATCTCCCGCGCAACCTGTCGGTTCGCGGCCACGCTTGCTGCGGCAGCATCTGTCAGCGGCTGCGATGCAAGCAGCGATGGCTGTCGGGCCGGGCCGTTCGACAGCATCGGGGGGTCGGATGCGCGCCGTAGCTCTTCGGGAATATCGCCGATCAGCGTGTCATCCAGAATGACGTCGATTTCGACAGCGGGATCGACGTCGGCAGCCTCCAGCGGGACCTCGGCCCCCTGGTCGCGAATGATCGCCACAATCAGATCGGTCGCGTCTTCCGACAGGGATGCAGGAATACCCGCCCAGATTTTCGGAATGACCGGTTCGCCCTTGGCAGCACGCGATCGAGCGTCTGCTTTTGTTGCGGTTTCCGCACTTTCAACGGTGGCAACAGTTGTCTCGTCTTCCGGCGGCCGAAGTGTCCCCATCGCCTCGGGCGCTTCAGTTGTGATTGGCCGGCTTGCATTCGTGGCCGCCGGCGTCTTGTCAGCTTCGATCCCGCGCCCTGCAATCTCAGTCAGGACCTCCGACTGTTCGGGGATCTCGGCATCGAGATAAGTGGCTGCGACACTTGCATTTCTGGCAGGCGTATCGGCTGGATCTTCATGTACGGCTGCGGGTGTGGGGCGCGCCGCTAGGGCAAGGTTGTCCCGGTGCAGGATGATTTCCGGCCGCTGTTCCTGCCGCAACGGCGAAGCGTCGTTCTGTCCGTAGGAGCGAGCAACCGCACGCGCCGCCAGGTCACGGTCCTCGTAGCGCACGGTTTCCAGATAGGCGGCAATCCGAGCCGCCTCCGGTCCCGCCGGGTTCTTCAAGGCAGCGGCGAGCAGGCGAAGCGGAACACTGTGACCCTGTGCTGCGAGCCGGCGCTCGACAGCCTCGATCTTGGCGGCCGGCAGCTTCTGGATGGCGTAGACAAGGCGGGAGGCAAAAGCGAGCTCGGTTTCGTCGTCGTCGCGGGGCTGGGAAAGTGCGTCGCCCGCAGCATTGATGACGTCGAGCAGTGCCTCGACCATACGGGCGCGAACGGCGAGCAAAAGAATGTTCAGCTTGGCTGTAACCGCGGAGTTGAGGTCCGGGCTTTCAACGTGATTGACCGGAGCGACCGCCGTCGCTCCCCGAATCACGCCATCTGTGGCGATGGCTGCGCCCTGCCCTTGAGACGAGAAACTTGAACTTGACGCTGCACGAACCGGAGTCAACATGGCATGCTCCTTCTTTCGTAAAGTGCGATGAAGCAGGTGACAAGAAGCCGCGCTCATCCGGCCCTTCGCATTCCCCGGCAGTTCGCTCTGCCTGCGTGGCGCTACATCGCGTCGTCGAATGCATAAAAATTAATGAGCATCCTAGCGAAGTTTGCTTAAGGAATCGCTAATGCCCGGTGCGCGGCAAGCCGCGTCCGGTCTTTCGTCTGATGCGCTGGGAACAATCCTAGCTGTGCGCGAAGATGTCTGCCTCGTCCCAGCCGAGCAGGTCGAGCTTGGCGCGGGTCGGCAGGAATTCGAAGCAAGCATTTGCATGCTCGATGCGACCATCACGGACGAGACGGTCGGTCAGCTTGTCGCGCAGCGCGTGCAGGTAAAGTACATCCGAGGCCGCATATTCAAGCTGCGCCTGCGACAGCTTCGCCGCCGCCCAGTCCGACGACTGCTGCGCCTTGGAAACGTCGACGTCGAGCATTTCCTTTAGATTGTCCTTGAGGCCGTGACGATCCGTGTAGGTGCGACAGAGGCGCGAGGCGATCTTGGTGCAGAATACCGGCTGTGAGGTCACCCCGAAGGTGTGGAACAGTACGGCAATGTCGAACCGGCCGTAGTGGAAAATCTTCTGGCGCGAGGTATCGGCCAGCAGCGCGACGAGATTCGGCGCCTCCTTCTGACCCGCGGCGATGCGGATCACGTCGGCCGAGCCGTCGCCAGGCGAAAGCTGGACGACGCAGAGGCGGTCGCGGCGCGGCACCAGGCCAAGCGTTTCGGTATCGATTGCGATCGCTCCGGTGTAACGGGCGGCATCAGCCGCGGAAATATCGCCTTCGTGGTAACGTATGATGGCCGCCATCGTTCTCGTCTTTCTGTCAAGTGTCTGTGGTGGGGCTATAGCGCAAAGGCCGGCTCCGCGATACCGATTTTGGCGCCGGAATGCTGGCCCCGGACACTGGCCCCGGATACTGGCGCCGGAATGCTGACCTCAGAATGTCGGCGGCGTATTGATCCAGATGAGGATGGTTTCGCCGTCGTGCCGGTTGCGCCAGGAGTGATAGCGACGGCTCTCGAAATAGAGCGAGTCCCCCGGTCCGAGATCGAAGAACTGATCGGAATCGAGCACGAGTTCGAGACGGCCCGAGAGTATGTGCATGAATTCTTCGCCATCGTGGCGATAGGCGCCTTCGCTGGCCGCGCCGGGCGCGAGGACGAACCGGTGGCAGTCCATCATGATGCGGCCCTCGGCGAGAAGCTGGACGGTCACGCCGGGCGTGGTTTCCGGCCATGCGCGCCACTCGCCGGCGCGAACGACGGCCGGAACGTCGTCACGCTCCTCGCCCGAGAGCCGGGATACGGTCGTTCCATAGTACTCCGCAAGGTCGTGCAGCGTCTTGAAGCTGACGCCTTGCGAGGTTCGTTCCAGCGTTGAAAGCGTGGAGGAAGTGATGCGCATGTCGCCGGCAACCTGGTCCAGCGTCTTGCCTGCCGCGTGCCTCAGACTGCGCAGCCGGCGCCCGAGATCCGAAACCGCGCTCGCCTCTGCATTGTCCGACGGATCTTCGCTTTCAAGCGCCTCGCGGATTGCCGCTGGGTTGAGACCGCGCTCGACGCGATACCAGGAAATCCTCTGGAGCCTTGCCACATCTTCCGCGCTATACTGTCTGTGCCCGGTTTCGGAACGGCCAGGGACGACGAGGCCCTGGCTTTCCCAGAGACGCAGGGTGGAGGGGGAAACGCCTGCCAGCCTCGCGGCCTCGGCCACCTTGTAGCGCACGGGCGCGTCATTGCTCATAAGCCAATGCTTTCTGATCTCGTTCTTCTTTGGGGCTGTCGGCAGCCTTGCTGTTTATGTCCAGGAGCATCGCTGAAAACCGCGATGGTTTGAAGCAGAAAATGCCGCTTGCATTCTTGCAGGAAAAATGTAGGAATTTTTTACATTCCCTGCAGAAGTTATGCAAGATAATTCGAAATCCCTTCGACACAGGAGCGCACGATGACCGCGACCACCCTCACAGACCGGAAGAATGCTGCCATCTCACGCGGCGTTGGCATGACCACGCAGATCTACGCCGATCGCGCCGAAAACTCCGAGATCTGGGACAAGGAGGGCCGCCGCTACATCGATTTTGCCGGCGGCATCGCCGTGCTCAACACCGGTCATCGTCATCCGCGCGTGATTGCGGCGGTCAAGGATCAGCTCGACCACTTCACCCATACCTGCCATCAGGTCGTTCCCTATGAGAGCTACGTTCATCTGGCCGAGCGCCTGAATGCGCTGACACCCGGCAATTTCGAGAAGAAGACGATCTTCGTCACGACAGGTGCAGAGGCTGTCGAGAATGCCGTGAAGATCGCGCGCGCAGCGACCGGCCGGTCCGCCGTCATCGCCTTCGGTGGCGGCTTCCACGGCCGCACATTCATGGGCATGGCGCTGACCGGCAAGGTCGTGCCCTACAAGGTCGGCTTCGGCGCGATGCCGGGCGATGTCTTCCATGTCCCGTTCCCGGTCGAACTCCACGGCGTCACCCCGGATCAGTCGATCGCGGCTTTGAAGAAGCTGTTTGCCGCTGATGTCGATCCACAGCGCGTCGCAGCTATCATCATTGAGCCGGTTCAGGGCGAGGGTGGTTTTTATCCAGCGCCTGTCTCATTTCTGAAGGCACTGCGCGAGCTGTGTGATCAGCACGGCATCCTGCTCATCGCCGACGAGGTCCAGACCGGCTTCGCGCGCACGGGCAAGATGTTCGCCATGGATCACCACGAGGTCGCGCCTGACCTGATGACGATGGCCAAAAGCCTCGCTGGCGGCTTCCCTCTCGCAGCGGTAACCGGACGTGCAGAGGTCATGGACGCACCAGGCCCGGGTGGACTTGGCGGCACCTATGGCGGCAACCCGATTGGCATCGCCGCCGCGCACGCCGTCCTCGATGTGATCAAGGACGAGGATCTCTGCGGGCGCGCCAACCAGCTCGGTGGCCGGCTCAAACAGCGCCTGGAATCGTTGCGCGAAAAGGCGCCGGAAATGGTCGATATCCGCGGGCCGGGTTTCATGAACGCCGTCGAGTTCAACGACAGGACGACGAAGCTTCCAAGCGCTGAATTCGCCAATCAGGTGCGCCTGATCGCCCTTGAGAAGGGGTTGATCCTCCTGACTTGCGGCATCCACGGCAATGTCATCCGCTTCCTCGCCCCGATCACCATTCAGGACGACGTCTTTGGCGAGGCGCTCGACATTCTCGAATCCTCGATCCTGGAAGCAAGCGCCGGCAAGTGAGTCGCCCTGCCTATCAATGCCTTCGGAGTACATGACATGGCATTTACGACTGCACTGACCAAACACATTCCCTTCTCTTCACCCTTCCTGCGCGATGCCGGCTATATCAACGGCGTCTGGACCGCGGGCAGTGCGACCGGCACCTTCGACGTCCTCAACCCGTCGACCGGCGAAGTGCTGGCATCGCTGCCCGACATGGGTGCCGTCGAGGCCAGGGATGCGATCGACGCAGCCTACGCCGCACAGCCTGGCTGGGCTGCGCGCCCCGCCAAGGAGCGGGCGACCATCCTGCGGAAATGGTTCGACCTGATGGTCGCCAACGCCGACGAGCTCGCAGCCATCCTGACCGCGGAAATGGGCAAGCCCTTTGCGGAGGCGCGCGGCGAGATACTCTACGCCGCCGCTTACGTCGAATGGTATGCGGAAGAAGCAAAGCGCATCTACGGCGAAACCATTCCCGCGCCGTCGAACGACAAGCGCATGCTCGTCATCAAGCAGCCGGTCGGCGTCGTCGGTACGATCACGCCCTGGAACTTCCCGGCGGCAATGATCACGCGCAAAATAGCGCCGGCGCTCGCCGTCGGCTGCACCGTCGTATCGAAGCCCGCTGAACAGACGCCGCTTTCAGCGATTGCGCTGGCTGTTCTCGCGGAACAGGCGGGCATCCCGCCCGGCGTCTTCAACGTCATCGTCGGCGAAGACGGTCCCGGTATCGGCAAGGGGCTCTGCGGCAACGAGAAGGTGCGCAAGATCAGCTTCACCGGCTCGACGGAAGTCGGCCGCATTCTGATGCGCCAGTGCGCCGACCAGATCAAGAAGATCAGTCTCGAACTCGGCGGCAATGCGCCCTACATTGTTTTTGACGATGCCGATCTCGATGCCGCGGTCGAGGGCGCGCTTGCTTCCAAGTACCGCAATGCCGGCCAGACCTGCGTGTGCGCCAACCGTCTCTATGTCCAATCCGGTGTCTATGACGCCTTCGCGGCCAAGCTTGCGGCAAAGGTCGAAGAGATGTCCGTCGGCGACGGCTTCAAGTCAGGCGTGACGATCGGCCCGCTGATCGACGAGCAGGGCCTTGCCAAGGTCGAAAACCATGTGAGCGACGCTATATCCAAGGGCGCGAAGGTGCTGACGGGCGGCAAGCGTATCGAAGGTGCCGGCACCTTCTTCACGCCGACCGTGTTGACCGGCGTAACGCGGGACATGAATGTGGCACGCGAGGAAACCTTCGGTCCCGTCGCTCCGCTCTTCCGCTTCGACACAGTCGAGGATGTTATCCAGCAGGCCAACGACACCGAGTTCGGTCTCGCGGCCTATTTTTTCGCTGAAGATCTCAAGAAGGTCTGGCGGGTTGCCGAGGCGCTGGAATACGGCATGGTCGGCATCAACACCGGCCTGATGTCTACCGAAACTGCGCCTTTCGGCGGGATCAAGCAGTCGGGCCTTGGCCGCGAGGGCTCGCGCCATGGCGTCGACGATTACCTCGAGATGAAGTATCTCTGCATGGGTAACGTCTGAGCAGGCAAAGAGAGGTCCTTGCCTGAACTGACGCATGCGGGATCGCCGCCAACGGCGGTCCCGCAGTCCGGTGAGGCGCGTTTCTAACCTTGCGACGCTTCTGCTGCGCGCTGCCAGTCCGCCAACGGGAAAACCCGATCGTAGGCCCAGTTGAAGACGAACGCGTAGACCAGGTAGAAAAGGGCGAAGGACACGTCCATCATGAAGGCCTGCATTAGGCCGACTCCGAGGTACCACGCGATCAGCGGAAGGAGGGCGACGAGCAATCCCCCCTCGAACAGAACGGCATGCGCGATGCGAATGGCAACGGTCTTGCGCGTGCCGCCTGTGAAGCGCTGCATCATGTGATCGAAGCCGAGATTGTAGAGATAGTTCCAACCTGTCGCGATCGTGGCGCTGGCTACGCCGACGACGCCGATATCCGCCATCGGAATGCCGAACGCCAGAGCGCCAAGCGGCGTGATGAGGGCAAGGCCGATGATTTCGAAGCTGATCGCGTGACGGATACGGTCTGATGTAGATCGCATGTTCACCCCCTTATGGGAAAGGTCGGGTCGTCCCGAGTTTATGCCCACACGGGGGAGGTCGTCCTCGCAGCCCTATTATATGGATTCCGGGCGCCCGGAACAAGAGCGGCGGTTCAATAGTGCGGCGGGCGCGTCGCTGCGGGCGCCTCCAGCGACTGCTCCTCCAACGAGAGAAAGCGCTCCGTCAGACGGTCGAGCTTCGCACGAGTCTGCTCGACCACCTTCCATTGTTCTGTCAGCTGATCGGAAAGCTCCTCGATGGCCTTCGTCTGGTGGGCGACGGTTTCCTCGAGTTGTGTTATGCGGCTCGTCTCATCGGACATGGGGAGTCTCCTTGCCGCAACCGGCCATTCGTCCTGGTCTTCAAAAGCGGAAATGGGGCCCGAGGTCAACCGTGTCGAGGTAAGAGCACAACGATTCGCAAAGTGAACCGTTTGGTTACTCAAAGTCCTTGCCGCGTCTTTTGTTGTGGGGTAAGGCCGATATTCCCTCAGGGAGGAAAACTGATGGATGTTGGGAATGGCTTTCTTCATCCGGACCGGCTCTTTCCAGCCGATCCGACCACGCGAACCATTGCACGCGATCTCTACGAGACCGTTCGGGCTCTGCCGATCGTAAGTCCGCACGGACACACCGAACCCTCATGGTTTGCCGACGACAAGCCGTTCGAGGATGCGGCGTCCTTGTTGGTCATTCCAGACCACTACCTGTTTCGCATGCTGCACAGCGTCGGCGTCCAGTTGGATGATCTCGGCGTTCCGCGTCTCGACGGCAAACCGGTTGCCGCGGGCCGTGCGATCTGGCGCGCCTTCGCCGCGAACTATCACCTGTTTCGCGGCACGCCGTCGAGCCTCTGGGTCGATCACGCTATGTCGGCCGTCCTTGGCTGCACCGAACCGCTGGCGCCTGAAAATGCTGATGCACTGTACGATTACATCAATGCGCAGTTGGCACTGCCCGAATTCCGGCCGCGCGCGCTGCACACGCGCTTCGGCATCGAGACGATTGCAACCACCGAAGGTGCACTCGATCCGCTGGTTCATCACCAGAAGATGGCCAAGGACGGCTGGATCGGACGCGTGCGTACCACCTATCGACCCGACAGCGTCACGGATCCGGACGCGCTCGGATTCCACAAAAATCTCGTTCGTTTCGGCGAGCTGACGAATTCCGACGTGACATCATGGGATGGCCTGATCGACGCCCATCGCAAGCGCCGCGCCTACTTCCGCCAATACGGCGCGACCGCGACCGATCACGGCGTGCCGACGGCGTTCACGGCAGACCTGCCGCTTGGCGACAAGCAGCGTCTGCTCGACAAGGCACACAAGGGAGCGCTCAGCACTGACGAAGCCGAGCTGTTCCGTGGCCAGATGCTTACGGAGATGGCCGGCCTGTCTGCCGAAGACGGCATGACGATGCAGATCCATGCCGGCGCCCGCCGCAATACGGACCGCGAACTCTTCCAGACGCGCGGCCCGAACATGGGCGCCGATATCCCGACCCGCACCGACTGGGTCGGCGGTCTCGGTGCGATGCTCTCGAAATACGGCCATGCTCCGGGCCTGCGCATCCTCCTCTTCACGCTCGACGAGACGACCTATGCCCGCGAACTGGCGCCGATGGCGGGCCATTGGCCGTGCCTGATGATCGGCCCGCCGTGGTGGTTTTACGACAGCCCGGCCGGCATCCGCCGATATCTCGACCAAGTGGTCGAAACGGCAGGCTTCGCGAACATGGCGGGCTTTAACGACGACACGCGCGCGCTGCTTTCGATCCCGGCCCGGCACGATGTCTGGCGCCGCGAAGTGTGCGGCTTCCTGGCGCAGCTCGCCGCGGAACACCGCATCTCAAGCAAGGATGCCGAGATTGTCGCTGGCGAACTCTCCTATGGCAACGCGAAGAAGGCATACAAGCTGTGACGCATCGATTGACCAACCTGACGGGCCTTGCACCCAACGCCAAGCTTCCCGGCTACGATCGCAAGGCGCTGAAAGCCGGCATCCTGCATCTCGGCCCCGGGGCCTTCTTCCGCGCCCACTTCGCGCCCTTCACCGACGCCGCGCTCGCCGCGGCAGGCGGCGATTGGGGGATCGAGGTGGCAAGCCTGCGCACGGCCGATGTCGCCGACCATCTGAACGAACAGAACGGCCTCTACACCATGCTGGTGCGCGATACGTCGGGTACGAAGGCCGAAGTTATCGGGCCGATCCTGCGTGCACACGTGGCGACCCGCAATCCCGGTGGCCTGCTGCAAAGGCTGGAGGATCCGGCGATCAGGATCGTCAGCCTGACCGTCACCGAAAAGGCCTACGGCTTCGACGCCGCCAGCGGTGGGCTGGACCTCAAGCATGCCGATGTCGTCGCCGACCTTGCCAATCCACATGCGCCGCGCGGCGTCATCGGTTATCTCGTGGAGGGTCTATCCCGACGCCGCACCAAGGGTGTTGCGCCGTTTACGCCGCTCAGCTGTGACAACCTGCCCAGCAACGGCGCGGTTCTGAAGCGTCTGGTCCTCGATTTTGCCGAGCGCATCGATCCCGCGCTGCGGCAATGGATAGAGCAGAACGTGCCGTTCCCCTCGACCATGGTCGACCGCATTACCCCGGCAAGCACGGACGCGACCTACCGCGATGCCGAAGCCCTGACGGGCAGGCAAGACCTCGCGGCAATCGAGACCGAACCCTTTACCCAGTGGGTCGTCGAAGACCATTTCGCAAATGGTCGGCCGCAATGGGACAAGGTCGGTGCGCTCATGGTCGAGGATGTCTCCGCCTACGAAAAGATGAAGCTGCGCATGCTGAACGGTGCGCATTCGCTTCTCGCCTATCTCGGGTACATAGGCGGCTATGAATTTATTCGGGATGTGATGGACGACGCCGGCCTGGCAGCGCTGGCGCGCCGCCAGATGAACGCCGCCGCCGCCACGCTCGATCCGCTGCCGGGCATTGGTTTCGAGGCCTATGCCGATGAATTGATAGCCCGCTTTGCAAACAAGGCAATTGCTCACCGTACCTATCAGATCGCTATGGATGGCACCCAGAAGCTGCCGCAGCGCCTGCTGGAACCGGCAACGGAAGCGCTTGCCCACGGCGGCATGGCGGAGACCTATGCGATCGCCGTTGCCGCCTGGATGCGCTATGCGATGGGCATAGATCGGAACGGCAAGAGCTTTGAGCTGCGCGATCCCCGCGCCGGGGAGATTGCAGCCCTCCTGGCCGATGTGCCGCGCAACGGCGCCGCCGTCTCGGCCGTTCTGTTCACGCTGCCCGGACTCTTCCCGGCAGCGCTGACGGAGAATCTGGCGTGGACGGAGGATGTGGCGAACAAGCTGGAGATCCTGATACAGGACAACAAGCTGCCGCTGTTTTGAGGTTGGCGGCGAGAGTGAAACTGCGCACTCTGCAGGTGCCAGTGCCCACGCCATCGCCACGAACGCAGCAGGCAGGTGGTGGTTGACCCAAGTCGTATCGAGGCAGCCGGAACGGTGAAAAGCCCGCATCCCACCTCCCTGTGCTTGTCAGTCCAGCGTAGGCAGTCTTTGGTTGGGGAGGCTTTCATGGGCAAGGGCTTCGTTCTCGGCGCACTCCCGAAAAGAGGGGGTTTGGAGTGTCTGTCGCGTTAAAAGTGGCAACGTCCAAGACACTGAACACCGTCTACCGCGTCCCCGTCTCTATGCCTTGACCCGCCTCATCTCCGGATCATAGAGGGGCTTCAGCGACACGCTGCAGGGGACCCTTTCTCTCGCAACGTCGAGTTCATACCGTCCGGCCAGCACGAAATCTTCCGTCACGCCATCCGGGTTGCGCACAAAACCGTAGCCGATCGGCTTGCCGATCGTATAGCCGAAGCCGCCGCTGGAGAGCCAGCCGACCCGTTTGCCGTCGCGATAGATCGTCTCACGTCCGAGGAGGACCACGTCGGGATCGTCGGGCACGAAGCAGGCGAGCATCTTCTTGACGCCGCCGGACAGCTGCAGCTCGATCGCCTCACGACCACGGAAGGCGACGTCCTTCCGTGTCTTGACGGCCCAGGCGAGTCCGGCTTCGACAGGCGTGTGGTCGGGGCCGATATCCGAGCCCCAGGCACGATAGCCTTTTTCCAGTCGGCAGCTTTCGATCGCGCGGTAGCCGGCATTGACGAGCTGAAACTCTCCGCCGGCCGCCATCAGCGCGTCATAGACAGTGGTGGCATACTCGACCGGCACATGCAGCTCGTAGCCGAGTTCGCCGACATAGGTGATGCGCAGCGCCCGCACTGGGCAGCCTGATATGCCGACCGTCTTGACGCGGCCGAACGGTAAGCCGACGTTTGAGACATCGTCACCAGTCACCTTTTTCAGCACCGCACGCGCGTTTGGCCCCATCAGCGCGAGAACCGAATTGGCCGAGGTCACATCCACCAGCTCGGCATGCAGGCCATCAGGAATATTGCGTGCTATCCAATTGAAGTCATGTGTCGCAAAGCCGGTCCCCGTCACGATGTAATACTCGTCGTCGGCAATGCGCGCGCAGGTGACGTCGCATTCGATGCCGCCCTTGTCGTTCAGCATCTGCGAGTAGATCAGCGAACCGACAGGTTTTGCCACGTCGTTGGACGCAATCCACGACAGTGCCGCCTCCGCGTCGTGGCCTTTCAGTACGAATTTGGCGAACGAGGTTTGGTCGAATATCACGGCCGCCTCGCGCACGGCCGCGTGCTCGCGGCCGACGGCATCGAACCAGTTCTGGCGGCCGTAGGTGTAGATATCCTTCGGCTCCTCGTTGGCGAAGAGATCGGCAAACCAGTTCGGCCGCTCCCATCCGAGCTTTTCGCCGAAGCAGGCGCCCTGTGCCTTGAGCCGGTCATAGAGCGGCGACTTGCGGCAGGGCCGGCCGCTCGAATGCTCCTCGAAGGGGAAGGCCAGCGTGTAATGCTTGCCATAGGCCTCAAGCGTGCGGGTGCGCACCCAGTCGCTGTCGAAATGCGGACGCCCGAAGCGGCGGATATCGACCGGCCAGAGATCATAAGGCGGCTCGCCCTTGGCCACCCATTCGGCAAGCGCCATGCCGGCGCCCCCGCCCGAGGCGATGCCGAATGCGTTGAAGCCGGCGCCGACGAAGAAGTTCCGAAGCTCCGGCGCTTCGCCGAGAATGAAATTGCCGTCGGGCGTGAAGCTCTCCGGTCCGTTCAGCAGTTGCTTGACACCGACGTTTTCGAGTGCCGGAACGCGGCCCAGCGCCTGCTCCATGATCTGCTCGAAATGGTCGAAATTGCTGTCTAGCAGCGTGTAGTGGAAGCCTTGGGGGATACCTTCCTTCGCCCACGGAATAGGATTTGATTCGTAGCCCCCCATAACGATACCGCCGACCTCCTCCTTGTAATAGGTCAGTCTATCAGGGTCGCGCAGCGTCGGCAGGTTGGAGGGGACACCGAAGGATTCGGTGATGATGTACTGGTGCTCGACGGAGACGAGCGGCACGTTGACGCCGAAGCGACCGGCAAATGCACGCGTCCACTGACCGGCACAGACGACGACCCGCTCGCACTCGATGCGGCCATGCTCGGTCATGACCGCACGGATCTTGCCCTTGTCGATCTCAAGGTTGATCACCTCCGAATCCTCGAAGATCGAGACGCCGGCCATGCGTGCGCCTCTCGCCAACGCCTGGGTAATATCAGAGGGGTTGGCCTGGCCGTCGGTCGGCAGAAAGGCGGCGCCGACGAGATCGTCGATCGTCATCAGCGGCCAGAGATCGAAGGCTTCCTGCGGCGTCAGAAGCTGCATGTCGAGACCGAAGGATTGGGCGGTGGTCGCTTGCCGCTTCACCTCGGTCCAGCGCTCCTCATTGCAGGCAAGGCGCAGCCCCCCGTTCATTTTCCAGCCCGTTCCAAGCCCGGTCTCGGCCTCCAGCCGCTTGTAGAGATCGACGGAGTAGCCGAGCAGCTGTGTGATGTTGGCGCTGGTACGCAGCTGGCCGACGAGGCCGGCGGCATGAAAGGTCGTGCCCGATGTGAGTTTCTTGCGTTCGAGCAGCACGGTGTCGGTCCAGCCGAGCTTACCGAGATGATAGGCCGTCGAGCAGCCGATGATGCCGCCGCCGATGACAACGACCTTTGCGGTCTTGGGCAATTCCTTCGTCATGCAATGTCCTGTTCAAATGCTGCGTAGGCGCGCTCGAAACGCGCGCGGTTTTCGGCGGTATAGCCGGCATAGTCGAAGTCGATGGTCGAGTGGATTTCCGAAACCATGCTCCAGAGCGTCTCGCGCAGCAAGGAAGCGCATTTCATCGCGCTGTAACGACGCCAGAGATCCGGCGTCGGCGGCGTCTGATAATAGACTTCGAGGATCGAACGCTCGGCGTCTTCGGAAAGTTCATTGTTGGAGGCGAGGCCGCCGAGATCGAAAAGCGGTGTGTTGAACCCGGCATAGTCCCAGTCGATCAGCCACAGGCGCTTGCCGTCATCGAGGAAGTTGGCGGCAAGCATGTCGTTGTGGCCGAAGGCAATCTCGAAAGGCCCGGCGGCCCCTTCCAGCCTTTCAGCCTTCTCCAGAAGACTGGGAAGCAAGGAGCGGTAAGAGCTTCCGGTGACCGCCAGGTTGGCGACATAGTCGCGGATGACGTGAAAGACCCAGAAAATCGCTGCCGGCCCTCGAAACTGTCGCGCGATATCATGGTGGCAGGCACGCATCAGGGGAATGACACGCGAGAGCGTCTCGGCGTTTTGCATATCGCCTGGCGAAAGCGCCTTCGCCTCGATGAATTCGAGCACCAGTACCCCCGGCACGTGATGAAGAACGGCGGGAGAAAGGCCTACGGCGTGCGCGGCCCGGCTCGCGGCAAGCTCGTTATGGCGGCTGATGTGATGGACGGGGATATCTTCGCCGAGTCGGACGACATAGCGCCGGACTCGATCGCGCACCAGATAGTTCCGGTTGGTAATGCCGCCGGCGATGGGTGAAATTTCGATCGAACCCTTCCAGATGCCAAGGGCATGAATCTGGTCTTCAGGCGTCACGCTTTCCCCCTAACGGCCTATGTTATTGAAATCATGGCCAGAAGTGGATCAGCTGTCAAGCGTGCTAGATCGAGGCGCCTGACTCGTCGAAGATATGACACCGCGCCGGGTCGAAGGAAGCCTTCACGTTGGCGTCGCGTTCGACCTTTTGCTGCCCGTCGAGCGCGATCGTCAGCTGCTGGTTGTCGGGCGTCTTCGTGTAGAGCATTGTCGCACCGCCGAGATTTTCGACGAGGTCGATGTTCACCGTCGCCAGCGTGATGCCGCGGCTTTCGAGGACCGACAGGTGCTCCGGCCTGATGCCGAACGTCACGCTCTGGCCCGATTCCGCCTTCAGGCGGCGGGGCAGGCGTACGGAATTGCCGCAGACGTTGATCGTCGTCTCCGCCTCGCCGATCGCTTCGATGCGGGCCCGCAGGAAATTCATCTTCGGACTGCCGATGAAGCCGGCCACGAAGCGGTTCGCCGGATTGTTGTAGAGATCGAGCGGCGCGCCGACCTGCTCGATGCGGCCGGCATTCAGCACGACGATCTTGTCTGCCATGGTCATGGCTTCCACTTGGTCGTGGGTCACGTAGATCATCGTATTGCCGAGGCTCCGATGCAGGCGGGAAATTTCCACGCGCATCTGCACGCGCAATTCCGCATCTAGGTTCGACAGCGGTTCGTCGAAAAGAAAGATGCGCGGCTCGCGCACGATGGCACGGCCGATCGCGACGCGCTGGCGCTGACCGCCGGAGAGCGCCTTCGGCTTGCGTTCCAGCAGCTTCTCGATCTGCAGAATCTCTGCTGCGCGCTTCACCTTCGGCTGGATCTCGGCCTTTTTGTAGCCTGCCGTTTCAAGGCCGAAGGCAAGGTTCTTGTAGACCGACATGTGCGGGTAGAGCGCATAGGATTGGAACACCATGGCGATGCCTCGCTTGGCTGGCGCCACCTCGTTCATCCGCTCGTTGTCGAGCAGGAGGGCACCGCCGGTAATCTCTTCCAGGCCGGCGATCATCCTCAGCAGCGTAGACTTGCCGCAGCCGGAGGGTCCGACGAACACCGTGAACTCGCCGGGATCGATCTTCAGATCGATGCCGTGAATGACGTCCAGGGCGCCATAGCGCTTCTCGACCTGCTGAAGAACAACGCTCGTTGCCATCGTCCAAATCCCTCCCGGTCTCTTATTTCGTTCGTGCACGCCAGTCGGCGTATTTCGGACTGTCCGGCCCGACGGGCAGCACGACTTCGCTGCCGCTGTCGGACGACTGGTAGATCGCGGTCACCAGTTCCAGCGCACGGCGCGCGTCCCCGGTGGTTACCGGCAAGGGACCGCGGCCGCTGAGATAGGCGTGAAAATGCTCCATCTGCGTGGTGAAGCGCGGCGCGACCGGCTGCCAATCGTCGATCACGGCATCAATCCTCGCCTGCACGGCGTCATTCGCGGCAATGATCTTCCACGGATCCCTTCCGGGCGAATAAGGTTCGTGATTGCTTTCGAATGTCACGTTTTCGAAATGCAGCCGCAGGCGACTGATTTCCTGTTGCGAACCGAGTGTGCACGACAGCGACACGAACGCACCGCTCTCCATCAGCAGGCTGGCCGATGCGCAATCCTCGACTTCGATATCGTTGACGCGGGTCGCAACCCGGCCGAAGACCTTGGAGACCGGCCCCATCAGGTGCAGCAGCATGTCGTGCAGATGCAGCGCGTGGGTGACCAGTACGCCGCCGAGCTCGCTCGCCCATTTGCCGCGCCACGGAACCGAATAATAGTCGGATGTCCGCAGCCAGAAGGTCTCCACCGACCCCATGTAGGGCTTTCCCGCAATACCTGCTTCGATGATCCGCTTCGCCTTCTCGACGCCGTCACCGTAGCGATATTGGAAGATCGGCATCAGCGCGCCCTTGGCGGTTTTCTCGGCTGCCATGATCTGGTCGACGCCGGCAAGCGAACCCGTCAGCGGCTTTTCGCAGACCACGTGCTTGCCGGATGCCAGTGCGGCCACGACCTGCTCCAGATGGATACCCGGCGGCGTGCAGATGTCGACGATGTCGATGCTGTCGTCTGAAAGCACGTCGGCAAAGGACGCCGTGCGCTTTTCGATGCCGAACTCGTCCGCGACTTCCTTCAGGCGCTCCTCGTTGAGGTCGCAAAGCGTGACGACCTTGAACTTGTCGGGATGCGGCAGATAGCCCTCGACAATGTGGGAGCGGCCGATGCCGCAGCCGATGATCGCAACTGTCTTGATACTCATGTCACCCATGTGCGTTTGCGCCTTCAGCGTTTCATGCCTGTCGTGGCGATGCCGTCTATCAGCAGGCGCTGGAAGAACAGGAAGAAGAAGAACACCGGAACCAGCGTCAACGTGGACATGGCGAACAGGCCGCCCCAGTCCGATGCACTGGTCGAGTCGACGAATGTGCGCAGACCGAGCTGTATGGTGTAGGTGTTCATGTCGTTCAGATAGATCAGCGGCCCGAAGAAGTCGTCCCAGGTCCAGATAAAGGAGAAGATGGCAGCTGTTGCCAGGACAGGCAGCGACAGCGGCAGCATGATCTTCCAATAGATGCGCCAGGCGCTGCAGCCGTCCATCATCGCGGCCTCGTCCAGTTCGCGCGGGATGCCGCGGAAGAACTGCACCATGAGGAAGATGAAGAAGGCGTCGCTTGCCAGGAATTTCGGCACGACAAGCGGCAGGATCGTGTTGACCCAGCCGAGGTTGAGAAAGAGCACGTATTGCGGGATCAGCGTCACGTGATACGGGATCATCAGCGTGCCGAGCATGATCGCGAACCAGAAATTCCGGCCGGCAAAACGAAGGCGGGCAAAGGCGTAGGCGGCCAGCGAACAGGCGATGACATTGCCGATTACCGTCAGCACAGATATGACCAGCGAATTCCAGAAAAACCGGCCGAAGGAGATGTCGAGACCGACCCAGCCGCGAAGATAGGACGAGAAGTCGATCGACGATGGAAGGAGGGACGTGGACGAAAAGATCTCGTTCTCGGGTCGCACCGATGCGGAAACCATCCACAGCAGCGGGTAGAGCATCAGCAGCGAGCCGAAAATCAAGAGCGCGTGCACGACGACCGAAGCCGGAAGGCTGCGCTTGGTGATGTCGGACGGTGGAGCCGAGACGGCGGTGGTGATCCCGTTAGTCATCGTAGTGCACCCAGTAACGCGAGGTCAGGAACGAGAAGGCCGTGAAGACTGCGATGATCAGCACGAGGATCCAGGCAAGCGCCGAGGCGTACCCCATGCGGAAATTCCCGAATGCTTCCTGATAGAGGTAGAGCGTGTAGAAAAGCGTCGAATTGATCGGTCCGCCGGTGCCGCCGGAGATGATGAAGGCCGGCGTAAACGCCTTGAATGCATCGATCGTCTGGACCACCGCATTGAAGAAGATGACCGGTGTCAGAAGCGGCAGGGTGATCTTGTAGAACTGCCGGAACTTCGAGGCGCCGTCCAGGCTCGCGGCCTCATACATATCGGTTGGAATCTGGCGCAATCCGGCAAGGAAGATGATCATCGGCGAGCCGAACTGCCAAACACTGAGCGCGACGAGTGTGTAGATGGAATAGCTCGGATGCGAGATCCAGCTCGGTCCCTCTATTCCGACCTGCGCCAGCGCGGCATTGACCAGGCCATCGCCGGCAAAGAGTTGACGCCACAGAACCGCGATCGCGACGCTGCCACCGAGCAATGACGGCAGGTAGAAGATCGCACGGTATAGCGGCAGCCCGCGAACCCCCTTGTTGAGCGCCATCGCCACCAGAAGCGCGAAGGTGAGCTTGAAGGGCACGGACAGAACCACATAGGTCAGCGTCACCCTCATCGCCGCGGCGAATTTCGGATCGGCGGTGGTGATGCGCACGTAGTTCGCTGCTCCAACCCACTCGGGCGACCTGATCATGTCGAAGTCGGTGAACGAGAGGTAGAGCGAGATGATGGCGGGTCCGAGCGTGAGCCCGAAAAAGCCGATCAACCACGGCAGGAGAAAGAGGTAGCCTGGTGCATTGGCGGCCCAGAGGCGTCCTAAACGCCCCTTGGCCACTGCACCATTGCCGCTCTGAACGGCCTCCGGGGCTGTTGTGCGCATCACATCACTCATCCAGATCAGCCTCGCGCGAGGAGCCGGCTAATCTCATCGACAAGCTGCTTGCCGCCGTCGGCAGCGGTAAGCTGACCGAAGGCCACCTGCTCGGCGATAGTGCGAAGCGTGACCTGACCTTCACCGGCCCCTGACGGCGGCGGCGGCGGAAGCTTGCCCGCGAGGTCGCCCAAACCGCTCACATAGTCGAGCGGGATTTTGCCGGTTGCATCGAGCTTGGCTGCGACGACATCGCGCATCGCCTTCGATTCCGGAATGCCACGTTCGACGTCGAGCGCGAGGGCGGCATCGGGATTGGTTACGAAGAAATTGACGTAGTCGACAGCCTGATCGAGCACCTTCGACTGAGCCGAGACCGAGAAGAACATCGAGGGCTTGCGATAGTGCCCGCCCTTCGAGTCCGGCTTGATGCGCATGTAGTTGGTCAGCGCCAGCTTGTCCTTGCTGACAGACTGGAAACCGACGAACTGGTTGCTGTGCGCATAATCGGCAGCCGCCTTGCCAAGCGTCAGCGGGCTGGTGTCGATCGTATCCTTGTAGAGCGCCTGCACGTCAGGCGGAACGCAGGCGCCGGCCTCGCGGAATTTGATCCACATGTCAAACCATTCCGACGCGTCATCGGCGCCGAACGCGATTTTGGAATCGGCTGTATAAAGGGCCTTGCCGCGCTGCCGTAGGTAGTTTTCCAGCAACGGTTCGTTGCCGCTTCCGTCTGCAAAGCCAAAGAATGCTTTTCGCTTTCCAGCCTTGCTGATTTCTGCGCCGATTTTCCCGAATTCTTCCCATGTGGTCGCCTGCGTCGGCAGATCCACGCCGGCTTCCTGGAAGGCCGTCGTATTCAGGACGGTAGCCGCGGCATTCGCACCAAGGCTGACGCCATAGAGGTGACCGTCGACGCTGCCGCCTTCGACCTGTGCGGGATCGAAATCCCCAAGGCTGAGTTTGGACGGCCTGTAGGATTCGAGCGGTGCGAGCGCCCCGCGTCGCGCATACTCGACGATGTAGCGGTAATCCATCTGGATCACGTCAGGCGCATTGCGGCCCGCGACCTGCGTCGCGAGACGGGGCCAATAGTCGCCCCATCCGAGAAATTCCCCGGTGATCGAGGTCCCTGCATTCTTGGCCTGGTAAAGCTGCGATACCTTGTTGGTGCGATCGGCCCGCGGCTGCGAGCCCCACCACAACAACCGCAGGCGGTTATCGGCGGCAAAGGCGGCCTTCGAACCCATTGCTGACAGCGAAAGAAGCGTTGCTCCTCCCGCGACGAAATTACGTCTGCTTACGCGTAGTGTCATCTGTTTCCTCCTCCCTTGGGGAGCGCCTCCACACGCTCCTTGCTGGTTTCACTTGCAACAAATAACTAATTGGTTACAAGTTATGAGCAAGCGCCGACGCTGTCAAGCGCTCATGAGAAGGGCGCTTCTCTATTTGTTTTTTACAATCCGCTCGTAAGGCACTATGAGCGCAATGGGGTCATTGGAAAGGGAAGCCGATGGAAGGCGCCGGCGGTAGTGGGGAAAAGAAGACGGCGAAGCGACCCCCGCGCGAGCGGGTGCTGCAACGCGACCCCGAACGGACGCGTACGGCAATTTTGGAAGCTGCGACGAAAGAGTTTGCCGAGAACGGCATGGGCGGGGCGCGCGTCGATGCGATCGCCGAGCGCGCCGGCACAAACAAGCGCATGCTGTACCACTACTTCGGCGACAAGGAGCAGCTCTATCTGCATGTTCTGGAGGATGCCTATGTCGGCATTCGAACGGCCGAGCGCGCGTTGCAGATAGGAGATCGCAGCCCAGAAGAGGGTATCGGCGACCTTGCGCTGTTCACCTGGCGCTATTTCCTCAAGCATCCGGAATTTCTGAGCCTTCTCGGTACTGAGAACCTGCATCGTGCTCGCTGGCTGCGTCAGTCTGTTCGGCTGAAGGAGCTGCATTCACATCTGCTGGGTGAATTGGCGCAGGTCCTAGAACGAGGCAAGAAGACCGGAGCCTTCATCGAAAGCGCTGATCCGCTGAACGTCTATCTGACGATCGCGTCGCTTGGATATTTCTACCTTTCAAACCAGTACACTCTGTCCACGATCTTCGGGCGCGACCTCGCCGAACCGGCAAATCTCGACGCCTGGGAACGCCATATCGTCCATGTGACGCTCGCCTCGATCAAGGCCTGAATCCCGAAATTTGGTTTTGTCTATTGACAGGCGTCCTTTTCGTCTGTCATCAAGTAACCGTTTAGTTACTGGCCGGGAGGAGATGCGCCGAAGCGCGTTCCGGCTTTGCGGAGACTGTACAGGGAGAGAGAACGTGGCTCGTCTAGGGATTATTCTGCACGGCGTTACCGGCCGAATGGGTTACAACCAGCACCTCGTAAGATCGATCCTGGCCATACGGGACCAGGGCGGCCTGACGTTGAAATCGGGCGAAAAGCTCGAAATCGATCCGATCATCGTCGGACGCAATGCCGCGAAGATGGAAGAGCTGGCGAAAAGGCACGAAATTGAGCGCTGGTCGACGGATCTCGATGCGGCACTTGCCAATCCGGATGACCAGGTCTTCTTCGATGCCGGTACGACTCTGATGCGCGCCGAGCTGCTTTCCCGGGCATTGGATGCCGGCAAGCACGTTTACTGCGAAAAGCCGATCTCGGACGACCTGCAGGTCGCGGTCGATCTTGCGCGGAAGGCACGCGCGTCCGGCCTCAAGCACGGCGTGGTGCAGGACAAGCTGTTTCTGCCGGGCCTGCGCAAGCTGGCGCTGCTGCGGGACTCCGGCTTCTTCGGCAAGATACTCTCCGTGCGAGGCGAGTTCGGTTACTGGGTTTTCGAGGGCGATTGGGGCGTGCCGGCCCAGCGCCCCTCCTGGAACTACCGCAAGGCGGACGGCGGCGGCATCATTCTCGATATGCTCTGCCATTGGCGCTACGTGCTCGACAACCTCTTCGGCGAGGTGAAGGCTGTATCCTGCCTTGGCGCCACCCATATCGGCACGAGAATCGATGAGCAGGGCAGGCCCTACAATTGCGATACGGACGACGCAGCCTATGCGACTTTCGAGCTGGAAGGCGGTGCGATCGCCCATATCAACTCGTCCTGGGCCGTCCGCGTTCGCCGCGACGATCTCGTCACCTTCCAGGTCGATGGGACCCATGGATCGGCGGTCGCCGGCCTGACGAAATGCTGGACGCAGCACCGCGTCAATACGCCGAAGCCGGTCTGGAATCCGGACCAGCCGCAGACTATCGATTTCTATAAGACCTGGGACGAAGTGCCGGATACGCAGGCCTTCGACAACGGCTTCAAGGTTCAGTGGGAAATGTTCCTGCGCCATGTGGTGGAAGATGCGCCATGGGAATACGGGCTTGAAGCCGGCGCCAAGGGCGTGCAGCTTGCCGAACTCGGACTGAAGTCCTGGGCGGAACGCCGCTGGCTCGATGTGCCGTCGCTGGAGTTCTGAGCAGTGACCGTGATCAACCTTCCCCTCGACGGCCGGCTCGTGCCCTATACTTTGACCGGCACACCGATCGAATTGAAAAAGCGCTTGGCAAAGGACTTTCCGCGCATTGCGTTTGCCGCCGCGCATGTCGTTTCAGATCCACTCGCAGACAACGACCCGTGGTTGACGCCTGCGATCGATTGGGACAAAACGCTGGCCTTCCGTCACCGGCTCTGGGATCTGGGTCTTGGCGTTGCCGAAGCGATGGATACCGCGCAGCGCGGTATGGGCCTCGGCTGGCCGGAAGCGCGCGAGCTCATCCGGCGGGCACTCACTGAGGCGGCAAGCCGCAAGGATTCGTTGATTGCCTGCGGCGCCGGCACCGATCACCTCGCGCCCGGCCCCGATGTCACGATCGATAGAATCATCAGGGCCTATGAGGAGCAGATCGAAACCATCGAAGCATCGGGCGGCCGCATCATCCTGATGGCAAGCCGCGCGCTTGCCGCAGCCGCCAAGGGACCGGACGACTACGTCCGCGTCTACGATCGGATCCTTCGCCAGGTCAAGGAGCCGGTAGTCATCCACTGGCTGGGCGAAATGTTCGATCCGGCGCTGGAAGGTTATTGGGGCAACGCCGACCATATCAAGGCTATGTCGACCTGCCTGCAGGTCATCGAAGCCAATGCCGCCAAGGTCGACGGCATCAAGATCTCGCTTCTCTCCAAGGAGAAGGAGGTGGCCATGCGCCGGCAACTACCGAAAGGCGTGCGGATGTATACCGGCGACGACTTCAACTACGCCGAATTGATAGCCGGCGATGAACAGGGTCACTCGGACGCGCTTCTCGGCATTTTCGACGCCATTGCGCCAGCCGCTTCGGCAGCCCTCGAAGCGCTCGGCCGGGAGAGAAACCGCGAATTCTTCGATTTGCTTGAACCGACTGTTCCCCTCTCGCGGCACATCTTCAAGGCGCCGACCCGCTTCTACAAGACAGGCGTCGTGTTCCTCGCCTATCTGAACGGCCTTCAGGATCATTTCACCATGATCGGCGGCCAGCAGTCGACGCGATCCCTGCCGCATCTGGCCGAACTCTTCAGGCTTGCCGACAAAGCGCGCGTACTGGCCGATCCCGAGTTTGCCGCAAGCCGCATGCGGCAGGTTCTCGCGGTCCATGGCATTGGCTGAGGCGCGGCGATGAGCGACGCGCCTGTGATCAGGCTTTCGGATGCGGACGTATTTGAGCGGCCGGTCCGCTTCAGGTTTCCCTTCCGCTTCGGTGCGGCAAGAGTCGAAGCGGCGCCGCAGGTCTTCGTTCGCGTCCGTGTCGTCGATAGCAGCGGCCGGTCGGGCGCGGGCTGGTCGGCCGAAATGATGATGCCGAAATGGTTCGACAAGAACCCGGCGCTGACGCCGGACGATAATATCGATCAGTTGCGCGCCGCACTCCGGCTTGCGATCGAGGCGTTGCTGTCGGCGGTCGCCGCCACGCCTTTCGGCCTGCATGCGGCGGTAGAAGCCGATCATCACCGCGCCTGCGCGGAGCGCAATCTTCCCGGTCTTGTCGCCTCCTTCGGCTTGGCGCTCGTCGATCGCGCCATCATCGATGCCGTGTGCCGGATGACGAAGATGGCGGCTGCGGACGCCGTGAATGCCAACCTTCTCGGCATCACGACAGCGACGGCGCCAGATCTTTCAGGTTTCGGCCTTCGGCAGTTTCTCGGCAGCTTGCGGCCGTCTCCGCATCTTGCCGTGCGTCACACGATCGGCCTGGCCGACGCGCTTGTCGCCGCCGATCTCGGTGCCGCGCAAAGGCTCGACGACGGCCTGCCGCAGACGCTCGAAGAGGTCATCGCGGCTTACGGTCACCGCTTCTTCAAGATCAAGGTGTCCGGGCGGCCCGAAGAGGATACCGCGCGCCTGGTTCGGATCGCGGCTGTTCTCGATGCGGCGCCGCAGAGCTATCGCGCCACGCTCGACGGCAACGAACAGTTCGGCGCCGCCGCCGCCGTGGCGGAACTGCTGGATCGCATAGATGCCGAACCGAGGCTTTCCCGGCTGCGAGAATCGATCCTGTTCTTCGAACAGCCGATCGCCCGTGCCGAGGCGTTGTCGAGGTCCGTCGCGAGTATCTCCAGCCGAATGCCGCTGGAGATCGACGAATCGGACGGCGACATTGACGCATTCATTGCCGCCCGTGCCCTCGGCTATGCCGGCATCTCCTCCAAGTCCTGCAAGGGTTTCTATCGCGCGCTGCTCAATCGGGCACGGATCGCCAGCTGGAGCGCGCAGGATGGTGCCGGCCGCTATTTCATGTCTGCGGAGGATCTGACGACGCAATCCGGCCTTGCATTGCAACAGGATCTCGTTCTCGCCTCGCTGGTCGGCGCAGGCCATATCGAGCGCAATGGCCATCACTATGCCGATGGGATGGCCGCGGCGCCGGCGGCAGAGCAGTCAGCCTATCTGACCGCACATGGCGATCTCTATTCGAACGCCTCGGGCCGGGCGCGACTATCGATCCGCGGGGGAGATATCCGCTTCGCGAGTGTGCTCACGGCGCATGGACTTGGGTCGGCAGTGGAACCCGACTGGAGCATGATGGCGCCGAGCCCGTTGAACGTATAACCGGAGGAGATACTCATGCATGTCGACGGTCTGTCCATCAATCTTGCAACCATTCGCGAGCAATGCGGTTTTGCCGAAGCTGTGGATGTTTGCCTGGCGCACGGTATCACGGCGATCGCCCCCTGGCGTGATCAGATAGCCGCTGCAGGGCTGGACGAAGCCGTGCGGATCGTCAGGGCGAACGGGCTGAAGCTGACCGGCCTGTGCCGTGGCGGGTTCTTCCCGGCGGCAGATGCAGCCGGCCGCCAGACGGCGATCGACGACAACAAGCGCGCTGTCGACGAGGCAGCAGCGCTCGGGGCGGATTGCCTTGTGCTTGTCGTGGGCGGGCTTCCCGGCAGCTCTAAGGATCTCGGTGCCGCCCGTCGGATGGTGACGGATGGCATTGCCGCCACGCTGTCGCACGCGCGCGCGGCAGGCGTTCCGCTTGCCATTGAGCCGCTGCATCCGATGTATGCCGGCGACCGCTCATGCGTGAATACACTGGGTCAGGCGCTCGACATCTGCGAAGAGCTGGGCGAGGGCGTCGGCGTGGCGATCGATGTCTATCATGTCTGGTGGGACCCGGATTTGGCTGGTCAGATCGCCCGCGCCGGGCGCATGAAGCGCATTCTCGCGCATCATATCTGCGATTGGCTGGTTCCCACCAAGGACATGCTGACGGACCGTGGCATGATGGGCGATGGCGTCATCGATCTGAAAGGCATACGACAGATGGTCGAGGGCGCGGGGTTCGTTGGCGCCCAGGAGGTCGAGATATTCTCTGCAGACAACTGGTGGAAGCGTCCGGCCGCAGAGGTGATCGCCACCTCCGTCGAGCGTTATCACAGCTGCTGCCGCTATAGGAACCAGGCATAGGAACAGTCGTTCGTTTCAGCACGCATGAAGGAGGATCATCCGATGGAGAAGCGCCGTTTTGCATTGATAGGAACCGGAAATCGCGGAACGACCATGTGGGGCAAGGAACTGCTCGCTGGCTGGCGCGAGCATGTCGATCTGGTTGCTATTGTCGACACCAATTCGCTGCGCGCCGAGCGGGCCCGCACGATGATCGGCAGCAACGCGCCGATTTACGAGAATATCGATGCGATGCTCGCCGAGCAGCAGGTCGATATGGTCATCGTCTGCACGCCCGACTATACCCATGACGACATTGTCGTGCGCGCGCTCGAGGCCGGCATCGACGTCATCACCGAAAAGCCGATGACGACTGCGGTCGACAAGATTCGCCGTATTCTCGATGCGGAGAAGCGGACCGGCAAGCGCGTCGACGTCTCCTTCAACTACCGCTATGCGCCGACGGCGGCCAAGATCAAGGAGCTGCTCGCGGCAGGAGAGATCGGCCGCGTTACATCGGTGGATTTCCATTGGTATCTCGATACCAAGCACGGCGCCGATTATTTCCGCCGCTGGCACGCCTACACTGAAAATTCCGGCAGTCTCTTCGTGCACAAGGCCACCCACCATTTCGATCTGTTGAACTGGTATCTGGATAGCGATCCGGACGCGGTCACCTCCTTCGCCGACCTGCAGAACTACGGCCGCAAGGGACCGTTCCGCGGCACGCGCTGCAAGCTCTGTCCGCACACGCAGGAGTGCGACTATTATCTCGACCTCGAGGCCGATCCGTTCCTCGATTCGCTTTATGAGGATCCGTCAAAGCTCGACGGCTATTTCCGCGACGGGTGCGTCTATCGCGAAGATATCGACATTCCAGACACCATGGTCGTCAGCATCCGCTACAAGAACAATGTGCATGTCTCCTATTCGCTGAACACCTTCCAGCCGATCGAGGGGCACCACATCGCCTTTAACGGAACAGAGGGTCGGATCGAGCTGCGTCAGTTCGAAAAGCAGCCCTGGGAAACACCGGACGAGGATACTATCCTGCTCATCCGCAATTTCCCCAAGGGCAGAGACGCCGTCGAGCGCATCGTCGTACCGCATTCCGCAGGCGGCCACTACGGCGGCGACAACAGGATGCGCAACATGATCTTCAAGCCGGGTATGGAAGACAAACTCGGCCAGCGCGCCGGCACGCGCGCCGGCGCCATGTCGGTGCTTTGCGGCATTGCTGCCCTTAGCAGTTCGCGCACCGGCAAGGTGGTCAGGATCTCCGATCTAATGCCCGAGTTGGCAGGTGGCGGTTCTGTACCAGGTTTGAAAGCCGGCTAATGGTGCTCGCACGGTATTCTTCGATGAAGCGAAAGGAGCGGTTCGTATATTGCGAGCCGCTTTTTTCTTTTCCTCGTTCGGCGCGCTCCATCCTGATCAAAAACTTGATTGGGAAAAGCTTTTCCCACTTGACGAACAAGGAGAGAAAAGGTTTTCTCATCAAAAATATCGGAGGTCGCGATGAATATCGCGGGAGGAAAAACAGGGCGCACCACCATCCACGATGTCGCAGCTGCGGCAGGCGTCAGCATATCGACGGCGTCGAAGGCGCTGAACGATACCGGCCGTGTGAGTGTCGAGACACGCGAGCGTGTGAAGCGGATTGCTGGGGAGACGGGCTTTCGCCCGAATGCTCTCGCGCGCGGATTGTTGAGCAAGCGCAGCTTCACCGTCGGCCTGCTGACGAACGATACCTATGGTCGTTTCACCCTACCGCTGATGCAAGGCATCTCAGAAGCGCTTGTAGATCACGGCGTCTCGGTTTTTCTGTGCGCGATCGAGGACGATCCGGCGCTTGGCCAGATCCATGTCGAGGCAATGCTGGAAAAACAGGTGGACGGCATCATTGCATCCGGAAAGCGGGTGGACCGGCAGCTGCCGGTCGATCTGTCAAAGGTGCCGGTGCCGGTTGTCTATGCCTTTACCGAGGGTGCGCCGGATAGCGTCACTTTCCGTTCGGACGATGCGCAGGGCGCGCGGCTGGCGGTCGAATGGTTGGTCAGGAGCGGGCGACACCGGATCGTGCACGTCACGGGGCCGGAAGACTTCTTCTCTGTCCGCGAGCGGGCCGGCGCGTACCGCCACGTGATCGCCGGCGAGGCTTTGGTCCTCTACGGCCAGTGGGCCGAGGCATGGGGGCACGAGGCTGTTCAGCGGATATGGAGCGGCCAGGGCGAGCGGCCGGACGCGATTTTCTGTGGCAACGACCAGATCGCCCGCGGCGCTGTCGATGCGCTGCGCGAGCGCGGCATCCGGGTGCCGGAGGATGTTTCGGTGATCGGTTTCGACAACTGGGAGATTGTCGCGGCGCAGACCCGGCCGCCGCTGACATCCGTCGACATGGAATTGAAGGAGCTGGGGCGACAGGCCGGGTTGACGGTTCTCGCGCTGGCGGAGGGGCGTCCGGTGGAAGCGGGTGTCAGGAAATTGCCGTGCCGCCTTGTGGTGCGGCAGTCATGCGGGGGTGACAACCCCACGGAATGAGGAACCGGCGCGCGGAGGAGATGCGCCATTTTGGGAGGAAAGCCATGATCAAGCGTCTATTGGCAGCGACGAGCGTTGCCACCCTATGCCTGGTGTCCGGTGCGTCGGCCGCCGAAAAGATAGAAATGTGGGTTCGCTCCGGCATCGGCGAATCCTTCAAGAAGGTGGTTGAGGCCTATAATTCCAGCCACGAGAATCAGGTCGTTGCGACCGAAGTGCCGTTCTCCGAGCTCGTGCAGAAATACGCGACCTCGATCGCAGGCGGGCAAGCACCGGATGCGCTCTCGATGGACCTTATCTACACGCCAGCCTTTGCCGCCGCCGGCCAGCTCGAGGACCTGACGGACTGGGCAAAGAAACTGCCCTACTTCAATTCCCTGTCGCCCTCGCATGTCCGGCTCGGCACCTACCAGGATCATGTCTACGGCCTGCCGCTGTCGGTCGAGACCTCGGTGTTCGCCTGGAACAAGGATCTCTACAAGAAGGCCGGCCTCGACCCGGAAAAGGCGCCCGCGACGTGGGAAGAGATCTCGGCCAACGCCGAGAAGATCCGCAAGCTCGGTGACGATACCTATGGCTTCTACTTCTCCGGCGGCGGTTGCGGCGGTTGCATGATCTTCACCTTCACGCCGCTCGTCTGGGGCGCCGGTGCCGACATCCTTTCCGCAGACAGCAAGAGCGCGACGCTCGACACGCCTCAGATGCGCAAGGCCGTCGGTTACTATCGCGATATGGTCAGGAAAGACGTCGTTCCGGCCGGCGCCGCCAGCGATAACGGGGCGAACTTCCTGAGCTTCACCAATGGCAAGATCGGGCAACAGAGCCTGGGCGCCTTCGCGATCGGCACCCTCGTGACCGAGCACCCCGACATCAACTTCGGCGTGACGCTGATCCCCGGCGTCGACGGCAAGCCTTCGTCCTTTGCGGGAGGCGATAATTTCGTCATCACCAAGGGCACCAAGAAAATGGAAGCCGTCAAGGACTTCCTCGAATACATCTATTCGATGGACGGCCAGAAGATCATGGCGAAGTACGGCAGCCTGCCGACGCGTGGCGACATTGCCGACAAGGTGCTCGAAGGGCTTGATCCCAGAATGCAGGTCGGCCTGCAGGCGATCGGCGTCGCCAAGACGCCCTACACGCTGCAGTTCAACGATCTGATCAACAGCGCCAACGGCCCGTGGGCGACCTTCACCAACGCTGCGATTTTTGGTGACGACCTGGACGGCGCCTTCTCAAATGCACAATCGGAAATGCAGTCGATCATCGATAGCGGCCAGTAATCTCCCAACGGCCGTGGCCGGAGGGTGGTGGCAGTCCTCCGGCCGATTTTACCAGCCAATCTTATCATGGCCAATTTGTCAGGAATGATGCGGAGTGTTTTGATGGCCGTCACGGGTCAGGTACAGCGTTCACCTGCGCGCAAGCGGGTGCAGAGACCGGAATGGACCGGGCTTCTCTACATCGCTCCGGCGATGCTTCTCGTCATCGTATTCTTCGTACTGCCTGTCATTTTCACCGGCTGGATGAGCCTGCACAACTGGCCACTGATGGGCGCCCAGCGCTGGATCGGTTTCAACAACTATGTCCGCATGTTCAACGACAGCCGTTTCGTGTCGGCGCTGAACTTCACGGCCTACTACACGGTCATCGTGACGATCGTGATCTTCGCGGTTGCCTTTCCGCTCGCGCTGTTCGTCGAGCGCGAGCGAGCCTTCGTCAGCACCTATCGCACGGTCATCTTTCTGCCCGTCGTCGTCGGCCTTGCCTCCGCCTCTCTGCTCTGGGTGTGGCTGGCAAATGTCGATAGCGGCTTCATCGGCCCGGCATTGAAGGCACTCGGCCTAGTCGACAGGCCACCCAACCTGCTTGCGACCTTCGACAGCGCGTTTCTCACGATTATCGTGATGGTCGTCTGGAAGATCGCCGGCTTCACAATGATCATTCTGTTGACCGGACTGCAGGCCATTCCGGCCGACCTGACGGAAGCGGCAGTCGTCGACGGCGCGAGCTGGTGGCAGCGTTTCCGCCATATCACGCTACCGCTGATGCGACGGACGATCGCGCTTGCGCTGATCATCTCGGTCACCGGCTCGATCCTCGCCTTCGATCAGTTCTACATCATGACCTCGGGCGGCCCGCAGAACCGCATGATCTCTGTTGTCTACTACATCTTCAATCAATCGTTCGTGTCGTTCAATCTCGGCTACGGGGCAGCGCTCTCGATCGCGCTTCTCGCCATTCTCATGGTCATCAGCGTCGCCCAGCTCTGGCTGCTGCGGGTCGGAGAGGAGCGCTCATGAGCCTCGTGACCGGAAGGCAGAAGAACAAGCAACTGCGGGCGCAAAGCGCCTATCACGGGACCGGCCTGGCCATCGCGATCCTCTTCCTGGCCCCATTCGTCATCACGCTGCTCGCGTCGTTGCGCCATGGCACGGAAGCCCGCCTCCCGCCGCTGCCGCCGTGGCCAACGACGGGCATCAGCTTCGATTCCTATCGCTCGCTCGACAGCTTCGGCGCCGGCATCTGGCAGCACACCGTCAACTCGCTGATTGTATCGCTAGCGACCGTCGTGTTGACCGTGGCGATCAGCCTGCTCGCGGGATACGGCTTTTCCCGCTACCGGTTTCCGTTCAAGAACGTCTTCTTCATACTCATCATCGCCACGCTGATGATCCCCTTCCAGTCGATCCTGACGCCGCTCTTCATCATTCTGGCGAAGCTCGGGCTCAACAACTCGCTCTTCGGGCTGACCCTCGTCTACGTGACGCTGCAGCTGCCGTTTTCCGTCTTCATGATGCGCAATGCCTTCGACGCCGTCCCCAAGGAGATTGAGGAGGCCGCCCGCATCGATGGCGCGCACGACATGAAGCTGTTGGTGCTGGTGCTGCTGCCGCTCGTCCTGCCGGGTGTGGCGACGGTGGCGATCTTTGCGTTCCTCAATGCCTGGAATGAATTTCTGGCAGCGCTCGTCCTCTTGTCCAGCAACGAGAAGTACACGCTGCCCGTTCTGATGATGGCGGTTCGCGCCGGCCGCCTCGGAGCGATCAACTGGGGTGCGGTGCAGGCGGGCGTCGCCGTGATGACCATTCCCTGCCTCATCGTCTTCCTGCTTCTGCAACGATACTACATGCGTGGGCTCATGGCCGGCGCGGTGAAATGAACTCCCGAGAAAAGATGGATTGCACCATGAGCAAAGTGAAAAGAGACCGCCAGTTCCGTCCGCTTCCCGTTCCCAATGTCGACGTGCATGGGCTCTTCGGCGACCGCCAGGACGCCATCTGCGATTCCACCGCCGAAACCCTGCTCGACCGCTGCGTCGAGGCAGGTATGGTGCGCGCCATCGACATCGACCAGCCGAGCGCCGGTGTCGTCATTCCGGTCGGTCCGTGGGGCGGCTCAACGCAGATGTTCTGGGATAGCGACCTCGGGAAGTCGATCGAAACGGTCGCCTATTCGCTTTACCGGCGGGCCAACCCGGCCCTCGAGGCCCGTGTCGACGCCATTATCGACCTCTATGAGAAGATGCAGGATAAGGACGGCTACCTGAACGCCTGGTTCCAGCGCGTCCAGCCCGATCGTCGCTGGACAAATCTACGCGACCATCACGAACTCTACTGCGCCGGCCACCTGATCGAGGGTGCGGTGGCCTACTATCAGGCCACAGGCAAGCGCAAGCTGCTCGAAATCATGTGCCGCTTCGCAGACTGCATGATTACCGTCTTCGGCCACGGACAGGGCAAGATCCCCGGCTATTGCGGCCATGAGGAGGTGGAACTGGCGCTGGTCAGGCTCGCCCGCGCCACGGGAGAGAAGAAGTATCTCGATCTGGCGAAATTTTTCATCGACGAGCGCGGCACCCAGCCGCATTTCTTTACAGACGAGGCGATCCGCGACGGCCGGGATGCGGCCGACTTCCATCAGAAGACCTATGAATACGGCCAGGCGCATCAGCCAGTGCGCGAGCAGGCGAAAGTCGTCGGCCATGCCGTCCGCGCCATGTACCTCTATTCGGGGATGGCCGACATCGCCACCGAGTACAACGACGACACGCTGACTTCGGCGCTCGAGACCCTGTGGGACGATCTCACGACCAAGCAGATGTACGTAACGGGCGGCATAGGCCCGGCCGCCGCCAACGAAGGCTTCACAGATTACTACGATCTGCCGAACGAAAGCGCCTATGCCGAGACCTGCGCCTCCGTGGGGCTGGTTTTCTGGGCCAATCGCATGCTCGGTCGCGGTCCGAACCGGCGTTACGCCGACATCATGGAGCAGGCACTCTACAATGGCGCCATGGCTGGTCTCTCGCTCGACGGCAAGACGTTCTTCTACGAAAATCCGCTGGAAAGCGGCGGCAGGCATCATCGATGGATCTGGCACCATTGCCCTTGCTGCCCGCCTAACATCGCCCGCCTGCTCGCCTCGATAGGCTCTTATATGTACGGCGTCGCGGACGACGAGATCGCCGTCCATCTCTACGGTGAAGGCAAGGCCCGTTTCGAGATCGGCGGGACGGCTGTCGAACTCGCGCAGCAGACGCGCTATCCTTGGGACGGCACCATCCGCTTCGACGTGGCGCCTGTAAAGCCCGCCCGTTTTGCCATATCCATGCGCATCCCGGAGTGGGCCGATGCGGCCACGCTCAGCATCAACGGCGAGGCCGTGAACCTCGCATCGGTCGAGGTCGACGGCTACGCCCGCATCGAACGCGAGTGGAAGAGCAGCGATCACATCGATCTCCACATTCCGTTGGCGCCCCGCGCCCTATGGGCAAATCCGCTGGTGCGGCAGGACGCCGGTCGTGCGGCCTTGATGCGCGGGCCGCTGGTCTATTGCGTCGAGGCAACCGATAACGGGTCGGGCCTCAACGGCCTTCAGCTCGCCGGCGACGTCGCCGTGGCAACGACGGAAGAAATGGCCGAGCTGGGCGGCGCGGTCGCTCTGGATCTGCCGGTCGTTCGCGACGCTGCAAACTGGGGAAGCGCGCTCTATCGCACCAGGCCGCCTACCGCCGAGAGGGGCATCGCGCGTTTTGTCCCCTATCACCTGTGGGACAACCGCTCGCCCGGCGAAATGCTGGTCTGGATCAGATCGGGGGCGTGATGCTCTAGCTTCAAGACGCTTCCGAACCGCGCGGCGGCCGCTCGGAAGCGTTTCATTTGCCATCAGCCGGTGATCGCCTGCTTTTCCGAGCGTGCGGCGACCTCGATCATGCGAACCCAATTCCGAGCGATGGCAACGCCGTTCGTGTCGGCATTTGCCGCATTCGCCGACGCAAGGGCCGGATACCGGTCGCGCCAGCCCGGTTCCATGCGCTCTATCGTCGCCTGGAACTCTACCGCCCAACTGTCGACGACTTCGGAATTGGCTTCAAAATGGAATTGCGTACCATAGGCCGCGCGCCCGACGCGAAAAGCCTGGTTTTCCGCAAGCGCGCTGGTCGCAAGGAGGCGTGCGCCGTGCGGTAGCGTGAAGCTATCGCTATGCCACTGAAACGTCGTGAAGGTCTCGTCGAGCCCGGCAAGAAGCGTATCCGCCTTACCGTCTTCCGTCATCCCGACCGACTGCCAGCCGAACTCCAGCGCCAGATTCAGCTGATTCTCGGCGCCATAGGCCCGTGCCAGAATTTGCGCGCCGAGGCAGATGCCGAGCACGGCCTTGCCCGATTCGGAGAAGCGATGCATGAGGCGGGCGAGGGCCGGCAGATAGGGGTAATTCTCGTCGTCGAGCGCATTCTGTTCGCCGCCCAGCACGACGAGCGCATCATGGTCGAAGATCCCGCGCGGCAGACGACCGTCGAACCATGGCCGGAAATATTCGATCTCGGCATTCGCTTGCGCCAATGCGATGCCAAGCGATCCGAGAGGCGTGCTCTCCATGTTCTCGATGACGGCAACTCGCATCGGCCACTCCTGTCTGATCTGCCGAGAAAGAGGAACACCAAGCACTTCGCTATTGCAATATGAATTGCGTAACGCATCGTCACTTCTTAAATCCCGACGACGAAAGGAAACCGATATGGTTGAAAACAAACCCCGCGTCACAATCCTCTATTGCACCCAGTGCAACTGGCTGCTGCGGGCCGGTTGGATGGCGCAAGAACTGCTGCAGAGCTTCACCGACAGCCTCGGTGAAGTCGCTCTCCTGCCCGGCACTGGCGGCAATTTCGAAATCCGCATCGACGGCGAACTGATCTGGGAGCGCAAGCGCGACGGCGGCTTCCCCGGCCCGAAGGAGTTGAAGCAGCGCGTCCGCGACATCATCGAGCCCGGCCGCGATCTTGGCCATGTGGATCGCGCGTCGCTAGAAAGCTAACTCTAGTCGTAGGGTGAGTTGCAGGTCTTGTAGATCCCTTCATAGGTGATGAAGCGATCGGTTTTCGGGTTGTAGCTGCGGTATTGATTGCGGCACCAATCGACATGAAACGATTTCTTCGGCTGAGTCGGGCGAACTGTGCGGACCGGCGGAGGATCATAGTAGAGCGGCGCCTGTCCCTGCGCCTGCGGACGGTAATAGGTTGGTCCTGTCGCCGATGGCGGCCGGTAGTTCGGCTGGACGTAAGCCGGGCGGAAGGATTGCTGCGGACCAAACGTGAAGCAGCCCCGAAAGTCGCACATCGTCGATTGAACCCTGATGATGTCGGGACTGCCAGTCGCTTGCCGCAAAGGCTCAAGCGGCATCGCTGATAACAGGCCAACGGCCCCGAGCGATAAGATCACCATCAAAGACAGATTCTGCAAGCCGGCCATCGCGACAATCCTCCCGTGTGCAGCCAATATAGTGCGTATCGTCCGATCAGCGCCATCCCGGTCATGCAATTGTGCAGGAAGCGCGCTTCCAACAGTCTTTTTTACCGGCTGTCAGGAAAACTTCAAAAACCCTGTTGACAGCAAGAGGCCACGCCCGTACATGGCTCTCCGTCGCCCAGATGGCGGAATTGGTAGACGCGCCAGCTTCAGGTGCTGGTACCCGAAAGGGTGTGGAGGTTCGAGTCCTCTTCTGGGCACCATTCCATTTTGAGAAAGCCCTATTTCTCAGCATATTCAATGGTTGGATACCTCCGGTTCGCCGGAGGAACCATTCCCGGAGAACGAGCCGGGACGATGCGCGTGCTTCTGGAAATTCTCAAAACAGTTCGTGATGTGCTCGTCGCGCCGCACGCCATTTGCTGGTTAGCGAACCGGCTGATAGTGGCCGCGGCGCGGCACCTGTGTGCCCGTCGTCGCGATGCCGTCGCGGTCGCAGACGTAGACGAGTGTCGGCATGCCTCCGGAGCGGAATACCTCGTCGTAACGGCGGCGGATCAGTCTCGTTTCGGTCCGGCAGGTGAACTGCTCTTCCACGGTCTTGTCGGGCTGCTCCTTCACGCCCGGCAGATCCTGGTAGGGATAGAGCGGCGGAACGCGTGTCTGACCCGCGCGGTTCCAATCGGTCGCAGACGCGGTGGCGGTCAAGCCTGACGCCAGGGTTAATGGCGCCAGGGTCAGCGCCGCCAGTAGCATCGTCACAATTCGCATCGCATGGATCTTCTTCCGGAAGTCTGGCAGTGGTTTCCTTCATTGCATGTAGGCAGGCGCGGGGTTGGCATCAAGCCAATGCAGTTGCGCACAATACCACGTCGCAGAAACGTGAGCTCAGGCCGGCCTGCGGATGTAGCCCCTGACAACCGGATGCGCGAGGAGGCTTGCGAGGATTGCAAATCCTGCGCCGGCGGCAAAACCCGCCAGAAATCCGCCAATCACACCGGCGATAAGCAGCAGCTTCTTGCCGGGACCGTCAGCCTTCACTGGCAGCTCGGCTTCGGAAATGATGCGCATATTGTTGCGCGCCAGATTTTGCTCCTCGGTCGTCTGATCGGAGCGCTTCAGCAGCGCCTCGTAGATTTCGCGCGCGGCTGCTGCTTTGCGCTGCAACTCGTTGAGCTCAACCTGTTTGTCGGAGGTGTTGACCTGAAGCGCCTTCTGTGCGGAGAGCTGCTTGGAGACGGCCTCCTCTGCCTTCCTGGCCTGGTCGTATTGCGAGCGGGCCGATGTGGCGATCCGTTCCAGCTCGCTTCGGACCTCGTTGGCGATACTCTGCAGCGAGGACCGCGCGGCCAGCAGCCGCGGATGCCGGGCACCCAACTGGCTCTCCAGATTGCCGATGAGCGCCGCTTGCGTCGCATATTGCTGGCGCAGGCTGGCGAGTGCCGTCGATGTGGCGTTCTGGTCCTGCTGGCTGCCGGCGACGACCTGCTCGAAACTGAGCTTGGAGGCGGCATCGGCACGGGTCTTGGCCTGGATTGTCTTGTCCTGCGCCGCGACAAGCAGCGTATTGAGCGATGTCAGGCGTTGATCGGAGATCAATCCCTGCTGTGTCGAGGCCATGTCGTTGTCGGCGCGGTAGGTTTCCACCGCTTGTTCTGCCTGCTGCAGCTTCTGGCGCAGATCGGTTAACCGGCCGTCCAGGGCAATTGCCGTGTTTTCGTAAAGACCGGTGGATGCGTTGCTTTCCTCCCGCAGGAAGGAGGAGACCACCTGGTTGGCAAGCTTCGCGGATTTCTGCGGATCGCGCGTTGTCGCCGCCAGAGAGACGACATAGGTCGTTGCTTCCCGCGTAATGACGACCGCCTTTTGCAGCGCGCTTATGACAGCCGCTCCATCCGAGCGGCCGGCGGTGAATTCCGGATCCTGATAGAGGTTCATAGCATCGGCGACGCGCCGCAGCACGTTGCCGGAGGTCAGGATCTGGGCCTGGCTGTCGACGAGCGCGGACATCATTTCGGGAGATGAACCCGAAGATGAAAACGATTGATCGGCCACACCGATCGGGCGGGGATCGAAATAGAGGCTGGCCTTCGCGGTGAACTTCTGTGGCGCCATGGGTACGACGACGCCGCCTGCAAGCGCGCCAAGAAGCGAGAGGCCGAGCACGATCAAACGACGGTTCCAGATGGCGGAGATCGCCGATCCGAGGTCCAGGAGCGGCACGGCCGCTGGTGTTCTCTGTACTTCCGGCATGGACGTGCGCGCAGGAGCGGAGGGTTCCGCACGGGCTTGCCGCGGCTGCGGGATCGCTCGGTCCGGGGCGGGCAGGACGTAGGGCAGGAGCGAATCGGGCGGTATGTCTGCGGGGGGCTCTCTCACAACGGCGACTGGTCGCGGCTGGGCAAAGTCGCTAGGTCGCAGCGCAGGGCCGCGCGCCGGTCGCTTTGGCGCCAAGGCATCGTCGTGCTCGTAGCTGCGCCATTGCGGCAGCCGACTGACCTTGCTTTTGTCGAACTGATTCATGCCTTGACTCCGGCGCTCCGGCCGGTTTCAGCCGCACTCCCCGTACTTTAGAAATTCTTAGCTAACGGACCGTTAAGCTGTGTAAACAACGTCGTTTTCAAGAAGTGTCGCAAATGATTCGCCGCAAATCAAAGGGGTTCCGGACGATCGCGGTCGCGATGGCTGTCTTTGCGGGATCGACTGGCGTGAAGGCGTCGCAGGACCAACCTCTTTGCTACCGGGGTGTCAATCTGTCTGGTGCCGAATACGGCGATCGCTCCGGCGTTTACGGCACGAACTACACCTATCCTTCCGAGACGACGATTGGTTATTTTGCGGGCAAGGGCATGACGGTCATTCGCTTGCCGGTCCGCTGGGAGCGCCTCCAGCCTACGCTGAATGCTGCTCTTGATGTCGATGAACTGCAGCGCTTGGCGGATACAGTCGCGCTGGTACGCAAAAGTGGCATGTCGGTTGTCATCGATCCCCACAACTTCGCCTATTACGACAAGACGCGGATCGGCAATTCGCCGGTCACCAACGGCGCCTTCGTTGATTTCTGGGCGCGGCTTGCCGCCGAATTCTCCAATCAGGATGGCGTGCTTTTTGGACTCATGAACGAGCCGCACGATATTCCCTCGGAGGACTGGTTGAAGGCGGCGAACGCGGCGATCCGCGGTATCCGAGCGGTTGGAGCCAGGAACCTGGTTCTCGTGCCGGGAACGGCGTGGAGTGGCGTTTCGACATGGCAGAATGACGTCGTCGGCGGTGCCAACGGCCGGGTGATGGTCGGCGTTCGCGACCCCGCCAACAACTATGCCTACGAGGTGCATCAGTATCTGGACGCTGATTCGTCGGGAACGCATGCGACCTGCGAAGGCGCCGACGCCGCGATCGATGCTATCGGCCGGATGACGTCGTGGCTCAGGCAAAATGGCAAGCGCGGGTTCCTGGGCGAGTTCGGCGTATCCTCCATGACGCCCTGCGTTCAGGCGCTCGATGTGATTCTCCGGCAGATATCCGACAACAGCGACGTTTGGCTCGGCTGGTCTTATTGGGCCGCCGGCGAATGGTGGCCGCCCTCGGAGCCATTCAATGTGCAGCCGCCGCATGACGGCAGCGAGCGACCGCAAATGACGACGCTCGCCCGCGCCTCCTTTGCAGACGGCAAGCCGCCGGCAAGCTGCGCCGGCGTGGCGCATCCGGGAGACTGAGGATGGATGCTGCATCGGCCTCGTCAGGGCGCAGGGAAGGCACTCATGAGCTGTCGCTTCGGCCGGGGCGTGCGGCTGTGGTATCGGCCGCAAAACAGCCCATCGACTATTCGATCCTGACCCTTGGGCTACTGTCTGTGCTCTATAACGGGCTTCTTGCCTACATAAACCACAACATCACGCTACTCTCGATGACGCACGTCGCCGCGATGGAAGGCGTCATCATGGTCTGGTCTGTCGCCTATCTCCTGAAGAGAGGCATATTCGAGGACGACCTCCCGACGCTTTTCTTCATGCTCTTCACATTGTTCGTGTCGGTCTACATCAGCGTGCTCAACAAGATGGCGTTCGTTGACCATTTCCGGAACGTCCTGATCATTTTCTGCTTTGCAGGCCTTGGTAGCTGGTGCAACGAGCGGACGCTGAAGCTCGTCTTTCGCATTGCCGCGCTGGTGGTCTTCGTCTTTCTCCTGTTCGAGATTGTCGATGTGAAACTCTACGTCAGCCTCGTGCATCCGTCGGACTATTTCGCCAATACACGCGGCCTGAAGCCCTACAGCTTCAACACGACGGGTCTTTTTCAGAATGCGCTTGGCTTCCCCGGACGGTTCTCCTTCGGAATCATCGATCACAGATCGTCATCGATCTTTCTCGAACAGGTCTCGCTTGCAAATTTCTGCGGGGTCATGGCGATTTATCTCGCCTCGATGTGGAACAGGCTCGGCCGCGGTGACCGCACCCTCCTGATCGCGACCGCAGTGCTGATCCTCACGACAAACGACACCCGCACGATGCTGATTTTCAGTCTGGCATGTATCGGCGGCTATTTTGTTTTTCCGCTGATTCCGAAATTCTGGAATCTGGCGCTGATGCCGCTGATAGTCGCTGCTGGATTTCTGGTTTTCTCGGTCAATCCGAATGCGACCGGAGACAACTTTACCGGCCGTATCAATCTGACGATGCACAAACTGATGGAAGTCGATTCGCTGGCGCCGCTTGGCCTTGCGGCCGATCGCATCGCCGAGTTTGCCGACAGCGGCTATGTCTACCTCATCTATGGAGCGACCGTCTTCGGTGTCATCGCCTTCTGGCTTTTCGTCTGCCTCTACCCTGCGGGTCACACGCCGGCGCAGCGTCGTGCGGCGCATTCACTTTCTCTTTTCATTTTCCTGAATATGATGATCGGCGGAACCGCAATCTTCTCCATGAAGATCTCCGGGCTCCTCTGGCTGCTGATAGGCCATATGCGCTTCACCGATAGGCCGCGGGTCGCTTAACGTTGTTCGAATACTGTATTGCGTTGATGTGTGGTGCCTCACGCGAAGATGGTGCCGCTGGATCGAAGGGAGCGCTGGGCTCGATGCTGTTCCAGCTTCAATATCTAAGAGCGATTGCCGCACTGCTGGTGGTCTATTTCCACTCCGTGCTGCAGTTTCAGAAGGTCGATGCCGGCTTCGATCCGGTGCCCTACACGTTCGGCGAGACCGGCGTGGACATCTTCTTCGTGTTGAGCGGCTTCGTCATGTGGCTGACGACGAGGGGGCGTGCCATGACGCCTGTCGAATTCTATCGCCGCCGCATCAAGCGCATCGTGCCGCTTTACTGGCTCGCCACCCTGTTTTCGGCCGCAATCGCTTTCCTGGCGCCACGGCTGTTGAAGTCGACCGAGTTCGATCTGCCGCATCTTTTAGCCTCGCTTTTCTTCATCCCCTGGCTAAATCCCGCCGATACGACGCTGATCGCCCCGGTTGTCGTGCCCGGCTGGACCCTGAACTACGAGATGTTCTTCTATCTCGTCTTCGCACTGCTCCTGCCGATTCCGGAGCGCTGGCGCCTTCCCGCACTCGGTGCGGCTTTCGCCGGCATCCTGGCCATCTGCCACATTTTGCCTGCAACGACGGCGACCGAGTTCTATGGCAAGCCGATTATCCTCGAGTTCCTGGCCGGCGTCGCGCTTGGATGGCTCTATTCTGAAAAGACACTCCTGCCAAAAAACCTCGCGTGGCTGGCGCTTGTCGTGGGCGCGATTTTCCTGTTGTTGAACGAGAAGCTGACAGGACCTGGCAGCCGCTTCTACGCGTGGGGAATACCTGCGGTCTTTATCGTCTATGGTGCGGTTTCCATCGATTTTTCCAGGCTGCCGTTTATCGGCTGGCTGAACTATCTCGGGGATTGTTCATACAGCATCTATATCACGCATGCCTTCACGCTTGCCTTCCTGAGGATCGCCTCCGGGCACCTGCCCACAGGCCTGCTGCACCACCCCGTCTCTTTCGTTGTCGCTTGTCTTTTGCTGTCGTCCATCGTCGGCGCGATCATCCACGAGATAACCACGCCACGGAAAAAAGCGGCGCTCGCCGTCTGACAATGCCGACGCGGCGGGGATACGCGTCTCTACGGCGCAAGCGGAACGGAGTTTTGAGCGCGCTGTCGTAAGTTGATGCGGGTGGTGGGCGGCCGGCTGGCATCAGTGGGACCGTTTCTCCAGTAAATCGCTGCGCGCCTGAGAGCGTCTGCTTGATCGGCTGCTTCGCTTTGATCTAAGCAGGCCTGCCGGCAGATGCCGAAAGAGGAATGGAAAGCATGACGAAGTATGTATTGACGGTCACGTGCAAATCGACGCGCGGCATTGTTGCGGCCATTGCCAACTATCTCGCGGATCAGGGCTGTAACATCATCGATTCCTCGCAGTTCGATGATCTGTCCACCGGCAAGTTCTTCACCCGCGTTTCCTTCATTTCGGAAGAGGGGGTAGCGCTACCCGTGCTGAAGGAAGGTTTCAGGCCGATTGCCGAGAAGTTCGGCATGGACGCCGAAATCCATGACGGCGAGCAGCGCATGAAGGTATTGCTGATGGTGTCCCGCTTCGGCCACTGCCTCAACGATCTGCTCTACCGCTGGAAGATCGGCGCGCTGCCGATCGATATCGTCGGCGTCGTCTCCAATCATTTCGACTATCAGAAGGTCGTGGTGAACCACGACATTCCCTTCCACCACATCAAGGTGACGAAGGAGAATAAGCCGCAGGCCGAAGCGCAGATCCTCGATCTCGTCGAGCAGACGGGAACCGAACTCGTCGTCCTGGCGCGCTATATGCAGGTATTGTCCGACGCCATGTGCAAGAAGATGTCCGGCAAGATCATAAACATTCACCACTCCTTCCTGCCAAGCTTCAAGGGCGCAAACCCCTACAAGCAGGCCTATGAGCGCGGCGTGAAACTCATCGGCGCGACGGCGCACTACGTAACGGCCGATCTCGACGAGGGCCCGATCATCGAACAGGATACGGCCCGCATCACCCACGCACAGAGCGCCGACGACTACGTATCGATCGGCCGCGACGTCGAAAGCCAGGTTCTGGCGCGTGCCATCCATGCCCACATCCACCGCCGCGTCTTCCTCAACGGCAACCGCACGATCGTCTTCCCGGCAAGCCCCGGCAGCTACGCTTCCGAGCGCATGGGCTAACTGGCGCGGGAACGTCGCGATGGTCCGAAGGGATGTGATCTGACCGCTTGCCGATAGCAAGCATTCGATTATCTGCTTATTGTGCAAGATCGAATCGCGCGGTGGGGGATATCATGACCGATGAAACGCTTGCTCGGCGTCTCGAGCTTTCGCGTCCGGATGTGACGGCCGCGGAGGCCAGCGACATTCTCCTGTCGCGTTATGGTCTATCCGGCGCGATCAACGAACTTGGCAGCCAGCAGGATCGCAACTACCGGGTCGATACCGGCGAGCGTCGCTATGTGCTCAAGATCTGCAACGTGGATTACCAGACGGTGGAGCTGGAGGCGCAGAATGCGGCGATCCGGCATCTGGGCGCAAAAGACGACGCACCGCGCGTTCCCCGGGTCGTCGCGTCGACGGATGGGCAGGATATCGTCGCGGTTACGGTTCGCGACCAGACATTCCAGGTTCGCCTGCTGGAATATCTCGAAGGCGAAGGGCTGACACAACGCAAATATCTTCCGAAGGAATCCGTCTCCGCACTCGGAGCGCTATGCGCGCAGTTGGCGCGGTCGCTTGCGGATTTCGATCATCCGGGCCTCGATCGCACTCTGCAATGGGATCTCCGTCGCGCCGGACCGGTGGCCGTCCAGCTGCTCTCGGCGATCACCGACAGCGCGGCCCGCGATCGTATCGCCAAGACCATGGTTGCAGCGGTGCGCCGCATTCAGCCGTTCGCGACCGCGCTTCGCCTGCAGGCGGTGCACCACGACGTGACCGGCGACAATGTCGTCAGCCGCCGTGACGCGCATGGCCGCCTGATTCCGGACGGCGTCATCGATTTTGGCGATATCATCCGCGGCTGGCTGGTCGGCGATCTTGCCGTCACCTGCGCATCGCTTCTGCACCAGGCGGACGGCGACCCCTTCTATGTGTTGCCCGCCGTCAAGGCCTATCACGACGTCTATCCGCTGAAGGACGAGGAGTTGAAGGCACTCTGGCCGCTCGTCGTCGCGCGCGCCGTTATTCTGGTTGCCAGCAGCGAGCAGCAGATTTCCATCGATCCGGACAATGACTATGTCCGTGGGAATCTCGAACTGGAAAGGCGTATCTTCGATGTGGCCATGTCCGTTCCGTTCGAGCTGATGGAAGTTGCTATCCTGAAAATCGCCGGGATCGAGGTGGCGAGCGTTGCGACAGACGATTGGCAGCCATTGTTCACCGATCTCGATCCGGAACGTCTCTCCTATGTCGATCTCGGCGTCCAGAGTCATCACTTTGTTGCAGGCAACTGGTCGCAGGGCGATATGGACTGGCGGCTGCTCGCACGCGCGGCTGCCGAAAGTGGAGCGGCCGCGACCCGCTATGGCGAGTACAGGCTGTCGCGCGCCAGCCTGCGAAGCGCAAAGCCGTCCGCTACCTTTGCGCTGCATGCCGACATTTGTTTACCCGCCGGAAGCACCGTTGCGGCGCCCTTTGCCGGCAAGATCGGCTGGCAGGATCATCATCTCGTGCTGGCCGGCGAGCGGATAAGCCTCCATCTTGATGGTTTGGACCTTGTCGCCGGCGATGGCGCCGAGGTCGAGCCGGGCCAGGAAATCGGCACCGTCTCCGGCGAACCATCATCCCTGGGAGGGTTGCGGGTGCAGCTGTCCACGCTTCGGGGAGCAGAGCCGCCGCTCTTTTGCGTGCCGTCCGAGGTTTTTGCCTGGGCCGCACTTTGCCCGTCTCCCGCGGCCCTGCTCGGCGCAGGTGTCGAGGCGCCGGCGCCTTCGACGACAACGCTCTTTGCTCGTCGCGAGGCGCATTTCGCCCACCCCCAGAAGCACTACTACAATGCCCCGCCGCAGATGGAGCGCGGCTGGAAGGAGCACATGTTCGATGTCGAGGGGCGCGCCTATCTCGACATGGTCAACAACGTCACCACTCTCGGCCATGGCCATCCGCGCCTGGCAGAGGCGGTCAGCGAGCAGTGGTTGCGGCTCAACACGAATTCGCGGTTCCACTACGCAGCGATTGCCGAATTCTCGGAGCGTCTTGCGTCTCTGGCCCCGGAAGGATTGGACACCGTCTTTCTCGTCAACAGCGGCTCGGAAGCGAACGATCTGGCGCTGCGGCTTGCCTGGGCTCACACCGGCGCCCGCAACACACTTTGCCTGCTGGAGGCCTATCATGGCTGGTCGGTGGCCAGCGATGCGGTCTCGACCTCGATTGCCGACAATCCGCAGGCTCTAACGACAAGGCCGGAATGGGTGCATCCCGTCATCTCGCCCAATACCTACCGCGGGCAGTTCCGCGGTCCGGATTCAACCGGCGACTATCTGCAGAGCGTGCTGACGGCAGTGGAAGAGATCGAAAAGAGGGGCGAGCGGCTCGCCGGCTTCATCGCCGAGCCGGTCTACGGCAACGCCGGCGGCATCGCGCTTCCGAACGGGTATCTGGGTGCCGTCTATGCGCAGGTGCGCGCCCGTGGCGGCCTCTGCATCGCCGACGAGGTGCAGGTCGGCTATGGTAGGCTCGGTCACCAGTTCTGGGGCTTCGAGCAGCAGGGAGTCGTACCCGATATCATCACCGTCGCCAAGGGCATGGGCAATGGTCATCCGCTCGGGGCGGTCATCACGACGCGCGCCATTGCTCAATCGCTCCAAAAGGAAGGCTACTTCTTCTCCTCGACAGGCGGCAGTCCGGTGAGTTGCGTCGTGGGAATGACCGTGCTCGACATCATGGCCGACGAGCGGCTGCAGGAGAATGCGCGCGAAGTTGGCGATCGCCTGAAAAGCCGCCTGTGCGGGCTGCTCGAGCGATTTCCGCTTGTGGGAGCGGTTCATGGTACCGGCCTCTATCTCGGTCTGGAGTTCGTCCGCGACAGAACGACGCTTGAACCTGCAACAGAGGAAACGGCGGCAATCTGCAGCAGACTGCTCGATCTCGGCATCATCATGCAGCCGACCGGCGATCACCTCAATGTGTTGAAGATCAAGCCGCCGCTGTGCCTTTCGGCAGAGAGCGCGGATTTCTTCGCGGACGCCCTGGAAACGCTGCTTTCCGACGGTTGGTGAACATGTCGCGGCGGCGTTAACCATTTCGGTCATTTCGAGGCTTCTCGCTTTTTAGTCAAATGCCCATTGCCGGAATCAGTGGTGCTTCCTATGTCTGGTTGCGAGCGACGGAGAGCTTCCTTCCGTCACACGAATTGCACAAAGAGCTGATAGTAGTTCCAGTGAATTCGGTTGTGGCGGAATTATTTTTTCCTAATCGCCGACATTTTGATATGTTTCGGAATATGTTTCCGAAAAGCTGTCCTGTATTGTCTACAAATAAAGTAGATTAAGAAAGACAGTCATCACCGGTCCCGGTGTTCCGGGGCCCAAAGCAAGCGCAACGCCAAGAAAGGAACGAGACTTGAAAGACATCAATATTCTTGCCGCGCTCCTTGAGCGACCCGTGCTTGGAAATGACCGTCCGGGCGCTCTCTCCCGCCCGAACTGTCGAATGTGACGTTCGTCCCCCTTTAAACGGTCCAGACAAGTCAATTCGCCATCGCCAGCGTATTCGCGCGGCAGGAGTTCTACGTATGAAAAAAGAAGTTATCGAATATGCAGGCGTTCCCGTCGGGATCGTCATTCCGGATGAAAACCGGCTGAAGTTCATCGCAGTGAAGTATCACGTCCATGACCTCGACGAGCAGCATTTCGGCTCGCCGGCCGAGGTGAAGCTCGCAATTCACGACCTGATGACGCGCCGCCATCCAAAACCCATCCATGCCTGAGGGCATGATACCGTAGCGGCTATGCACGGCCACCAGACATCTCCGACCGGTCCCGCCAGAAGCAGGGCCGGTCTTGTTTTTTGGTCGTTCTTGCGATCCTACCGCGCACTCCCTGATCAAGATCCGATCGAAGGAAGGATGCCGCACTTGCTCAATCTCCTCACCGACGTCGAAGGTATTTCCATCGGCCACGCGACCGATCTGACCCTCGGCTCGGGCGTGACGGCAATCGTTTTCGACGAGCCCGCGACTGCATCTGGCGTCATCCTGGGCGGTGCGCCGGGCGGGCGCGATACCGCGCTGCTCGATCCGTCGATGACCGTCGGCAAGGTGGATGCTTTCGTTCTCTCCGGCGGTTCTGCGTTCGGTCTCGATGCGGCAGGCGGCGTCCAGGGCGGCCTGCGCGAAATCGGCCGCGGCTTTCCGGTCGGCAACATGCGGGTGCCGATCGTGCCGCAGGCGATCCTCATGGATCTCCTGAACGGCGGCAACAAGGACTGGGGTACGCACTCACCCTATCGCGACATGGGATACGAAGCCTTCCGGGCGGCATCGAAGGGCAGATTCGAGCTCGGCACGGTAGGCGCCGGGACTGGCGCGACCACCGCGACATTCAAGGGTGGCCTCGGCTCCGCAAGCGCGCAGAGCAGCGCCGGTCATCGCATTGCCGCGATCGTCGCCGTCAACGCGCTTGGATCCGCAACGATCGGCGAGGGGCCGCATTTCTGGTCCGCTCCATTCGAGCGAGACGGTGAGTTTGGTAGTCTCGGCCTGCCGTCGTCGATAACGCACTGCGACACGGCAATGCGTCTCAAGGGCATGAACACCACGGCAACGACCATAGGCGTCATCGTGACCGACGCCGAATTGACCAAGGCCGAAGCGCACCGACTGGCTGTTATGGCCCATGACGGCTTCGCCCGCGCCTTGCTGCCGGCGCATCTTCCGCTCGACGGCGACACCGTCTTTGCGGCGTCTACGGGCAAGAAGGCGCGCGACGGCCTGCGCGATTTCATGGAGCTTTGCCACCTTGCAACGCTCGTCACGGCCCGCGCCATCGCGCGTGGCGTCTACGAGGCAACGGCGCTTCCCGTCGAGGGCGCGCAGGAAGCCTGGAGTGACCGCTATCGGGATCGTCGCTGATCGCTTACATAGTTTCGGTATTGCCTGAAGCGGCGGGGAAGGTGACATGCAGATTCGGGCCTTGTTGTATTTCGACGAGCTGGTGCGGACAAACTCCATGCGCCAGGCCGCGGAGAATCTGAACGTCGCGCCGACTGCGATCAGCCGGCAGATCGAAAATCTCGAATATCACTTCGGCGCGCCGCTGGTGGAGCGCAGCGCGAGGGGCGTCAAGCTTACCGCGGCAGGCGAACTGCTCGCAGCTCGTGCGGGGCGCACCCTGCGCGAACTCGACCACGTCGGCCAGCTGATCGAGGACCTGAAGGGTCTGCAGCGAGGCCGCGTCCGCATCCATGCAAACGGTGCGACGGTCGCCAACTTGCTTGCCCCTGCGCTCGCCGAATTCAGCCTGAAATACCCGAAGCTGCGTTTCGAGGTGTCGATCACCAGCGCCCGCCAGGCTGTCGAGGCGGTCAACGGTGCGGAAGCGGATATCGCGGTGACGCTGTTTGCGCCGCCGATGTCCGGCACCAAGGTACGGCTCCGATCGCAAATCGGCTATGATCTGATTGTTGCGCCCGGCCATCCCGCGATCGCAAAGAGCGAAGTCCACATCCGGGATCTTGCGGACTATTCGCTGGCGCTTCCGGACCAGTCCTTCGGCTTTCGCCAGGCGTTCGATGCGCTATGTGAAAAGGCCGGGTCGGCCTTCGAACCGGTTTTCGTGACGAGTTCGCTCGACATGCTGAAGGAACTGGTTCTGAGCGGTGCGGCTGTGACCTTGTTGCCCACGCTGACTGTTCGCCGCGAGATCGATGCCGGCCAGCTCTGCGCCGTGCCGCTTGCCGCCAAGAGCGCTATAAGCACGCACGTCGATCTCTGCGTGGCGCCCGACCGCCAACTCTCCTTTGCAGCGACCAAGCTACTCGACTTCATCGAGCGCTTCATGCGCGATCGCGCCGACAGCGAGCCCAAAGAGTAGCGCGGTGGGCTTGCATCGCCGCAGGAATTCCGGTGTAGCTTTTTCGGCTACGCTGAGCACACAAAATCGTCGTTGTGTGTGCACTGTTGCAATGACACTCTAATTCGCAATGGGCCAGTTGCAGACAGCGGCGGCCAGACAGGGGAACATGATGATCAACGTTTCGCTCGCGCCATCCGCGCGGCTCGTCCGGCGACTTTCGTTCGGAGCGGCCGTCTCGGCCGGCCTCGTCGTTCTGAGTTTGACGCCCGCCGAAGCCGCCAAGACAACGCTCAATCTCGGCATGACGATCGAGCCGGCCGGGTTGGATCCGACGATCGCTGCCCCAGTCGCCATCGGGCAGGTCACCTGGCAGAACGTGTTCGAAGGCCTTGTGATGATCGATGAGACTGGCAAGGTGCAGCCGCAGCTCGCAAGGAGGTGGGAGATTTCGGATGACGGTCTCACCTATACGTTCAAGCTGCAGACCGGTGTGAAGTTCCACGACGGAGAGGCGTTCGACTCGGCGTCGGCCAAGTTCGCGCTGGATCGCGCCCGTGGCGCGGCATCTGTCAATCCCCAGAAGCGTTTCTTCGCCTCGATCGCCTCGATCGATACGCCCGATCCCGCAACGCTCGTTCTGCACCTGTCGGCGCCGACGGGCAGCCTGCTTTACTGGCTCGGTTGGCCGGCCTCGGTCATGGTGGCGCCGAACTCAGCCGCTGATGACAAGATCAAGCCGATCGGCACCGGTCCGTTCAAGTTCGTGAACTGGGCCAAGGGCGACAAGGTAGAACTCGAGAAGAACCCGGACTATTGGAACACGGCGGCTTCGGTGAAGCTCGACAAGGTCACTTTCCGCTTCATCGCCGATCCGCAGGCGCAGGCCGCGGCACTGAAGTCGGGAGACGTCGATGCGATCCCGGAATTTGCCGCACCCGAGCTGATGGCCTCCTTCGACGGCGACACGACGCTCCTGACCCGGATAGGCCATACCGAACTCAAGGTCGTTGCCGGAATGAACAACGCCAAGAAGCCGTTTGACGACAAACGTGTGCGCCAGGCGCTGATGATGGCGATCGACCGCAAGACTGTGGTGGAGGGCGCCTGGTCCGGCCTCGGCACACCGATCGGCAGCCACTACACGCCGAACGATCCGGGCTATGTCGACCTCACCGGCAAGCTGGCCTACAATCCGGAAAACGCAAAGGCACTGCTCGCCGAAGCCGGCTATCCCAACGGCTTCAGCTTCACCATCAAGTCGCCTCAGATGGCCTATGCGCCGCGCAGCGCCCAGGTCATGCAGGCGATGCTGGCTGATATCGGCGTGACGATGAACATCGAGCCCACCGAATTCCCGGCGAAATGGGTTCAGGACGTCATGAAGGACCGCGCCTACGAGATGACGATCGTGGCCCATGCAGAACCGATGGATATCGATATCTACGCGCGCGACCCCTATTACTTCAACTACCGAAATCCGGCTTTCAACGACCTGATGAAGAAAGTGCAGGAGACCTCGGATCCGGTCGCCCAAGCAAAAATCTACGGCGAGGCGCAGACGATCCTCGCCGAGGACGTCCCCGCGCTCTATCTTTTCGTCATGCCGAAACTGGGCGTCTGGAACAAGAAGCTGAAGGGGCTCTGGGAGAACGAGCCGATTCCCTCGAACGTGCTGACGAACGTTTCCTGGGAGGACTGAGGGTAGCGTGAAAAGCGGAATTGGCGATGAATAACGGCATCAGCTCTGGACAGTCGAATATGGTTTTACTCGCTCGTGATCTCGGCATCCGCCTTGAGGGTTGCGGATGCGGGTTTCGCCTCAGCGCGTCCGACAACGGCGGTTCCAGCTCCCCCAACAGTGCAAGAGCCGCCGCATGATCGCTCTTCTCTCGCGCCGCCTCGCAGGTCTTCTGGTGACGCTTGCGGTCGTGTCCTTGCTGATCTTTGCGGTGATGGACCTCCTGCCGGGGGATCCTGCCGCCATCATGCTCGGGACATCTGCGACGCCGGAAACACTCGCGGCGCTGCGGCATGATCTTGGCCTCGACCGGCCGCTGCTCCTTCGCTACGGCCAATGGCTGGTGGGTGTCTTCTCCGGCAATCTCGGGCAGTCCTATACCTATGGCGTTCCGGTCTCCGGTCTCATCCTCGACCGTCTTGCCGTGACACTCCCGCTTGCATTGATGGCGATCGTCCTGTCGGTTGCGATCGCAATCCCGCTCGGCGTTCTCGCCGCGTCGCGTCGCGGCGGTGCCTTCGACGCAATCGCGTCCATCTTCTCCGAGATCAGCATAGCCGTCCCCGCCTTTTGGGTGGCGCTCCTGCTGATCATTCTGTTCTCGACGACGCTCGGTCTGATGCCGGCCGGTGGCTTCCCCGGCTGGGGCGCCGGTATCTGGCCCGCCGTCAAGGCACTGCTGATGCCCGCAGTGGCGCTCGCCCTGCCGCAGGCGGGCGTGCTGACGCGCGTCACGCGCTCCGCCGTTCTGGAAACCCTGCACGAGGATTTCACCCGCACCGCCTTCGCAAAGGGTCTCTCGGCCAAGAAGGTGCTGTGGCGGCATTCGGTGCCGAATGCGCTCGTCCCGATCTTCACCGTCCTCGGGCTGCAGTTTACCTTTCTCGTCGCCGGCGCCGTTCTGGTGGAGAACGTTTTCAATCTGCCGGGTCTCGGCAGGCTTGCCTATCAGGCGCTCTCACAGCGCGACATCGTCGTCATGCAGGATGTCGTGCTGTTCTTCGCCGCCCTCGTCATTATCATGAACTTCGTAGTAGATCTTTCCTATCTGGCGATCGACCCTCGCTTGCGGAAAGGCGTTTGACGATGGCGCCCTTCGTCTCCGCTGAGGTAAGCGTTCGACGCAGACGGCCGAGAATTAGCCGACGAATGAATTTGATCGCTGGAGGGGCGATTATTGCATGCCTTGCCGCCATCGCGGTGTTATCGTTGGTCTGGACGCCTCTGCCCCCGGCCAGGATGCAGATCATTCACAAGCTGCAGCCGCCGTTCAGCTTCGGCGTTCTCGGCACCGATCAGTTCGGCCGCGACGTGCTCTCGATGCTGATGGTCGGGTGCTGGAATTCGCTGTCGATCGCCCTGATCGCAGTCGCCATCGGGGGCACGCTCGGCTCGATCGCCGGAATTTCGGCGGCGGCGTTCCGTGGTCTCTTCGAGAGCCTGCTGATGCGCGCCTGCGACGTCGTTTTCGCGCTGCCACCAATCCTCTCGGCAATGATGCTCGGGGCCTTCCTTGGGACGGGCCGCATGACGGCGATCATCGCGATCGCGACCTTCATGATCCCGGTCTTCGCACGCGTCACATTGGCGAGCGCGCTGCAGGCCTGGAGCCGGGATTACGTTTTGGCGGCCCGCGCGATCGGAAACTCCCGCTTCACGATCTCGGTCCGCCATGTGCTGCCGAACATCGCCAGCCAGATTATCGTGCAGGTGACGATCCAGCTCGGTCTCGCTGTCCTGACCGAAGCCGGCCTGAGCTTCCTCGGTCTCGGTGTTGCGCCGCCGGCGCCGACGTGGGGTCGCATGCTGGCCGATGCGCAGACCTACCTCGCGCTTGCTCCCTGGCTGGCGATCCTGCCCGGCCTTGCCATCGCGTTTTCCGTTTTCGGGTTCAACATGCTTGGCGACGGATTGCGCGACCTACTTGATCCGCGCGACGCGAGCCGCTGATTGCTCCAAGACGAAAAAGATCCTCCCATGACCGAAACCGATGTTACCATTCGCGAACTGAGACGGCGTTTTGCAGACCGGAGCCTTTCTCCGCTCGAATACTGGCAGGCCCTCGAAACACATATCGAAGCGTGGGAGCCGTCGATCTGCGCCCTCTACGCCTATGAACCAGAGGCAGCCCGCAAGCAGGCGCGGGCGTCGACCGACCGCTGGATGAAGGGCGAGACCCTGGGCGTATTGGATGGCGTTCCGGTGACGCTGAAGGAACTGATTGCCACCAAGGGCCAGCCGGTGCCGCTCGGCACCAGAGCGGTGGAACTGAAGCCCGCCTCCGAAGATGCTCCGGTTGCCGCAAGGCTTCGCGAGGATGGTGCGGTGATCTTCGCCAAGACGACATGCCCCGACTACGGAATGCTATCTTCCGGCCTGTCGAGCTTCCACCGCCTCAGCCGCAATCCCTGGGACACCACGCAAAATCCCGGTGGCTCCAGCGCCGGAGCGTCCGCTGCCGCCGCCGCGGGCTACGGCCCGCTGCACGTCGGCACCGATATCGGCGGTTCGGTGCGCCTTCCCGCCGGCTGGACCGGCATCTTCGGCTTCAAGCCAAGCCACGGCCGGATTCCCGTCGATCCTTATTATGTCGGCCGCTGCGCCGGGCCGATGACGCGCACGGTCGAAGATGCCGCCTTTGCGATGGCCACATTGTCGCGCCCGGATTGGCGCGATGGAACCAGCCTGCCGCCGAACGATTTCGATTGGCTGGATCTCGACATCGACGTGCGCGGCCTGAAGATCGGCCTCATGCTCGATGCCGGCTGCGGCCTTGCGGTCGATGACGAGGTGCAGTCGGCGGTCGAAGCTGCCGCAAGACGCTTCGAACATGCCGGCGCCATCGTGATCCCCGTGGCACCGGTGCTGACGCGCGCGATGCTCGATGGCCTCGACAACTTCTGGCGCGCCCGTTTGTGGGGCGATATCGAGGCGCTGAGCGAAGAGCGGCGCAACAGCATTCTTCCCTACATCCACAGCTGGGCAAAGGGTGGCACGCGTATCAGCGGGGTCGATGCCGTCAGGGGCTTCAACCAGACGATCGAGATGCGCAAGACCTGCGGAACGCTGTTCACCGAGGTCGACGCAGTCTTGTCGCCGACCAACCCTGTGGTCTCCTACCCGGCAGAGTGGGCATCGCCCACGAACGATCCTGCCCGTCCCTTCGAGCACATCGGCTTCACGGTTCCGTGGAACATGTCGGAGCAGCCGGCGGCCTCGATCAATTGCGGCTTCGCGAAATCCGGCATGCCGATCGGACTGCAGATCGTTGGCCCGCGATTCGATGACATGCGCGTGCTGAGGCTGTCGAAAGCCTTCGAAGTTTGGACCGGCGGCGTCACAGTCTGGCCGCAGCCGCCGGTCAGCTGATCGGACGGCGATACCCCGTCGGCTGCTCGTAGAGCCAGCCGATCCGCTTGATCGCCGCCTCCAAGTTCTCGCGGACGACGGTCATGGTGTTGCCCGTGGCGTGGATGATCGTTTCGGGATCTTCCATTGTTGCGACATGGCCCTTCCAGAAAACCAGATCGCCGCGACGCAACTCCACACGGTCGATCGGACTGCCAAGTGTTGCCGCCTGCATGTCCGTGTCGCGAGGCGCGCGCCGGCCTGTCATCAGCATAGAAAGCTGGACAAGGCCTGAGCAGTCGATTCCGAGACCTGAACGGCCGCCCCAGAGGTACGGCGTCTCCAGAAAACGCGTTGCGATATCGACATAGTCGCCACCGTCACCCGCGCCGAGCGGCTGGACGTGCTTTTCGAAGATTGCGGTGCCGTCCTCCAGCATCGCGTAGCGATTGCCGCGTACCTCCGCCACTCCGATGATCCGAACGCGGCTTCCCATCGAAAGGATGGTTTTGTATGGCTTGCGCAGTTCCGGTTCGCGGTAGAGGAAGGTGCGCTGCACCGTGACGATGTGTGTGGGCGCCTCTTCGCCGTCGCTGAGCGCACTGTCTTCGATATAGCCGACATACCCGTCCGACGCGGCCTTGACCCAGCACCAGCCACCAGCGCGGTCGAAAACGGTGACGTCCTCGCCAAGCAGGAGCTCGGTATCGATGCCCGTCGCGAAGTCCGGCTTCGGCCGCAGACCGATGACAGATACCGCAACTTGGGCCGGCGTGCCGTCCACGAAGCGCAACGCTTCGACTTGGCCCTGAAGGCCACTCTCGGCGAGATCCGGCCTGTAAGCGTGCAAGCGGCGATCGAGCATGGTCATGTTATTCCTCTCAAATGATAGCCAGCCTCTCAAGGTGCCGGCCTCTCAAGGTGATAGGCGGCGGCCCTGCTCGCGCACCCGGTCGCCGAGCTTTTCCAGATAGAGCGCGCCTCCGACAGTTCTCTTGATCACGACGTTGCGCCTGTCGCGGTTGTCGCGCACGCGATCGACCAGACCCATCTCGCCCATCGTATCCAGCGCCCGTGTGATCACCGGCTTGGTCACATTCAGTTCTGCCGCCAGTCCGCGAACGGTATGCGGCGGCGGCACCAGATAGATATGCAGCAGGATTGCCATCTGGCGCAACGTCAAATCGCGGTCGTCATGGCGCACCTGGTCGAGCGCGACGCCATGCCAAAGCCCCAGTGCCTGCGAGGCAGTCAGTTCGATCGGCACGGGCCCTCCGAAAACTCGTTACGCTAGCGTTTCATTTTCCGGTACACGACTGCTCAACGCAATGGGGCGGCAAAACTGCCGCGCCGCAAGGTGAAGAGAATTTTAACGATCGGATCAGCGCACTCTTTGGCGAATATGGTGAAAGAGCGCGCGGATCGCTTGCGCTTCGCCGCCGCCCGGCGAATGCGGACGCTCGGTAGGCGCCCAGCCGTAAATGTCGAAATGCGCCCAGCTCGTGGTTTTGCTGATGAAGCGCTTCAGGAACAGCGCCGCGGTAATCGCACCCGCCATGCCGCCCGCCGGGGCATTGGTGATGTCGGCGAACTTGGCGCGAATGTCCTTTTCGTAGCCGGCGTAGAGCGGCAGCCGCCACAGTGGATCGTCGGTCTCCAGGCTCGCCTCCATCAGATCCTGGGCGAGGTCCGGATCGTCGGTGAAGTATGGCGGCAGATCGGGGCCGAGTGCCACGCGGGCGGCGCCCGTCAGCGTTGCCATGTCGATCAGAAGATCCGGGGAATCCTCATCCGCATAGGCCAGGGCGTCGGCAAGAATAAGCCGTCCTTCGGCGTCCGTGTTGTCGATCTGGACGGTAAGGCCCTTGCGGCTTCGGTAGATATCGCCAGGGCGGAAGGCGTTCGACGAAATCGAATTCTCGACCACCGGAATAATGACTCGCAGATCGACCTTGAGCTTTGCATCCATGATCATCAGTGCCAGGCCCATGACGTTGGCAGCGCCGCCCATGTCCTTTTTCATGAGCAGCATCGAGGACGCAGGCTTGATGTCGAGGCCGCCGGTGTCGAAGCAGACGCCCTTGCCGACAAGGGTAATCTTGCGATGACCCTTCTTGCCCCAGCGCAGCTCGAGCAGCCGCGGCGCATCGGCGCTGGCGCGGCCGACCGTGTGAATCAACGGGAAATTCTGCCTGAGGTCCTCGCCGCCAACGACGGAGACTTCCGCCTTGTAGTGAGCAGCGAGACCGCGAAACGCGGCTTCCAGCTCGTTCGGCCCCATGTCATTCGTCGGCGTGTTGATGAGGTCGCGTGCGAGGAAGACGCCGGCGAGCTGGCGCTTTATGTCGGCGCCGTCCGCGTCGCGCGGGATCGTCAGCGTCGCAGCCGGGACCTTCTCCGACTTGTAACGATCGAAGCGATAGCTTCCGAGGCCGAAGCCCAGCGCAAGACGGTTCGCTGTCAGCGGCGCGGTTTCGATGTGCCAATCGCCGGCCGGTAGTGAGCGCGCCAGCTTGCCGGTGATGTAGGGCTGCTCCGAGGGATTGGTCCCCAGGCCGAAAAGCGCGCCGCCAAGGTGACCGTCATCTGTCGGGATCAGCAGCATCGAACCGCTTTCGGCCTTGTACCCAGCCTTTGTTGCCCAATCGAGTGCAATCGGGTCGATGGTGCCTGTCTCGATATGGGCAGGCGTAACGGCGAAGATGGGTAAGGTCGAACCTCCCTTGGTGTTGAAAGGGGTCGGTCTCTCGATGAATTGGTAGGGGGCCATGATTATCCTTCGGGGGCGTCCGAGAATCGCTTTTTAACGGTATGTTAGGGTTAACAGACTATTGCTGGAGTGAAGATTGCGTCAAAGCCTTTCCCTGTGCTGCTTTTAGGTCAGGCGCCAATGTCGGATTTCAGGAAAGCGCGATGCCTTCTTTGGCGAACCATCTTATCAAAACCCGCATTTTCCATGGCGTGGCGCTGGCGCTGGTCGCCCTCGCCCTTGCTGGCTGCACGACGACACAGGACCGGATGACGACCGGTTCGGTGCCGAAATTGACGAAACCAGTCGAGACGATGGACGATCAGGAAGTTCGCGCCGCGACGGAGCGCGTGGGACAGGCCTACGAGAGGAACCCTCGGGATCCGGAAAACGGCGTCAACTATGCCAATCTCCTGCGCATGCAGAGCCGGGATGCCCAGGCTCTTGCCGTGATGCAGCAGGTTGCGATCAGCAACCCGTCGGATAGAAACGTCCTTGCCGCCTATGGCAAGGCACAGGCTGCGGCCGGCCAGTTGCAGCAGGCTCTCGACACCATTGGCCGTGCCCAGACGCCTGATCGTCCGGATTGGAAGCTGATCTCGGCGGAAGGCGCGATCCTCGACCAGCTGGGTCGCTCCCCCGAGGCGCGCCAGCGCTATCGCGACGCGCTCGACATCCAGCCGACCGAACCCTCGATCCTGTCCAATCTCGGCATGTCCTACGTTCTTACCGGCGATCTGCGCTCCGCGGAGACCTATCTGCGCCAGGCGGCCGCCCAGCCGACTGCCGACAGCCGAGTCCGCCAGAACCTTGCGCTTGTCGTCGGTCTCCAGGGTCACTTCCCAGAGGCCGAACAGATCGCGCGCCGGGAATTGTCGCAGCAGCAGGCCGACGCCAACGTCGCCTATCTGCGCTCCATGCTGTCGCAGCAGAATTCTTGGCAGAAGCTTGCGGCCAAGGACGCCGGCGATGCGGGCAACAGCACCAACTGACGGTTCACCGGCCAGTCAGCCCGGAAACGACCAGCTGCAGGCCAAGCCCCGCCATGACGGTGCCGGCAGCACGGTCGATCCACATTTTCGCCGCAAGGTAGATCCGGCGCGGGTGCCGCGCCGAGAACGCCAGCGCCACGATCGTGTACCAGCCAGCCTCGACGAAGAATACGCCGAGCGGCAGCGCAACGAAGAGGCCGAGCGGAATGTCTTTCGGCAGCAGCGCCGCAAAGATACTGGCATACACGACAATGGTCTTCGGATTGCTGACTTGCGTCAGAAGTGCGGTCGTAAAACTACGCCCCAGCGCGCGACTGCTCACCGCCTCCTCGCCGACATCGAGGGGCTCCTTGGCGCTGCGCCAGATCTTGAATGCGATGTAGGCAAGATAGGCACCACCAGCCACCTTGAGGGCCAGGTAGAGCCATTCGAACCGCGAGAGCAAGGCAGTCAGTCCCGCTAGTGCCAATATGCTGAACGCGACGCCGCCGAGCCCCATGCCGAGGGCCGCCGCGAGGCCATCTGGGCGCGAGCGTGATATGGCGATGCGGGAGACGACAACGAAGCTCGGCCCGGGGCTCATGGCACCGATCGACAAGGCCGCAATGATGCTGACAAATACGCCAAGGGAAGACATCGGTGGCTCCGAACGGTTCAGGAGATAGACCCGGAACACTGTGTTCCATGCTTTCCGTTCGTCGTCCACCCGTGAACCGCTGACCGTGCGACGTTCTGAAATGGGCTTGTTCGTCACAACCGGCAGCAATGCCTAGAATTTGTCGGCGACCTGAATCCCGGCGGGTCCAAGAATAACGGCGACCAGAACCGGCAGGAAGAAGAGGATCATCGGCACTGTGAGCTTCGGAGGCAGGGCAGCCGCTTTCTTCTCGGCTTCATTCATGCGCTCGTCGCGCCCTTCCTGAGCAAGCACGCGCAGCGCCTGCGAGATTGGCGTCCCATAGCGGTCGGCCTGGATAAGCGCCTGAACGACTGACTGAACGATCGGAATCTGCGTGCGCGTGCCGAGGTTCTCGAGCGCGACACGCCGGTCTGGCAGGAAGGAGAGCTCGGCCGTCGTCAGCACCATTTCCTCAGCGAGCGGCGGCGAGGCTTCGGCAAGCTCGTCCGACACACGGCGCATCGCCGCTTCGATCGAGATCCCCGACTCGACGCAGATCAGCATCAGGTCGAGCGCATCCGGCCAGGCACGCTTGATCGAGTGCTGACGCTTCCCCATGCGGTTGGAAATGAAGATGTTCGGAGCATAAAAACCGGCATAGGCGACGAACAAGGTCAGCAGGAAGCGGATCGGTGTCGGTTTGTCGACGAGGTGGTCGAGGCCGAAAACCCAGAAGATCGCCAATCCAAAGAAGGCGAAAGGCAGTAGGAAGCGAGCCACGAGGAACATGTTCAATGCGTTCTCCGACCGATACCCGGCCGCGCGCAGCTTGTTCATGGTGTTTTCGTCGACCAGCGCTTCACGAAGGTTGAACCTCTCGACGATCTGACGAACCGAGCGATTGTTCTGCGTGCGCAGCGATGCCTTGCTGCCTGATTCGGTGTTCATGCGGGCGCGTTCGCGCGCGCGAATCTGTTCGCGTTCCGTCGACACGGCCTTCATGCGCTTGGCGAGGTCTCCGCGCTCGAAGAACGGCATGGCAAGAGTATAGAAGCTCGCGAAGACCGCGAGCGCCACGAGCACCGCAATCAGCATGGAGGGGTCGGTCAGTCTTGTGGCGAGATCGGATGACACCGCACTTCCTCCTGCTAGATGTCGAAAGAGACCATGTTGCGCATGACGTAGATGCCGATGGACATCCAGACCGCGGAACCGCCCATGATGAGATGTCCCCTCGGATCGGTAAACAGGATCATCATGTATTCGGGAGACGTCAGGTAGACGAGCGTGGCGACGATGAATGGCAGCGCGCCGATGATGACGGCCGATGCCTTTGCCTCCATCGACAGCGCCTTGACCTTCGCCTTCATCTTCTTGCGTTCACGTAGCACCTTCGCCAGGTTGCCGATCGCTTCCGACAGGTTGCCGCCGGCTTGCGACTGGATGGCGATGACGATCGCAAAGAAGCTCACTTCCTGCAGTGGCATATGGTTGGACATGCGCGCGCAGGCGTCGGGCACACTGAGGCCAACCTGCTGCGACTCGACCACCCTTCGGAATTCACCCTTAACCGGCTCCTTGCCTTCGTTGGCGATCAGCCGGATCGCATCGTTGAGCGGCAGGCCGGACTTGATGGAGCGGACGATGACATCGAGCGCATTTGGAAATTCATCAAGGAACTTGTTCTGGCGGCGCTTAATGAGAAAACCAAGCACCCAGCGTGGCAGCCCGAGGCCAGCGATGACTGGTGTGCCGAGAATCACCATCAGCGGGGCCCCGGCCACAAAGGCGATGAACATCAGCACAACACCGAAAATGGCACTGAACATGTAGAACCGCGCAGGAGTGACGGACATGCCCGCCTGGGTCAGCCGCGACTTTAACGTCAGTTTCTTCTTGGCGTTTTCCTGTTGCCGCTTTTCCAGGTCCTTGAGATTGTCCTGCACCGATTTGCGGCGTTTGGACATTTCCTGGACACGGTCGCGGGCGGCCTTGACATTCGCCTTGTCGAGCTGCGCCGATGCGACGCGATTGACGCGGCTTGCGGCTTTCTTTTCGGTCTCGATCTGTGAGAATAGCAAACCATAGCAGACCGCGCCCGCCGCGACGGCGGCAAGAACGATGATGGCAAGAACTGTCGGATCGATACCGAACATCTGTTATTCCTTCGACTTGGCTTCCATTTCGTCGAGCGCGGCAGCGAGGCGCTTGTCCTCGTTGAAGTAGCGCGCACGATCCCAGAAATGTGGCTTGCCGATACCAGTCGACTTGTGGCGACCGATCAGGCGTCCGGATGCGTCCTCGCCTTCGATTTCGTAACGCATCAGATCCTGGGTGATGATCACGTCGCCTTCCATGCCGATCACCTCGGTGATCTGTGTGATGCGACGGGAGCCATCGCGCAGGCGTGCCGCCTGAACAATGATATCGACCGAACCGGAAATGATCTCGCGCACCGTCTTCGCCGGCAGGGTGAAACCGCCCATCGCGATCATCGACTCGATACGGCTGAGGCATTCGCGCGGTGAATTCGAGTGGATCGTACCCATGGAGCCGTCGTGACCTGTGTTCATCGCCTGCAGCAGGTCGAAAACCTCCGGTCCGCGCACTTCGCCGACGATGATCCTTTCCGGACGCATACGCAGGCAGTTCTTGACGAGGTCACGCATGGTGATCTCGCCTTCGCCTTCGATGTTCGGCGGGCGCGTTTCAAGGCGCACGACGTGCGGCTGCTGCAACTGCAGTTCGGCGGTGTCCTCGCAGGTGATGACCCGCTCGTCTCTGTCGATATAATTTGTAAGGCAGTTAAGCAGCGTCGTCTTGCCGGAGCCGGTGCCGCCCGAGATGACGATGTTGCAGCGCACGCGACCGATAATCTGCAGGAGCGTTGCACCTTCGGGCGTGATCGCACCGAAGCGGACGAGCTGGTCGAGTGTCAGCTTGTCCTTCTTGAACTTGCGAATGGTAAGAGCCGGACCGTCGATGGCGAGCGGCGGCGCGATGACGTTGACGCGCGAGCCGTCGGGAAGACGTGCGTCGCAGATCGGGCTCGATTCATCGACGCGGCGGCCGACCTGGCTGACGATGCGCTGGCAGATAGACAGAAGTTGAGAATTGTCGCGGAACCTGACCTCTGATTCGATTGTCTTGCCCCCGACTTCGATGAAGGTACGGCCCGAGCCGTTGACCATGATGTCGGCGATGTCGTCGCGCGCAAGCAGCGGCTCGAGGGGTCCGTAGCCCAGTACGTCGTTGCAAATGTCGTCCAGCAGTTCTTCCTGCTCGGAGATCGACATCGCGAAATTCTTGATCGTGATGATGTCGTTGACGATGTCGCGAATTTCTTCGCGCGCACTTTCCCCATCGAGTTTGGCAAGCTGCGAGAGGTCGATCGTATCGATCAGCGCGGAAAAGACCTGTGCCTTGGTGTCGTAGTATTCCTCTGTGCGGGCTGGACGCTTGCGCTGCGGCGTCTGCATTGGCGGCGGTGAGACCTGCTGGCGCCCAGGCTCGCGCTGCGGCTCGACCAGAACCGCCGGTGACGACGAGGAGCTCGGTGCAACAGCCTGAGGCGGAGCGATGCTACCGCCCGTCCTGCCAAAGCCATCGTTTCCGCGTTTTCCGAACATGCCTTATTCCAATCCACTCTTGGCGGGTGTCATTTGCGCTTCAGCAGACCGAGCAGACCGCTCTTTTTTGCCTTCTTGACGGCTATTCGACCCGTGACGATGTGCGACAGCTGCGAGAAGGTCTCCGCGGTCGGCGATTTCGGGTCCATTTCCGAGATCATGCGGCCGCTGTTGGCTGCAGTGCCGAAGAGGTTGCTGTCGAACGGAATGATGGCGATTGGCTCGCTTTCGAGCGGCTCGCAGAAATCGGACGGGCTGATTTCCGGCCGCTTGGGCATGCCGACCTGATTGAGGATGAGATGCGGTGCCTTGTCGTTAGGCCGTATCTTGCGCAGTGCATCCATCATGTTCTTGGTGTTGCGCAGGTTGGCGAGATCGGGAGACGCGCAAATGACGACCTCATCGACGCTTGAAAGTACAGAGCGTGTCCATTCCGACCACGCATGGGGGACGTCCAGAACGGTGACGGGCGCGCTCCGCTGCAGCACGTCCAGCACGGGCTGAAACGCCTGCCCTTCGAAATCATAGGCGCGGTCGAGGAGCGAGGGCGCCGCGAGCAATGAAAGATATTCCGAGCACTTTGTCAGCAGACGATCGAGAAACACTTCGTCCAGTCGCTCGGGCGCGTAGACCGCCTCGGCGATACCTTGCGTCGGGTCCTGGTCGAAGTCGATGTTGGCGGTGCCGTACGGCAGGTCAAGGTCTGCCAGAATTGTTTCCGTCGAAAACAGGCGGGAGATGCCGAACGCGCAGTTGTGCGCGATCGTCGAGGAGCCCACGCCGCCCTTCGCACCGATGAAGGCGATGCTACGACCGAGCGGTTCCGAATCCGGGTCGACAAAGATGGTCGCCATCGCCCCCATGATATCAGGCATGGCGACCGGCTGAACCATGTATTCGGAGATACCGTTGCGCACCAGTTCGCGATAGAGCGCGATGTCGTTGTAATAGCCGATGACGACGACCTTCGTCGAAGGGTCGCAGACGCTGGCCAAAGGAGCCAGTTCGCTGAGCAGGCTGCTGCTGTTTGCCTTGGTTTCGAGAATGATGAGGTTCGGCGTCGGTGCGCTTGCGAACATGTTCGCGGCCGCGGCGATGCCGCCGCTTGTAATCCGCAGGCCGACCTTCGACATCCGGCGGTCGTTGCCGCAGCGCTCCATCACCCGCTGAAGCTCCTCGCTTTCGCAGAAGGCGTGCACGGAGATGCGCGGCAACGGCCGCATGTTCTCGAGTTCCGCCATCCGCATCGCTTCTTCAGCGTGTCGGAGCTCGGTGGTGTTCTGGATGTCGTATTCGACCGTACCCATCGTGAATCCTACGTTGATCAGAAGTTGGAGTTGCCGCTGACTTCTTCGATCGTGCTTGTCCGCTCGCGATATTCCTTGATGGCGGCGTTGCGGCGCGCGGCATCGATCGGCGTCATGCCGCGCGGGGCAACCAGATCCTCGGGGTTGGCAATCTGCGCGGCGAGATTGTTCTGCGTCGCACAACCGAAATTGTAGTAATTCTGATTGTTGAAGTCGTTGATCATGTCCTTCGGCCACTGGCCGCATTGCGATGTCATCGCCGTCGTGCCGACGAAGGTCAGTCGGATCGGAGCGGCATCGCCGATAGTGTTGGCCGCATAGGAGCTGTTGACGATCTTGGAGCTTGAAATGCCGCGTGCTGAGAGTTCGGCACGGACCTGGCCGCGCAGCTGGCGCGCGGCTGCCGAGTTCGGCGATCCCTCTGGTGTCAACAGATAGACCGGTCCGGTGGCTCTCGATCCGTAATTCTGAGCGAAGCCGCGGATCATGTCGCGTTGCGCGGTGTTGAGCCGGCGGTCGGTGGAGGCAACCGGGATGTCGACCGATTGCTCCGCTTCTGTAACGACGATCGGGTGACGCTGGCGATAGTCGTCCGGAATGCCCCCGGTCGTCAGGTCGTCGCGTGACGCGCAGCCGGACAGCATCGCCGCGGTCACTGCCGCAACGACGAGCAGCGACTTGGACTTGTAGGTCATCTGGGGGCGGGCCATGTAGGCGCTGGTATTGGTGTGAGCCATCGGCCGATCTCTGTGTTTTGCCATTGCTGATCCCGCTTCGCTCATTTGTAGATGAACCCGATTGAGCCGTGGAACTGGGTATCTGCGATCGGTACTTGCCGGCCGCCGTAGACCTTGTTGACGCGATTGAGCAGGAACGCGGATGCGTCGCCTTCCGGGCTGAAATTGTCGTCGGGGCGGTTCAGCTGGTTGCGGGCGACCGGACGGACGAGATACGGCGTCGCTATGATCACCAGTTCGGTCTCGTCACGCTCCACCGTCCTCTGCCGGAAGAGCGTGCCGAGCAGCGGGATCTTGTTGACGCCAGGGGTCCCGTTCGAAGTCTGCAGGACGTTGTCCCGGATCAGTCCGGCAAGCGCAATGGAGCCACCGGACGGAAGCTCGACGGACGTCTCGGCGGAGCGACGCTGATAGGTCGGCGTGGAGCCGGAGACCGAGGGCGCCGGTTCCGATACGTTCGTCTTGATCTCGAGGCTGATACGCCCGGACGACAGGACAACAGGCTTGAAGGCGAGATTGATGCCGTAATTGTACGGGACGATCGTAACGTTCCCGTCATTGTCAGTTGTCGAATACAGCACCTGGCCGCCTGAATTGAACGTTGCGGCCTGGCCTGAAATGGCCGTAAGCGTCGGCTCGGCCAGCGTCTTGACGACTTTCGCCTGTTCGAGCGCGCTCAAATAGGTGGAGATATCGTATTTACCGACGGAGCTTTTGAAGAGTGCGGCCAGACCGCCACCGAGGGTTGCCGCCGCATTGCTGGCGCTCGGCGCGCCCAATTGGGCAACAGTCAGGCCCTTCGAGTTCGACACCAGATTGTCAAAGCCAAGCTGCTTCAGGATCTCGCGCCGCACTTCTGCGATCGTGACCTTCAGCGTGACCTGATCCTCGCCCTCGATCTGCAACAGGTTGACGACCTGCGATTCCTGCCGGTTTTCGGCAAAGAGCGCGACATCGCCGCCCTTGGAGCTGGCCGTCTCTGTGCGTGTAGTCGCTTCGCCGCCCTTCAGGAAGACCTGCGCCAGGTCCGCAGCCTGCGCGGCATCCTGCGGCGTGCGGACGCTGCCGGTCAAAACGATGTTGTCGGAGACGATCTCGACGTTGATGCTGGAATCGGGGATGAAGCGTCGAAGGGTTTTCTGCAACCCTGCGACGTCGCGTTCGATGGCGATGTCGAGGCTGACGATCTGCTGGCCGTCGGCGCCGAAGATGAAGATGTTGGTCTGCCCGACGGTCTTCCCGAACAGATAGATGCGCCGCGAAGAGCGGGTCACCGCGTCAGCCATCGACGGGTCGGAAACGAGAATGTCATGCGCATCGACGGGAAGATCGATAACGATCGCTTTTTTCAGACCGAGCTTCAGGCTGCGATGCGCACCAGGACCGGCTTGAGTGATGTTAATCATGCCGTCAGATTCCGCCTGCGCGGTCCTGGCGCCGATCGTCCCATCAAGGAAGTCTGGTACCATGCCCGTGACGCCGATTGCAAAGGACAGGCAGCCTGCCATCAGGGGCTTCATGCGTCGCTTTGAATTGCCCATTTTCATTTCCTTTACTCGGCCTTCGCAGCGGGGGTGTCGCTGACGATGGAGCCGGACTTGATCACCTGGACGAGGGCGCTGCCGTTGTCGCCGCTGAGCAGATAGTCTGCCGCGCTGGTATCCTGCTCCCGGGCGTCGGCGACCGAACGCAGGGCTAGCGAAAGCCGGTCTGCCATTTGCTGCGCGACTGCGAGCACCTTCGTCTGGTCGGGGGTGAGTTCCAGTGTCGCCGTGGTGCCGACGACGGCCTTCGACCCGTCATCCTTTTCCTGGATCTGCTGGTCGATCGCGAGGACGCGCACATTGTTGAGCACGGTCTCAGTCAGATATTTGTCGCCGGTCTTGGCCTTCCGGACCATGATGACATCGACGCGGTCATTCGGCAGGATGAACCCGCCGGCGCCGGTGGCGACGGAGATCTCCGTGGCCACCGCCCGCTTTCCGGACGGCAGGAGCGAAGACAGGATACGGCTGTTGGAGTCGGCGATTTTTTCCGCCCGGATAGGTTCGCCTTCGAAAATCGGGAGGCGGACCACAGCACCCTGCATGTCCTTGACCGCGTCAGGCTTGTCGGTCTCCGTTATGAAACCCTGAACAACGCCGCCCTGCGGCCAGGCCATCCAGTGCACGGCCTTGTCGTCAAGTCTGGCGCCCACCGGCAGATTGGCGCTGGATACCAGCACGTTGACGGAGGCTTCCTTCTCGACAACCTGTTTGACCTGGGTAACGACCGAGCCGCGGCCGGCAAGGCTCATCGCAAGCACGCCGGCAAGGCCGGCCGCTACGACAGCCACTCCAAGTATCAAAAGGCGGGCGGGTTTCATCGGTCGTTCCCCGGAGATTCGAGATATTCGATCCGGAGAATGGACTGCAATTGGTGTAATTATAGTTAACGAAAGGCTTCGATCTTAGGTTAACCGAGGCTTAATTTGCCTTTACTTCAGGCTCTGCAGCGCAGCCAGGAACAACGGGCTCGATGGGAAGGCCATGAAGCCGCCGATCGCGATCGCGATTCCGTACGGGATCTTCTTGGCAAGGAGAATGGAACTGGGAACAGGCAGGCCAATCGCCAGAATGATGTTTGCCTGCGCGCGTACGATCAGGATCAGCAAAGTCGCAGCACCGCCCATGATGCCGACATAGGCCAGGAACTCGACAAGCGACTGATTGAAGCCGAACCAGAGCGATGTGGCGGCCAGCAGCTTTGCATCGCCTCCGCCCATGATGTTCGTCGCGAAGAGCGCGAAGCAGACGGCAAAGACGGCGAAGGCGCCACCGAGATGGGCGCCGATCTCGGAAAGCGGGACCCCGACAATTGGCGCTATTGCGAAGAAAGAAAGGACAAGAATGATCGATGCCCGGTTGGGGATCGTCATCGTGAACAGATCGGAGAATGCCGCGACGGCAAGGCATAGCGGGAAGACCACGAAGATTGCAGCTGCGGCCATTCTCATGCTCCATCAGGAGAAAGGCCCACGGCCGTTTGCCAGTGAGCCCTTCAGAAATATACTCGTGTTCAAGCTCGGCCGTTAGGCTGCCTGCATCACGGCAAGGTAGCCGGAGCTTGCTTCCCGGCTTGGTCCATTGTCACGGACAGGTTGTTGAACATTATGTTCAGTTTGCTGCCTAGCGCGGTAGCGCCGGTGATCAGTGCTACGGAAATGAGCGCTGCGATCAGGCCGTATTCAATTGCGGTCGCGCCGGATTCGTCCTTGAGAAAACGGCTTACAAGCTTGGTCATGATAACTCCTAACTCCAGTTGATGTTCAGCACGTCCGCCAACTGTTTGCCGTTGATCGGATTGGGCCAACCTAGCGAACCGCTCTTTCCATCAACTTAAAGAATTGGGTTACCGATCTGTAAACACAGTGAAGTGTTGGACGATGGTAAGTATCTGTTTTCGAAACATCGTAAAAATTTAAGTAATCGCCCTGGACCATATTGAAAAGAGCGTCCCGGTTGCTTGGCGATAGGCATGAAGGGTTATCATGCGCCGAAAGCCTGATGATGTTGATTCCTATATGAGGCGCAAAGGCCTATTCGTTGATGAATCGCAGCGGAATTAAAGCTTCGTTCACCATTTTTTCTCATGCTGTCGACAAGTTCCGTTGAGATCGTGAAAGAGAGCCAATGTCTTCGAGCGGCAAAAGGATATTCCTCGCCGGCATTCTTGCCGCCCTCGGCATTTGCGATTCGGCGTTTGCCCAGCAACAGGACATGCTGCGGGTCTATATGGATCAGGCGCGCGTGTTAAAGCTTGACCGGCCGGTGAGCAAGGTCATCATCGGCAATGCCAAGGTTGCGGATGCGACCGTTGCCGACGCGAGGACGATCGTTCTCACCGGGCGTAGCTTCGGCAGCACCAACCTTGTCCTGCTCGACGCCGACGGCAATGCGATCCTCGACCAGAGCATTCTGGTGTCTATCGACGAAGCCAACACCGTCAGGGTATTTCGCCAGACGGAGCGCACCGTCCTGTCCTGCACTCCCAACTGCGAGCAGCACAGCGATACCACGGCGGCTGCCAGCCCCTGAAACGCTTGGGGGGAAGCCTCTTCGTTAAACTCTTGAACCGGCTTGAAACGGAAAATCAACGAACGCCGCTTACAAGTGCGTAATCGAAGCTGTCTCGGATGCAGGCCATGGTGGAACCGGATCAAGCAGCGGAACTGGTCGATCTGCGTGGCTGCACGCGGCGGCGACCACTGGCCGCTTTCGCACGTTCGCGTGACGGGACAGCCGCAATTGAATTTGCGCTGCTCGCGATTCCTTATTTCATGGTGATATTCGCCATCATCGAGACGTTCATCGCCTTTGCCGGCGAACAGCTTGTTTCCAACGCCGTGGATACGCTGAGCCGCAAGATACGAACGGGCCAGATTACGTTGGCAAATACAGACCGCACGGCCTTTCGCACGGCATTCTGCAGCGAGGTCTCCATTCTGATCAGATGCTCTACGACGGAAGCCGCAACACCCAACAAGCTCTATGTCGATGTTCAGAAGTTCGCGACATTCGCGGCTATTCCAACCACCATTCCCAGGGTTTCCACGGCTGCCGATGCAGATATCAAAACCTCGGCTTTCCAGTATGCGCCGGGTGGTGCCGGCACGATCAACATGGTTCGCGCCTACTACCGCTGGCAGGTCCTCGCTGACCTGATCCGCCCCTACATCACCAATGTCAAACCCACCGACGGCTCCTCGGCCTACTTTTTGATTGTCGCTACGGCGGCGTTCCAAAACGAGCAGTATCCGTGATGGCCCCGCAGAATATGCTCAAGAGAATTCGAGCGCTTTGCCTGCGGTTCGCCGGCGACAGGGAGGGCGTTGGCGCAATCGAGTTTGCGATCCTCTTCCCGATCCTCGTGATGCTCTACGTCGGCGCCTTCGAGATCACGATCGGTCTCAGCATCAGCAAGCGGGCTGCCCGGTCGTCTGCGGCGATCGCCGATGTCGTGACGCAGCAAAAGTCGGTGACGAAGGCCTGGCTCGACGACATGCCGTCCGTCGCCGCGGCGATCTTCGCACCCTACGGCACGACCGGTCTGACCGTGAAGATTACTGGCATCGGCATCGATGCAACGGCAAATCCGACGGTGAAATGGTCCTGGCAACAGGACAAGACGAGGCCTTATGCGGTCAATTCTGCGGTGACGATCCCTTCGGACTTGAAGAAGGCCGATACCTTCCTCGTCCGCACCGAGCTCAGCGTGCCTTACAAGCTTTTCCTTTTTGCTCCCAATCTGATGCCGAACGAGAGCACCTTGACGATCAGCCGCACCTATTTCTATCGCCAGCGTCAGGGCGTTAGTGTCCCTTGCACCGATTGCTGACCTCCAGCCCGCCGACCGTAATATTTGCCAATCGGCGTTCATCGCTATAATCCTGATTGTGACGAGCCCGCGATGCGGCACGTCGTCCTGCGTCTCTCGGGTGAAACATGCCGCGTGCTTTTCTTTTCGTTCTGGATTCCTTTGGTGTCGGCGGCGCACCGGACGCTGCGACCTATGGAGACGAAGGCGCAGATACGCTCGGGCATATAGCCGAATTCTGCGCTGCCGGGGCTGCTGATCGAGACGGGCTGCGTGCTGGACCCTTACGGCTGCCGAATATGTCCGCGCTTGGGCTTCTCCACTTGGCAAAGGGGGCTTCCGGGCGATTTCCCCAGGGAATGCCGGTCCCGGAAAAGCTCTACGGAATATTCGGTTCCGCCAGCGAGGTGTCGCGCGGCAAGGACACACCCTCCGGTCATTGGGAGATTTCGGGCACCCCCGTGACATTTGATTGGGGATATTTCCCAACCGAGGGCGATGCATTTCCTACCGAGTTTATCGAAGCGCTGTGTACTGCAGCAGATGTGCCCGGCATACTCGGCAATTGTCACGCTTCGGGCACGGACATCATTACCCGCCATGGCGAGGAGCACATTCGGACAGGCAAGCCGATCTGCTACACGTCGTCCGACTCCGTCTTCCAGGTTGCCGCGCACGAGACCCATTTCGGCCTCGACAGGCTGATGACGTTCTGCACCATCGCACGCGCCCTGCTCGACCCGATGAACATCGGGCGAGTGATCGCCCGCCCATTCGTCGGCGAAACGCCGGCAAGGTTTGAACGCACCGGAAATCGTCGCGATTTCTCCGTTCCTCCGCCCGAGCCGACGCTGCTCGATCGCCTCGTGAAGGAAGGCCGCTCGGTCCACGCCGTGGGAAAGATCGGCGATATCTTTGCGCATCAGGGCGTGTCGCGTGTCATCAAGGCCAACGGCAATCAGGCTCTGATGGACGCTACGCTGCAGGCCATGGACACAGCCGAAGACGGCGATCTGGTTTTCACCAATTTCGTCGATTTCGACATGGTCTACGGCCACCGCCGCGACGTCCCGGGCTATGCGGCGGCGCTCGAGGCCTTCGACGCCCGTCTGCCTGAGGTCGGCGGCAAGCTGAAACCTGGCGATCTCGTAATTCTGACAGCCGATCACGGCTGCGATCCGACGTGGCGCGGCACCGACCATACGCGGGAGCGTGTTCCGATTATTGCCTACGGCCCCGGCCTCGGCTCGCGTGACATCGGGATCCGCCGCACCTATGCCGATATCGGCGAAACGATTGCACGGCACCTGCGTATTCCAACGGGGCCGCACGGGAGAAGCTTTTTATGACAGCGCATTTGAAGAAGGTCGAGCTGCACTGCCATCTGGAGGGTGCTGCACCTCCGGCGCTCACCTTGGCGCAGGCCCGCAAGTACAACATCGACATAAGCGCCTACCTCAGCGAGGGCGTCTACGTCTGGCATGATTTCGCAAGCTTCCTGCAATGCTATGACAAGATTTCCGAGGTCTACAAGACGGAGGAAGACTACGCGCTGCTGACTGAAACTTATCTTGATGAGCTCGCTGGTATCGGGACCATATATAGCGAGCTCATCGTCTCGCCGGACCATGGAAAGCGCATCGGCCTGGGCGCAGATGCGTACATATCAGGTGTCTGCGAAGGCATTCGCCGCGCCAAGGCGGCCGGCGGGATCGAAGCGCGGCTGATCGTCACCGGTGAGCGTCATTTCGGCCCGGAAAGCGTCGTGGGCGCAGCAGAGTATGCAGCGAGGGCGCAGAACCCGCTGATCACCGGTTTCAATCTTGCCGGCGAGGAGCGAATGGGCCGCGTTGCCGATTACAGCAGGGCTTTCGATATTGCTCGGGACGCTGGGCTGGGCCTCACCATTCATGCCGGCGAAGTCTGTGGCGCTTTCAGCGTAGCGGACGCCCTTGATGTCGTGCACCCATCACGTATTGGCCATGGCGTGCGCGCCATCGAGGATGCCGAGCTGGTGATGCGCCTTGCGGACCAAGGAACTGTTCTGGAGGTCTGTCCTGGCTCCAACATCGCGCTCAACGTCTTTCCGGATTTCCCGTCCCATCCATTGCGGCGTCTGAAGGAGGCTGGTGTGCGGGTGACCATCAGCTCGGACGATCCGCCGTTTTTCCACACCTCGCTCGAGCGCGAGTATGACCTTGCTGCAGGGGTCTTTGCGTTCAGCGACGCCGAAATCGACGAGATGACGCGGACCGGCATCCAAGCGGCATTCGTCGACGAGGCCACGCGCAAGGCGCTTCTTGCTCGTCTTTAGGCGGTTGAGACTGGGGATCTGCATTGCAAAACGCCCTCCGCTCTTGCGGCGGAGGCGATTTCCATGAAAGAAACATCCGATAAGAACAGCTAAAGAAAGGGCTCGGCCATGGACGGCGTTACGGTCATCGATCATCCGCTTGTGCAGCACAAACTCACCATCATGCGGCGCAAGGAGACATCGACCGGCAGCTTCCGCCGCCTGCTGCGCGAAATCTCCACACTGCTCTGCTATGAAGTGACGCGCGATCTCGAGTTGACGATGGAAACGATCGAGACGCCGATGCAGACGATGCAGTCTCCGATCCTGGAAGGCAAGAAGCTGGTGTTCGCGTCGATCCTGCGTGCCGGTAACGGCCTGCTGGAGGGCATGCTCGATCTGGTGCCTTCGGCACGCGTCTCCCATATCGGCGTCTATCGCGATCACGACACCCTGCAGCCGGTCGAATACTATTTCAAGGCACCGGAAGATATCTCCGAACGCCTGATCATTGTCGTCGATCCGATGCTTGCGACCGGCAATTCGTCCATCGCCGCGATCGAGAAGCTCAAGGAGCGCGGGGCGCACAACATTCGCTTCCTCTGCCTGCTGGCGGCCCCCGAGGGTATCAGGAACTTCCGCGAAGCCCATCCCGATGTCCCAGTTTTCACGGCTTCAATCGATAGCCATTTGAACGAAAAGGGCTACATCGTCCCCGGCCTCGGTGATGCCGGCGACCGTATGTACGGCACGAAATAATCTGACTTTATCAACAGGTAAATGGCCCGGAACGAAGCTCCGGGCCACATGTTTTCCCTGTATTAGCAACTTATCAGCAATTTTGGTGTAGCTGCTAGAGACATGGCCTCGCATGATGCGCGGTTTATACAGGAAGGATTTCTGTTTCCATGCTCGTGCGTACTGTCATATTCGCAAGCATCGCTGCGGTGTTTGCCACACAGGTTCCATCCTTCCTGGCAACCGACCGGACCCGGCCCGAGGGGCCCGTTTCCGCGAATTTTGTTTCCGGCTCGATTGAACCTGCGCAAGCGCCCACCATCGGTTCCGCCAGCGGAACAATGCACCTTCGCGCAGATGCCCAGGGACATTACACGGGCGACTTCAGGATCAACGGCAAGACGGTGCAGGGCATGATCGATACCGGCGCGACCTATGTAGCGCTGAACGAAAGCCTGGCGAGACGCCTTGGTTATGCGGCCAATCAGCTTGATTTTCGTTATGCTGTGAATACGGCGAACGGACAGACCAAGGCTGCGCATGTGACGCTCGATCGTGTCGAGATCGGGGGCATCCGTGTTCGCGATGTCGAAGCCTTCGTGTTGAAGGACGACGCCCTTTCCTCCACGCTGGTCGGCATGAGCTTCCTGCAGAAGCTCGCCTCCTATTCGGTCGCGGATGGATCCCTCAGCCTGAAGCAGTGACCCTTCAGAGCCGCGCGGAAATGACTGCGGGCAGCGCAGGTTGGCTGTCGCCGATCCCGTAGTTGGCGCCAAGCGCCGACATCGCAGCCTCTGCCGCGCTCTCGTCGGCCGCGTGCACCATCCCGATAGGATCGCCGCACTCGACATATGTGCCGAGCGGCAGAAGATCTGAGAAGCCGACACGATGATCGATCCTGTCGCTTGGGTGCCGACGTCCGCCACCGAGGTCTATGACACGCATGCCGATTTCGCGGGCATCGCAGGCGCAAAGCCAGCCAGACCGCGGTGCAGGTACGGGCCGGATGCACGGCGCTCGCACCAGATAGGCGTCCGGTCGCTCCAGAAGATCCGATGGTCCGCCGAGCACATGCACCATGCGCGCGAAGACGTCCCCCGCCTTCCCGGACGACAGGGCCTCGGCGGCTCTCTCATTGCCTTCATCAGGCGAGGCAACGATGCCGGAGCTCGCCAGCATTTCGGCCGCAAAGGCGAGCACGATCGTTTCCAGCCGCGTTCCCTTCTTTCGTCCTGCCAGAAAATCGAGGCAATTTCTGATTTCAACCACATTGCCGGCGGCGTCGGCAAGCGGCTCGTTCATGTCGGTGATCAGCGCCGATGTTTTCACGCCTGCGCCGTTGGCCACTTCGACAAGCGATTGTGCCAGCGCCAGGGCGTCGCTGCGCTCGGACATGAAGGCGCCGTTGCCGACCTTGACGTCGAGCACCAGTGTCTGGAGACCTGCCGCAAGCTTCTTCGAAAGGATTGATGCGGTGATAAGCGGAATGGAATCGACGGTTGCAGTCACATCGCGCACCGCATAGAGCTTGCCGTCGGCGGGGGCTAGCGCCCCGGTCTGGCCGATGATTGCGCACCCCACATCCCTGACGGCCTTGCGAAAGAGCGTCGCGTCGGGCGTAATCGCATAGCCGGGAATGGATTCCAGCTTGTCCAACGTACCGCCCGTATGCCCAAGGCCGCGTCCGGAGATCATCGGAACGGCAAGTCCGCAGGCAGCGGCGATCGGGGCGAGCATCAGCGATACGTTGTCGCCGACGCCACCCGTCGAGTGCTTGTCGGCTATAGGCCGGTCGATATCGGCCCAGCTCAGAATATCGCCCGAGCGGGCCATCGCCGATGTCAGTGCGACAGTCTCATCGCGCGTCATTCCCTTGAACCAAACCGCCATGGCAAACGCGCCGATCTGGCCCTCGGAGAGCCTGCCGGCCGCAAGGGCCGCTATGAACGACTGTATGTCCCCCGCGGAAAGCGTATTCCCGTCCCGTTTCCGGCGGATGATCTCCTGCGGGATCATCCTAGTAGCTCGTGGCTGCCGCAGGCGTGGACTGCGTGCCGCCGAGAACTGCAAGAATATCGTCGAGTACGCCGGAAGCCCCGAAACGAAAGGTCGACGGCATCGGCCAGTCCGGCGCCATGATCGTTTCGGCAAGGCTCAGATAGAGCGCCGCGTCCGCAACCGATCCGATGCCGCCGGCTGGCTTGAAGCCGACCTTGCGGCCGCTCTGGCGGATCGCACGGAGCATGATGTCGGCGGCTTCGAGCGTCGCGTTGATAGCGACCTTGCCGGTCGATGTCTTGATGAAATCGGCGCCGGCGCCGATGGCGAGTTCCGAGGCGAGACGGATGAGTGCCGTGTCCTTGATTTCACCGGTTTCCAGAATAACCTTCAGCAGGACCGCTCCCTTGCATTCGGCGCGAACGGCCGCGACCATGTCAGTGACGGCCGTGCTGCTACCCGCCATGAATTTGCGATAGGGAATGACGAGATCGATTTCGTCGGCGCCGTCGGCAATCGCCTCGCGTGTCTCGGCTGCCACGTCGGCGATCTCCATGTCGCCGGACGGGAAGTTGACGACGGTGGCAATGCGCACCGGGTGCCCGCTCCCGAGGACGGCGCGGGCATGGGCAACGAAGCGCGGCCAGATGCAGACGGCGGCCGTATTGCCGTAGGGCGTCTGCGCGCGGGCGCACAAAGCCTCGATCTGCGCTTCCGTACAGTCGTCCTTGAGGTTGGTGAGATCAAGAAGAGACAGCGCGACGGCCGCGGTCTCCTTGAGGGAGTGGTTGCTCATTCTGTGTTTCCTCCGGCCGCGATCATCTCTTTCAGGATGGCGGCGAGACGGGCGCCGCCAATGGGCGCCATGTCCTTGGTTTCCTCGTGGCTCAGCTCTGCGCCGGTCATTCCAGCCCCATAGTTGGTGATAACGGAGGCCGCTGCAACCCTCAGGCCGAGCATTCGAGCGATGATGACCTCGGGCACCGTCGACATGCCGACAGCGTCCGCACCGAGGATGCGCGCCATGCGGATCTCGGCCGGCGTTTCGAAGCTAGGGCCGGAAAACCACATGTAGACGCCCTGCGAAAGCGGAACCTCGACCTTTTTGGCCGCGGCCCGCATGGCATCCGCCAAAGCGTTGTCGTAGGCATTCGTCAGGCCGACGAAGCGGCGATCGCTTTCCTCGCCGATCAGCGGGTTGATGCCGGAAAAGTTGATGTGGTCGGCAATCTGCATCACCGAACCGGGTGCCAGGTCTTCGCGCAGCGACCCCGCCGAATTGGTGAGGATCAGCGCCTCCACTCCAAGACCCTTCAGGACCTCGATCGGCACGCGCATCGCGCTGGCATCGCCCTTCTCATAGAAATGGACGCGGCCGGACAGCATGACCACTGGGGCGCCGCCAAGGCGGCCCGCAACAACTTCGCCCGCGTGACCGGACACCGCGCTCACCGGGAAGCCCGGCAGATCCTTGTAGGCGATCCGAACCGGGTCCGTGAGCTGGCTGACCAGCGAGCCAAGACCGGAACCGAGGACGATGCCGCAGCGCGGGGCAAGCCCGCCGAGCTTGCCGGCAAGCAGATCGAGCGCGGCTTTCATCCGAGTTCCGTCTCGAAGCTGAAGGGAAGGAGTTCTTCCATGGTCATTGTCTTCTTCACGCCGGCTTCGTCGCAGAGGTAGATTTTCGTAGCCTTGGACGCAAACTCGGAGATCTTCTGGCGGCAGCCGCCGCAAGGCGGGCAGAGCGGCAGCTTCTCTGCTATGACGGCCATCTCGATGATTTTCCTGGCGCCACCCATGATCATCGCGCTGATCGCCGTCGGCTCGGCACACCAGCCCTGCGGGAAAGAGAGGTTCTCGATATTGGCGCCGGTATAGATCTTGCCGTCCTCGGCGCGGATGGCCGCACCGACGGGGAATTTCGAGTAGGGAGCATGGGCAAAGGCCATGGCGCCGCGGGCGGCTTCGAAAAGGTCGTGGGACATGTTCTCAACGCTCCTTGGTATAGGGGACGCCGCCGGCCTTCGGCGGCGTTGCGACGCCGATGAAGCCGGCGAGCAGGATGCAGGTAAGGACATAGGGCAGTGCCTGGAAAATCTGCACTGGCACTTCGCCGATCAGCGGCACCTGCTTGCCTTGCATGAAATTGGCCAGCGCATCGAGGAAGCCGAAGAGCAGGCAGGCGAACATGACGGGCACGGGCCTCCACTTGGCGAACACCAGCGCCGCGAGCGCGATATAGCCCTTGCCTGCGGACATGTCCTTGATGAAAGCGGCCGACTGCGCGATCGCGAGATAGGTACCGGAGAAGCCGCAAAGGATGCCGGCGCAAATAACGGCGCGGTAGCGCAGCCAGCTGACGGAGATGCCGGCCGTGTCGACTGCACCCGGGTTTTCGCCGACAGCGCGCAGACGCAGGCCGAATCGCGTGCGGTAGAGAATCCACCATGAGAACGGAACCGCCAGGAAAGCCAGATAGGTCAGGATATTGTTGCCCGAGATCACATTCGCGTAGAGTGGCCCTATGATGGGCACCTCCCGCAGTGTGTCGGCGCCCGGCAGGATGATCGGCGTAAAGCGCGCGTCCCCCGCCAGCTGCGGAGTACGCCCGCCCTGTCCGAACCAGGCTTGCCCGAGAACGATCGTGATACCTGCGACGAAGAAGTTGATGGCCACGCCGGAAATGATCTGGTTGCCGCGATTGGTGATCGACGCGAAGCCGTGCACGAAGCTGAGTGCGACCGAGCAGACGATCCCCGCACCCAGGCCGAGCCAGGCCGAGCCCGTGAGATAGGCAATGCAGGCGGCCGCGAAGGCCGAGCCGAGCATCTTGCCCTCGAGGCCGATGTCGAAAATGCCGGCACGTTCGGAGAAAAGACCAGCAAGAGCCGTGAATATCAGCGGTATCGACAGGCGTATGGTCGAGCTCAGAACGCTGAGGAAGATGTCGTAATAATCCATCGTTCGCTCTCCTTACGCGCGCTTGAACTGTTGATAGACGCGCACCAGCGCCGGGCGGAACATGTATTCCAGGGCGCCGGCAAACAGGATGACGAGACCCTGGATCACCAGGATCATCTCGCGAGTGATGTTCGGCATTTCGAAGGAAATCCAGTCGCCGCCCTGATAGAGGATACCGAACAGGATGGCAGACAGAACTATCCCGACCGGATGGTTCCGGCCCATCAGCGAGACCGCGATTCCGACGAAGCCGGCGCCGCCGACGAATTCCACCTGCAGGCGGGCGGAAGAGCCCATGACGGGGTTCAGCGCCATCATGCCGGCAAGCGCGCCGGAGAGCAGCATGGCGATCATGACGGTACGGGCATAGGGGATGCCCGCGTAGGAGGCGGCACTAGGGCTGACGCCGAGCGTGCGCATCTCGAAGCCGAGCTTGGTGCGCCAGATCAGCAGCCAGACGAAATAGGAGGCGACCAGTGCGATGATGAAGGAGACGTTAAACGGAGCAGCGCCGAGTTTTGCTCCAAACATGTTCATCAGCCAGCCGAGCTTCGGCAGCTGGCCGCCTTCGAGGAAAGTCCGCGTTTCCGGCGCCATCTTGCCGGGAACGATCAGCACGTGCACCAGCAGGTAGACCATCAGCGCAGCGCCGATATAGTTGAACATAATTGTGGTGATGACGATGTGGCTGCCGCGCTTTGCCTGCAGGAAGGCCGGAATGAAGGCCCAGGCCGCACCGAAAAGGCCGGCTCCGACCACCGCGACCGGCATGGTCACATACCACGGCACGTAGCGGTCGAGCGCCAGCGCTACCAAGGCGCATCCGAGACCACCGAGATAGGCCTGGCCCTCGGAGCCGATGTTGAAGAGACCGGCGTGGATGGCAACGGCGACCGAGAGGCCGGTGAAGATGAAACTGGTGGCGTAATACAGCGTGAAGCCGATGCCTTCGCCGCTGCCCAGCGCGCCTTCGATCAGAAGCGACAGGGCTGCCAGCGGGCTTTCGCCGATAAGCCAGACGACAAATCCGGAAATCAGGAAGGCGACGACGAGGTTCAGGATCGGAATGAGGCCGTAGTTGATCCAGTTTGGAAGCGGGACGGAAGCAGTGCTCATTGAGGCCTCACGCGGCAATGCCGGCCATCATCAGGCCGAGGGTCTGTTCACCGGCATCGGGCGTCTTCTCGCCGACCACGTGGCCGGCAAACATGACAAGGATACGGTCTGAAAGGGCGCGGATTTCGTCGAGTTCGACGGAGACGAGCAAGATGGCCTTGCCCGCGTCGCGCATCTCGATGATCCGGCGGTGAATGAACTCGATGGCGCCGATATCGACGCCGCGGGTCGGTTGGCCGATGATCAGCGCCGTCGGATCGCGCTCGATTTCTCGCGCGACGACGATCTTCTGCTGGTTGCCGCCGGAAAAGTTCGCCGTCTTCAACCGCGGATTCGGCGGGCGGATATCGTATTTCTCGATCTTTTCCATGGCGTCCTTGCGGATCGCCTCCAGATCGAGCAGCGGACCCTTGCTGTAGGCCGAATTGCGGTGATAGCCGAGTACGGAGTTTTCGTACTCCTCGAACTTCAGCACCAGGCCCATATGATGGCGGTCTTCGGGAATATGAGCGAGGCCGAGCTCACGAAGGCGCGCCGGATCGGCCTTGTCGATCGGCTGGCCGTCGAGCAGGACTTCGCCGGAATGCGGCTTGCGGATGCCCGCGATCGCTTCCAGGAGCTCTGACTGCCCATTGCCAGCAACGCCTGCCACACCGACGATTTCGCCGGCATGGACGTCAAACGAGACATTGTCGACCATCACCACGCCGCGGTTGTCCTTGACCGTGAGATTGCGCACGGACAGCACGACCTTGCCGGGATTGGCTTCGCCCTTCTGGACACGCAGGAGGACACGGCGACCGACCATCAGTTCTGCCAGTTCCTCGACGGTTGTTTTCGACGTCTTACGGGTCGCCACCATCTCGCCGCGGCGCATGACGGAAACCGTATCGGTGATCGCCATGATTTCGCGCAGCTTGTGGGTGATGAGAATGACCGTCTTTCCCTGGTCGCGCAGTACGCCGAGGATCTTGAACAGATGGTCCGCTTCGGCGGGGGTCAGAACGCCCGTTGGCTCGTCGAGAATGAGGATCTCGGCGCCGCGATACATGGCTTTGAGAATTTCGACGCGTTGCTGCAGGCCGACTGGGAGCTGCTCGATGACGGCGTCCGGATTGACTTCCAGCCCGTAGTCTTTCTCGAGGCGCCGCAGCTCGGACCGGGCCGACGCGACACCCCTAGCGAGAAGCGCGCCGCCCTCGGCGCCAAGCATGATGTTTTCCAGCACCGTGAAATTGTCGACCAGCATGAAGTGCTGATGCACCATGCCGATCCCGGCCGAGATGGCGGCCTGGCTATCCTTGATGGTCACGGGGGTACCGTTGACGCGGATCTCACCGCTGTCGGCGTGATAAAAACCGTAGATGATCGACATCAGTGTCGATTTTCCGGCACCGTTTTCCCCGATGATCCCGTGGATCGTGCCCTTGGCGACGGTGAGATTGATATTCTTGTTGGCGTGAACGGCACCGAATTTCTTGTCGATGCCCACGAGTTCGATAGCGGGCGTGTCTGTCACTGCAGGCTCCAAATACGAAAAGGGCGTATGGCGAAAAGATTCCACCATACGCCCGTCTCAGTCGCGGATCACTTCGGGCAGGCGTTGTCCGAGGTGTAATCGTGAACCTTGATGGTTCCTGCAATGATGTCGGCCTTTGCCTTGTCGACCGCAGCCTGCATTTCAGGCGTGATGAGCGCCTTGTTGTGCTCGTCAATGGCGGCCGCGACGCCGTCTTCCTTGACGCCGAGCGACTGCACGCCGGCGGTGAACTTGTCACCCTTGACGTCGGTAAAGGCGTTGAAGACTGCGAGGTCGACGCGCTTGACCATGGAGGTCAGAACGGAGCCCGGATGCAGGTAGTTCTGGTTGGAGTCGACGCCAATCGAGAACTTCTTGTTGTCGGCCGCCGTCTGCAGAACGCCAAGGCCGGTGGCACCGGCTGCCGCGTAGACGACGTCTGCGCCCTGGTCGATCTGGTTCTTGGTAAGCTCGCCGCCGCGAACCGGGTCGTTCCATGCTGCACCGGTCGTGCCGGTCATGTTCTGGAAGACCTCGATCTTCGCATTGGCTGCGCGAGCGCCCTGCTCGTAGCCGCATCCGAACTTGCGGATGAGGGGAATGTCCATGCCGCCAACGAAACCGACCTTGCCGGATTTCGACGCCATGCCGGCCAGAAGACCGACGAGGAACGAGCCTTCTTCTTCCTTGTATACGACCGAGCGGACGTTCGGCTTGTCGACAACGGCGTCAACGATGATGAACTTGGTGTCCGGGAATTCGGCTGCGACCTTCTCGATCGCGGAGGTCCAGGCGAAGGACACGGCTACAACCGGATTGAAACCGCGGCTCGCGAAATTTCGGATGGCCTGTTCGCCTTGGGTGTCGCCGGTCGGCTCGAAGTCGCGATACGCGACGCCGGTCTCCTTCTTGAACTTCTCGGCGCCATTGAAGGCTGCTTCGTTAAATGACTTATCGAACTTCCCGCCGGTGCCGTAGACCAGTGCCGGCTTGACATCGGCGGCCAGCGCCGTCGTGGACATGGCAGCCACGGCAAGGAGAGTCAGAAGGGATTTTTTCATAGTGCAGCCCTGTTGTTGCTATTAGTTAGGGGTCCTCCCGCAAGCCCGTTTTCAGGCATGTCTGCGGAACCACCGACCTCCCCCCGGAGGCCTGGCTGCCTGCATCCTTGCATGGCTCAAAAGAAAATTCACGAGAAATTTTTCGACTGGTAAAAATTTGCCGTAACTGCCAAAAATCAGCTCAAGCGGGCTGATTTTTACGCAAAATCATCGATAGATTGTGATTTTTCTAGGCAAGCGGGCGGCTGTCACCCGTTTTCTACAGCTAGGCGGCGAAGCGGCCGGCAACCGGAGGCTTCTTGTATCCGGCCATCCACAGCAACAGCGAAAGTACGAGAAACACGGCAAAAGCCGGCTGCATCATGAGCCACTGGAAGGCTAGCGTATAGAAGCGCGGGTGTATGTAGTAGGAGATGGACGATTGCAGGGCGTCAAGAGACGAAGCGTTCAGATCCTGCCATGCCGCACCCATGGGCGTGATGACCACAGATGAGGCTGCCACGGATTGAATGGAATCGATGGTTCCTGCAATCACGGCAACAGCCAGCGCAACAAGACTCGCCAAACGCAATAGGAAACGCATCGATCTCTCCGGCCTCTGATCCGCCGGACAACTGCCGGCCAGCCGCATCATTCTCCACCTGGCACCAAGAAATAGCGACGTGCCCGAGGAACTGCAATGGAGGCTCTGCCGCACTTTTACCGGAAGAAGTCAAAAAACTGTTAGATTTAGGTTGATCGCCAAAAATTCATCGGTATATATCGCGCCGTTCCAACGATTTGCGTCTCACGGTGCAGATCGACAAAGGACAGGTGGCCGAGTGGTTTAAGGCGCACGCCTGGAACGCGTGTGTACGTGAAAGCGTACCGTGGGTTCGAATCCCACCCTGTCCGCCATCAAGCCCCAAACCCAGTGCCCACAGATAGCCTCGATCCGGGTCGTCGCTGAGGGCGCGCCAGAATTGCTGGGCGCGTCAGCCTTTCTTTGGCAGTACTGCCGTCAGGTGTTGCGCTTCGCCAACACGTCCTTTCGAATGCCTGGTACGTTTGCTCTTTTCAGCGTTGGAAACACATTTTGGTCACGGATGGTCGTGCAGGGAGACCCACCACCCAATCTATTGATCATCGGAATCTTTGAAATTGCATTTGTTTTCTGTTCTTCGGTTGCTGTCCGCTGCAGCCGGCGCTTCCTTTCTCGCGGCCTGTACACAATTGCCGAAAGAGCCAATTGTCGTCGAGATACCCAATCCGCCGATCACCAAGGCGGCGCTTTCGGAAGCTTCAATTCCGCGGCCCACTCCACACAATCCACACAATCCGGACTATCCGGCTATCTATGCGGACGTCGACGATGGAGATTACCATTTGCCGGCAATCGACCATGCGCAGGTCGATCCGTATTATCTCCGCCAGGAGGTTGACTACGAGACGAACGAACCTGCTGGCTCGATCGTCGTCGATACCGAAACGAAGTTCCTGTATTTCATTCTGAAGGACGGGCGGGCGATCCGTTACGGCGTCAGCCTTGGTGCGCAGGGCCGCGCCTGGAAGGGCCGCGCAATCATCCAGTGGAAGCGAAAATGGCCCACCTGGACCCCGACGCCCTCCATGATCGGCCGCAATCCAAAGCTGGACCAGTGGAAAAAGGGCATGCCGCCCGGCCTGCAGAACCCGTTGGGAGCGCGGGCACTCTACATTTTCCAGGACGGCAAGGACACGCTCTATCGCATCCACGGATCGCCGGAATGGAAGACGATCGGCAAGAATGCCTCGTCGGGCTGCGTGCGCATGTTCAATCAGGACGTCATCGATCTCTATGATCGGGTAAAAGGCAAAGCGATACTCGTCGTGAAGTGATGTCGAGTGCGCGAGCGCCGATGAACCGGCGCTCGCATCACGTCAGACGAAAACGGCCTGATCGACGCGATCTTCCGTACCGAAGAATTTCAGATAGCGCTGGACCTCCTCTGGATCGCCGGTCGCCTTTTGCGGATTGTCGGACAGCTTGACGGCCGGGCGGCCATTGGCGTCGATGACCTTGCAGACCACGGAAATCGGGTTGAGACCCGAGATCTCGGTTGGGGCGCAGCCGGCAAAATCGTTGGTGAGGTTCGTGCCCCAGCCGAAGCTCATGCGCACGCGCCCTTCGAAATGCCTGTAGGTGTCGATGATCGCGCCGACATCGAGTCCGTCGGAGAAGATGAGCAGCTTCTGGCGCGGGTCGCGGCCCATTTTCTTCCACCAGTCGATGATCTTCTCGCCGCCCTCGATCGGCGGGGCGCTATCGGGGCGGAAGCCCGTCCAGTCGGCTACCCATTCCGGCGCGTCGCGCAGGAATGCCGCGGTTCCGAAGGCGTCGGGCAGCACGATCAAAAGGTTGCCGCCGTAGAGCTTGTTCCAGTCGCGCAGCACCTTGTAGGGCGCGTTGTGGAGCTCCTCGTCGCTCCGCGCCAGGGCGGCTGCCACCATGGGCAGTTCGTGCGCGTTGGTACCCACCGCTTCCAGATCGGAGTCCATGGCGAGCAAGACGTTGCTGGTGCCGGTGAAGGCCGGGCCGATGCCTTCCTTCAGCGCTTCCACGCACCAGCGCTGCCACAGGAAGCTGTGGCGGCGGCGCGTGCCGAAATCGGAGATGCGCAGGCCGGGCAGCTCACGCAGTCGTTCCACCTTCTCCCACATGCGGGCCTTGGCACGGGCATAGAGCACGTCGAGCGTGAACGGGCCGAGCGCCCGCATGGCCGATCGGGACCTGAGTTCGTTGATGATGGCGAGTGCCGGGATCTCCCACATCGTGGTTTCCTTCCACGAGCCGTGGAAATCCAGGACGTACTGTCCGTCGCGCTTTGACAGCTCGTATTCGGGCAATTGGAAATGCGAGAACCAGGCCAGGAACTCCGGCTCGAAAATCTGCGCGCGGCCATAGAAGCTGTTACCGGCCAGCCAGATCGTTTCCTTCTTCGAAAGCTTGAGCGTGCGCGCGTGATCGAGCTGTTCGCGCAGCTCGCCTTCATCGATCTCTTCGGCGAGATGGACGCGTTTCGTGCGGTTAATCAGCGTGAAGGTAGCATCGACGTCGGGATAGAGCTTCCAGATCATCTGCAGCATCAGTAGCTTGTAGAAGTCCGTATCGATCAGGCTGCGGACGATGGGGTCGAGCTTCCACGCGTGATTGTAAACGCGCCGTGCGATGTCGGTCTTGGCCATAAACTCCACCCATTCATCCGTGCGTGGCGCGCCAAAGCCGGCGCGCGACGACCGGTTCGTGCCCATTCTTATCGAAAAAACGGCCGATAATGTCCAGCTCTAATAACCGGCTGTCGGGTGCGGCGGGTGCCGATCGCTTCGCGAGGTTGCCGAAAGGTTTCCGCCAGCGTCAGTAGCCGGCCGCGCGGTCGATCACGAATTGCAGGGGCTCGCCGCGCTCGAAGCGGGCGATTTGCTCTTCGACATGTCGGAAAAGCGCGTTCTCCTCGGAGACCGCCGCATCGTGCGGCGTGAGGAAGACGTTTTCCAATGCCCACAGCGGACTTTCGGCGGGCAGCGGTTCGACCGCGAACACATCGAGCGAGGCGCCGCCGAGCACGCCGCCTTCGATTGACGAGACGATATCGGCTTCCACCTGGCTCTTGCCGCGTCCGGCATTGATGAAGACAGGCTTGCCGAGCGCTCCTCCCTGCCGAAGCTTGGCAAACAGTTGGGCATTGTAGAAACCCGTTGTCTCCGGCGTCAGGGGAAGCAGGCCGACGAGAATGTCGGTCTTCGCCAGAAACTGGGCGAGTTCGCTGGCGTCGAAGGTCTCGATGCCCTCCAGCTCCTTGGCGGTGCGCGACCAGCCGATGACGTTGAAGCCCATAACCCGGAGTTTCGACGCGGCATCCTGGCCGAGAACGCCAAGACCCATGATGCCGACGGTGATTTCGGCGGCCTCCGGTGCGATCAGCTTGCCCCAGGTCCGTTCCCGCTGGTGCTGTTCATGCTTGTGCTGCTCGCGCAGGTGCATCAGGCATTGCATCACCACCCACTCGCTCATCCGCGTCGTCAGGCTGCGATCGACGAACCGGACGATCGGCACGTCTGGCAGCCCCGGCAGGGTCAGGAAGCTGTCGACACCGGCGCCGCCCGAGAAAATGAGCTTCAGGTTGGGCGCACGCTCGAAAAGGTCGGCGTCTGGCTTCCAGAGCAGCGCATAGTCGATGCCGCTGAGGTCGCGGTCCTTGGCGGCGGGATCGGCCAGACTGATGCTGCCGCGATCGGCAAAGGCGGTCTTCAGAATGCGGGCAATTGCTTCGGCATTGAACTTGAGATCGATGAGAACGGGAGGCGTCACGGACATGGTCTTCATTATTGTTGAACGGCCGGCGTCGGCACGGCCTCGATGTTGAAGGCGGCTGCCATCAGCGCCTTGGTGTACTCGTCCTTGGGGGCGCGGAAGATCTCGGAGGACGAGCCTTGCTCGACCACCTTGCCGAAGCGCATGACGATGACGTCGTTGGCGAGCGCCTTCACTACCTTGAGATCGTGGCTGATGAAGAGATAGGCGAGATCGTGCTTCTTCTGCAGATCTCGCAGGAGGTCGACGACCTGTGCCTGTACACTCATGTCCAGCGCCGAGGTCGGTTCGTCGAGCATGACGAAGCGCGGCTTCAGCACCATCGCGCGGGCAATCGCAATGCGCTGGCGCTGGCCGCCGGAAAATTCGTGCGGATACCGCCACCGCGTCGTTGGGTCAAGGCCGACCTCCTCCAAGGCCCAGCAGACGCGCCGGTCGCGTTCCTCATATGACAGCGACCGCTCATGAACCTTCAGCCCTTCGGCGATGATGTCACCGACGGACATGCGCGGGCTGAGCGAACCGTAGGGATCCTGGAACACGACCTGCAGCTGGTTGCGCAACGGCCGCATCTCGGTAAACGAATAGTCGGCTATATCCTTGCCGACGAAGCTGATCCGTCCCTGCGAAGAGATGAGCCGCGTCAATGCGAGGCCGAGCGTCGTCTTGCCGGATCCGGATTCGCCGACCACCCCGAGTGTTTGCCCGGCGCGCAGCGACAGGTCGATCCCGTCCACGGCCTTCACGTGGTCGACGACCCTGCGCATCAGCCCCGCCTTGATGGGAAACCACACGCGGATATCGAACCCCTGCATGACGATCGGCTTGGAGCTGTCGGAAAGCGGCGGTTCGCCACGCGGCTCGGAGGCCAACAGGTGCCGCGTATATTCATGCTTCGGATTGGCGAAGACCTCTTCGACCGTGCCGGTCTCGACGATCTTGCCCTTGGTCATCACGCAGACCCGGTCAGCGAACTTTCGCACGATGCCGAGGTCGTGGGTGATGAACAGCATGGACATGCCGTGCTGCCCCTTCAGCTGCCGCAGCAACTCAAGAATCTGCGCCTGCACGGTCACGTCGAGCGCCGTCGTCGGCTCGTCGGCAATCAGCAGCTCCGGGCGGTTCGCCAGCGCCATGGCGATCATCACGCGCTGCCGCTGGCCGCCGGAAAGCTCGTGCGGGTAGGCCTTCAGTCGTTTCTCCGGCTCTCGGATACCGACCTGGTTCAGCAGTTCCAGCACGCGCGTGCGCGCGGGTTGCCCTGTCAGGCCCTGATGCAGCGCCAGGATCTCCGCGATCTGTTTTTCGATGCTGTGAAGCGGATTGAGAGACGTCATCGGCTCCTGGAAGATCATCGTTATGTCGTTGCCGCGCACCTCGCGCAACGCCTTGTCAGATGCTTTCAGGAGGTTCTTGCCCTTGAAGACAATCGCTCCGGAGGGGTGGCTTGCCGCCGGGTAGGGAAGGAGACGGAGGATCGAGCTGGCAGACACGGACTTGCCTGATCCCGACTCTCCTACCAGCGCCACCACTTCCCCCCTGTGAATGTCGAACGAGACGCGATCGACGGCCAGCGATGTGTCCCCGCCTTGGTGAAAAGCAACTGAGAGATCGCGGACGGAAAGCAGGGGCTCAGGAGTATCGCTCATTGAAACGTCTTCCTTGGATCGAATGCATCACGCACGGCCTCGCCGATGAAGATCAGAAGCGAGAGCATGATCGACATGGCGAAAAAGGCCGTAAGGCCGAGCCAAGGCGCCTGCAGGTTGGACTTCCCCTGAGCAATCATTTCGCCCAGCGAAGGGGAGCCGGGCGGCATGCCGAAGCCGAGGAAGTCGAGCGAGGTCAGAGTCGTGATCGACCCCGACAGGATGAACGGCAGGAAGGTGAGGGTCGCCACCATGGCGTTCGGCAAAAGGTGACGCCACATTATCGTGCGGTTGTTGACGCCGAGCGCGCGGGCGGCGCGCACATACTCGAAGTTTCGCGCGCGCAGGAATTCGGCGCGCACGATGCCGACGAAGCCGACCCAGGAGAACAGCAGCATGATCCCCAGGAGCACGAAAAAGCCGGGCGGCAGGATCGCCGCGATGATCAACAGGATGTAAAGCACCGGCATCGAAGACCAGATTTCGATGAAGCGCTGCAGGAGCAGGTCCGTCCAGCCGCCGAAGTAGCCCTGGATCGCGCCGGCCGCCACGCCGACGACGGCAGAGCAGATCGTCAGCACCAGGCCGAAAAGCACCGAGATGCGGAAGCCGTAGATGACGCGGGCAAGCACGTCGCGCGCCTGGTCGTCGGTGCCGAGCCAGTTGAGGTTGCTGAAGGTGCAGCCGGGATCATTGACGCCCTGCGGATAGCCGGAGCAGCGCGCCTCCTTGCTCATGATCCAGAAGGGTGCGGTCGGCGCCGAATGCGGGATGTTGGAGTTGACAGAGCGGTAGGAGTAGCGGATCGGCGGCCAGATCATCCAGCCGTTCGCGTTGATCTCGTCCGATATGACGTCGGAGCGGTAATCGGTTTCAGCCAGGAACCCGCCGAACTTCTCCTCGGGATAGTTGACCAGAACCGGAAACAGGATCTCGCCCTTGTAGGAGGCGACGATCGGCCGGTCGTTGGCGATGAACTCTGCAAACAGGCTGAGCACGAACAGCACGAGAAAGAGCCAGAGCGACCAGTAGCCGCGCCTGTTCGCCTTGAAGTTCTTCCATCGCCGGATGTTGGTCGGCGACAGCAGCCCCTTGCGCGGCGGCTTGACCGGCGTTGCGGTTACGGGATTGGCGGCGGTGTCCATCAGATGTCCCTCCGCTCGAAGTCGATCCGCGGATCGATCCAGGTGTAGATCAGGTCGGACACGAGGCTGACGAACAGGCCTAGCAGCGAGAAGATGTAGAGCGTCGCAAAGACGATCGGATAGTCGCGGTTGACCACCGAGAGGTAGCCGAGGCGCCCGAGCCCGTCGAGCGAGAAGATGTTCTCGATCAGTAGCGACCCGGTGAAGAAGGAGGAGATGAAGGCGCCGGGAAAGCCGGCGATGATGATCAGCATGGCGTTGCGGAAGACGTGGCCGTAAAGCACCTGCCGGTCGTTAAGCCCCTTGGCGCGGGCGGTCACGACATACTGCTTCTTGATTTCTTCGATGAACGAATTCTTGGTCAAAAGCGTCGTCGTCGCGAAGGCCGCGAGCGACAGCGAGATAAGCGGCAGCGCCAGGTGCCAGAAATAATCGAGGGGCTTCTGCCACCAGGCAAGCTGGTCGAAATTGTCCGAGACGAGGCCTCGCAGCGGAAACCAGTCGTAGAACGACCCCCCGGCGAAAAGCACGATCAGCAGGATGCCGAACAGGAAGCTCGGTACGGCATAGCCGATGATGATCACGCCTGAGGTCCAGACATCGAAGGTCGAGCCGTCCTTGACAGCCTTGCGTATGCCGAGCGGGATCGAGATGCCGTAGGAAAAGATCATGATCCAGACGCCGAGCGAGGCCGAAACCGGCAGCTTGTCCTTGATCAGATCGAGAACGGACGTGTTGCGGAAGAAGCTCTCGCCGAAATCGAAGCGGATGTAGTTCCACATCATCTCGCCGAAGCGGGTCAGCGGCGGCTTGTCGAAGCCGAACTGCTTCTCGAGCTTGGCGATCAGCTCGGGATCGAGGCCTTGCGCGCCGCGGTATTTCGAACCGCCTTCGTCGAGGCCGCCGCCCATCAGGTCGCCGCCACCGCCGGAAATGCGCGAATCCGCACCCTGTGCGTCGCCGGTCAGCTGCGCGATCACCTGCTCGACGGGGCCGCCCGGCGCAAACTGGATGACGGTGAAGGAGATGGCCATGATGCCGACGATCGTCGGGATCATCAAAAGCAGGCGTCGAAGAATATAGGCTCCCATCAGCGAGCGGCCTCCAGGGATTTCTTAGTCGAGCCTTCCAGTCTATTCCCGTTCAATCCGCCAGCCTTTTTTCGCCGGTCTTGTCCGGCCTTTGCTCTCGTTCCGAAGTGATTCGGATCGCTCATTTGGAGCCCAGCCATTCGGCCAATGCAAGCCCGCTCACTTGGCCGCTTTCGACCACCAGCTTTCGGGGAAACCGGTCGAATAGGTCGGCAGCTCGGCAGGGCGGTCGAATTTGTCCCAATACGCGATGGGGATGTCCGAGCGATAGTAGAGCGGCACGACATAGTGCCTTGCCAGCATCACGCGATCCATCGCCTTGATAGCGGCAATCTGATCGTCGCGGTTCGGCGCGAATATGATCTTCTTGATCAGTTCATCGACCGCGGGATCGGCAATGCCCGCGTAGTTACGAGATCCCTGCTGGTTGGCGGCGGCAGAACCCCAGTAGTCGGCCTGCTCGTTGCCAGGATTCATCGTCTCGGCCCAGACGTTCCAGATCATGTCGTAGTCGAAGCTGCGGACGCGGTTGGTGTACTGGGACGGATCGACGGTTCGCACACGCGCATCGATACCGATCTTCCTGAGTGCCTGCGTATAGGGAACGGCAACCCGCTCCAATGTCGGACTGCTCAGAAGCAATTCGAAGGAGAGGGGCTTGCCGGTCTTGGTGTTCACCATCCGGTTGCCCTGTATTGCGTAGCCGGCCTCTTTGAGGAGGCTGATCGCCTTGCGCAGGTTCTCGCGGCTCTTCTGCGGATCGCCACCGACCGGGTTGCTGTAGGGCGTGGTGAAAATCTCCGCCGGTACCTTGTCTTTCATGCCCTGCAGGATCTCCAGCTCGCGGCCCTCAGGCAGCCCGGATGAGGCGAGTTCGGTGCCGAAGAAGAAGCTGTTGACGCGATTGTAGGCGCCGAAGAAGACGGTGCGGTTCATTTCCTCGAAGTCGAAGGCGTAGTTCAGCGCCTCACGCACCCTTTCGTCCTTGAACATCTCGCGTCGCATGTTGGGCACCATGGCCTGCATGATACCGGTCGCGCGTAGCTGGTTCGGCAGTTCTTCACGCTTGATGCGTCCATCCTTCACGGCTGGGAAGTCGTATCCCGTCGCCCAGCGGCTCGCCTGGTTCTCCTGCCAAAAATCCACGTTGCCGGCGCGAAACGCCTCGAACTCAACATCCCTGTCACCGAAATAGCTGTAGGCAATGGTGCCAAAGTTGTTCTGCCCGATATTCACATTGACGTCCTTGCCCCAGTAATCGTCCCGCAGCTCGTAGGTGATCTTGCTGCCGGCTGAAAAGGCACCGATCTTGTACGGTCCCGAACCCATGACGGGTTCGAGCGTGGTCTTGGAAATGTCCCGCGGCTTCGCGTCCGCTCCCTTGCCTTCCCACCAAGCCTTGGGCACGACCTGAAGCTGGCCGAGAATATTGGGAAGCTCCTTGTTTCCTCTCTCATCGAAGGCGAAGGTGACGTCGCGCTCGCCCGTCTTTTCGGCCTTCGCGACATGGCCGTAATAGTTCGAAAGAAGGGGATTGAGCTCCTTCGACTTCTCGAAGCTGAAGATCACGTCCTCCGGCGTCACCGGGGTTCCATCGGCCCACTTGGCTTCCTTGCGCAGCCGAAACGTCGCGCTGGATACATCCTCCGGATACGAGACGCCTTCAGCAAGCAGGCCGTAGGAGGCAAGCAGTTCATCGTCAGCCGATTTCATCAACGTTTCAAAAACCAGCCCGAGTCCCGTCACCGTCTCGCCCTTGCTGAGGAGCGGGTTGAATGTGTCGTATGTGCCTGTCGTCGAGAGCCTGAGATCTCCGCCCTTTGGCGCATCGGGATTGACGTAGTCGAAACGCTTGAAGCCGGGCTGGTACTTGAGGTCGCCGATTGTGGACGTGCCGATCCGGAAATTCTGCTCCTGCGACAATGCCTGCAAGGGGAGGGCAAAGACGCCAGCAAGAGAGAGAACCAAGCCCAGTTTCGACCATGCACGCGCCATTCGCCAGCCCCATATTGTTGTTCGCTTCGCCGAGAATAGGCGAAAAGCAGGCGAAAAACAGGTGACCCTTCAGTTTTTATGGGGCTCGCGGAATCGTGACCGTTTTGCCCGGGCCGCGCGCCTTCTGACCGAAATCGCTCGACGGGATACCCGCCACGCAGGTGGCCGGGTCAAAACATCGATTCACCAAAATTCCTTTTCACGGTAGGTTCGATTACAAATCACCCGACACAGAGTCGGCAGACGTTCAGGAAATGGCATGGTTTTCCGTATCTCTCACGCCCTTCGTACTGTAGGCAGGCTGGCCGTCGCCGCCGCGATAGGCGCAAGCCTCGTCGCCGGCGACGCCGCCGCGCAACAGAAACAGCCAAGCCCGGGAAGCGCGAAGGCGATCTTCGGTTCGGTCGAGCTGCCGACCCAGGGAGGTGCGCAGCCTTTCGGTTTCTATGCCAAGGGCTGCATGACCGGCGCGGTGGCGCTGCCTACCGACGGCCCGACCTGGGAGGCAATGCGGCTTTCGCGAAATCGGCGCTGGGGCAATCCGGCGATGATCGCGTTGCTCGAGCGGCTGTCACGCGATGCCGCCAAGTATGATGGCTGGCCGGGTCTTCTCGTCGGGGATATTGCGCAGCCGCGAGGCGGGCCGATGTTCAACGGCCACGCCTCGCACCAGATCGGCCTCGATGGCGACGTCTGGCTCACGCCCATGCCGTCTCACAGGATGAGCGCAGAAGAGAAGGAGACGATGCCCTTCACGACGATGCTGCAAAAGAACGCGTTCCTGACCATCAATCCTGATGTCTGGAGTGCCGCACACGCGCGGCTTCTGATGCGCGCGGCAAGCTATCCGCAGGTTGAGCGTATCTTCGTCAATCCGGCGATCAAGAAGAAGATGTGCGACACTTGGACCGGCGATCGCACCAACCTGGGAAAGCTTCGCCCCGAATACGGGCACGATTCGCATTTCCATATCCGCCTCAAGTGCCCGCCGGGCGCTGCAGGCTGCAAGCCTCAGGCACCCGTTGCCGCCGGCGACGGATGCGACAAATCTCTGGCGTGGTGGTTCACCAAGGCGCCCTGGGCTCCGCCGAAACCGCCCAAGCCCGGCACGAAGCCGGTCAAGCCGCGCGAGGTCATGGTGTCGGATCTTCCCAATGCCTGCTCGGCGGTTCTCGCAGCGCCATCGGTCTCGTCCGTTCATGCGGCGACCTATGGCGGCGCCTCGGCGGCCGAAGCGTTGACGGTAGCGCCGGCCTCGGAGCCTTCGGTCGCTCCCGACGGTGCGCTGCCAGCCACCGGCCCCATTCCCGATGACAAGCCGCCTGTCCAATGAGCGCGGTCATGGCACTCTTTCAAAGGCAAGGCTCTTCGTATAGAAGCGGTCAAATCGATTGAATTTCAGAGGGAGGTCTCCTTTTATGGCCAGTGGCAAATGCCTTGCGTTGATTGCGCACGACCAGAAGAAGGATGACATGGCGGAATTCGCCCGCCGCAACCGCGAGACGCTGGCGGCGAACTGGACGATCGTTGCCACGGGAACGACCGGCGGACGCGTTCTGGACGCCGCACCCAACCTCGACGTCACGCGGCTGAAGAGTGGGCCGCTCGGCGGTGACCAGCAGATTGGCGCGCTGATTGCCACAGGCGAGGTGGATGCCCTGATCTTCTTCGTCGACCCTTTGACGCCGATGCCGCACGATGTGGACGTCAAGGCGCTGATGCGGCTGGCAATCGTCTATGATATTCCAATGGCGCTCAACGAAGCGACTGCGGACAAGCTTATCGGAAATCTTCACGCCTAACCGGCGCCGAAGGCGCATTTACGGAACCTGCCATGCACCAGCTCGATACCAGCGAAGCCTCCTTGCCCTATCCGATTCTGATCGGCGATATCGGCGGCACCAACGCCCGCTTCGCGATCATCGCGGACGCTACCGCTGAACAGATCAATTTTCCGAACGTCCGCACGGCCGATTTCGAGACCATCGACGACGCGATCCGTGCCGCCATTCTCGAAAAGAGTGCCATCACCCCGCGCTCGGCGATCCTGGCGGTCGCCGGACCGATCAGCGACGACGAAATCCCGCTGACAAATTGCGATTGGGTCGTCCGTCCGAAAACCATGATCGAAGGGCTAGGCCTGGAAGACGTTCTCGTCGTCAACGATTTCGAGGCGCAGGCGCTGGCAGTCTCCGACCTTTCCACCGAAAATCGGGAGCGTCTCGGTAGCGCGTCCGGCGACATGGTTGCTTCCCGCGTCGTCCTTGGTCCCGGCACCGGTCTTGGCGTCGGGGGCCTCATCCATGCGCGCAATGTCTGGATCCCAGTTCCGGGAGAGGGCGGACATGTCGATCTCGGGCCGCGCACCCAGCGGGATCTCGAGATTTTTCCGCATGTCGAAACCATCGAGGGCCGGATTTCGGCGGAGCAGATCCTCTGTGGACGCGGTATCGTCAATCTCTACCGTGCGATCTGTGCCGCCGACAGTGTCGAGCCGACCTACGCGGATCCGGCTGATATCACCTCGCACGCGCTTGCCGGAACCGACGCGGTCGCCGTCGAAACGATCGCGCTGTTTTCGACCTATCTCGGTCGCGTCGCCGGCGATATGGCGATGATTTTCATGGCTCGCGGCGGCGTCTTCCTGTCCGGCGGCATCTCGCAGAAGATTTTGCCGGCGCTGAGAAAGTCGGAGTTCCGGGCTGCTTTCGAGGACAAGGCACCCCATTCCGCCTTGCTCGCAACCATCCCGACCTACGTCGTCACGCATCCGCTCGCGGCACTGGCTGGCCTATCCTCCTACGCGCGCAAACCGGAAAGTTTCGGCGTTTCGACCGACGGGCGTCGCTGGCGACGATAGCCGACCCTAGCCAAACGGGCGTCAACTCTTTATAGAGCCGCTCGAACGCGAGCCGACGTTTCGGCTCGCATCGTCCGAGACAGGAAGCTTTTTTGACTTCATCCGACACCCAGCAGCGACCTGTTGACAGCGGCACGGTCACCGCCGTTCTGAAGCGCATCATTGCCGAGAATGGGCGCGAACACATCTGGGGTTATGCCGCGGCCATCGGTTGCCTCGTCATCGTGGCGCTATCGACGGCCTTCACCGCCTGGATCATGCGAGCGATCATCGACGAAGCCTTCGCCAATCGGCGTGCCGATGTCGTCTGGATCATCTGTCTTGCAATTTTCATCGCGTTCGTCATGCGTGGCTTTGCAAGCTATGGCCAGGCGGTGGCATTGTCCAAGATCGGCAACAATATCGTCGCCCGCTATCAGAGCCGTCTCTACGTGCATCTGATGACATTGTCGGTCGGCTATTTCAACGAAGCGCGTTCGGCGCGCATCGCGGCGCAGGTCAGCCAGAACGTCGGCGGCATCCGGGATGTTCTGAACCTGACGATCACGTCGACCGCGCGCGACCTGCTGACCTTCGTGGCGCTGATCGGCGTCATGATCTATCAGGATCCGTTGCTCAGCCTGGCTGTGCTGATCCTCGCCCCGCCCTTGCTGCTGGCGCTGCGCTATCTGTCCAAGCGCCTGCGCCAGGCGACAAAGGAGGCCATCCACCTCAACAGCCATGTGCTGGGTGCGATGCAGGAGACCATCCAGGGCATCTCCATCGTCAAGGCTTTCACAATGGAGAAGCAGCTCGAGCAGAAGATCAACAAGATCATCGTCGCCGCCGAGGAACGCGGAAACAAGATCGCTAAACTGTCGGAGCGCAATGCGCCGATGACCGAAACCTTCGCGGGCTTTGCGGTCGCAAGCGTGCTGGCCTACGCGGCATATCGGTCGATCTATTTCAACGCGCCCCCGGGCGCCTTCTTCTCGTTTGTGACCGCACTGCTTCTTGCATACGATCCGGCGCGGCGCCTTGCCAAGTTGCAGGTTCAGTTGGAGCGTGCGGCCGTCAACGCCCGGATGATCTACGAGCTTCTCGACATGGAGCCGCGCCAGCGCGATTTACCGGACGCCAAGCCGCTCGTGGTGACCAAGGCCCGTATCGAGTTTCGCAACGTCGCTTTCGCCTACGGCAACGATGCTGTTCTCAACGGTGTGAATTTCGTGGTCGAGGGTGGCAGGACAACCGCTCTCGTTGGTCCTTCCGGCGCCGGAAAGTCCACGATCATCAATCTCATTCCCCGCTTCTACGACCCGTCGTCCGGCGATATTCTGATCGACGGCCAGGATATAGCCCACGTCACGAAGCTGTCGCTACGCGAACAACTGGCCTACGTCTCTCAGCAGCCCTACCTCTTCGAGGGCTCCATCCGCGACAACATCCGCTATGGCCGGCCCGAAGCGACGGATGCCGAGGTTGAGGATGCCGCCCGCCTGGCCTATGCACATGATTTTATCCTTGCCCAGCCCCAGGGCTACGGCACCCCCGTCGGCGAAAACGGCGTGACGCTCTCCGGCGGTCAGCGCCAGCGTCTGTCGATCGCGCGCGCACTTGTGCGCAATGCGCCGATCCTGCTGCTCGACGAAGCCACCTCGGCTCTTGACACGGAATCGGAAGCGGCCGTTCAGAAGGCACTGGATGAAGCGATGACCGGCCGCACCGTCGTCGTCATCGCCCACCGGCTGTCGACCGTGGTCCGCGCCGACAAGATCGTCGTCATGCAGCAGGGCCGCGTGGTCGAGGAGGGCAGTCACGAGACGCTTGCGAAGCGCAGCGACGGACTTTACGCTCGCCTCAACAATCTTCAGAGGCCCGCGGCCTCGGATTCATACTGATCGAAGGGGCGATAGCCGGACATGAACGATGCTGCGATGAAGCTGGTGGTGGTTGGGGCAGCAGGTCGCATGGGCCAGACGCTCATTCGGCTCCTCCATGCCATCGAGGGCGTCACGCTGCATGCGGCGGTAGCGCGCCCCGGCTCGCCCTTTATCGGCAAGGATGTCGGCGAGATCGCAGGCCTTGGCCCGAACGGCGTCATCATCAGCGACGACCCGCTGGCAGCCTTCCTGCATGCCGATGGAGTGCTCGATTTTACCACGCCGGCAACGACCAACGAGTTTGCCGTGCTCGCAGCGCAGGCGCGCATTGTCCACGTCATCGGCACCACAGGCTGTTTGCCTGAGGACGAGGCAAAGATCGCGGCTGCGGCCCGCCACGCCCGCATCGTCAAATCAGGCAATATGGGCCTCGGCGTCAATCTCCTCAGCGTTCTTGTCGAGCAGGCAGCCAGCGTGCTCGATCCCGCCGGCTGGGACATCGAAGTTCTCGAAATGCACCACAAGCGCAAGGTCGATGCCCCCTCCGGCACCGCGTTGTTGCTGGGCGAGGCAGCCGCCAAGGGTCGCGGTGTCGATCTTGCCAGCCATTCGGTCCGCGTTCGCGACGGCCACACAGGTCCCCGCGAAGCCGGCAGCATAGGTTTTGCCACGCTGCGCGGCGGCTCCGTCATCGGTGAGCACTCTGTCATCTTCGCCGGCGAAGGCGAGTTGGTCACCATGTCGCACAGCGCCGGCGATCGTTCCATCTTTGCGCGCGGCGCCATCAAGGCGGCACTCTGGGCCCGCGACAAGAAGCCGGGTCTTTATTCCATGCTCGACGTACTCGGGCTTTCCCAAAACTGATCTTTTTCGGAGGCATTTTTCATGAGCGGCACCCTCGTCCTCGTTCGCCACGGCCAGAGCGACTGGAACCTGAAGAACCTTTTCACCGGCTGGAAAGACCCTGAGCTGACCGAGCTCGGCGTTCAGGAAGCCAATACGGGCGGCAAGGCGCTGGCCGACTACGGAATCAAGTTCGACATCGCCTTCACCTCAGACCTGAAGCGCGCCCAGGACACACTGACGATCATTCTCGGCAATGTCGGACAGCCCGGTCTCGAAACGATCCGCGACCAGGCGCTGAACGAGCGCGACTACGGCGATCTCTCCGGCCTCAACAAGGATGACGCGCGCGCCAAGTGGGGCGAGGAGCAGGTCCACATCTGGCGCCGATCCTATGACGTCCCGCCTCCCGGCGGCGAAAGCCTGCGCGACACCGGCGCCCGCGTCTGGCCATACTACCTGACGGAAATCCTTCCGCGCGTCCTGCGCGGCGAAAAGGTCCTCGTCGCCGCACACGGCAATTCGCTCCGCTCGCTGGTGATGGTGCTCGACCGCCTGACCAAGGAACAGATCCTTGGCGTCAACCTCGCGACCGGCGTTCCGATGGTCTACAAGCTGAGCGCCGACTCGACCGTCGCTTCCAAGGAAGTGCTCGGCGACATGTCCGGCGCGCATTGAGACGACAGCAGATAGAATCGAAAGGCGCAGCCCTCACACGGCCGCGCCCTTTGCTGGCCCGGAATCGATTGAAATAGGTAGGACGTGGTGCCACCTTTTGCGCAACGATCGAGCGTGTGTTCAAAACGGCGTGGTTCGCCAGGGCAGCCGGGAAGGCACGCGTTCCCATGTGGATTTATGTCGGGCTATCCGGCAGGTCTCACTCGGACAGGTCGACGACCTGGGCGGCGGCGAATTTATGAAGCGCCTAAATGACAATATCCTTTAAGGCGGTCCATTCGTCGGTTGAAGCCCTTTTCAAAGTCGGCGCCATGAACAAGGCAACCTTGTGCAGCTTCGATGAAGCATGTCTGAGCGCGTCGGAATTCCTGCCAAGGGATATATCAAGGCGCTGCGCGAGCGAAATCATGTGAGCCAGCCTGTCTTCGCCTGTTACCTTAACACCGGCCAGTCGACGGTGCAGAAATGGGAGAGCGGCGCCAAGCGTCCGAGTGGACTGGCACTGAAGCTGCTGGCCGTCGTTGAAAAGCATGGGGCTCGACGTCCTGGCATAGTACAGCGGCCAATCCCCCAGCCTCCATTCCAGCCGATCTCAGTTCTCGATCGTGAACTGCACCCGGTCCGCCGAGAAACGGCTGATCGAATACTGTACCGGCACGCCGTCCAGATCCGTGTTCATCGCCTTGGTGATCAGAACGATTGCGCCTGGTGTTAGCTCGAGCGCTGCGATATCGCCGGCATCGGCATGGGTGGCAGTGATCTCCGTCGTCGCGCGAACGTAGTCGGAAAGGCCGAGTTCGGCGAAGGCCTGCGTGATCGATTCCGTCTTTTCGTAGGCCGCAGGCATGCCGCCAAAGCGTTCGGCGGGAAACCATGTCGTGGCGCATGAGACCGGGCGGCCATCGGCCTTGCGCACGGTTTCCATGCGAATAACAGGAGCTTCCGGCCGCAGCTTTAGCCAGCGCGCGATCTCGGCATCCGCTCTCTCCTCGCCATAGGCCAGCAGCAGCCCCCTCATCTCGCGCGCCTGCTCGCCGATCCCTGTCGTAAACCGTGTCCGCTTGGTGATCGGGAAGTTCAGCCGTTCCTTGCGCTCGATCAGCGTGCCGCGGCCCTGCACGGCGCGCACGATCCCCTCCTGGGCAAGGGCGGCAAGAGCGCTGCGCACCGTATGGCGGTTGACGCCGAACTGCAGCGCCAGGACCGTCTCCGGCGGCACCATGCCGGTCTCGTCATAGGCCCCGGCGCCGATCGCCTGCCGGATGCGATCTGCGATCTGGCGCCACAGCGCCACGCCTGTCTGTCTTTGTACCTGCCCTGCCATTTTATCCCTCGGATGTCACACGCTTGTCACGTCGGCCATTTAAGCGTAACCATATCTTGTATAGTTGTCTATATCAATAGACATTTAAAGGATGTGTTGATGAGCTTAGCGGAAAAGAACCAAACGGCAGGGCAGGCTGAAAGTGGACACAAACGAACCGCCGACCTGCTGGCGCGTGCCGGACGAAAGGAGCTGGAAGCGGCCTGGGCGGCGCTGGCTGAAAAGCCTGCCAGCCAGCCGGTGCGCGGCCCCGAAACAGGCCTTGTCATGGTCCGCGGCCGCATGGGCGGCGGCGGCGCACCGTTCAATCTCGGTGAAGTCACGGTGACGCGCGCGACCGTTCGCCTCGCCTCCGGCACGGTCGGCCACGGCCAGGCGCTCGGCACGGATCGCGAAAAGGCCAGGCTCTCGGCAATCTTCGATGCGCTCTGGCAGGAAGCCGAAACGCAGTCCTTCGTCGAGCAGACCTTGCTCACGCCGATCGCCGCTCGCATCGCCGGGGCCGACCGCCTCAACGCGGACGAGACCGCGGCAACGCGCGTCGATTTCTTCACAATGGTTCGCGGAGACGACTGATGAGCCTCAAGACCGAAGCCTTGACCGGCGGCTTTGGGGAGCCGGTGTTCCACGCCCAGAGCGTTTTCAAGCTGATGATGGATGCCATGGCCCGCCCGGGTACCGTCCAGACCGTCTCCCCGGACGCCGCTCCGCCAATCCCTCTCGGCATTGCCGCCGGCGCGATCGCTCTGACGCTTTGCGATCACGACACGCCGGTCTGGCTGTCTGCAGGTCTTGTGAAGTCGGCTGTCCCGCAATGGTTGGGCTTCCACACTGGTGCCCCGGTCACATCGGAAAAGGCGGAAGCGCGTTTTGCGGTTGTCGAAAGCGGCGCCTCGCTCTCCTCGTTTGGCCTGTTTGCGGCAGGCACCCAGGAGTATCCCGATCGCTCCACGACGCTGATCATCCAACTTGCCGATCTGGAAGGTGGCCGCAGGCTTGCGCTGATGGGTCCGGGCATCAAGAGCGTCACCGACGTGGCGCCCCTCGGCCTTCCGGATTCCTTCCTGCGCCTCTGGACGGAAAACCTCGCGCTCTTCCCGCGCGGCATCGACATCGTCTTGACCTCGGGCAGCCGGTTCCTCTGCCTGCCGCGCACCACCAAAATCACCGCAACGGAGATGTGACCCATGTATGTTGCTGTTAAAGGGGGCGAGGCCGCGATTGCCAACGCCCACCGACTGTTGGCCGACCGCCGCCGAGGCGATCGCTCGCTGCCCGCCATCGGCATCGACCAGATCGTCGCGCAGCTCGCGCTCGCCGTCGACCGCGTAATGGCGGAAGCCTCGCTCTACGATCGCACGCTGGCGGCTCTTGCCGTACGACAGTCGCGTGGCGATATGATCGAAGCGATCTTCCTGCTGCGCGCCTACCGCACGACGCTGCCGCGCTTCGGCTACGCCCTGCCGATCGATACATCAGCGATGAAGATCGAGCGCCGCGTCTCGGCCACCTACAAGGACTTGCCCGGCGGCCAGCTGCTCGGCCCGACCTTCGACTATAGCCACCGCCTGCTCGATCCATCGCTTTTGACCGACCAAGCGGTCGACGAGCCGGCGCTGCGCGACGCCGAAAGCGGCCGTGTCATGCGGGTTTCCGAGATCCTCGCCGAGGAATGCCTGATCGAGGGCGACGGCGAAATGCCGGAGGATCACGAGATCGGCGACCTGACGCGCGAGCCGATGGAGTTCCCGATGACCCGCGACCTGCGCCTGCAGGCGCTTGCCCGCGGCGACGAAGGTTTCCTGCTGGCGCTCGGCTATTCCACCCAGCGCGGCTACGGTCGCAACCACCCCTTCACCGGCGAAATCCGCATCGGCGAGGTCGAGGTGGAGTTCGATGTTCCCGAACTCGGCTTTGCCGTCTCGCTCGGCACCGTCCAGGTCACGGAATGCCAGATGGTCAACCAGTTCAAGGGCTCGTCCAAGGCGCCGCCGCAGTTCACCCGCGGCTACGGCCTGGTCTTCGGCCAGAGCGAACGCAAGGCGATGTCCATGTCGCTGGTCGATCGTGCCCTTCGCGCCGGAGAGCTCGGCGAAGACATCACAGCACCTGCGCAGGACGAGGAATTCGTCGTCTCGCACGCCGACAACGTCCAGTCGACTGGTTTCGTGGAGCATCTGAAGCTGCCGCACTACGTCGACTTCCAGGCCGAACTCGATCTCGTCCGCCGCATGCGCAACGAATTCGAAGCCGCCCGCAGTGGCAGTGACGAGAGCATAAAGGAGGCAGCCGAATGACTGATCTCGCCACCTACAACTTCGCCTATCTGGACGAACAGACCAAGCGGATGATTCGGCGCGCCATCCTGAAGGCGATCGCCATCCCCGGCTATCAGGTTCCCTTCGCATCGCGCGAAATGCCGATGCCCTATGGCTGGGGTACCGGCGGCGTGCAGGTCACCGCCTCGATCATCGGCCCGGACGATATCTTGAAGGTCATCGACCAGGGCGCCGACGACACCACCAATGCCGTCTCGATCCGCGCCTTCTTCCAGAAGGTCGCCAACGTCGCGGTTACCACGCATACTATGGAGGCGACGATTATCCAGACGCGCCACCGCATCCCGGAGGCAAAGCTCGGGCCCAATCAGGTGCTCGTCTACCAGGTGCCGATCCCCGAGCCGCTGCGCTTCCTCGAGCCCCGCGAGACCGAAACCCGCAAGATGCACGCGCTGGAAGAATACGGCCTCATGCATGTGAAGCTCTACGAGGATATCGCCCACAACGGCCGCATCTCCAAGACCTACGCCTACCCCGTCAAGGTTGCCGGCCGCTATGTCATGGACCCGTCGCCGACGCCAAAGTTCGACAATCCGAAGATGCACATGTCGGATTCCCTCCAGCTCTTCGGTGCCGGCCGCGAAAAGCGCATCTATGCGGTCCCACCGTATACCGAGGTCGTCAGCCTCGATTTCGAGGACTACCCCTTCGAGATCCAGCGTTTCGGCAAGCCCTGCGCGCTCTGCGGCGCCGAAGAGGTTTATCTCGACGAGGTCATCCTCGACGACAGGGGTGGCCGCATGTTCGTTTGCTCCGACACCGACCATTGCGAAGATCGCCGCGCCGATGGGCACGCTGGCGACATGTTGGCACCCACCAAGGAGGCGGCGGAATGATGCCCGCTCGTTGCAAAAAAACCTCTCCAACCCCTCCCCAAAGAGGGGAGGGGATTAACCCGCCGCGCCTGGGTGCGAGCTCGCCACGAGTTCTCTTCCCCCTTGTGGTGGGGTCCGCAGGACGGTGCGAGACCGTCGGCTCGCCCCTGCGAGCCGGCAGGCGAGAGCGGGTTTTCAGCTACAGATCGAAATGGAAGGCACAGCCATGACCGACACGCCGCTTCTCAAAGTCAACGACGTCTCGAAGTTCTACGGCAATCGCATCGGTTGCCGGAACGTCGCTTTCGAACTCTGGCCGGGTGAAGTGCTTGCCATCGTCGGCGAATCCGGCTCGGGAAAGACCACGCTCCTCAACTGCATCTCGACCCGGATGATGCCGACCACCGGCAGCGTCGAGTATCATATGCGCGACGGTGCATATCGCGATCTCTATCGCATGAGCGAAGCGGAACGCCGTTTCCTCATGCGCACCGACTGGGGGTTCGTGCATCAGAATCCGGCTGATGGTCTGCGCATGACGGTGTCGGCCGGCGCCAATGTCGGCGAGCGACTGATGGCGATCGGCGACCGGCACTACGGCAATATCCGCTCGACCGCGGTCGACTGGCTGGAACGCGTGGAAATCGACGCGGACCGCATCGACGACCAGCCGCGGGCTTTCTCCGGCGGAATGCGCCAGCGCCTGCAGATCGCCCGAAATCTGGTGACCGGCCCGCGCCTGGTGTTCATGGACGAGCCGACCGGAGGTCTCGATGTGTCGGTTCAGGCACGCCTGCTCGATCTCGTCCGCGGTCTTGTCAACGATCTCGGCCTTGCCGCGATCGTGGTCACCCACGACCTTGCGGTCGCCCGCCTGCTATCGCATCGCATGATGGTGATGAAGGACGGCTACGTTATCGAACAGGGGCTGACCGACCGGGTGCTGGACGACCCGCGCGAACCCTATACACAGCTTCTCGTCTCCTCGATCCTACAGGTCTGATCGCTAAACCTGTTCGGAAGCCGGCTATTCTGCTTGGAACCCGGTCCGCGAAAACTAAGGAAAAGAAATCATGGCAACGCCTCTCGTTGTTTCCGAAGTCGCCAAGAGCTTCACCATGCACCTGCGCGACGGCATCAAGCTGCCCGTCGTATCAGACGTCTCCTTCTCGGTCGCGTCAGGCGAATGCGTCGTCCTCGGCGGCCCTTCGGGCATCGGCAAAAGCTCGCTCCTGAAGATGATATACGGCAATTATGCCGTCGACACCGGCCAGATCCTCGTCAAGCATCAGGAACGCGTCATCGATCTTGCGACGGCCGATCCGCGCACGGTGATCGACGTCCGCCGCCGGACGCTCGGCTATGTCAGCCAGTTTCTGCGCACTGTCCCGCGCGTTGCGGCGATCGATGTCGTCGCCGAGCCGCTCGTCGCGCGCGGTGCAGAGGCCGAGGTGGCGCGGGAAAGGGCCGCGGAACTGCTCGCCAAGCTGAATCTGCCCGAAGCGCTATGGCAACTGCCGCCGGCCACCTTCTCCGGTGGAGAGCAGCAGCGCGTCAACATCGCCCGCGGCTTCATCACCGAGCACACGATCCTGCTCCTCGACGAACCGACCGCTTCCCTTGACGCGAAGAACCGTGCGGTCGTCGTCGGCATGATCGAGGAAAAAAAGAAGGTGGGGGTCGCCCTTCTAGGCATCTTCCACGACGAGGAGGTCCGCGAAGCGGTTGCCGATCGCATCCTCGACGTCCAGGCATTCTCGCCGCGCAAGGCGATCGCCGCATGACCCGACAGCTTGGTGAAAAGCCATACATCCACGAAACGGCCACCGTGAAAAACGCCAGCTTCGGCCGCTTCGTGGAGGTATCGGAACGCTGCCGCATCGACGAGGTCGCGTTCGGCGACTATTCCTATGTCATGCAGGACGGCGCCATCTGGTGCGCGACGATCGGCAAGTTCGTCAACATCGCAGCCTCCGTCCGCATCAACGCCACCAATCATCCGACCTGGCGTGCGACGCTTCACCACTTCACCTATCGCGCCGCCGACTACTGGCCGGACGCCGACATGGAAACGGATTTCTTCGCATGGCGGCGTTCGAACCGTGTCGTCATCGGGCATGATGTCTGGATCGGCCATGGCGTAACGATCCTGCCCGGCGTCACTATCGGCAACGGCGCCGTCATCGGTGCAGGCGCGGTCGTTTCCAAGGATGTCGCCCCTTATTCGATCGTGGGTGGCGTCCCGGCCAAGCTCATCCGCGAGCGATTTCCCAAGGAAATCGGCGAGCGCATGGACAGGCTCGCCTGGTGGGACTGGGATCACGACCGCCTGCGGGTTGCACTGCAGGATTTCCGGAACATGAGCGCTGGGGATTTCCTGGCGCGGTATGAGGGATGAATGAGGAGCCCCCTGAGCATGCTCAGGGCTCTTGTCTGGCACGCAACTGGGCATCGTCGATGTCTCGGAGCACCAGGTAATTTGCGGAAAAAACGGACGCTTTGAAAGCGCGAGAGCCGCAGCGTTCAAATGGTGGTCAACCGGGCGCCCTACGAGATGGCAATGATCTCGAGCTCATGACCGCCCATTTCGACGGCATCCCCGAGGGCTTTGCCAATCAGTAGCCTTGCCACCGGCGATACGAAGGAAATCGAGCCGGCTTTGGGATCGGCTTCGTCCTCCCCCACGATACGATAGGTCTGCACGCGCCCATCGTCACGGCTGAAGGTCACCGTGCTCCCAAAGGCAACTGTGTCGATTGACGTGGGATCCGGGACAAGCTGCGCCGTACGAACCCTTGCCGCAAAGTAGCGAGTATCGCGCAGGGGGGTAGCCGCCCGCCGCCGCCGTTCATTCACGTCCTCGATGGCGCTTGTGGCACCGTAGGCATCGCGAGCGTGTCGGAGCTGCAACTCAAGGGTCTTCAATCCCGATTCCGTAACAAGATTCGGATGAGGCGAAATCGCGCGGTCGGGCATCAGTGTTTCCGAAGCCGTTTCGGAACTCTCTTCCTTGGTGAAGGCAACGCTCAATCTCGAACTCCGTTTCTGAGGCGCATGGGTGCAGACGGTTGTCACGGCCACATCATACGTCAAGACGAGACGAACCGCCAATCTTGCGATCGGATCGACAGCCGCCATGTTCTGGCTCTGACAAGCGACCCTAGAGCAATTCCAGCAAACCTGCGTAGCGGTTTTGTGTCCGGAATTGCGTGAAGACAAAGGATAGAGCGTTTTCGCGGTTCGAAGAAATGCGGAAATGCTTGTCTTATGACTTTTGCTGCCGAACAGGCGAAGAATGAACCGCTGCGAGAGGGTTGCCGCCCTCCCTCAGCGGCGAGGGTCGGATCGTTGAAAAGCAGACCGCTTGACGGGTCGAGCTAGAGTCGGATCGCCCTCGTCTTTCTCTTTGGTCCTGACGGATACCCGGAGTTCGGCTTCGGATGACAAGCAGAGGACAAGCGAAAGATGACGAAGGATACCATTCCGGATGAGCGACGGCGCGATCCGTCGCTTCACCAACGACACTGTCGGCCACAGAGCTTTCATGGGTTGGCTCGGTCAAATCGAGACCGCCCATGACGTGCGTGTCGTCTACGAACCGACAGGCCCCTATCACCGGGCCTTCGAGCGCCGGCTGGACGTGGCGGGCGCAGCACTCGTCAAGGTCAATCCGCGCCAGGCACGGCGCTTTGCGGAAGCCACGGGCAAACTGGCCAAGACCGACCGGATGGACGCCGCGATGCTGGCGCGCATGGGAGCCCTCCTCGAACTCGAAGCACGGCCGGTACGAAGCCTTCTCAACGATCTCAAGGATTTGCACATGGCCCGCGAAGCGCTGGTCAAGAACCGGACTGCGGCCAGAAACAGGGTAAAGAACCTGACCTTGGCCGTGCTCAAGCGACACAACACCGAGCAGCTCAGGCAGATCGAGCGTCAGATGATCGCGATCGAAAAGGCGATCATGCTGCTCATCAAGCACAATCCCGATCTCGCAGGACGCTTCGACATCCTTGTCTCGATCCCGGTCGTGTCTGCAGTCACCGCCTTCGCGCTCCTGATCGACATGCCGGAACTCGGCACGCTCGATCAAGGGCAGGCAGCCTCGCTCGCGGCCGGGCCAATGTCCGGCAGGCCCTATACATGCCCGCACTCGTCGCCATGCAATTCAATCCCGATCTCAAGGCAAAATACGACCAGCTAAAAGCCGCCGGAAAGCCACCCAAGTTGCCATCACAGCAATCATGCGAAAACTTATTGTCCTGGCAAATACGCTGCTCAGGCAGGGCAGAAAATGGGTGCCATCCCTTACTTGACCAACACGGATACTCTAGTCTGCCACAGACTCGTCCAGAATATTCTGCGCCAGTTCGCTGATCGCGACCTCTGCTTCCTCAAGTGTCCAGCCAACTGCTTCGGCGCGTTTTGCGAGAGCGGAGATGACAGGCGAGAGCTTGCCGCCTGCAGCATCGACGATCTGGCTGGAAGGCACGCTGCGCGCGATTTCGCTAAAGGCGCCTTCAAGCGCTTCCTGGCAACCGATATCACGGTCTTTGTATGGAGCGTCGCTCAGAGGTCGGTTCAAGATTTGCATGTTGGCGTTCCGGCATGGTGATTGAGATGTGTCACAATCCCAATATCTTAAATTCCAAGGTTCCGCTAACCCGCAGATGATGTCATTGTCCGCCGCGAACCGGCAAGCAAGCCCTAAATGCTCTGCTGCCGATGTCCCAGGCGATGGCACGACGGAGATGAGACAGTGAACGAAACGCCGCACCCAACGGTGAGACTTTGACCGCAGACGCCGAAACGGCATTTCTTGAATCGCTGGGATGGTCGGCGTTCTTTTCCGATCAGTTGGAACCGGCCGAACTGGGTCTGGTGGCGCGGCGCATTGCCGAGGTTCATCGCAGCCGTCTCAGTGTCGCCTCGTTGAGCGGTCTGGTCAGGCTCGGCATTTCGCATCAGGTCAATACCGGCGACTTTGCCGTCGGTGACTGGGTACTGGCTGACCCGCACGATCATTCGCTCGTTCGGCGGCTGGAGCGCAGGACATTGCTGCAGCGTCGAACCGAGGGCAGACATGACCGGCAGCTCGGCGCCGCCAATGTCGATACCCTGTTGATTGTCACCTCCTGCAACGCCGATTTCAATGTTGCCCGCCTGGAGCGCTACATCGCGCTCGCCAATCAGGCCGAGACGACCCCGGTGATCGTGCTCACCAAGGCGGACACGGTGCCCGATGCGGAGACCTACGAAGAGCAGGCAAAGGCGTTGCAGCGCGATCTTCCGGTGATCGTGCTGAACGCCAAGACGCAGGATGCGGTAGCCGCTCTCGCCCCCTGGTGCCAGTTCGGGCAGACCATCGCACTGATCGGCTCCTCCGGCGTGGGCAAGTCGACGCTGGTTAACACGCTGGCCGGATTGTCGGGTGAGAGCTCGCAGGAAACCGGCGGAATTCGCGAGCGCGATGCCAAGGGCCGCCACACCACAACGGCGCGCTCCCTCCACGCCATGGCCGGCGGCGGGTGGATCATCGACACCCCCGGAATGCGCACGCTGCATGTGAGCGATGTGGCCGAAGGCATCGACCTTGTGTTCTCCGAGATCACCGAGCTGGCACCGCTCTGCCGCTTTCGCGATTGCACCCATGACCACGAACCCGGTTGCGCCGTCCAGGCTGCCGTCGATGCAGGCACCCTGCCGGCCGAACGCCTGGCCCGCTGGCGGACACTTCTTGCGGAAAATCGCAAGAATACGCCGCAGCTGACCGGACCGCGCGGCAACAAGATCTTTCAGAAGAAGCGCTGACAGGCGAGCGGCCGTAAAGCGCGAGCCGGGAGGACGGGACGAATGCGGCACGGCTGGAGACGGTTAGCGCCAGCGGCCATCGCAAGGCGTCATTTTGCCGAGTTGCCTACCCCGCACCGGCGCCGGCGCGACGCTCGTTCAGTTACTCCGGGCATGCCGTTGAAACAAAACCACGAATTTCACGTACCGTCTGTTGCCCCTGCGTGCCAAGGGCCACGCGGGTTTGATGGCTGGCTAAACGAGCCGTCACATATGCATCCGGCGAAATCCCATTGTGACAGTCGTTACACAAAACTGACATTCGCCATTCACAAAGCCGGACTAATGCACTCCCTCATATCGCGTTTGGAATATGAGGAAGAGCATGATGTTCGAACTGAAGAATGTCACCCGCCGTTTCGGAAAGAAGACAGCTGTTGATGCTGTGACGCTCGACATTCCTCAGGGCCAGATGGTCGGCATCATCGGTCGCTCCGGCGCCGGCAAGTCGACGCTTCTGCGCATGATCAACCGCCTGCAGGAGCCGAGTTCCGGCTCGATCCATTTCGCCGGTTTCGAAGTATCCGGGCTGCGCGGCCAGGCGTTGCGCAACTGGCAGCGCGATTGCGCCATGATCTTCCAGCAGTTCAACCTCGTGCCGCGTCTGGACGTCCTGACAAACGTCATGCTCGGTCGTCTGAACCATCGCTCCACCACGATGAGCCTTCTTGGCATCTTCACTCGCGAAGAGCGCATTCATGCCATCGCGGCGCTGGAGCGCCTGGGCATCGAGCAGACCGCGCTGCAGATGGCCGGGACCCTCTCCGGCGGCCAACAGCAGCGCGTGGCGATCGCCCGCGCCTTGATGCAGAACCCGAAGATGCTGCTCGCCGATGAGCCGATCGCCTCGCTCGATCCGCTGAATGCCAAAATCGTCATGGACGCCCTGCGCGACATCAACGAACGCGAAGGCATCACCGTCATCACCAACCTGCATACGCTCGACACGGCTCGCAACTATTGCGAACGCATCGTCGGCATGGCTGCCGGCCGCGTGGTGTTCGACGGCAAACCGTCCGAACTGACGGCGGATGCAGTCAAGCAGATCTACGGCACCGACAAGGACGGCGCCGGTATCGACGAGACAATGACCTCGACCACGATCAACATTCCCGCGGCCGCCGCCGTGCAAAAATCCGCCGGCCTGCAACCGCTGGCGCTGGCCGGCCTCTGAGGAGGGGCGGCCTCGATCGCAAGCCCGCGTTATGGGCACAGTTCTTCGTAAAACAGAGATCGCCGGGGACACCGGTCAATCAGGAGAGAACCATGTTGAAGAAAGCACTTTTTGCCGCGACGGCGCTGTTTGCGCTGGCGGGCGCATCGCATGCTGCAGACCTCAAGGAATTCCGCATCGGCATCCTCGGTGGCGAAAACGAAAACGACCGCCTGCGCAATTACGCCTGCCTCGCCGATCACCTGAAGCAGGAGTTCGGCTTCGAGAAGGTTTCGCTCTTCCCGGCCGCCGATTATGACGGCGTTATCCAGGGTCTCCTCGGCGGCACGCTCGACTTTGCAGAACTCGGCGCTTCCGGCTACGCAGCGATCGCGATCAAGAACGAGAAGGCTGTAACGCCGATCCTGACGACGGTCCAGAAGGACGGCTCGACCGGCTACTACTCGATCGGTCTGGCTCTCAAGTCGTCCGGGATCAAGAATATTAAGGACGCCAAGGGCAAGAAGCTCGGCTACGCCGACCCGGATTCCACCTCGGGCTACCTCATTCCGCTGACGCAGATTCCGAAGGACACGGGCATGCCGAACGATCAGTATTTCGCGGCCACGCAGTTCAACGGCGGCCACGAGAACAACCTCCTCGCCGCCTATGACGGCAAGGTCGATATTGCTGTCGACGATAGTTCGGGCATCGGCGATTTCAAGGACGGCTACACCTCCGGCACATTCCGCAAGGGCGTCGACAAGGGCACGATCGATCCGAACAAGCTTGTCGAAGTCTGGCGCTCGCCGCTAATCCCGAACGGCCCGCTCGTCGTTCGCAACGAAATCGGTGCCGACTGGCAGGCAAAGCTCTCGGACTTCTTCATGAAGCTTCCGGAGAAGGACGCCAAATGCTTCGCGGCCATCGAGGGAGGTGACTACCACGGCTACACCATTGTCAAGCCGGACTTTTACAACGCCATCATCGACGCTCGCAAGGCTGCGATCGGCGGCTGATCAATCCCGATAGCTGGAGGGCGGCCGACAACGGCCGCCCTTTTTCCTGCGAACAATGCGGACACCGTTCATGACTTTTGCCGATCCCAACGCCCACGCGCCGGCCACGCAGCAGAGCGCCCGTGAAATTGGCAATGCCTGGAGCCGGATGGTGGCCCGCCGCCGTCTCTATACCAGCCTTGGTCTCGTGATCCTGTTTGCCGCCTTCGTCGCGTCGGTCCGCTTTGCCGACGAAAGCAATGCCGGCCACTTCTTCGACCGCCTGCCGCATCTCTTCGACTTCTTGAGCTGGCTCATTCCCAAGGATTGGAACGACGTCTGGCGCGCCTTGTTCGACATCGACACCCCGACGCACCGGACCGGCGAAGAATTCAATTTTGCGCAGGGACGGGTACCCGTCTGGGGCGGCTTCTATATTCCTGAATATTTCGAGCTGATGATAATCACGATCAATGTCGCGCTCGTCTCGACCATCGTCGGCTTCATCTTCGCCGTACCGCTGAGTTTCCTCGTCGCCCGCAACCTTGCACCGTCCAATCCGTTGCGCATTGTCGCCAAGCGCGTCACCGAATTCCTGCGCGCCTTCCCCGAGATCGTCATTGCCGGCCTGTTTTCGGCGATCCTGTCGATCGGCCCGGTCGCCGCCATCATCGCCGTCAGCCTTCACACCATCGGCGCACTCGGCAAACTGTTCTACGAGGTTGTCGAGAACATCGACATGAAGCCCGACGAGGGCATGAAGGCGGTCGGCGCCAGCTGGTCGGAGCGTGTGCGTTTCGCGGCCATGCCGCAGGTCATGCCGAACCTCGTGTCCTATGCGCTGCTGCGTCTCGAGATCAACGTCCGTGCCTCCACCATCATCGGTGCGGTTGGCGGCGGCGGTATTGGCGAGGAGCTGAAACTCTCCATCTCGCGCGGCTTCGGCGCCAAGACGGTGGCGCTGGTGCTCCTGCTCTTCATCACCATCGTTGCCGTCGACCAGTTTTCCGCATGGCTGCGCCGCCGCCTCGTCGGCGAGCACGCCTTCCTTTTGCAGCATTGAGGTTCGCCATGACGGTGATCGACGCCAACCGGATGCACGAGATCGAAGCGCGCTATCCCGAATATTTCAAACGTTCCTTCCGCCAGCGCTTCGGCGGCCTGATGGCGGTGATCGCGACGCTTGTCTATGCGCTTTACGCGACATGGTTCTTCGACCTGCCGAAGCTCCTTGCCGAAGCCCATTGGGAACGCGTCGGCCTCTATCTCGGCCAGTGGGTAAGCTACGATGTGCAGCCGGAATTCCGCATCGACGACAACGGCATCACGGTCAAGTATCCGCGCTTCTCGCCGCTCGGCGACAATCCGCACCCGGATTGGGTCGTCAACAATGCGGATGGCAGCGTCAGCGTTTCGATCAGAGGTGCAGGCCGCACCGTCACCGTTTCCAAGACGGAAACAACGGTCACCGCCCACGGCATCAGTGTGCCGGTAGAGGTGTCGAGCGGTGCACCGAAGGTCATCGGCCCGGTGCCGAGCTGGATGACCGTCTACGACGACAACGTCCTGGCCGACCTGGGCTTTGCCGGCGACGTCAGCATCTCCTTCGATCGCGTCAAGGTGCGAAAGCGCTTCCTCGGCTGGGCGAATTTCGTCTTCGACACCCAGTCGCCTTTCTTCGACAAGCCGGTGGGCGAAGTGATCAGTCTGATCGTCTCCGGCCCGGAACTGAAACCCGGCCAGTCCAACCTGTCGCTTGCCTTCGACAACGTCTGGAACAACAGCGCCTGGCAGCACGGCGACGTCTGGACCAAGCTGTTCCAGACGATCGTCATGGCCTTCCTCGGCACGTTGCTCGGCGCGCTCGTGGCTTTCCCGCTGGCATTCTTTGCCGCCCGCAACGTCACGCGGAACCGGCTGGTCAATCAGGTCCTGAAACGGCTATTCGATTTCCTGCGCTCGGTCGATATGCTGATCTGGGCGCTGTTCCTGACACGCGCCTTCGGTCCCGGCCCGCTCGCCGGCAGCGGCGCGATCTTCCTCACGGAGACGGGAACGCTCGGCAAGCTTTACTCAGAGGGACTGGAGAACGTCGACAACAAGCCGCGCGAGGGCGTCAAGTCGACCGGCGCCTCGACGGTGCTCAACCATCGCTACGGCATTATCCCGCAGATTGTTCCCGTCTTCGTCAGCCAGACGCTCTATCAGTGGGAATCGAACGTCCGCGGCGCGACCATCATCGGCGCGGTCGGCGCCGGCGGCATTGGCCTCAAGCTCTGGGAAGCAATGCGGACAAACGCCAACTGGGAAAACGTCGCCTATATGGTCCTGTTGATCCTGATGGTTGTCTTCCTGTTCGACATGGCGTCGAATGCCCTGCGTCACCGGCTGATGGGAACGAAGGAGCGCTGAAAAAGCTCGGCATCGCCCCCAACCATCATCATTCTGTCACGGAAATCTTTTAGCCGGAAGCCAGCTTGCGGTGGGCGGTCAAATCACTGAAGACTGCCTTCCGCATTCCAAACGATTTCCAGGATATTGGCCTTGCGCTACGCACTCTATTTCACGCCGCCGAAGGACGATCCTTTGAATGGAACGGCCGCGGCCTGGCTCGGTCGCGACGCCTTCACCGGAGAAACTTATCCGGCTCCCGACCATCGCGAACTGCCGGCCGCCGAGCAGTTCGAACTGACCGCCGATCCGCGTCGCTATGCCTTCCATGCGACGATCAAGGCGCCTTTCGCCCTCGCCGCCTCAGTTGCCGAGAAAGACCTGGTTGATGTCGTCGAGGATTTCGCCGCCCGCACGCCGGTCTTCGAAATTCCGCAGCTCGTCTTGGGGCAGCTGGGCCGGTTCTTCGCGCTCGTGCCCGGTTCGCTGCATCCGCCGCTTCAGGATTTCGCAGCCAAGGTGGTAAAGTCCTTCGAACCGTTCCGCGCCACCCTGTCCGATGCCGACATCGCGCGCCGGAACCCGGAGAAGCTGAGCGAAAGCCAAAGAGCCAATTTGTTGCGTTGGGGCTACCCTTATGTGATGGATGACTTCGGCTTCCACATGACGCTGACCGGCCAGGTGCCGGAGGAGCGCGCGGGCGTGATGAAGACCATTCTGGAGGAGCGTTTTTACGCATTCACCAACCGACCGCTGTCGATCTCCGGCCTGGCGGTATTTGTGGAAGAGGCGCGCGGCGCGCCCTTCAAAGTTCATTCCTGGTGGCCGCTTGCCGACGCCAAAAGCTGAAAGACCTGATCCGATGACCAAAGAAACAGTCTTCTCCAACGCCCGCATCGTTCTCGAGGATGAAATTGTGGAAGGATCGGTGCTCGTCCGCGACGGCAAGATCGCCGACATCTCGACCGGCAACACCGCGGTCGGCGAGGATTTAGAAGGCGATTACCTGATCCCGGGTCTGGTTGAGCTGCACACCGACCACCTGGAAGGCCACTATTCGCCGCGCCCTGGCCTTCGCTGGCACAAGACGGCGGCGATCCAAGCCCACGACGCGCAGATCGTCACCTCCGGAATTACCACCGTCTTCGACTGCCTGCGTATGGGCGCCGACGAGGACGGAGGCTTCGAGCATGGAGAGATGCGCGAGATGGCCGATGCGATCCAGAAGGCCGAGCAGGAAGGCCGCCTGCGCGCCGAGCACCTGATCCACCTGCGCTGCGAAGTCTCCGCCGACAACGTTCTGGAGCATTTCGCCGATTTCGAAAACGATCCCTATGTCCGTCTCGTCTCGCTGATGGACCATGCGCCAGGCCAGCGCCAGTTCCAGACCATGGACCAGTACATCTTCTACTACCAGAAGAAGCGCGGCCTCTCCGACGAGGTCTTCGCCCGTTTCATCGAAAAGCGTTTGGGCGAATCCGAACGCAATTCCACCCCGCACCGGACCGCCATCGCCAAGGTCTGCGCCGAACGTGGCATCACCGTCGCAAGCCACGACGACGCAACGATGGCGCATGTCGACGAGGCGATCGAGAATGGTGTGCGCCTGGCGGAGTTCCCGACCAGCTTCGATGCCGCCAAGGCATCGCACGAGCATGGCATGAGCGTTCTGATGGGCGCGCCGAACATCGTGCGCGGCAAGTCGCATTCCGGCAACATCGCTGCCCGCGATCTTGCCGAGCGCGGCGTGCTGGATGTGCTGTCGTCCGACTATGTGCCGCTCAGCCTGCTCTATGCGCCTTTCATCCTCTCGGACGACGTCGAGAGCATCTCGCTGCCGAAGGCAATCGCCATGGTCACCTCGACGCCGGCCCGCACCGTCAGCCTCGACGACCGCGGACGCATTGCGACGGGCCTGCGCGCCGATCTGGTTCGCGTCTACCGCGATCACGGCGTCCCGGTTACCCGCTCCGTCTGGCGCGAAGGGCGCCGCGTCGCATGATCCCTTCGCACGAACCTCATGTCGTTCCAGGCACCGAACGGGGCATCATGGTCGTCGTTGTCGGCCCGAGCGGCGCTGGCAAGGACACACTGATGGCGCTTGCCGCCCGGCATTTCCATGGCCGGCCTGACGTACACTTCGTCCGCCGCGTCATCACCCGTGATGGCGATGCCGGCGGCGAGCATCATCTCGCCGTCTCGAACCAGGGCTTCGCATCCATGGAACAGGCTGGAAGCTTCTCCGTCTGGTGGGAAGCGCATGGTTTGAAATACGGCATTCCGGCCGAGGTTTCGGTCTCGCTCGCCCACGGCAACCTGGTCGTCGCCAACGGCTCCCGGTCTGCGCTGCACAGGTTCCAGGCGGTGTTTCCGCGCCTCAAGGTCGTCAACGTCACGGCGCGTGCCGAGGTGCTTGCGACACGTCTCGAGGCCCGAGGTCGCGAAACCCACGAGGACATCATGGCACGCCTCGCCCGCGGCCCGCTCACCGTCCGCGGCGACTACGACGTCGTCGACCTCGACAACAGCGATTCTTTGGAAGAGGGCGAGCGCCGCATGCTCGAGGTGCTGACGGGTTTCCTGGCCGAAGTCGGCTAAGGTAAGTGGGCTTCCTGTCGCCGGCGGCCTATCCTGTTTCGTGCGCAATCTTATTGCGCGCGAAGAAATTTTAGCAATATTTTCAACGTGTTGTTTAAATGATCCTTCCCCATTCATCCCCGCAGCCGACCTTGCGTCTCTGCTGGCGTCATTGGACAGGGAACGGGGATGGCGAACCGACTGACAAAACGGGACGAAAGTCCGGCGTCCGCTGATGGTTGCGCGAAGGTGGATCGAAGGCCGTCCGGTCGACGCCGGAAGGGAAAGGCCGAGAGACGCTCCTGTCAGCCGGGAAGCTCCGGAAGCTCTTGATGCGATCGGGCAGGCGGTACAACCTGACATTCCAAATCCACCAACATCACCGCCCTGCCACAGCCGGTGCATACCGTCGCGGAGATTTCTCCGGCGCGGGCGCCTTGGTGTTGTCGGGGCCGACGGTCTCGTGAGGCAGCGGTCAACTCCACGCAGAAGGGAGTGGTGGCTCGATAGAGCCTCCCAGGAGGGACTTGCATTTCTTTCACTATAAAGCCGTAGTTGCGTGTTTTCTCTCTTGCCAGCGGGCGCATGTTGAAGCAGTTTGCTGATAGAAGGCCGTGCATCTTGAGATATCGTCCGCGCTTAGCATGTATTTCCCTGAAAATCGGAAGGAGATAGCTATGAGAAGTGAGATTATAGTCGGAGTGGCACTACTTTGTTCCGCGCTTGTTGCGCCTGAAGCTATGGCCCAGGCGAAATATGGTTCCGAGGCTGGCTGGGATATTCTGATCAAGGATGACATGGGTCCCGGATGTCTGATCACCAAAGCAAATGCAGATGGCACACAGATTCAGATGGGCATCGATGCAACGGGCAAGCTGCGCGGCTACATGGCGCTCTATACAAAGGCTGACGCCAACGTCGCCGCGGGCGAGAAACTTCCGGTTCTGTTTGATGTCGACGGCGAGCAGTTCAAAGGTGAAGCCAAGGGCCAGGTGATGGACGGCTATCGGGGAGCGTTCGTGTGGGTCAACAACGCTGACTTTATCTACGGCCTCGCCAAAAAGAAGGCAGTGACAATCACGCCCCAGGGAGGCACTCCTGTCGTCGTAAAGCTGACTGGCACTGATGCCGCCTTCAAGGCGCTAAGAGCCTGCCAGAACGCACGGTAATGCTGGTCGATTTGCCTTGTGAGCCTTGGGCTGGCAAGACAAACGGGCCACTGGTGGGAGCCGTACACGACAGACCTTGAAAAGTCCTTGACAGGGGTCGTATGCGGGGGCGCGCTTCAATGCGCCGCTGAGCGCAATCAATGTGTCATTTGTCACTTCTCCCCGGGAGGAGAAGTGACAGGTGGTCGTGTTGGGCGCAATGCCCAGCTGACGGACGTTGCTTGAAGGCGAGGCCTTGCCACGAATATCGTCGCACGGATGGCGGGGCCGTCCAGGTCAATCGCCGTCGCTTCGTCCGGACACGATCTCGCGCTTGCCGACATGGTTGGCCGGGCCGACGAGGCCTTCCTTCTCCATCCGCTCGACAAGTGAGGCAGCGCGGTTGTAGCCGATGCCGAGCCGGCGTTGGATGTAGGAGGTCGAGCACTTTTTGTCGCGCAGGACCACCTTGACCGCCTTGTCGTAAAGCTCGTTGCCGTCTTCCGATGCCATGTCGCCCTTGTCGAAGACTGCGCTGTCCTCCTCCTCGGTGTCGTCCTCTTCGTCAGCCGTGACCGTATCGAGATATTCCGGGCGCCCCTGCGTCTTCAGATGCGCGACCACCTTCTCGACTTCCGCGTCCGAAACGAACGGGCCGTGGACGCGGGAGATACGCCCGCCGCCCTGCATGTGCAGCATGTCGCCCTGGCCGAGCAGCTGCTCTGCGCCCTGCTCGCCAAGGATGGTGCGGCTGTCGATCTTTGAGGTAACCTGGAAGGAGATGCGGGTGGGGAAGTTTGCCTTGATCGTGCCGGTGATGACATCGACCGAAGGGCGCTGCGTCGCCATGATCAGGTGGATGCCGGCGGCGCGCGCCATCTGCGCCAGCCGCTGGATCGCGCCTTCGATCTCCTTGCCGGCGACCATCATCAGGTCGGCCATCTCATCGACGATGACGACGATGTAAGGCATCGGCGTCAGATCGAGCTCTTGCTGTTCTTCGACCGGTGCGCCGGTGCTTCTGTCGAAGCCGGTCTGCACCATGATGTGGATGGTCTCGCTCTTTTCGCGGGCCTGCGCCACGCGGCCGTTATAGCCGTCGATGTTGCGCACGCCGAGGCGCGACATCTTGCGATATCGCTCTTCCATCTCGCGCACCGCCCACTTCAGCGCCATCACGGCCTTTTTCGGGTCGGTGACGACAGGGGTCAAGAGGTGCGGAATGCCGTCGTAGACCGAGAGTTCCAGCATTTTCGGATCGACCATGATCAGGCGGCACTGTTCCGGCGACATACGGTAGAGCAGAGACAGGATCATTGTGTTGATGGCGACCGACTTGCCGGATCCGGTAGTGCCGGCGACCAGCAGATGCGGCATCTTCGCGAGTTCGGCGATGACAGGTTCGCCGCCGATCGTCTTGCCGAGGCCGAGCGCCAGCTTGAAGCCGCTCTTCTCGAAATCCTGGCTCTCGATCATCTCGCGAAAATAGACGGTCTCGCGCAAGACGTTCGGCAATTCGATGCCGATGACATTGCGGCCGGGAACGACCGCGACGCGGGCCGAAAGCGCTGACATCGAGCGAGCGATGTCGTCGGCAAGGCCGATGACCCGCGAGGACTTCACGCCAGGTGCAGGTTCGAATTCATAGAGGGTGACGACAGGGCCGGGTCGGACATGGATAATCTCGCCCTTGATGCCGAAATCCTCGAGCACGCTTTCCAGAAGCCCGGCATTCTGTTCCAGCGCCTCCTGCGACATGATCTCGCCGATCCGTTCCGGGGGCTCCTGCAGCAGAGAGTTGGAAGGGAATTCGTAGCCCGATGCATCGACCTTGGAAGGCACTATCCTCTGCGTGGTCATCCGTGGGGACGGCGCCAGTGGGGCAATAGGAGGCTGGGCGCGAACGGGCATCGGCGCGATCGGCTGGGCCTTCGGCTCTGCGGCAACGGGTCGGGGTGCTTGCACCGCGGACAGTGTCTGCCGGCCCGGTTTGCGGACGGAAGAAACCCCGATGGCTGCAGGTGCTGCCGCTACGGCAACGGTGACGGGCAGAGAGGCCACAACAGGTGGGGCGACAACCGGCTGCTTGCCCGGGCGCCATTCCATGATGCGGAAGCGGCTGACGATCGACTCCGGGCTCACTTCGGCGTTGGGCAGGACGGCCTGCGGCCGCTGGATCGGCCCGGCTTCCTCTGTTTCCTCGAAGGACATCACTTCCCAGAAGGCGAAATCCGAGATCGATGCCAGCTGCGACGAGGCGCGGAAATGTGTTTCCGCGGCCTCTTCAGGCGCTGCAATGGCAACGGCCGCCGGCTGCACTGCAACAGGCTCGGGCTGGTAGACGTCGAATGGTACGTTAACGACGACGGGCGTCCGCGGCTGCATCAATGCCTGCCGTGACGCATTGGCTTGCGGTGACGTCGCCACTTGCTGCGGTGCCACATTGACCGCCTGCGACTCCACCACCTGCTCGGGCTGCATCACCCGCTGCTGAGTCGGTTCGTTCTGCACCTTGCGTGGGTTGATCTGGCTCTCTGGCGTCCGCGTGAAGCGAACGTTGGGCGCCAGCGAAAAATTGTTCTGCCAGATCGGTGGGATTGGCTTTTCGCCTGCATGGTCCTGCAGCTGTTCACCGTCGACCTCGGTGGAAAGATCCCCGGCATCCGTCAGATTGGTTCTAGGAAAGCGCATACGACAGCTACTCACTCATGATTAGCAACTAATACCCGCTTCCGGCTTAGGAAATGAAGGTTAATAAGTTCCTTCCATGCGTGCCGTCGCGGCATGAGGAGAAAGCCAAAACGCTAGCCTGTTCAATGGCTTGAATGATATGGAAAATTTTAGTGAATTTTAGACGAAGGGCTCAGTGCGCTTCGTCCCAGTTCATCGCCGAACGGGCGTCCACCTTCAGCGGCACACGCATTTCCAGCGACGGCATCGTGGCGTTTTCCATGACGGAAACGATGATCGGCATAGCCTGATCGACGTCGCCGTCCTCGACCTCGAAGATCAATTCGTCGTGCACCTGCAACAGCATGCGAACGCGGTCGCCGAGACCGGCTTCTGCAAGCGCTGGCTCCATCTTGATCATCGCCCGACGGATGACGTCGGCCGCCGAGCCCTGGATCGGTGCGTTGATGGCGGCGCGTTCGTTGAAGGCGCGCACCGACGGGTTGGAGGAGCGGATCTCCGGGTAGTTGATTCGCCGTCCGAAGATGGTCTCGACATACCCCTTGTCGCGCGCCATCTGCTTGCGGCTGTCCATGTAGTCGCGAATGCCGGGGAAGCGCTCGAAATACCTCTTGATGTAGTCGCCCGCCTCTGAGCGCTCGATCGACAGCTGGTTGGCGAGGCCAAAGGCGGAAATGCCGTAGATGATGCCGAAATTGATCGCCTTGGCGCGGCGGCGCACATCCGACGGCATGCCCTCGACGGGAACGCCGAACATTTCGGACGCCGTCATCGCATGGATATCGATGCCCTCGGCGAATGCCTGCGTCAGCTGCGGGATCTCCGCGACATGGGCAAGCACGCGCAGCTCGATCTGGCTATAGTCGGCCGAGATCAGCTTGTGGCCGGGCGTGGAGATGAAAGCCGTACGGATCTTGCGGCCCTCTGCCGTGCGCACCGGGATGTTCTGCAGGTTCGGCTCGGACGACGAGAGACGCCCGGTCGTGGTCGATGCCAGCGAGTAGGAGGTGTGCACCCGCTTCGTCTGCGGGTGAACGTAGCCCGGCAGCGCGTCGGTATAGGTCGATTTCAGCTTCGTCAGCTGGCGCCAGTCGACGATCTTGCGCGGCAGCTCGTAGCCGGCTGCGGCAAGGTCTTCCAGCACGCTTGCCGAGGTGGACCACTGGCCGGTCTTCGTCTTGCTGCCGCCGGTCAGTCCCATCTTGCCGAAAAGGATGTCGCCCAGCTGCTTCGGCGAGCCGATCGTGAAGCGCTCGCCGGCCAGCTTGTAGATCTCGTCTTCCAGCGCTGCCGCACCCTGCGCCAATTCTCCGGAAAGCCGTGAGAGGATCTGGCGGTCGACCGTGATGCCGCGCGCCTCCATGTGCGCCAGAACGGGCAACAGCGGCCGTTCCAGCCGTTCGTAGATCGTGGTCAGCTTCTCGGCGGCCAGCCGCGGCTTCAGCACCATCCAAAGGCGCAGGGTAATCTCCGCGTCCTCGGCCGCATAATGCGTCGCGCGGTCGATATCGACCAGATCGAAGGTGATGTTGGACTTGCCGCTGCCGGCGACATCCTTGTACGCGATCGGCTTGTGGCCGAGGAATTTCTCCGACAGCGGATCCATCCCGTGTGTGCCCGTGCCGGCGTCGAGTACGTAGGAGATCAGCATGGTGTCGTCGAAGTTCTTCGTTTCGACGCCGAAGCGCTTCATCAGAAGGTAGTCGTATTTCAGATTCTGCGCGATCTTCAGGACGGCCTCGTCCTCCAGCAGCGCCTTCAGTCGCGGCAGGGCGTCGCGCATCGGGATCTGGTTTTCGGCCATGCCGCCGCCCAGCAGGTCGCCGACGCCGGTCTTGTGGGCTAGCGGAACGTAGGCCGCGCGGATGTTCGTGCCGGTCGGGTTCTGGCCGTTGTCGGCAATGGCAAACGAGACGCCGACAAGTTCCGCCTGCATAGCGTCGAGCGAGGTGGTCTCCGTGTCGAATGCGACGATCCCGGTGTCGCGGGCGGCCGCGATCCATGCATCGAGGGTTGCGACATCGCGAACGGTCACATAGCGCGAGTGGTCGAAGGGCAGGGTGGCGAACGCCTCGGCGCGCGCCTTGGCAAGGTTGCCGGGCAGGAAGGTTCCTTCGGCACCGTTGCTCTTGCCGTTCGCCTTTGCAGGCACCGGCACGGACGCTCCTTCGATATCGGGAATGCCGCCGGCCACGGGCTCGGGCTCTGCCGCATCGAGATCGGGACCGCGGGCGTTTGCGCCCCATTCGACCGGAACATCGACCGCGTCGATGGCACCCGCGTCGCATTCGCAGGCTTCGGCAACACGACGCGTCAGAGAGGTGAATTGCATCGCCTTCAGGAAGCCAATCAGCTTCGGGCCGTTCTGCGGCTCGAGGACGAGATTCTCGACGGCGAGCTCGATCGGCACGTCGGTGCGCAGGCGCACGAGTTCGCGTGAAAGGCGCGCCTTGTCGGCATTCTCGATAATCGTCTGGCGGCGTTTCTCCTGCTTGATCTCGGTCGCGCGTTCAAGCAGCGTATCGAGGTCGCCGTATTCGGCAAGCAGCTGTGCCGCGGTCTTGGGACCGATGCCGGGGATGCCCGGCACGTTGTCCACCGAGTCGCCGGTCATTGCCTGCAGGTCGATCATCTTTTCCGGCGGTACGCCCCATTTTTCGATGACGTCGGGAATGCCGATCTGCTTGTCCTTCATGCTGTCGTACATGTGGACGTTTGGACTCACCAGCTGCATCAGGTCCTTGTCGGAGGACACGATCGTCACATCAGCGCCGAGTGCTTCGGCCTGGCGGGCATAGGTGGCGATGATGTCGTCTGCCTCGAAGCCTTCGGTCTCGATGCACGGCAGATTGAAGGCGCGCGTCGCCCGGCGGATCAACCCGAACTGCGGAATGAGCTCTTCCGGCGGCGCTGATCTATTGGCCTTGTAGGCGTCGTACAGATCCTTGCGGAAGGTCTTCGAGGAGTAGTCGAAGATGACAGCGAGATGCGTCGGCGTCACCCCTACCGACGTATCGCGGGCATCGGTCAGCAGCTTCCACAGCATGTTGCAGAAGCCGGATACGGCGCCGACGGGCAACCCGTCGGATTTGCGCGTCAGAGGTGGAAGTGCGTGGAAGGCTCGAAAGATGAAACCGGAGCCGTCGACAAGGAAAAGATGATCGCCTTTTTTCATGGCGCATGGATAGCGCGGCGCCATTGCAAGGTCCAATATAAAGTTCCAGGTGAAAAGATTACGCCTCACCAAACTGTTACTAAAATGTAATAGTCAAATACTAAATCTCCCTTGAAAAGCCACATTCGGGATCACAAATGATAACCACCGACGCTGATCTTTGATCGCGTCGAGGGTCTGATAGCCGGCTCGTCCCCCGCCGCGTTAGACTTGGACAAAGGCCTAATCCCCTCTCCGGGCCTTTGTCCCCATTTTCAAGCCGCCATAGCCAACCTCCAGGCTATGGCGGCTTTGCTTTTCTGCTCTATCTCTAGCTGTATGAATGACGATGAACATTTTTTGATGCATCGCATGCGATTTGTTGCGTTGCTCGCGGCCGCGTTTTGCGCCTAACTCGGAAAAATGGGATCTGATCGAATGGACTCGGGAGCCTATCTTGCCAGCCAACTGGCCAAGGGCTTTGCTCGCTCACTGCAGCAGCGCGCGGCGAGGCTTGGTTTCTCACCCGGACAATTTCCGATTCTCCTCGAACTCTGGGCCGAGGACGGGCTGACGCAGAAGCAGTTGCTGGCGCGCGTCGACATCGAACAGGCAACGATGGCCAATACGCTTGCGCGCATGGAACGTGACGGTCTCATCGATCGTCGTCCCCACCCGTCCGACAAGCGCGCCCAGCTGGTTTTTCTCACCGGCAAAGCGAAGGGCATGCAAGACGATGCGATCGAAGCGGCGCGCGAGGCCGACCTGGCACTTTTCGAGGGCTTCAAGACCTTCGAGCGCGAGTTGACGCTCGAGTACATTCGCCGCCTTCTGGAGAATGCCAAGAAGCTTTAGTGTTGTCTGCATCGCCGTAGATGCAAATGGCCCAGGAGCTTTTCCCATCCCGCGCCGCCGACAAGCTGTCGCGGCACTTCGGCTCCCTCCCGCAAGCCTTTCGCCGATCGCGCCTCAGTCTCGTTTTTGACCTCGAAAGCGATGAGCCTTTGGTCTATCGTCCGGCCGAATTTCGAAAGGAGTCGGAAATGACGGAAATAGCGCCGGTGCTTGCGCGAGCGGACCAGAATTTGACATCGAGCCTCGACAAACTGTTCGAGCTTCTCCGGATCAAGTCGATTTCGACCGATCCCGCCTATAAGGCCGAGTGCCGCAAGGCGGCGGAATGGCTGGTCGCCCATCTCGAGACGTTGGGTTTCGACGCGTCGGTGCGTGATACGCCCGGCCATCCCATGGTGGTCGCGCATCATGCAGGGTCTGCAGCAGACGCGCCGCATGCACTTTTTTACGGACATTACGACGTTCAGCCGGTTGATCCGATCGAGCTGTGGGAAAACGACCCGTTCGAGCCGTCGATCAAGGATGTCGGCAACGGCCGCAAGGTGCTCACCGGCCGCGGGACGGCCGACGACAAGGGCCAGCTGATGACCTTCCTGGAGGCCTGCCGCGCCTACAAGGATGTGAAAGGTGCGCTCCCCTGCCGAATCACCATCCTCTTCGAAGGCGAGGAGGAATCCGGTTCGCCGTCGCTGAAGCCGTTCCTGGAGGCCAATGCGGAAGAACTGAAGGCGGACTACGCGCTGGTTTGCGATACCGGCATGTGGGATCGCGATACGCCTGCGATTGCCGCCGCTCTTCGCGGACTGGTGGGTGAAGAGGTGGTCATCACGGCTGCCGATCGCGACCTGCATTCCGGCCTGTTCGGCGGCGCTGCCGCAAATCCGATCCATATCCTGACGGCGGCGCTCGCCGGCCTGCATGACGAAACCGGCCGCATCACCCTGCAAGGTTTCTACGAAGGGGTCGAAGAAACCCCTTCGAACGTCAAGGCGTCATGGGAAGCGCTCGGCAAGACTGCCGAGACCTTTCTGGGCGAGGTCGGCCTCTCGATCCCCTCGGGCGAGAAGGGACGATCCGTGCTGGAGCTGACCTGGGCGCGCCCGACGGCTGAGGTCAACGGCATCTGGGGCGGCTATACCGGCGAAGGATTCAAGACGGTGATCGCGGCCAAGGCGTCGGCAAAGGTCTCCTTCCGATTGGTGGGGACGCAGGACCCCGATGCGGTTCGCGAGAGCTTCCGCACCTATATCAGGTCGAAGATTCCGGCCGATTGCTCCGTCGAGTTTCATCCGCACGGCGGCTCGCCGGCCATCCATCTCTCCTACGATTCGCCGGTGCTGACAAAAGCCAAGACCGCGCTTTCCGACGAATGGCCGAAGCCCGCGGTCGTGATCGGCATGGGTGGCTCCATCCCGATCGTCGGCGATTTCCAGAAGATGCTTGGCATGGAATCACTGCTCGTCGGCTTCGGCCTCAGCGACGACCGCATCCATTCGCCCAATGAAAAGTACGAGCTCGCGTCCTACCACAAGGGTATCCGCTCCTGGATCCGCGTCCTGGACGCACTGGCCGCTTGAGACAAAAAAGGCGCGCCGGTCTTCACCGGTGCGCCATGAAAACAAAAAGGCCGGGGTAAATCCGGCCTTTCGTCATTCGCTTCGCATCGATGCCAGTACATCCGTGGTCAAGGAGGAAGCGAATACTGCAGCTAGACTGACCCCGAAAGGTTAACGAATCGTTAACGCCCAGTCCGGATCTAGTTGTCGAAATCGGCAAACGCCAAGCGCGCACAGCATTTCGTCAGCTGCAATCTATGGACAGTATGTCGGTACGCCGGGGTCCGCGTTCAAGGCCCGGCGGAAAATTTCTCCATTCAAGCTGGGTTCATCGAATCATCCCTATAAGTCATTGAAAGACAAAGGCGAATGGTGGCCGTCGAAACGATTGACGGCAGGCGCTCATCTTTGTCCTAGCGGGCGGCCCGGACGTTTCGATGCGGCGCCTATGCCGCATCGGCAGGGAGTGAAAGAGTGAATACCAGATTGATGAAAATCGCCGCCGCAGCCGCACTTTTGCTGGCTCCGGCCATTGCCGAATCGGCGGACGGCTTTGCGACAGCCAACGTCAACATGCGGGCCGGGCCGAGCACCCAATATCCGGCCGTCACCGTCATTCCCGCGGGCGAATCGGTTGAGATCCACGGCTGCCTTGCGGATGTGCCATGGTGCGACGTCGAGTTCTACAGCGGACGCGGCTGGGTAGCCGGACGCTACGTGCAGGCTCTTTACCAGGAACGTCGCGTCTATGTCGGGCCGGAATACTATCGTCCGCTGGGGATTCCGACCGTTGTCTTCAGCATCGGCAACTATTGGGACCGCTACTATCGCAACCGCGATTTCTACCGCGAGCGCGATCACTGGCGCCGCAATCCCGTCGCTGACCGCCCGGCCGTCGTGCGGCCTGATCGAGGTGCGGATTTCGATCGCCCCGGGCGTCCGCGCCCTGGCTTCAACCGCGGTCCCGGTCCTCAGCCGGACTTCGGGCGGGGCCCGGATCTCCGGCCGGATAACAACCGAAATCCTGACTGGCGTCCGGATTTCGACGGCCAGCCGGATCGTCGTCCAACCTTCGACCGCGGCCCGGATCGTCGGCCCGACAATCGTCCGCCTCAGTTCAATCGGGATCAGAACCTGCGCGATCAGGATCGTGAAAACGCCCAGCGGCCGCCGCGGCAGGATGACGGCGCCAATCAAGGTCGTCGCGACGACCATCGCAGGCCGCCCGCGTGCCAGCCCGGGGATCCCTCATGCGATCAAAACAGGCAATAGGACAACCGGGGCGGTCGCAAGATCGCCCCTTCTTATTTCGCGCCTCTTCTTTCTCGCGACACAGAAAAGCCCGGCGCTCTGGGGAGACGCCGGGCCTAATTTCGATCGGCTCGTTTGAGGGGAGACGGCCAATCAATGACGAAACTTCGATGCTTCGCTCCACCTACAATTCATTCGCGCGCTGATGGTTCCCGCTCACCAGGCAGAAACAGATTTTTCTCGTCCGGCCATCAGGTCACGCATCTCCGCGACCGGGCCGTACAGCATCTTGAGGCGGCTCTCTTCCATCTTGGTCAGGCGATATCGGCGCGCAAACTCTTGAACGCTCCAGATTTCGCGTGGCCTGAATTCGTCGGTGTTTGCAGAATCAATGGTCATGGGTGCCTACATATTGCGCGTGTTGCGCTAATCTTAGGCGCAAGTCGGCTGGCTATATGTCAGATTTGTGACGGCCGCAACGAATGGCAGCCATGCTAAAATAGCGCGGCTCGATGCGGTCAACGAAAAGGCCCGGACTGCCGGGCCTCGTTGGTGTTTGTGGACGCCTGTGTTCAATGGCGGCGGTCAATAACGGTTATAGCCGTCTCGCATCCATGGGGGAGGGCGGCGACCCCATGATCGGTCGTCGTCCCAGCCGCGGCGTGGCGGCGGGCGGCTACCCCATCCGTAGGAGCGCTCGTAACGCCAGCCATAGCGCGGCGGCGGTGGCTGCCTCCAATTCGGGCGGCAATTGCCCCACGGTGTCAGGTGATAACCGCGCCCGCAGGCATAATCGACGAGCACGGCTTTCTTGGTAGCGCCGCTTTCGATTGGCGCGACCGGCATTGCCTCTGCGATGGAAACGCCAAATCCAGTCATTGCAATCGCCAAGGCGATCGTTGTCATGCGCATCTCTGCACCTCTGTTCTGCAAGTCCCTTGCTTCGCGATTAGAGGGCTCGGCAGGTGAATGGAGGCTGAACCAAACTGGGCATTATTGCGGCGGAAATATGCGCCGTTGGCCATCTAGAGGGGGCCTGAATCTAACAGCCGTGGTGCGCGCCTAACGAGTTCTTAACCACCCCTTAAATCGCCTCATTTAAAGTTCAACCGGGTAGTGAACCGTCCGGCGAGGACGGACGCCGCAAATATCCGGTTTGCATGGCAAAAATGGAGTTCGACCGGTCCGCGATGGCAGTCAGAGGCAGATCACGCAATAGAATCGAACCGTCCTTCAGTGGCCGCGACAGCCGCGATGACGACGACGATTTCGCGCTTGACGCCGACGACCGAGTGGCCGGCGGGCGGGCCGTAAAACGGCCGGCATCGAAATCGCCTCGTTCCCGCCAGCCAGAGCGGCGCAAGCGCCGGCCGTCGCCTGAGCGCGAAGGTGGCGGCTTCTTCGGCTTTATCCGCAGGATCGTCTACTGGTGCATCGTGCTCGGCATCTGGGCCGGCATCGGCGTGACCGGCCTCGTCGTCTATTACGGCTCGCGCATGCCAAGCGCCAGCACCTGGGCCATCCCCGATCGCCCCCCGAACGTGAAGATCACCGCCGTCGATGGCAGCGTGATCGCCAATCGCGGCACGACAGGCGGTGAGGCGCTCGCGCTGGAGGATATGTCCCCCTACATTCCGGAAGCGATCGTCGCGATCGAAGACCGGCGCTTCTATTCGCATTTCGGTGTCGACCCCCTCGGACTGGCCCGCGCTTTTGTGACAAATGTCACCACCGGCCACATGGTTCAGGGGGGCTCGACGCTGACCCAGCAGCTTGCCAAGAACCTTTTCCTGTCGCCGGAGCGCACTCTGGAGCGCAAAGTGCAGGAGGTGCTGCTGGCGCTGTGGCTCGAGCAGAAATACACCAAGGATCAGATCCTTGCGATGTATCTCAACCGCGTCTTTTTCGGTTCTAACGCCTATGGCGTCGAGGCGGCGTCGCGTCGTTATTTCAACAAGTCGGCACGTGACGTGAACCTGGGCGAGGCAGCGCTGCTTGCCGGTCTCGTCAAGGCGCCGTCGCGCCTTTCGCCCGCGCGCGATCCGGAAGCGGCCAACGCCCGCGCGCAAGTGGTGCTCCAGGCCATGCTCGACCAGGGCTACATATCGGGCGACGAGGTCAAGACGGCGATGTCGCAGACGCCGGCCAAGGCAAAGCGCTATTGGTCTGGCGCCGGCCACTATGTCGCCGATATGGTGATGGACGAGCTGCCCGGGCTGATCGGTGACGTCAAGGAGGACGTCGTCGTCGACACGACGATCGACAAGGGGTTGGAAAGGCGCGCGGAGCAATCCCTGGCCGATCTACTGAACAAGGACGGTGCGAAGCTCGACGCCTCGCAGGCAGCACTCGTTTCGCTCGACGGCACAGGCGCCATTCGCGCCCTCGTCGGCGGCCGAGACTATGCCGACAGCCAGTTCAACCGGGCAGTCAAGGCCAAGCGTCAGCCGGGCTCGTCGTTCAAGCCCTTCGTTTATGCTGCTGCTCTGGAAAAGGGCCTGACGCCATTTTCCGTCTTCAACGACGCTCCGATCCGGATCGGTGACTGGACGCCGGAAAACTATGAAAAGAAGTACAACGGCGAGGTGACTCTTGCCACGGCGCTGGCGAAATCGCTGAACACCGTCGCCGCCCAGCTGGTGATGTACGACGGCCCCGACCAGGTGATTAAGCTGGCGCATCGTCTCGGCATAGAGTCGGAATTGCAGCCCAATGCCTCTATCGCGCTTGGAACGTCGGAAGTATCCCTCATGGAACTGACCGGCGCCTATGCTGCCTTCATGAACGGCGGCTACAAGGCGACGCCGCACGTTATTCGTCGCGTCACGACTGCCGATGGCAGCAAGGTGCTTTACGAGAACACCTACGACAGCCCGCCGCGCGTCCTTTCCGAGACGATCGCCGCCAACATGAACGCGATGATGATGGGCGTCATCGACCAGGGCACAGGCAGGAGCGCCAAGCTGCCGGGCTGGCAGGCGGCTGGCAAGACCGGCACCACCCAGAACTCGCGCGACGCGCTGTTCGTCGGCTTCACCAGCAATCTGACCACCGGCGTCTGGTTCGGCAATGACGACGGCAAGCCGATGAAGAAGGTGACGGGCGGCGGCCTGCCGGCCAGGGCTTGGCAGGAATTCATGATTGCTGCCCACAAGGGGCTGTCGCCGGCCCCGCTCTTCGGCAGCGGCCAGTTCATGAGCGATCCGGGCACGTTGAACGGAAGCGGCCAGCCGATGGCTTCGGCCGAACCCGGGATGCAGGAGCCTGCCCAGGAACCGACCACCATCGGCAATATCATTTCCGGCGTTTTCGGCGGGTCCGAAAGCCAGTATCCGCAGGCGCCGTCTCGTCCCGGGCGGCAGCCGCTTGCCCCGGTCGGCGGCGGTCCGGTTCCGCCCGCCGATGTCGCGCAGGACGGTCGCTATGGCTATGGCGACGCGGTTCCTCCAGGCGATGTCGGCAGCGCTGAACAGGCTCCTTCGGGTCGTCCTCGCCGCACGACGCTTCTCGACCTGATCATGGGCCAGTAGCGGTGCAACCGCGAAAGAAAAAATGCGCCGATCCCGCAGCTGTGAAAATTAATTGTCGAAGGCTCGTTTTGCCGGTTTTCAGCCTATTTCCCGCCTTGCAGTCGCGAAAACCGCTCCTTATATACGCCGCATCACCGCAATCACGATTGCGTTAATCTTAAAGACCAATCCCGTAAGGGGCTGTCAGTGAAATGCCTTCTCGGGGTTCCGACAGCTTGCTTCAAGGAGAGAATGACATGGCAAAAGTAATTGGTATCGACCTTGGAACGACGAATTCCTGCGTCGCGGTCATGGACGGCAAGGACGCGAAGGTCATTGAGAACGCCGAAGGTGCACGCACGACGCCTTCGATGGTGGCATTTTCCGATGATGGCGAACGCCTCGTCGGCCAGCCGGCAAAGCGCCAGGCAGTCACCAACCCGACGAACACGCTCTTCGCTGTCAAGCGCCTGATCGGCCGCCGCTACGAAGATCCGACCGTCGAAAAGGACAAGGGCCTTGTCCCCTTCAATATCGTCAAGGGCGACAACGGCGATGCCTGGGTCGAAGCTCAGGGCAAGGGTTACTCGCCCGCGCAGATTTCCGCGATGATCCTTCAGAAGATGAAGGAAACCGCCGAATCCTATCTCGGTGAAAAGGTCGAAAAGGCCGTCATCACCGTTCCCGCATATTTCAACGACGCACAGCGCCAGGCAACCAAGGATGCAGGCAGGATCGCCGGTCTTGAAGTTCTCCGCATCATTAACGAGCCCACGGCGGCAGCGCTTGCCTACGGTCTCGACAAGAAGGACGGCAAGACGATCGCCGTTTACGACCTTGGCGGTGGTACCTTCGATATCTCGATCCTCGAAATCGGTGACGGCGTCTTCGAAGTGAAGTCCACCAACGGCGACACTTTTCTTGGCGGTGAAGATTTCGACATGCGTCTCGTCGAATATCTCGTTGGCGAGTTCAAGAAGGACAACGGCATCGACCTCAAGGGCGACAAGCTTGCCCTGCAGCGCCTCAAGGAAGCTGCTGAAAAGGCGAAGATCGAACTGTCGTCTGCCCAGCAGACGGAAATCAACCTGCCGTTCATCACGGCGGATGCGACCGGTCCGAAGCACCTGACGCTTAAGTTGACGCGCGCCAAGCTCGAGAGCCTGGTCGACGATCTGGTCCAGCGCACGATCGCACCCTGCAAGGCGGCTCTGAAGGATGCTGGCGTTACGCCGGCTGAAATCGATGAAGTCGTTCTCGTCGGCGGCATGAGCCGCATGCCGAAGGTCCAGGAAGTCGTCAAGCAATTGTTCGGCAAGGAGCCGCACAAGGGCGTCAACCCAGATGAAGTGGTTGCGCTTGGCGCCGCCATTCAGGCCGGCGTTCTGCAGGGCGACGTCAAGGACGTTCTGCTTCTCGACGTAACGCCGCTGTCTCTCGGCATCGAAACGCTGGGCGGCGTCTTTACGCGTCTGATCGAGCGTAACACCACGATCCCGACGAAGAAGTCGCAGACCTTCTCGACCGCAGACGACAACCAGCAGGCAGTCACCATCCGCGTTTCGCAGGGCGAGCGCGAAATGGCTGCAGACAACAAGCTGCTCGGTCAGTTCGACCTCGTCGGTCTGCCGCCTGCACCGCGCGGCATGCCGCAGATCGAAGTCACCTTCGATATTGATGCAAACGGCATCGTGCAGGTGTCTGCCAAGGACAAGGGCACCGGCAAGGAACAGCAGATCCGCATCCAGGCTTCCGGTGGTCTCTCCGACGCTGACATCGAAAAGATGGTCAAGGACGCCGAAGCCAATGCCGAATCTGACAAGAAGCGTCGCGAAGGCGTGGAAGCCAAGAACCAGGCCGAAAGCCTTGTCCACTCCAGTGAGAAGTCGCTGAAGGACTACGGCGACAAGGTCTCCGAAGCCGATCGCACCGCGATCTCCGATGCGATCGCAGCGCTGAAGTCCGCTACTGAAGCAACCGACCCGGATGCTGAAGACATCAAGGCGAAGACCCAGACCCTCATGGAAGTATCCATGAAGCTCGGTCAGGCAATCTATGAAGCCCAGCAGGCCGAAGGCGGCTCGGCAGATGCCTCCGCGGAAGGTGGCGACGACAATGTCGTTGATGCCGACTACGAAGAAGTCAAGGACGACGACCGCAAGAAGTCCGCATAAGCGACCAAACGGTCAAGCTTGAAACTGACATTCCGGCTGCTCACCATGGCAGCCGGATATCCATTTCCGGGGTCTGATCCTTAATGGCAAAAGCCGATTTTTATGAAACGCTGGGTGTCGCCAAGACGGCGGACGAAAAAGAGCTGAAAAGCGCTTTCCGCAAGCTGGCCATGAAGTACCATCCGGACAAGAATCCGGACGACCACAGCGCCGAGCACAAGTTCAAGGAAATCAACGAAGCCTACGAAACGCTGAAGGACCCGCAGAAGCGGGCGGCCTACGACCGATACGGTCACGCAGCATTCGAACATGGCGGCGTGGGCGGCGGCGGCGGTTTCGCCGGAGGCGGCTTCTCCGACATCTTCGAGGACATCTTCGGCGAGATGATGGGTGGTGGCCGGCAGCGGCAACGCTCGGCTGGCGGACGCGAACGCGGCGCCGACCTTCGCTACAACATGGAAATTTCGCTGGAGGAAGCTTTCGCCGGCAAGACCGCTCAGATCCGCGTCCCGACGTCGATCACCTGCGACATCTGTTCCGGGTCCGGCGCGAAGCCGGGCACGCAGCCGAAGACCTGCGGCACCTGCCAGGGGTCCGGTCGAGTTCGCGCGGCGCAGGGTTTCTTCTCGATCGAGCGTACCTGCCCGACCTGCCACGGCCGCGGCCAGATCATTCCCGATCCCTGCACAAAGTGTCACGGTCAGGGCCGTGTTACGGAAGAGCGTTCGCTCTCCGTCAATATTCCGTCGGGCATCGAGGACGGAACGCGTATCCGCCTGCAGGGCGAAGGCGAAGCCGGCACACGCGGCGGGCCGGCGGGCGATCTCTACATCTTCCTGTCCGTCAAGCCGCATGAGTTCTATCAGCGTGACGGGGCCGACCTCTACTGCGCCATCCCGATCTCGATGACGACCGCGGCGCTTGGTGGCACGTTCGACGTGGCGACCCTCGACGGCACCAAGTCGCGCGTGACCGTGCCGGAAGGCACGCAGGCCGGCAAGCAGTTCCGCCTCAAGGCCAAGGGGATGCCGGTTCTGCGCTCGTCGCAGACGGGCGATCTCTACATCCAGATACAGATCGAGACGCCGCAGAAACTCACCAAGCGCCAGCGCGAGCTGCTGCAGGAGTTTGAAGAGCTGTCATCGAAGGAGAACAACCCGCAGTCGACCGGCTTCTTTGCCCGGATGAAGGAATTCTTCGAGAACTGATATCGACTGTCAACGTTCATTTTCAAGGCCCGGTTGTTTCAACCGGGCCTTTCTATTTCGTCGGTGCAACAAACGGATATCTTCTTGTCGAAGAGACTCGACTTTTGTATTTTTAAGCTCTCTATTAATTGAGCCTAAATCTATCGGTAATGGGTTATAATAGAATAGGCTTTCACCCGTGATTGTTCAGTCAGCGCCGAGGTCCACTTGGAACGCCGTCTTGCAGCTATTCTCGCAGCAGAGATCGTCGGTTACAGCCGGTTGATGACCACTGACGAACAGGCGACGCTGGATGCGGTGAAGCTCTGCCGAAGCGAGCTTGTCGATCCGAAGATTGCACATTGCCGTGGGCGTATCGTCAAGCTGACGGGCGACGGCATGCTGGTGGAGTTTTCCAGCATCGTCAACGCGGTTGCCTGCGCCAGCGAGATGCAGCAGGCCCTGGCCGAGCGCAACAAGACCGTCGCCGACGATCAACGCATCGAGTTTCGCATAGGCATCCATCTCGGCGACGTGATCGTCGAGGACGGCGACATCTTCGGCGATGGCGTCAACGTTGCCGCGCGCCTGGAAGCGATTGCCGACCCCGGTGGAATAGCGATTTCCGCGTCCGCCAGGGATCACGTCGGAACCAGGCTGAGCCTGTCGTTCGAGGACAGGGGCGAATACGCGCTGAAGAACATCGAAAAACCCGTCAGGGTCTATGCGATCTCTGCCAAGCGCGCCTTGCCTCTGAAGGTCAACGAGGCGGCTCTTGCTGCTGCCAAGGAGAAGCACAAGCAACTGGTCGCCGTATTGCCGTTTACCAACATGAGCGGGGATCCTGAGCAGGAGTATTTCTCCGACGGTATCACCGAAGACATCATCACCGACCTCTCGAAGATCTCGAACCTCTATGTGGTCGCGCGAAATACGGCGTTCACCTACAAGGGAAAGGCGGTGCAAGTGAAGCAGGCCGCGGCCGAGCTGGGTGTCAATTTCGTTTTGCAGGGCAGCGTGCGCAAGGCCGGCGAGCGCGTGCGCATCACCGGACAGCTGATCGACGCGAGAAATGGCACGCATATATGGGCCGACCGCTTTGACCGCGACCTGACTGACATTTTCGCCATTCAGGACGAGATTACCAATGCCATCGTCGACCAGCTCAAGATTAAGCTGTTGCCGGAAGAGAAGCAGGCGATTTCGACCGAGCCGACCCGCAACGTCGAAGCCTACACCTACTACCTGAGGGGCCGGCAATTTTCGCACACCTGGACCAGGCACTACTTGCTCATGGCACGCCGGATGTTCTCGACCGCCGTCGCGCTCGACCCGGATTATGCCCGCGCCTATGCCGGCATCGCCGATTGCGAATCCGCTCTGCGGGATTGGCACGCCGGCGACTATACGCTCGAAGGCATTCTGGAGCTCACCGCCAAGGCGCTGGCGCTTGATCCGAACCTGGCCGAGGCGCACGCCTCGCGTGGCCTGGCGCTACATCAGGACGGCCGCGACCAGCAAGCCCTGGTCGAGTTCGAGAAGGCCCTTGCGCTGGAACCTGATCTTTATGAGGCCAATTTCCACTACGGGCGTTTCCTGTTCATGCAGGGAAAATTCGAGAGTGCCATCGCGTTCTTCACGCGGGCGTCGCAGATACGCCCCGATGATTACCTGTCGCCCATCCATCTGATGAGCGCCTCCCGTTCGCTCGGCCTTCAGGAAGAGCGGCAGAAATGGGCGCACATCGGCATCGAGCGGGCAGAGCACGCCTTGGAGAACCATCCCGAGAATGCCGGTCCGGCGCACCGGGGCGCACTTGCGTTGGCGCATATGGGCGATCACGCGCGCGCCAAGGAGTGGGTAAAGCGTGCCCAGGCGATCGATCCGGACGATATCGTCGCCCAATATAATGTCGCGTGCGTCTACGCGCTGTTGAACGAGTGCGATACGGCGCTCGATATCCTCGAAGCGCTGCTGCCGCAGTCCTCGTGCTACCAGATACTCTGGTTCGAACACGATTCGGATCTCGATTCGATTCGCGACCATCCACGTTTCCAGAAGATGCTGGACGCAATAGAGGCCTGCACGTTCTCGCAGGACGGCTTCAGGGTGGCGTCCGAGTAGCGCGGGTTACCTCTTCGTTTCATTCTGAAGCAGGTTATGCCGGTCGTCTGTGTTGTGTTAACGCAGCTATCGGATCCCGCTTTGCAGCGGCATCGAATACCTTCACTGTGCCGGCAGGGGAAAAACAAACCAAGGGCAACTTCCATGACGGTAGCCGCCAGCATCTCTTCGCAGTCGGATGATGTCGATGTACTCGCCGGCGCACTCTACACTTGGTGCGCAGAGCGCAATATCAAACTTCGCAGCCAGCAGGGTCTGGCGATCGCCAGCATCGCTATCGACCTCTACCATGCCGGTCATCACACGCAGGATGACTTGCTCGTTGCGCTGCATGACCGTGATTTCCACTAATCAGTGTATCAGCCCGAGGTATGGCCGGAAGGCTCAGGCATAGACTTCGCCGCTGATCAGGTCGAGAATGGTCTTGACCGCTTCCTTGCCTGCTGTTGAGCGGAGCTTGTCGTAGCTGACCCCAAGTTCGTATGCCTCCGGGCTCAATCCCGGTCTGGCCGTCGTGTTGGCGCCTTCGAACAGTACCGATATGTCCACACCCAGGAACACGGCTATCTGGTGGAGCTTGCTCGCGGACACCCGGTTGGTGCCTTTTTCATATTTCTGGATTTGCTGGAATGTCAGTCCGAGCGCTTCACCCAGGTCCAGCTGCGAGATCCGCCGTTTCGCACGAAGCGTCCTGATGTTCTGGCCGACAATAATATCCACCGGATCTGGCACTTTAGTGTTCCCCTATGAAGCAATAAAATTGCGCTCTGTACTATGCCGAGGTTTCGCAATATCTCAACCCTGCAGTTGCAAAATTCAACCGGCTTCTTCTCCGGTTTTGAGATGAATTCTATTGTTAGAATAGATGAATATACTTTTACGTGCAGAAAACTCTACATTCTATCGAGTGGCGCATCCGTTTTTGTACTATATGCGCCTTCGTCGGGTTCCCACAGGTGTCCGATAGCAGCGGGCGGCTCTCGAGGCGCCGCGGCAGCGATGGCCTTGACCGCAATTTCGGCTCGCTCTATTTTAGAATAATTCTAAAACTGAGGAAGCCATGCCGAACCGTCTTTTCAGATCACCAAAACGTTCATTTGAGTCTCTGTCGGAGCAAGAAATCCTGGCGCTTGCGATCGGATCCGAAGAGGACGACGCCCGTATCTATCTGGCCTATGCCGACATGCTGAAGGCAGCCTACCCGGCCTCCGCCAAGGTCTTCGAAGAAATGGCCGAAGTCGAAAACACCCACCGCACGTCGTTGATCGCGATCTATCGCCAGCGCTTCGGCGAGCGCATCACGTTGATCCGCCGGGAGCATGTCCAGGGCTTCTACGAACGCAAGCCGGATTGGCTGCGGCGAAACCTGTCGCTAGAAAAGATTCGTGGTGAAGCCGAAGCCATGGAGCAGCAAGCCTATCGGTTCTACGTCGAGGCGGCCGGGCGCGTTGCCGATGCGCAGACGCGCCAGCTGCTCGGCGATCTGGCGCTCGCGGAGCAGGGCCACGAGGATATCACACGCATGCTCGGCGAGAAGCATGCTCCTGAAGCTGTAAGGCAGGAAGAGGACCAGGCGGTGCGGCGCCAGTTCGTGCTGACTTATGTGCAGCCCGGTCTGGCAGGCCTCATGGATGGCTCGGTCTCGACACTTGCCCCCATCTTCGCGGCGGCGTTCGCCACGCAGGACACCTGGCAGACCTTTCTTGTCGGCATGTCGGCATCCGTCGGCGCCGGTATCTCGATGGGCTTCACCGAAGCCGCTCACGACGACGGCAAAATCTCCGGACGTGGTTCGCCCATAAAGCGTGGCTTGGCCTGCGGCATCATGACGATGCTGGGCGGCCTCGGCCACACCTTGCCGTACTTGATCCCGGACTTCCTGACGGCAACGACGCTGGCCGTGGTCATCGCCGTCTTCGAACTCTGGGCGATCGCCTTTATACAGAACCGCTACATGGAAACGCCGTTCCTGCGTGCAGCATTTCAGGTCGTCGTCGGTGGCGGGCTCGTTCTCGGCGCCGGCATCTTGATTGGCAACAGTTGACGCACCAACGAAAAAGGCCGGCATGAACGCCGGCCTTTGTTCATCCAGACTTACGCTGCTACTTCAGTGCGCCGACCAGGACGTCGCGGCCATTCTCGATGGTGACCCAGCGGCCGGCATTGTAGCTCGATTGGCGCTTGATGAACGAATAGGGCGTTTCAAACCACGGCTTGACGCTGGAGGCGAGGTTGTCGAGGACAAAGTCGCCCTTCGTCGTGCGCAGCGTCAAAATCGCATGGCCCTCGCCGTCCGGCTTGCGAACGACGGTCATCAGGAGATTTGCCGGCGAAAAACCACGCTGAATGAGGATGCGGCGTTTCAGAAGCGCAAAATCCTCGCAGTCGCCGGCTGTCGTTGGATAGGCCCAGACTTCGTCCCTGCCGTAGATTTCCTTGTCCGTCATTGGCGTGATGCTGTTGTTGACCATGCTGTTGACGGAGCGGATGAGGCCCCATTTTTCGTTCGACATTTCCGCGGCGGCCGTGATGCGGTTCGCCCCGCACTCGTCGCGATGGGACTGGCAGAATTCATAGTGGCCGATTGGCTGCGATGTAGCGGCGCCGGTCACCATTGAGAGGGTGTTCGTCGAAGCCGGCGTTGCGGCTGTCGACATAGCAAACATGGCCATCATGGCCACCAGGAATCCCTTGATCCGCACGCCCACTGTCCCTTGCATCGCCCTTGTATTGTTAACAAAAAGTTAACGGTGAGACGCGCGGAGAGTCAATCGATACTTCTGATGGAGAGGTGAGAAGCGGTGGACATGGTTAAGATGCGTTAGGATTTTGCATCGACGGCCCTCGGGCTGCGTCAGCGAATGAGGCCCTTTACCGCCTGCAGCATGCGGTCGATGTCCTGCGGTCGCGACAGACGGTGGTCGCCGTCGCGAACGAAAGTCAGCACGACGTCGTCTGCGGGAAGGTGTTCCACGAGCTTCATTGCGTGTTGGTAGGGAACATCCGGATCCTTCATTCCTTGCAGGATGTGCACCGGGCAGCCGGTTTCGATGATGCCCGTCAGCACGCGGTTCTCGCGGCCGTCCTCGATCAGGCGCCGGGTGTAGATATTGGGTTCCACGCTGTAGGCCGAACGCTCCTCGAAAAAGCCGCGCTCCGCCAGCGACTTCTGCTCATTCTGGGTGAGGTTCGGTTCGACGAGCTCGGATGTGAAGTCCGGCGCGGGAGCGATCAGCACCATGCCGTCGAGCTTTGGTGCCCCCGCTTTCCCCGCAAGTTCCTGCGCGAAACGCAGTGCAATCCATCCTCCCATCGAAGACCCGACGAGAATGGCGCGGTCCGGGCCGACATGCAGAACGACCGCAAGCGCTTCCTCGAGCCAGCGCGAAATCGTGCCGTCGGAAACGTTCCCGCCGGAGAGCCCGTGGCCCGAGTAGTCGAGCCGAATGCAGGCGAGTCCGCTTTCCGCCGCCAGCCGGTCGAGCTCGACTGCCTTGGTACCGCTCATGTCCGATCGGTATCCGGACAGCCAGACAAGCGCGGGCCCGCCCGCAGCCATGGCGCCGGGGCGGACGATGTAGGCAATCTCGCGGGCGGCTTCGCCGTCTCCGACGGTCAGAAATCGGTGATCATGAGCAAGCTTTGCGTCAGACATGGCGGAACTCCGGTTGTTTTGACCTATAAAACAGATTCTTGACAGGCTGACAGCGGGTGATTTTTCCGCTAAAGCGTGCTAATGACTTCGTTGCAGCGACGGCGAAACTAGGTTTGCCCTTCCTGGTGGGGGGTACCTTGCTGCAGCGATCCGAAACAACGCGAGGAGAATACGACCATTCGCAGACCTTTTAAAACCGACGCGCCCGTTAAGGAAGGGCCGCGCTCGAATCGGGAAATTCGCATTCCCAAAATTCAGCTGATCGACGCTGAAGGACAGAATCTAGGCGTCGTGGCGACCGACCAGGCCCTGAGAATGGCTGAAGAAGCTGGTCTCGACCTGGTGGAAATTTCCCCAAATGCTGAACCGCCTGTGTGCAAGATCCTCGACCTGGGTAAGCTGAAATATGCAAACCAGAAGAAGGCCGCCGAGGCGCGCAAGAAGCAGAAAATCGTTGAAGTCAAAGAAATCAAGATGCGCCCGAACATCGACACTCATGACTATGAAGTGAAGATGAAGGCCATGGGCCGTTTCTTCGAAGAAGGCGACAAGGTCAAGGTGACGCTGAAGTTCCGTGGTCGTGAAATGGCCCACCAGGAACTCGGCATGAAGCTTCTGCAGCAGGTCAAGGCGGATACGCTCGAGTTTGCCAAGGTCGAAGCCGAGCCGAAGCTGGAAGGCCGCCAGATGATGATGGTGCTCGCGCCAAAGTAAGGCGCGTCGCCACCACTCGTATCAAAGCCGTCCGCAAGGGCGGCTTTTGTATTTTCGGCGATCGTCGGATCGCGGCAGGTAAGATTCCTTGGCACGCCCCGTTGCACTTTTATGACGCTGCGGTTATAAGCGCGCGTCCGAACTGACCGGCAGGGCATGCCGTGGCAGTGTCGAATGCTTGCGGAACGGTTCATCACCGGAGCCGCAGATCAACAACAAACGCTCCCGCACCTTGTTGCGACGACCGGAAAACCGGACATCGCGAGAAGGCTTCTTTGATGAAGCGCGCAGGGGGTACAGAAACGGAGTAGCAAAATGCCCAAGATGAAGACGAAGTCCTCTGCCAAGAAGCGGTTCAAGATCACCGCAACCGGCAAGGTCAAGGCCGCCGCTGCTGGCAAGCGCCATGGCATGATCAAGCGTAGCAACAAGTTCATTCGCGATGCACGTGGCACGATGGTTCTCGCAGAACCAGATGGCCGCAAGGTCGTGAAGAACTACCTGCCGAACGGTCTCTGAGACTATTCCGCGAACGTTGTAGATTAAGGAGATCATGAAATGGCACGTGTAAAAAGAGGCGTAACGTCTCACGCCAAGCACAAGAAGGTTCTGAAGCAGGCTAAAGGCTTCTACGGCCGCCGCAAGAACACCATCCGTACGGCAAAGGCAGCGGTCGATCGCTCCAAGCAGTACGCGTACCGCGACCGCAAGGTCAACAAGCGCAACTTCCGCGCTCTCTGGATCCAGCGTATCAACGCTGCTGTCCGCGAATTCGGCCTGACCTACGGCCGCTTCATCGACGGCCTGAACAAGGCTGGCATCGAAGTTGACCGTAAGGTTCTCTCCGATATGGCTATCCATGAGCCGGAAGCATTCGGCGCGCTCGTCGCAGCCTCCAAGAAGGCGCTCGAGTACCTCAAGGACGCCGGTACGAAGAACGAGTTCGAAGCAGCCGTCAACTAAGCCGGCGCTATTCGAACTTTCGTTTCGACGATTTGGAACCCGCGCTGGCAAGGCTTGCGCGGGTTCTTTCGTTTTCAACTGGATAAGGACGTCGGAAAGACGTGGCGACCGATTTCGAAAATCTGACAGCCGATCGGGGCTTGCTCGAAGAGGACGTTCCCGTCCTGCTCGCAGCGCTCATCAGCGGCGCCGGGCGGGTAGAGCGCGTCGCCCTGTCGAGCGGCCCGGTCTGGATCAAGCGCTACGGTACCGAGCGCGCCTCGCGATGGGTCACGTTGCAGTGGATGATCGCCAATTCTCTGCGTGCGCCGTTCCTGCGACCGTCGCCCGTCCTCGCCGACGAAGGCATGGCGGAGCGCGAAATCCGCCGCATCGCCCAGTTTTCCGAACGCGACGTTCCGACCGCGCGTGTGATCTATTCGTCCGGCGCTGCCATGGTCTTCAGTGATGCCGGACGCACGGTCGACCGGTACCTGCATGACATCGTCGACGTCGACGCCGCCGCGCACGACGACATGCTGGTCCATTGCGCGGCCGAGATCGGCCAGATGCATGCGAAAGGGCTGTGCCACGGTCGCCCTTATCCGCGCGACATGTTCCTGAAGGACGGCCGCATCGGCTTCATGGATTTCGAGGAAGAGCCCGCTACGGTCATGCCGCTGGAAGTCGCCCAGGCGCGCGATATCTGGCTGCTCTTTCTGCAGGTTGCGACACGCGCGCAACTGGGCCGGAAAACCCATGATCGGGCCTACAAGGCATGGGCAGATGTCGCACCCCCGCAGGCCGTTGCCGAACTGCGCAAGCTTACCGGCTTTCTGGGCGGCTTTTTATCGGCTGCCCGGTTGATTGGCCGCGTGCACATGGGTAGTGATCTGCGACGTTTCATCGTGGCGACGAGCTATCTGACGCATGTTTCGTGAATTATCGACAAGACTGACGCCCCCGTGAGGCAGGAAAAGATGACCGAACTCGACACTCTGGAAAAGCAACTTCTGTCTGATGTGGCAGCCGCTGCCGATGAGCCCGCGATCGAAGCGGTGCGCGTTGGCGCGCTCGGCAAGAAGGGCTCGGTGTCCGAGCTACTGAAGACGCTCGGCGCCATGTCGCCGGAAGAGCGGCAGACGCGCGGAGCCGCGATCAACGCGCTGAAGACCTCGGTGACGGACGCGATCAACGCCCGCAAGGCCGATCTCAAGAAGGCCGCGATCGACGCCCGCCTCAAGGCCGAGACCGTCGACGTCAGTCTCCCGGTGCGCTCTTCGCCAGCCGAGCGCGGCCGCATCCATCCGATCAGCCAGATCGTCGACGAGATCACCGCGATCTTCGGCGACATGGGCTTCTCGATCGCAGAAGGTCCCGATGTCGAGACCGACTACTACAATTTCACGGCGCTGAACTTCCCCGAGGGTCACCCCGCGCGCGAGATGCACGACACCTTCTTCTTCAATCCCGACGAGAACGGCGAGCGCAAGGTTCTGCGCACCCACACCTCGCCGGTGCAGGTGCGCACGATGGAGGCGCAGAAGCCGCCGATCCGCATCATCATCCCGGGCAAGACATACCGCCAGGATTCGGACGCCACCCATTCGCCGATGTTCCACCAGGTCGAAGGCCTCGTCATCGACAAGAAGGCGAACGTCGCCAACATCCGCTGGGTGCTCGAAGAGTTCTGCAAGACCTTCTTCGAAGTCGACAGCGTGACGATGCGCTTCCGCCCGTCCTTCTTCCCGTTCACCGAACCGTCCTTCGAAGTCGACATCCAGTGCGACCGCTCCGGCCCGATCGTCAAGTTCGGCGAAGGCACCGACTGGATGGAAATCCTCGGCTGCGGCATGGTCCATCCGAACGTGCTGCGCTATGGCGGGCTCGATCCGGACGAATATCAGGGCTTCGCCTGGGGCATGGGCCTCGACCGCATCGCCATGCTGAAATACGGCATGCCCGACCTGCGCGACTTCTTCAACGCCGACGTCCGCTGGATGACGCACTACGGCTTTCGCCCCCTCGACATGCCGACGCTGTTCGGCGGCCTGAGCGCGTAAGGAGGATTGAGATCATGAAATTCACACTCTCCTGGCTCAAGGATCATCTGGAAACGGATGCCACGCTCGATGAAATCTGCATCCGCCTGACCCAGATCGGGTTGGAGGTGGAGGACGTCGACGACAAGGCGGCGTTCAAGCCATTCGTCATCGCCAAGGTTCTCTCTGCCGAAAAGCACCCGCAGGCCGATCGCCTCAAGGTTCTGTCAGTCGATACGGGCGCGGGCAAGCCCGTCCAGGTCGTCTGCGGCGCACCGAACGCACGTGCCGGCCTGATCGGTGCCTTCGCGGCACCCGGCACCTATGTTCCAGGCATCGACGTGACGCTGGCCGTCGGCAACATCCGCGGCGTCGAAAGCCATGGCATGATGTGCTCCGAAAAGGAGCTGCAGATTTCCGACAGCCACGACGGCATCATCGATCTGCCTGAGGACGCGCCTGTCGGCACCAGCTACGCCGCATATGCCCATCTCGACGATCCCATGATCGAGATCAACCTGACGCCAAACCGTCCGGACTGCACCTCGATCTACGGCATTGCCCGCGATCTGGCCGCCTCCGGCCTCGGCACGCTCAAGACGCGGCCCGCCCCGTCTTTCGCCGTCGAAGGCGAAACGACCGTCAAGGTCACGCTCGATCTCGACGATAAAAAGCTCTGCCCCGGCTTTGTGCTCCGCCTCGTGCGAGGCGTCAGGAACGGTCCGAGCCCGAAGTGGATGCAGCAGCGTCTCCTCGCGATCGGTCTGCGCCCGATCAACGCGCTGGTCGATATCACCAACTACATGACCTTCGATCAGGGCCGGCCGATGCACGTCTTCGACGCTGCCAAGGTGACGGGCAATCTGACTGTTCGCCGGGCAAAAGATGGTGAAACCGTACTGGCGCTCGACCAGCGCGAATACAAGCTCAGCCCGAATAATGTCGTCATCTCGGATGAGAACGGCATCGAGTCGATCGGCGGCATCATGGGCGGCGAGCAGTCCGGCTGTGATGAGAACACCACGGAGGTGCTGATCGAATCCGCCCTCTGGGACCCGATGAATATCGCCAAGTCTGGCCGCGGTCTCGGCATCATCACCGACGCCCGCTACCGCTTCGAACGCGGCGTCGATCCGGAATACATGGTTCCGGGTATCGAGCGCACGACGGAGCTCGTTCTCGAACTCTGCGGCGGCGTGGCCGCCAAGGCCGATGTCGTCGGTTACAAGGGGTATGAGCCGAAGATCGTCGATTTCCCGTTCTCCGAGGTCAAGCGCCTCACCGGTCTGGACGTCTCGATCGAGGAGAGCGTGCAGATCCTGACGCGTCTCGGCTTCAAGGTGTCGGGTTCCGGCGAGCGCGTTTCGGTCGCCGTCCCCTCCTGGCGCCCTGACGTCGACGGAAAGGCCGATCTCGTCGAAGAGGTTATGCGCATCCACGGCGTCGACAACATCAAGCCGGCGCCGCTGGAAAGCCACGCGGCCATCAACGGCAAGATCCTGACGACGCTGCAGATCCGCACCCGCACGGCCAAGCGCGCGCTTGCCTCGCGCGGCATGCTGGAGGCCGTCACATGGTCGTTCATCCCCGAAGATCAGGCAAAGCTCTTCGGCGGCGGCTCGGCGGCCCTCAAGCTCGCCAATCCGATCGCGGCCGAAATGTCGGACATGCGCCCTTCGCTGTTGCCGGGTCTTTTGACGGCAGCGCAGCGCAATGCGGACAAGGGCTATGGCGACGTCGCGATCTTCGAAGTCTCCGGCACCTATGAAAACGACAGGCCGGAAGGCCAGCGCCGCGTCGCCGGCGGCATTCGTCGCGGCACGGCCTCGATGTCGGGCTCGGGGCGTATGTGGTCCAATGCTGCCAAGGGCGGCGGCAAGCCGGTCGACGTGTTCGACGCCAAGGCCGATGCGCTGGCGGTGATCGAAGCCTGCGGGCTGCCTATGGGCAATATCCAGATCGATCAGGGCGGTCCAGAGTGGTACCATCCAGGCCGCTCCGGCACGATCAAGATGGGCCCGAAGGTCGTTCTCGGCTATTTTGGCGAATTCCATCCCTCGACCCTCGAAGCGCTCGACGTGTCAGGCGCGCTCTGCGGCTTCGAAGTCTATGTCGATGCCATGCCCGAGCCGAAGAGGAAGGCCACACGCACCAAACCGGCGCTGGAGCTTTCGCAGTTTCAGGCCGTCAAGCGCGATTTCGCTTTCGTCGTGGACAAGTCTGTTGAAGCCGGCGCGATCATCAAGGCTGCCTCGAGCGCTGACCGCAAGTTGGTGTCGGGCGTCAACGTCTTCGATGTCTTCGAAGGCGCTTCCGTCGGCGAGGGCAAGAAGTCGGTCGCGATCGAAGTGCAGATCCAGCCGGTCGACCGCACGTTGACCGACGAGGATTTCGAGGATCTGACCCAAAAGATCGTCGCCAGCGTGACGAAGTTCACCGGCGGCGTGCTGAGAGGCTGAGGGCCACGCATGTGGTGAAGCCAGGGGTCGGCGAGATCATCGCCGGCCCGGTTTGGCAAAGCCTTCGAGCTGCGACGGTCACCGCACAGAGGCCCCAATCCCCCATCCTCGCCCTTGTGGCGGGGGCGAGCGTCCTCGAGTCCTTGAGCGCAGAAGAGCCTTTTCACCGCGCGGACGGGCCGTGGCTGGGTTCCTGTGACGAGCACGGGAATGAGGCTGCGGAGAATAACGCGCAAAGCGCGCGCGTCTCTAAGCATCATTGCCAGCCCTCTATGTGTGCAGATAGTAGAGCTTGTTGACGATCGTCCAGCGGCCCTCGATCTTCAGCATCGACAGATAGTCGGTGAACAGCATCCCGGCAAAATTGTCGCTGACTTTGACAGAAGCCGCATCACCGACGATGTCGAGCATCTGGATATCCATGTGCGGCTGCGTGCCGGGAGGTGCAGCACCCTCGGCGACGATCGCGGCAATGAACTCGTCGCGGGTCAGCCACTCCACTGCATTCTCATAGTGTCCGATGACCGCGCATTGCGGATGAAACGCCTTTCGCAACGCGGCTTCGTTGGCGAAGGTCATGCCCTCGACGTAGAGATGTACAACCGCTTCGACTGCCTGCTGATCCGACATGTCTCGCCTCCCGGGCTCATATCCTAAAGCATAGTGCGATGAGACAGTGCGGCAAGATCGGCGCGTCGGTTTCGGCAGCCCGTACGTGCAGGCCGGGCCGCCGATCGGTCAAAGGTTGGTCATCGCCAGCGAGGCATCGGAGTAGCGCTTGCCGGCGATCAGATCGGGTGGGATCACCGCGCCCAGCTGTTCCAGTTCGGCAGCGCTGAGTGTGATACTGGCCGCTGCGGCGTTCTGTTCCAGGTGATTGGTCTTTCTGGCGCCGGGGATGGGGACGATGCTGTCACCCTGATGCAATACCCAGGCAAGCGCCAGCTGCGCCGCCGTCACGCCCCTTTCGCTTGCGAGCGCTTCGAGTTTTGCGACGAGTGCGGCATTGGCATCGAAATTCTCCGATTGAAAGCGGGGAAGCTGACGGCGGAAATCATCGACGCCGAGATCGTCCGCCTTGCGGATCGCGCCAGTCAGAAATCCGCGGCCGAGCGGGCTATAGGGCACGAAGCCTATTCCGAGCTCGCGGCAGGTGTCGAGAATGTCGCCTTCAGGGTCGCGCGACCAGAGCGAGTATTCGCTCTGCAACGCCGCGATCGGATGAACGGCGTGAGCCCTGCGAATCGTCGTGCTGCTCGCCTCCGACAGACCGATTGCTCGCACCTTGCCCTGCTTCACCAGCTCCGCCATGGCGCCGACGGTATCTTCGATCGGCACATCAGGATCGACGCGGTGCTGGTAGAACAGGTCGATAGTCTCGATGCCGAGGCGTTTCAGCGAGGCTTCCGCTACCTCCTTGACGTGCTGGGGCCTACTATCGACGCCGGTGAGGGCGGCAACGCCTTGCTTTGTCGGATCGAGTTTAAAGCCGAACTTGGTGGCGATCACCACGCGGTCGCGCACGTTCTTCAAGGCTTTGCCTAGAAGCACCTCGTTGGTGTAGGGCCCATAAATTTCTGCCGTATCAAAAAAGGTGATCCCGAGATCGACGGCGCGGTGGAGCGTCCTGATCGCCTCGTTTTCGTCGCTTGCTCCATAGGCGAAGCTCATTCCCATGCAGCCCAGGCCGACGGCCGAGACGGTCAGATCATTTCCGAGTTTGCGGGTTTTCATGTGGAGTGCTCCTTGCTGAGCTGAATGCGCTATTGCAGGGAAAACGTAGCGCTCCCTCACTCTTCAAAGAAGGCGTGCAATTTGTAACAGCTTGTTCTATCTGTTAGATCAATGAACCGGACTCAACTCGCCCAGCTTGCCGTTCTCGCCGCGGTCTCGGAGCATCGAAGCTTCCGCGCCGCCGCCAAGGAACTGTTGATCGCTCCTTCCGCCGTCAGCCACGCCATATCCAGCCTGGAGGAGAGCCTGGGCGTCCGGCTGCTGGCACGTACCACCCGCAGCGTTGCCCCGACGGAAGAGGGCAGGCTCCTGCTGCAGCGGCTGAAGCCCGCCCTGGAGGAGATCGGCGTAGCGCTGGAAGCCGTCCGGGACGCGCGCCAGACGCCGGCCGGCAATCTGCGCATCACCGCCCCCCGCTTCGCGTCCGATATCCTGCTTGCGCCGCGGCTCGGCGAATTCCTGGGCCGCTATCCCGACATCACTCTCGAAATCGCCAACGAAGACGGATTCACTGACATCGTCAAGGAGGGTTTCGACGCCGGCATCAGGCTGGAAGAGAGCCTGGAGGCAGACATGATCGCCGTCAGGGCTTCGCCCAATCTGACGACCGTCATAGCCGCGTCTCCCGAATATTTCGAAAAGCATCCCAAGCCGCAGCATCCGCGCGATCTCGTCCGCCACCGCTGCATCAAGCGGCGCTTCACCAACGGCACGATCTACCGCTGGGAGTTTGAAAAGGACGGGCAGGAACTGGTCGTGGCGGTCGATGGGCCGCTGATCGTCAGCGAGGACAGGCTCGCCCTTATCGCAGCTCTGAATGGTGCAGGCCTCGCCTATCTCTTCGATCTGCGCGTTGAGACCGAGCTGGCGGGCGGAAAACTCGTCCGGGTGCTGGAGGATTGGTGCGCGCCCTATTCCGGCCCGTTCATCTACTACCCCAGCAGGCGCCAGATGCGGCCGGCATTGCGTGCCTTCATCGATTTCTTCAAGTACAGCGGCTGACGCGGGAACGGCCGCGACGGCGTGCTCCTGCGATGCCGATCAGTCAGGCCGCGGCCGTCTGGTTCGCTGCGGAGGTGGCGAGTTACGACGGGGCCTTGTCGGCCGCGGCGTCTTCCTGCAGCGTCTTGTCGAGAAGGCTGGCAACGTCTCTCTTGCCGAGCGTCATTGCGCAGGTCTTCAGCGTCCCGTAGCGGGTGCTCCAGGGCACTGTGCCCGACGAGATGACGCCCTGGATCGCTTCACAGGCCTTGCCCTGAGCGCGCTTGCCGATCAGCTCGAAGACATGCAGACGATCGACATTCCCTCGGTCTGGCCCGGTGTATTTCGAAACCAGCCTTAAGTTCGGGGGACTGCGCGGCTCTGGCCATTTTCGGCGGCGCGGAGAAACTGCTTCTCGGCAAAGTAGATGTCTTTCAGCGTATTGTAGAACAGATCGTCGAGTGTCTTTTTCTCTTTTCTTGGCTTTCTGGGGAAGCTGCGAACGTGCCTCCCTTATGACAAGCGAACCGGCGCGAATTGTTCCGATGATTTCGGGTGGCGCCACGGATGAAAACGGGCAAAGTGGTACGCGGATCTCAGAGGAGGGCGCCGATGAAGAAGCCGGGATCGATGAAAGGGCTGGAGGATCTGGGCCGGGCGCGGCTGTCTAGGAGCTTCTTTCTGCGCGATTTCCTGCATTCGGAGATCGCCGATTTCTACCGCATTCCGAATATCCCCGACGATCCGGAGCTCGCGATCGAAGCCGGCAGGCGGCTCTGCGAGGACCTGTTGGAGCCGCTTCAGGCGACGTTCGGCCGCCTGCATATCCGCTCCGGATATCGCTCCGCGGAGGTCAACCAGTTCGGAAACAGGAACAAGCTCAATTGTTCTTCAAACGCCGCAACAGCTGCCGATCACATTTGGGACCGGCGCGATATCGACGGCTGCATGGGGGCGACCGCCTGCGTCGTCGTGCCGTGGATGGTCGATACCTACGGCAACGAGGAGGACTGGCAGAAGCTGGCGTGGTGGATTCACGATCACCTGCCTTACGCCGCGCTCTGCTTTTTTCCCAAGCTCTGGGCCTTCAACATTCAATGGCACGAGCGCCCGCGGCGCGTGATCCAGAGCTATGTCAGGCCGCGCGGCATTCTCACCAAGCCGGGTATGGTAAATTGGGAAGGCGATCACGCCGCATCCTACGAAGGTTTTCCGCGGTTCAAAAATTGATCCGATAGCGGATGTGGCCGTCGCTTTGGACGTAGCTGTCGTAGAGCGCCCGGGCCGTCTCGTTCTGTTCGCTGGTATGCCAGTAAAGCCGCGACCAGCCGTTTTTCTTGCAGAGCGCGACGAGGTCGTCCATCAGCGCGCGCCCGGCACCCCCGCCGCGGGCCACGGGATCGACGAAGAGATCCTCGAGATAGCAGTCCTTGCCACTGATCCACGTGCCCTCATGCGTGAGGTAGAGCGCGAAGCCCATGACGTCGCCGTCGATTTCTGCAACGCGCATGGCGATCGCCGACGCCGGATCGAAGACCCGGCGCCAAGTTAAATCGGTTACAGCGGCATCGACCGACACGTCGTAGAACGCGAGATATCCGGCCCAGAGCTCGCGCCACCTGGCTTCGTCATTCGTCCTTGCGTCGCGGACCGTAACGGGCATGCCTGGGCTCCCGGTCAGGCGGCGCCTGCCTTGTCGAGCAGCGCCAATGCATCGTCAGAAAGCTTGAGCGTCGCCGATTTGACCAGGCTCTGAAGCTGCGAAAGACTGGTAGCACTGGCAATCGGCGCCGTCACGCCCTTCTTTGCGAGCAGCCAGGCGAGCGCGATTTCCGCCGGCTTTGCGCCGGTCTCGGCCGCGACCTTGTCGAGCGCGGCGAGAATCCGGAATCCCTTGTCGTTGAGATACTCGGAAACGCGGCCCTCGCGCGCCCGTCCTGACGCATCGGCCTTCGTGCGGTACTTCCCGGAGAGGAAGCCCGCCGCGAGGCTGAAATAGGTGATGACGCCGATGTCTTCCATGCTGCAGAGATCGGCAAGCGGGCCCTCGAAGCTGTTTCGCGCGTATAGATTGTATTCCGGTTGGAGCACGTCATAACGCGGCAACCCGGCCTCTTCGGCGGCATCGAAGGATGCCTTGAGCTGGCTGGCGTCGAGGTTCGAGCAGCCGATAGCTCGGATTTTCCCCTGCTGTTTCAGTTTGGCGAAGGCGCCGAGCGTTTCTTCGTAAGGCGTGTTCTCGTCGGGCCAGTGCGAGAGGTAGAGGTCGATGTAGTCCGTCTGCAGCCGCTTGAGCGAATCCTCGACGGCCTTCAGGATGTAAGTCTCCTTGAGCGTCTTGCCTTGGCCCATGTCGGAGCCGACCTTGGTGATAATGATGGCTTTGTCGCGCGGGACCTTGGCGCGCTTCAGCCACTTGCCGATGATCTCTTCTGAATCTCCGCCCTTGTTTCCCGGCACCCAGGAGGAATAGACGTCGGCGGTGTCGATCGTGTTGAGACTTGCGTCGAAGAAGGCGTCGAGAATCTCGAACGAGGTTTTTTCATCGGCGGTCCAGCCAAAGACATTGCCCCCGAAGACGATCGGCGCGATCGAAAGACCGGTTTTTCCCAGACGGCGCATATCCATGACGCTCTCCTAACGTGCTGAAGTGATTGAAATTGATGCCACGGCAGAACACCGTCCAGTGCTACCATAGCGCGCGGCGGCCATGATGGAAACCAGCTCCACGAATTGTGATCGCGCCATTGCGCCGCAGCCGGCGCCTGACTAAAGTCGCACAAAAATCTAGCGAGGAGAGCTCAAGCCATGCTGCGTTTCGGTATCATTTCGACCGCGAAGATCGGTCGCGACCTTGTCGTTCCGGCCATCCAGGACGCGGAAAACTGCGTCGTGACGGCCATTGCCAGTCGTGATCTGGCCAAGGCGCGCCAAATGGCTGACCGCTTTTCCGTGCCGCATGCCTTCGGCTCCTATGAGGAGATGCTGGCCTCCGACGAGATCGACGCTGTCTACATTCCGCTGCCCACCGCGCAGCACGTCGAGTGGACGATCAAGGCGGCCGACGCCGGAAAGCACGTGCTTTGCGAGAAGCCGATTGCGCTGAAGGCCGATGAGATCGACAGGCTGATTGCCGCACGCGACCGCAACAAGGTGCTGATCACCGAGGCCTATATGGTCACCTATACGCCGGTGTGGCAAAAGGTGCGCTCACTGATCGCAGAGGGCGCGATCGGCAGGCTTCAGCACGTGCAGGGCGTTTTCACCTACTTCAACCGCGATCCGGGCAACATGCGCAACATTCCCGAGCTCGGCGGCGGCGCGCTTCCCGATATCGGCGTCTATCCGACGATTGCCACGCGCTTTGCGACCGGCAAGGAGCCGCTGCGGGTCCAGGCCGTGACCCGGCGGGATCCTGAATTCGGCACCGACATCTATTCGAGCATCAAGGCTGATTTCGGCGACTTCGAGTTGAGCTTCTACGTGGCGACCCAGCTTGCCAATCGTCAGGCCATGGTCTTCCACGGCACGGATGGCTTCATCGAGGTGAAATCGCCGTTCAATGCCGACCGCTGGGGCGCCGAAGAGATCGAACTCACGAACCGCAGCCATAACGAATCGACCGTCTTCCGCTTCCCCGACAGCCGCCAGTACAAGCGCGAGGCCGAAGCCATCGCGCGTGCTGCAAAGGGCGAAAACGAGGAGGTGGTCACGTTGGAAAGCTCGAAGCTCAACCAGACCTTCATCGACGCCATCTACCGCGCCAGCGAGAAGGACGGCTGGGAAGCGGTGTGATCACGTGCGGAAAGCGAAGCGCACATAACCGAAAACTGCAAAGCAGAGCGACGCGGCGGATGCGAGAACCATCGCCGCCAGCGGCTGTAGGGAAGGCAATGTCGCGACAAGCGCGGCATAAAGGCCATAGTTCACGAACATCGCAATCACCAGGATCGCGACTATGCCGGCGCGTCCGATCGATAGCGTACCGTGCGCCGCAAGATCGGCGTAACGCAACAGCGGCAGCATAATTCCAAGCGCAGCAAACAGACTGAGCGCCCGTGCCGTGAACGGCTCGGGCACAACGTCCAAAAGCAGGTGGAGAAACACGCCATCCGTCGCCAAGCCGAGCAGCGACAACAAGGCAAAGCGCACAATCAACCCACTGCAGTTCGGGTGGGTCTCAGCCATTGATCGCCAGCATACCGGCCACGATGAAGACGGCACCAATCACGTACCGGAGAGTGAGCGCCTCGCCCAGGAAGACCTGCGCCAACAGGGGAACGAAACAGAACGTCAATCCCATGAAGGAGTAGGCGATCGTCAGGGGGACCGCCTTCAGGACATAGATCCAGATGATTGTGCCGAGTCCGTAAAGAACGAGAGCGGCGAGCAGCACGGGATTGAGGAGCAACCCAAAGACGTTGCGGACACTGAGTTCGCCTGCGGTGGCGCTCGTCAGCTTGAACAGAACCTGCCCGGATGCGATCAGCAGAGGCGTGCCGATGAGCCCAATCCAGGTGCCGACCGAAAACGTGGAAAGCATCGAAGCGTCCTTCAAGCCGCAGTGTCCCTGTCTTCCGAATAGAATATGTCTCGGCCGACATCTTCGCAGACATAGGCCGGCGGCACGGGATGGACCGCCCTCAGGAAGGAATGCGTATACGGGAAGAAGTTGAAATGCGGGTTGAACGTGTAGCGGTATTCGCGTTCCCGCGGCACGACGATGATGAGCCGGCGTCTTGCGATACGGCGTAGCTCTGCGATTGCTTTCTGATAATCGAGAATATGCTCGATCACATGCGTGCAGATAACGGTATCGAATTCGCCGTCGGCAAATGGAAGAGCCTCGACTTTGGCCGCGACATATTCGATGCCGGAGAGCCGCGATGCGTCGTCGATGACAAAATCGACACCTGCGAGACGGTTGAGCTTTGGGCGCGCAGACCGGATTCGACTAAGCAGCGCCCCTGTTCCGCAGCCGACATCGCAGACGCTGTGCCCCTTGATCGACCCAATGATGCGGCTGATGCACGCCGCCGAATTATCAGTACCTTCGTGGACGCGGGGATGATTGCGGTAAAGCTCGGCATACTCTTCCGGCGAGAGGAATGGAGCGCGTTCGCGGAACTTCGCCAGATGGGTGATATGGTCGCCCCAGACACGTTGCGCAGCCCAGCGGAATGCGCCGGAATCACGAACAACCGGCGGCAGGATATCCTCGAGCACGAAACGAATGCGATTGGTGGTTTCTCTATTCATAGAAGGACGGGACCTCGAGCGGAACAATCATACGATGCGCGCGGCCATGCCGCTTCGAGCCGCTTCCGCGTCTTTTACGAGCGTTGCGCCGTGGTGGCGAGCGGCGACATTCAAGTAATGGATGCGCAGCTGTTCGGCACGGGCGCGCGCAACCGAATCGAGGATCAGGCCGGCAGTGAAGACCATGAAGGAGATCATCATCAAAGCCATCGACAGAACCCACGTCGGCATCCGGGTTACCAAGCCTGTCTCGAAATACTCTGCCAGCACTGGTGCCATGAAGCCGAGACTTGTCAGCATGAAGAGCGCGCTGAGGATGCCGAAGAATGCAAAGGGCCGTGTCTCCTTCATCAGCATCGCAAACATCCAGAGGATCTTGGCGCCATCCTTGAAGGTCGACAGTTTGGAGTGCGAGCCTTCCGGCCGGCGGCCGTAGTCGAGTTCCAGTTCGCTGACCGGAAGTTTCAGCCGCGAGGCGTGAACGGACATTTCGGTTTCGATCTCGAAGCCACCTGAGACGGCAGGAAAACTCTTCACGAAGCGGCGCGAGAACACGCGGTAGCCCGAAAAGATATCCGTAAAATCCGTGCCGAAGATCGTTCGATAGAGCAGATTGAAGAGCCTGTTGCCGAATGCGTGACCCTGTCGTCCGGCATCGTCGTGCACGCCGCGGCGGGTTCCAACGACCATGTCGGCTCGCTCGGTCAAAAGCGTGCGGATCAGCTCTTCGGCATCGTCAGGCGAGTAGGTCCCATCGCCATCTGCCATGATGTAGATGTCGGCGTCGATGTCGGCAAACATGCGGCGCACGACATGACCCTTGCCCTGGCGGCGCTCGCGGATGACATGGGCACCGGCAAGCATCGCGTGCAGCGCTGTTCCATCCGTGGAATTGTTGTCGTACACGTGGATCTGCGCGCCGGGCAGCGTCGCAATGAAACCGCGAACGACGGCACCGATCGTCGCCGCCTCGTTGTAGCAGGGTAGCAGGACGGCAATATTCAGACTGTCGATACGCGCTCCGGCCATGATCACACCCGTTACGAAGAAATCCCGGCAACTCTAGACGCTGGCCGTTAACAAGTAGCTATGAAGCCTCCGAACGCGACGACAGGCGCCGCTTTACGCTTTTTTGACACGCCGGTCGTAATGTGCTCGCCGTCACTCAATGACGAGATCAGCCCATGGCGACTGTTGCCCCGATGCTTGGCGATTCAACATCCGTGTCCTGGCGTGAGAAGCTGCGAACGGCCATGGCCACGCTGTGGCCGTCTGTGGTCGTATATAGCGTTCTCCTGGTGGTCGCGATCGCGGCGCTCAAGATCCCGAATGCGAAGGACTATGTTGGTGCCGACAACGATGACGGCATGCGGCTCGTCGAAGTGCGCGATTTCCTGAACGGCCAAGGCTGGTTCGATCTCACGCAGTACCGCATGGGTCTCGGGACCGGCACGGTGATGCATTGGTCGCGGCTGATCGACCTTCCGATCGCCGCGCTGATCAGGCTTTTCGGTGTATTCCTGCCGCAGGAGCGTGCAGAGGCGCTTGCGCTTGCCATCTGGCCGCTCTCTTTGATTGTTCCCAGCCTCTGGGGCATGGGGCTTGCCGGCCGGCGCATCGGCGGCGTGCTCGGGATGCACCTTTGCCTGGCGCTGGCGGCATTCCTGCTGGTCACCAGCAATCGCTTCCTGCCCGGATCGATCGACCATCACAACGCCCAGTTCGCGCTTGTAGCGATCATGACGGCGATGCTGCTTGACGAGGACAACAGGCCACTGAGCTACGCCGTCGCCGCATTTGCGGCGGCACTGGCGATTGCTATCGGTGTGGAGACCATGCCGTTCGTCGCTGCTGGCTGCATTGTGGTTGCACTGGCGTGGGCCTGGGACGGCGAACCGTTCGCACCTGCCGCAAAAGTGTTCGGTCTCACCCTGGCGCTGTCGATCAGCGTCTTCTTCTTCGGCACTGTTCCGCCGCGGCTTTATGCAGCGGTGACCTGCGACAACCTTTCGCTCGGTTACTACAGCCTCTCAGCAATCGGGGGAGGGCTTCTGCTGTTTGCCGCGGCCTTCGCCAGCCGCGCGAGCCGCCTGGTTCGTTTCGCCGCTCTCGCCGGCGTCGGCGCGGCCGTTCTGGTGTCGGTGGTCGTGATCGCGCCGCAGTGCCTGCACAACCCGCTGTCCGATCTCGATCCGATGCTGATCGAACTGTGGCTCGACTATGTCTCGGAGGCGCAATCGATTTTCGGGGCCAACCATCAGGATCCGTACACGATCGGCTTCTTCTACGCGACCGGCCTGTTTGCAATTGCGGTTTGCGTCTTCCGTCTTGTCTATGGCGACCGCGTGCGCCTCCATCTCGTTCTTCTCTTCCTGCTCGCTGTCAGCTGGGGCATCGCGACGGTTCAGATCCGTGGTTCGATGTTCTCCAATTTGCTGGCCGTATTCCCCCTGACGCTGCTGATTGTCGACATGCGTCGGATCTCCAACGGCGACAGCGAGAATGTTGCGGCCGCTTTCTGCTACATCTCGAGCGTCCTCCTGAGCGTTGCAGCCGTTTGGGGTCTGGCGGGCGGGTTTCTCGGCATCCACATGAACAACGAGGCTGCCGAAACGGCGGCGGCAAAAGACAAGCCCTCGTGCTCGTCGCGGGAGACGATTGCGCCCTTGGCCGACCTTCCTCCCGGCCTGGTGGTCGCACCCTCCGACGTGGGCGTATCTATTCTGCGCTTCACCGACAACAGGATTCTCTCCGCTCCCTATCATCGGAACCAGGGAGGCATGCTGACCGAGATGCACATCGGCCTGGCGCCGGCGCAGGACGCGGAAGCCTTTCTGCGTGGTACAGGGGTGAGCGTGCTGGTGTTCTGTGGGGATAATCCGCAGACCAGGCAGATCGCCAAGATCAAGCCGGACGGTCTCTACGCGCAACTCGAGAAGGGAAACGTCCCTGCATATCTGCGGGCCTTGCCAAGACCGGAAGGTTCGCCGGTCCAATTTTTCCGCTACGTGCCGACCGGCTTTTGACAGTCAGAGCAAACCGAGGAAAATCGCGTAGCGGTTTTCCGTCCGGAATTGCATCGGGACCAAGAACCCGAGCAGCGTTGGAGGCTCCCTTTTGCAGGAGCTGCCTAGCAGGCTGTTGAAGAAGTCAGTCGCGTTCGCACACGAAACCGGAATCGTCTCCGTTGTGGACGTAGATGTGTCCGACAAGGCGTCCAGCGGAGCCGAGAGCTGCCCATCCACGGCCACAGACCAGGTCGCTCTCGTCTTGTCCTTCCCATGAGAACTCTGCACAGGCTGATCCATCGCGTGCGCCATAGCGAACATCGAGAAAGCCCTTGAGCGCGACGAATGCGATTTCGCCGTCCGCTGTGCCCTGGAATGTCAGATGCGCCTCTTCGACGAGATCGAGGACGTCGTTGTCCCAGTTGTCCATCTCGACGATGCGCCAACGACCGGCGAAGGCCTTGGCGAAGGTGGAAACTCTCGCCATCAGCCTGTCTCCGTCATGAGCTTCGGCAGCCGCACCAGATTGTAGGCGGCGGCCGCGAAGGTGAACGCCCATCCGACGCGATCGCGCCCGCGGAACTTCGTCTTATCCTGCCCCGCGACGGTTTTGATCCAGCCGAACGCCTCTTCGATGCGCTTGCGGATACGCAAGCTGGCCTTATAGCCGCAATGACGCGTCGTGCGTCCATCAATGGCCGAACGGCGACCGTTGATGTTCTGCGTCACGTGGGGTGTCACCTTCATCGATCGCAAATCTTTGACGAAGTCTTTTGTGTCATATGCTTTGTCGGCACCCAGCGTGATCGCTTGTGGCCGCTCAGCGAAGGGTTCTATCATGGCAAGCGCCGCGACACGTTCGGCATATCCGCTGGCCTCTGTTAGGCAGGCATCGACCAGTAGGCCATGGCGGTTCTCCATCAGCCCATGGCCCATAAAGCACAGCTTGGCCTCCTTGCCTTTGCCTTTCTTATAAAGCCTTGCATCCGGGTCGGTCGTTGAGGCATGCGTCTCGTTGGAACGCCTTTCGCCGTGGAAGTCTGCTTCCGCATTCCGACCGCCGCTATCTGATGGTGGTTCGCCATTATCGCCCCTTGGGCCGTCCTTCGGCTTGAAGCTCTTCATCGACGCCCAGGCCTCGATCAGTGTGCCATCGACAGAGAAATGGTCCGTTGACAGCAGCCGCTTTACCTTGGGCTGGGAAAGGATTGCACCCAGGAACTTCGCAGCGATGTCGCCATCAAGCAACCGGTCGCGGTTCTTCGAAAACACCGAGTGGTCCCAAGCCGGATCGTCAATGCCGATGTCAACAAACCAGCGGAAAAGAAGGTCGTATTCCAGCCGCTCCATTAAAAGCCGTTCAGAACGGATCGAATACAAGGCTTGCAAAAGCATGGCCCGTAGAAGCTTCTCAGGCGCGATCGACGGCCGTCCGATCGGCGAATAAAGCGCCGAAAAATCTCGTTCCAACAAAAGAAGCGCTTCGTTCACGATCTGCCGGATGGCCCGTAAAGGATGATCTTTTCGAACCCGATCCTCAAGATCGACATAGCTGAAGAGTTCGCCTGTCCTCACATCGCCGCCGCGCATCCATCAGCTCCAAATCGCAATACAGCGAGTGAATCATGACCAGAGCCCGGGCGCTAGGGCTTTTTCAACACCCGGCTAGACGAACCGCGCCCTTTCACGAGCGCGCTCGATAGCGTGAATGCCCAGAAGGCATAGCAGCAGGCTCAGATTGTAGGAGCCAATGGCCGTAAAGAGATCAAGCACCGACGTTGCCCCGGATGCGGTCAATGCCGCGCATACGTAGGCCAGGCAGACGAAAAAGCCGACGAGGACCATGGAGAACAACGAGCGCATCGGCGCGGTGGTAAAGCCAAGTGCGGCGGCAGTCAGAGCGATCATCCAGTATCTCCCGAATCACCGGCAGTATAGGTGCGGCAGCTTTGACGAACAATTAACGGGTCCGGCAATCCCCAGCTTCCTGTATGCCCGACGCCGATACAGCAAAACGATATTCCTGCGATTCCGTTCCCATCGTGCGGGGCTGCTCTTTCGGACGGCTTCGGATAAAAGAAGCGCATGAGCAGCATCTTCGAGAATGATTCGCCGAGCAATCTTGCCGAATACTCGGTTTCCGAGCTCTCCGGTTCCATCAAGCGGACCGTCGAGACAGCCTTCGATCAGGTGCGGGTGCGCGGCGAGATTTCCGGCTATCGCGGGCCGCATTCCTCCGGTCACGCTTACTTCGCGTTGAAGGACGATCGCTCGCGTATCGATGCGGTTATCTGGAAGGGAACCTTCTCTAAATTGAAGTTCCGCCCCGAGGAGGGGATGGAGGTGATCGCCACCGGCAAGGTGACGACATTTCCCGGCTCGTCCAAGTATCAGATCGTCATCGAGACGCTCGAGCCCGCCGGTGCAGGCGCGCTGATGGCGCTGATAGAAGAGCGCAAGCGCAGGCTCGGCGCCGAGGGCCTGTTCGATCTCACCCGCAAGCGGCGCCTGCCGTTCATGCCCGAGGTAATCGGCGTCATCACGTCGCCAACCGGCGCCGTCATCCGCGATATTCTGCACCGCATCTCTGACCGCTTCCCTGTTCGTGTAATCGTCTGGCCGGTCAAGGTTCAGGGTGAGGGGTCGGGCGAGGAGGTGGCAAATGCCATCCGCGGTTTCAACGGCTTCGAAGCGGCCGGCCAAATGCCGCGCCCCGACGTCCTGATCGTTGCGCGTGGCGGAGGGAGCCTCGAAGACCTCTGGAGCTTCAACGACGAGCTTGTGGTGCGCGCTGCGGCCGAGAGCGGGATCCCGTTGATTTCGGCCGTCGGACACGAAACCGACTGGACGCTCATCGACTACGCCGCCGACGTGCGTGCGCCGACGCCGACCGGCGCTGCCGAGATGGCCGTTCCGGTCAAGGCGGAATTGGAGGCCCAGATCGCCGGGCTGACGGCTCGTCTTCAGGGCTGCATGAACCGTCATATGGATCATCGCCGGCAGTCGGTGCGCGCCCTGATGCGCGCGCTGCCGTCGCTCGACCAACTCCTGGCGCTGCCGCGGCGCCGCTTCGACGAGGCCGCTGCCGGCCTTGGACGTGGTCTCGAACTCAACACGATCAACAAGCGGCGAAGCTTCGAGAAAACGGCCGCGCATCTGCGGCCGGATGTGCTGTCTAATCGCCTTGCCGAGCGGCGGCGGATGCTGGTCGAGCGCATGACAAGGGTGGAACGAACGGTCGAGCGGCTGATCGACCGGTCGAGATCGCGCGTCGGTCGCGCCGATGCGGTCTTCTCGTCGCTGCCTGCACGGCTGAAGACGCAGACGGCCCGCATGCGCGATCATCTGGCCAATCTTTCGCGCCACGCCGATACTGCTGTCCGACACCAACTGACGCGAGCTCGCGGCGAGCTCGCGTCGCAGGACCGCGTGCTGCAGTCTCTTTCCTACAAGAACGTGCTCAAGCGCGGCTATGCCGTGATCCGCGACGACGAGAACCGTCCGGTATCGCAGGCGGCCATGCTGCCATCGGGCGCGGGCATCTCGATCGAGTTCGCCGATGGTCGCATCGGCGCCATCACGATCGATGGGGGCGAGGCACCCTCCAGTGCCAGGAAGCGGACCGCGAAGCCCTCTGAGCCCGGCACGCCGCCGAAGCAGGGCAGTCTTTTCTAGAGGGGTTGCGGGATGCGCATCTTGATCGTTCTTGCCCATCCGCTCGAAGACAGCTTCGCGGCGGGAGTGGCCGCCACGGCGCAGCAGGTGCTGAGCGCAAAGGGCCATAGCGTCGACCTGCTCGATCTCTATCGCGAGGATTTCGATCCGCGCCTGTCACCGGCCGAGCGCGGGGGCTATTTCGACATTCCCTATGATGTCTCCGGCGTGTCCGGCATCGTCGGGCGGCTGCAGGCTGCCGATGGGTTGGTCCTCGTCTTCCCGCAGTGGTGGTTCAATTTTCCGGCCATCCTGAAAGGCTTCTTCGACCGCGTGCTGGCACCCGGCGTGGCCTTCACGCACGATCTGGCAGGTGGTCGCATTGTGCCGAAGCTGACGAACATCAAGCTGCTCTGGGCGTTGACGACGACGGGTTCCCCCTGGTGGCTTGTCCACCTCTACATGGGCAATCCGGTTCGCCGACTGCTGAAGCGCGGCATTTCGAACTTCTGCGCAAAGCGCCTGAATTTCCGCATGCTCAGCCTGCACGACATGGACAGGGCAACGCCTGAAAAACGGGCGGCGCATCTGGAGCGGGTGCGCAAGGCGCTGAGCACCCTCTGACTATTCAAAGGCCGAGAGAAATCTGCGCAGCAGCGCATCGAGCTCTGCCTTTTCGTCGCCTGTGAGGCTCTGCGTCAAACGCTGCTGATTGGCGACATGGGCGCCCACGGCGTTCTCAACCGTACCGAATCCTTCGTCCGTCAGCGCGATGAGCACACTGCGGCGATCGTCGGGGTTGACGACGCGTTCGACAAAGCCGGCTTTCTCCAGCTGGTCGATGCGGTTTGTCATCGTTCCGGAACTCACCATCGTCATGGCGAGAAGATCGCCGGGCGACAGGCGATAGGGCGCACCGGAGCGTCGGAGCGTCGCAAGCACATCGAACGAGGATGAGGAAAGGCCGTGCTGCCGGAGCACCTGCTCCACCTCGCGGGCCAGATGCGTCGTCAGGCGCTTCAAACGCCCGAGGATGCCCATTGCCTCGGTCTCGAGGTCCGGACGCTCGTGCCGCCATTGCGATAATATCTTGTCGACGCGATCCATATCCTATGTCTCCTGAAGCGGCAGTGATATCAGCAACTATCTTGACGTCAAGATAAATGCGCGTAGACTAAGATTATCTTGATGTAGAGATTGTTGATATGAAGAAAAATCCGACCTATGTCGCCGACGTCCTCGCAACCGCGCTTGCGCCGGCGATCTGGGGAAGCACCTACTTCGTGACGACGTCGTTCCTGCCGCAGGGCTATCCGCTGACCGTCGCCCTGCTGCGAGCACTGCCCGCCGGCTTGTTGCTGCTGGCGATCGTACGAACGCTACCCTTCGGCGTCTGGTGGTTTCGCGCTTTCTTTCTCGGCGCGCTGAACTTCTCGTTCTTCTGGGCGATGCTGTTCGTTTGTGCCTACCGGCTGCCCGGCGGCGTGGCTGCGACGGTCGGCGCCGTCCAGCCGTTGATCGTCATCGTGCTCTCATGCTTGGTTCTCGGGAGACCTATCCGCGCCTTGGCCGTTGCCGCGGGATGTGTCGGAATGGCGGGCGTCGCGTTGCTTGTGCTGACGCCCACTGCAGCACTGGATCCGGTTGGCGTAGCGGCGGGCCTAGCCGGTGCCGTTTCCATGGCGTTCGGCACCGTCCTGACGCGCCGATGGACGCCGCCGGTCTCCAGTCTCACCTTTACGGCATGGCAGCTCACGGCAGGCGGACTGTTGCTTGTGCCGGTCGCCCTTCTTGCCGAGCCGGCCTTGCCGGTTCCGACGGGCGCCAATATTCTGGGCATGACCTATCTCGGCCTGATCGGGGCCGCTGCAACCTATTTGCTGTGGTTCAGGGGGCTCGCCCGCATCGAGCCTTCGGCGGCAGCGTCGCTCGGATTCCTAAGCCCGGTGGTTGCCACCCTGCTTGGGTGGCTGGCGCTTGGCCAAATCCTGACGCCCGCACAGTTTTGCGGTTTCGCAATGGTGTTGGCGAGCGTCTGGCTCAGTCAGCGGACGTTGATGCCTGTCAGGCCCACTCGCCCCAACGCATCACCGGAACCCGCGAGCCGTCCGGCTTGATGCCATCGATATCGACCTTGTCGGAGCCGATCATCCAGTCGATATGGATCAGGCTCGAATTGCCGCCCTGCGCCTTGATCTCTTCCTGGCTGAGGCTTGCCCCGTTGAGGAAGCACTTCGAGTAGCACTGGCCCAGCGCGATATGGCAGGAGGCATTCTCGTCAAACAGCGTGTTGTAGAAGAGGATGCCGCTCGCCGAGATTGGCGACGAATGCGGCACCAGCGCGACTTCGCCAAGCCGGCGCGCACCCTCGTCCGTATCCAGTACCTTGTTCAACACCTCCTCGCCGCGCGAAGCCTTCGCGTCGACAATCAGGCCACCCTCGAAGCGCACCTGGATATTGTCGATCAACGTGCCCTGGTGCGATAGAGGCTTGGTGCTCGAGACATGACCCTCGACGCGCAAAGCATGCGGCGTCGTGAACACCTCTTCGGTCGGGATATTGGGATTGCACGTGATCCCGTTCTTGGCAGTCGAGGCACCGCCGTGCCATTCGTGGCCGTCGGCCAGCCCGATTGTCAGGTCGGTGCCCGGTCCTTGGAAATGCAGGGAGGCGAAGCGCTCGCCGTTCAGCCAGCTGGAGCGCTTTGCAAGGTTGGCGTTATGCTCGGTCCAGGCTGCTATCGGATCGTCGAGATCGACGCGCGACGCGGCAAAGATCGCCTTGGCCAGCTTGGCAACCGCAATCGGTTCCGGATCGTTCGGGAAAACGAGTTTCGCCCACGACGGATTGGGATAGGAGACGATGTTCCAGTTGACGTCGAAATTCGAGATCTTCTCGAGCGCGGGCTTGTAGGCCGCGGAGTTTGCGCGGTTGGCCCGGCCGACTTTCGCCGGATGCTGTTCGGAAAGCAGCATCGGATTGTCGCCGGCAACCGCAAGGCGTGCGGCACCACCCTCGTAGGCTTTTGCCATCCCCTCATAGAGCCAACTCGAGGCGCGGTCGAAGCTCTGGTCGTTGCCGTATTGATAACGTGCGAGGGTCGATTCCTCGTCGGAATAGAAGGCTGTTACCAGCCCCGCACCGGCAATATAGGCATGCTTGGTGATCAGCCGGACGAGAGGAAGGGCGACGACCGGTGCGGTGATGACGAGATCCTGCCCGCTTTTCAGCTGCAGCCCGACCTTGATGGCCACTTCCGCCAGCTTTTCGAGCTTGACGGGATCCACGGAGTTCTGGCCTTGGGGCATATAGTTCATGGTCGATCACCTTCTGAAACAAACGGACAGCCTCGTAGACTTAGACGCCTTTGCGGCGAAAATGAAGCCGTCCATGGTGGGTATTCAGGCTGCTGACGACGACGCCTGTTGCAACAGCGCCGCATCGTGACGCTTCAGGAAGGCCATCAGTCGCTCGGGATAATCCTCCTCAACAGCCGCCCTGACGCTCGGCCGCTCGGCGAGTGCCTTTCGCCATGTTTTCAGCCGTTCGAGCCCGGTAAAGATCCCGCTGTCGCCGATCGTGTCGAACACATCGAAATAGCGGAAGATCGGCGCGTAGACAGCATCCACCAGGCAGAAGTCGCTCCCGGCGAAATAGGGTCCGCTCGCCAGTTCGGCCTCGATCGTTGCAAATCTCGATGCCAGCACAGTCCGCTTGGCGTCGAGTTGCGCCGGATCCTGCGTGGTCTCGTAGACCCAGAGATCCGACAGGATAGACGAGCCGAATTCCATCCAGCCGCGGTGGCGCGCGCGGGTCAGCGGATCTGCCGGATGAAGCCGCGGCCCGTCCCGCGTCTCCTCCAGATACTCGCAGATGACACTGCTCTCAAAGAGGACCTCCTGGCTGCTGTCGCTGCGCCTGATGCGGAGCAGCGGCACTTTGCCAAGCGGGGAAATCTCTAGGAACCAATCCGGCTTTTGCGCGAGGTCGATGTTGATCCGCTGAAACGGGACGGTCTTTTCGAGAAGCGCAATCGCGGCTCTCTGGACGTACGGGCAGAGGTGATGGCTGACCAGCGTCAGCGCTGGCTGGAACATGTCGATGCTGGAAGCGGGCATGGCCTATTCTCCATTATGGATGCAAATGCATATAATAACGCTTGCCTGTAGGATCAAGATAGATGCAGATGCATGTATGGAAAAATTCGCAGACACCTCAAAACCCTCGAACGCCGTAACCGACGCGTGGATCAATCTCATGCGCGCCCAGCAGCGGCTGCTCGGATCGATCGAGTCCGACCTCAACGCAGAGCAGCTGCCGCCGCTGGGCTGGTACGACGTTCTTTGGGAGTTGGTGCGCGCTGAGGCCGGCAGGCTTCGCCCCTTCGAGATCGAGCAGCGGACGCTCCTGGCGCAGTATAATGTGTCGCGCCTGATCGATCGGTTGGAGAGGGAAGGGCTTGTCAGGCGCGAGACCTTCGATCAGGACGGTCGCGGACGGTGGTTGGTTGTCACCGATGCAGGACGGGATCTGCAGAAGCGCATGTGGCAGGTCTATGCCAAAGCCATCGAGCGCCACATCGGCACGAAGCTCGATGAACAAGATGCCCGCACCCTTGCCAGGTTGCTCGCGCGGTTTCTCTGACCTCAGGCGATCAGGGGTGCGGCCACTGCCTTCAAGGCGGTCAACGCAACCTTCGGATCGAGCCTGACCTGCAAGCCCCGCTGGCCGCCATTCAGGTAGACGAGCCGCTCCGCCAGCGCTGTTTCCTCGATCGCTGTTGGCACGGGTTTCTTTTGGCCGAACGGACTGATGCCGCCGACATGGTAGCCGGTCAGGCGCTCGGCGTCCGCCGGTTTCATCATGTTGGCCGATTTCCCGCCAAACGCACTTGCGAGCTTCTTCATGCTGACTTCGCGGTCCGAGGGCACGACGACGCACACCGGCTTGCCGTCGACTTCCGCCATCAGAGTCTTGAGGACGCGATGCGGCTCCTCGCCGAGCGCTTCGGCCGCCTGCAGACCGACGCGCTCGGCATTCGGGTCGTAGTCATAGGTGTGAACGGCAAAGCTGACGCCGGCCTTGGCGAGAACCTGCGTGGCACGGGTGGTCTTCGACATCGGTCACGCCTTGAAGAAACTGTCGTAGCCATCCGACTTGAAGCCGATCATGAGCTTGCCATTCGCCTCGACGACCGGACGCTTGATCATCGATGGCTGTTGCAGCATCAGGGCGATCGCCTTGCCCTCGTCGAGATCGTTTCGGTCGGCCTCCGGCAGCTTGCGAAAGGTGGTGCCGGCGCGATTGAGAACGGTTTCCCACCCGGCTTCCTTCGTCCACACCTGCAAATGCGCCCGGTCGATGCCGACGGCCTTGTAATCATGAAACGTGTAGGCGATACCGTGCTCTTCGAGCCAGCCGCGCGCCTTCTTCATCGTGTCGCAATTTTTGATGCCATAGATCGTGACGGTCACTCAATCCTCCAGCGTTCCGGCCTTGCGTTCCGCCTTGCTTGCAGTCTTGCAGGCGATCTTCATCAGGTCCGTGCGGCGGCGCACGAGGCGCTCGGAGCTGCGCGTGATGATCAGACCCGCCTGCGGTGCGCGGACCTCGGCGGTGCCGTCTGCCATACCGGGACGGGTGATCAGTGTCGCCAACAGATCGCCTTCGGCGACGTGTTCGCCAATATTGCGGTGGAAGAGGACGGTGCCTGCCTCCGGCGCACGGATCATCTCGACATTGTCGAGCGCCACTGCCGGGCCGCTGAACTGTGCCAGTGCGACGGGGATATCGATTGCACCGCGGTTTGCGAGGAACCGAAACAGTCCCTCGGCATCCTTCTTCGCCAGATCGGAATAGACGTCGCGACGGCCGCGAAGCTCGACCGTCACCGACAGCTTGCCCGGCAGCTGCGATGCCTTTTCGCCAGCTTTCTCGTGTTTCCAGGCGAAGGCGACCGCCTCTTCGAAGGCCGAGCTCTCGCCGTCGGAGAGAAGAACGGCCTCCATGTCCATGGCCGATGCCAGATCGGATGCCTGCGGCCAGAACGCGTCGTCGATATAGGCATACTGCAGCGATTCGTCATCGCAGTGCAGGTCGATGACAAGGTCGCAGCCGAGCGCCATGTGCAGCAGCTGCCGCTTCAGTTTTTCGACGGCTGCGAAGCGATCCAGGTTCTCGACGAGCCCATTGCGATCACTGACCGAAATCAGCGGGAATTCCCGATTGAAATTGGTGCGCGATCCGAGATCGAACCGGCCCTGAAGTTCACCGAAATGCGATTGTGCAGCACCGATCGGATTGGCATGCGGCACGACGATGATGTCGCTCCGGATCTGTCCCGCACTTTCCGCCTGGCGCAATCCTTCGCATAGGAAGTGGACAAGAACGGTGCCCGGCAGTTCGTTCGCGTGGAGCGCCGCCTGGATGTAGATCTTCGGCGCCTTGGGATCGCTGCCCTTGAAGCGGAGAACGGGGAGACGCCATTCGATACCGGCGGTGTCACCCGCAATAATGATCTCTGAAGTATTCATAGCTCTCCCTGCCGTCACGTCATTGCCGCAGGAGCTTTAAGCAACTTACGCTGTCTGAGGCAAGCCGTTATGCTCGAGCCTGCAGCGGCCAGCGGCCGATATGGTCGCAGGCACCATCGCTCGCGCGATTGCGGATCAGAACGAACTCCCGCGCCACAATTGTTACCCGTGCACATACATCTGCCGCAGCAACTCGCGGCCTCAGTTCCCGGCGAGTGCGATACCCTTGCGCGGCGGCGTCCCGACCGCTGCGACGTGATCGAACGGCAGCTCGAACCGGCAGGTGTCGATTGCGTTCCGCTGCCCTGCAAGCAGCGGAAATGACCTCGTCCGAAATTCTCGTGCTGTGATCGACGTTGTAAAGGGTTCCAGGAAGGAGCTCTGGCGGGCGCGGCGAACCGAACGGAAGATAGGACTGCTGCGGCAGCCATGCCTGCATATTAAGGCATTGGTCGAGCGCCCGCTGTTCCCGGCAAAACGGCAAAAAACAGGTTCTCTTTGCCAAATCTTGACGATTGCGAGTCATTGTCGGCAAAGCGAAGTCGAAGGACGATTGCGTGTTCTGTTCGTGCATGACCATCTACCGGAGCATTTGCCCCGCCTCTCGTTCCTCAGGGGATGAGTGGATGGTAGCACCCGATGATCGAAAGACAAGAACAAAAGAAGAACATTTAACCATGTCGGTCTCCGTCAGCGGACTTTTGTCATGCGTATTCTGATGGCGTGCGCCGCGTTTCCGCCGTTCATCGACGGCGGTGGTCCGATTTCGGCGATGATGGTGGCCAAGCTGCTGCTTGCGGATGGGCACGATCTGGAAGTCGTCAACGTTTCGGGCGAAGACAAGCACGAGATTTACGACGGCGTTCCCGTGCGCCGACTGCGGACTCTCAATATCGACTGGAACTACCGCCTGCCGCGGCCGCCGTGGAAGAAGCTCCTCTGGCACGCACTGGAGAATTTCAATCCAAGGGCATTTGTCGTGATGCGGCGCGAGATACGCCGGTTCAAACCTGACATCGTGCTCACCGACAGCATCGAGAATATCAACGTCGCCACCTGGGCTGCGGCGAGAAGCTGTGGCGTGCCGGTCTGCCATATCGTGCGCAGTGCGTTCCTTATCTGCTGGAAGGCCAGCATGCGGCGCGGCAACGACAACTGCGTGCGCGCCTGTTCGTCGTGTCAGGTGTCGTCCTGCGGCAAGAAATTCTTCTCGCGCTACGTCGATGCGGTGATCGGCGAGACGGATTTCATCATCGGTCGCCACCTCGAGCATGGCTATTTCCCGAACGCCAGCAGCCACAAGGTGCCGGGCGCCATTCCGACCGTCGTGCGCCGCGAGCCCCGATCGCCGCCTTCGGGGCAGATGCGTTTCGGCTTCATCGGCGTTCATGATCCGGTCAAGGGTCTTGATACCCTGGCGCTCGCCGCCCACCGCCTCGTCAACAATCCGACAGTCGCCTTCGTCATCGCCGGCAATGCCAAGAGCGATTACGCGAAATCGTTGCCGCAGAAGTTTCCAAAGGAAAATACTCGGTTTCTCGGCTGGACGAAACCGGAGGATTTCTTCTCGCAGATCGATGTCCTCGTCGTTCCTTCTCTCTTCCGCGAGCCGTTCGGTCGGGTGGTGATCGAAGCCTTCTCGCAGGGCGTGCCCGTCATCGGTGCCCGCTCCGGCGGCATACCGGAATCGATCGATCCGGGCGTCGACGGTTTTCTGTTCGATGCGGGCGACGAGGTCGCACTGGCAAGGCAGATTGCCGATATGGCCGTGTCACGGGAGGCGATCCCAGCACTGTCGCGTGCTGCACTTGATGCGGCTAGACGCTATGAGCCGCAAAAGATAGCCGCTGGCTTCAACGCCGTCTTTGCCGGGCTGAGACCCGAAAAGGCGGAGACCTCGGGGGAGGAAACACCCTCGCTTGAGGCGCGCGGCTAGGGCGGAGGAAATCGCCGAAGGCGCAAGAATCGGGTTGAATTCGAAGCGCCGCTGCACGATTTTCATGGCATGCCCAAGACGGAGGCTGGACCATGGGACAGGCAACGCACCATTATGTAATCTTCGAGACCGCCGGCGGTTTTTGCGGCATCGCCTGGAACGAAGTCGGCATCACGCGTTTCCAGTTGCCGACTAGAAGCGCCGATGCGACAGAGCACCTTCTGCTGCGGCATATTCCAGGCGCAGAGCCGGCCGCGCCGACCCCTGAGGTGGCCGAGGCGGAAGCGGCCGTGAAACGCTATTTCGAGGGAGAACAGACGGACTTCTCCGACATAAAGCTCGATCTCGACGGCCAGGACGCCTTTTTTAGGCGGATCTACGACGCCGCGCGACAGATCGGCTGGGGACATACGACCACCTATGGTGCGCTGGCAAAGCAACTCGGTGTCGGCCCCGAGGCCGCGCGCGATGTGGGCCAGGCGATGGCCAGGAACCCGGTTGCCCTGATCATCCCCTGCCACCGCGTCCTTGCCGCCGGCGGTAAAATCGGCGGCTTTTCGGCGCCCGGCGGCTCATTGTCCAAGATGAAGATGCTCGAACTAGAGGGCGTCAACCTCGATCCGCGGAAGCCGGCACAGCAATCGCTGGATTTCTGACGGGACAGGCAGGCACGAGTCCATTGAAGCAGCACGCGTCTTCTCACTCAACCGATTGGCCTCAGGCCTCGCGCATGGTTTCGTACCCCGCAGCTAGGGCTGCCCTTATGAACGTATGGTCGAAAGAAGCGAACTCTTCACAGTGCGTCGGTCTGCCCATATGCAGGGCATCGGGGAAGTCCTTTCCCTGTTCTGCTGCGCAATACCCATTCGACTTTCAGTATGACTGTGACCGCGACAAAAACGGCGACTCCATCGAGATCTAGCGACCGCGCATTCGAGATCTAAGCGGGGATGGCAGGGCTCGGTTGGCGGGGACACTTGGAACGGATCAAGCTCGCTGGAACGACGCCGCTGCCGTTTTGCATCGGCGTCGCTGTTGGGCCGTCATTCCCACTCGATCGTGCCGGGTGGCTTCGACGTCACGTCGTAGACCACGCGGTTGATGCCGCGTACTTCGTTGATGATGCGGGTCGCCGCGCGGCCGAGGAATTCCATGTCGTAGTGGTAGAAATCCGCAGTCATTCCGTCGACTGAGGTGACGGCGCGCAGCGCGCAGACGAATTCGTAGGTGCGGCCGTCGCCCATGACGCCGACGGTCTGCACCGGCAGCAGTACGGCGAAGGCCTGCCAGATGGCGTCGTAGAGACCGGCTTTGCGGATCTCGTCGAGATAGATGGCGTCGGCCTCGCGCAGGATCTCCAGCTTTTCGCGGGTGATGCCGCCCGGGCAGCGGATCGCGAGGCCGGGACCAGGGAAGGGGTGGCGGCCGATGAAGCTGTCGGGCAGGCCGAGCTCCTTGCCGAGCACGCGCACTTCGTCCTTGAAGAGTTCGCGCAGCGGCTCGACGAGCTGCATGTTCATGCGCTCCGGCAGGCCGCCGACATTGTGGTGCGACTTGATCGTCACGGATGGGCCACCGGTGAACGAAACGCTTTCGATCACATCTGGATAGAGCGTGCCCTGGCCCAGGAAATCGGCGCCGCCGAGCTTCTTGGCTTCTTCCTCGAAGGTCTCGATGAACAGGCGGCCGATGATTTTGCGCTTGGTCTCGGGATCGCTGACGCCCTCGAGTTCGCCGATGAACTTGTCGGCCGCATCGACGTGGATCAGGTGCAGATTGTAGTGCTCGCGGAACATCTCGACGACATTGGCCGCCTCGTCCTTGCGCATCAGCCCGTGATCGACGAGCACGCAAGTCAGCTGGTCACCGACGGCTTCGTGGATCAGAAGTGCGGCGACAGAGCTGTCGACGCCGCCGGACAACGCGCAGATGACGCGCTTGTCGCCAACCTGCTTGCGGATGGTGTCGACCGCCTTCTGGCGATAGGCCGACATCGACCAGTCGCCCTTGATGCCGGCGATGTGGTGAATGAAGTTGCCGATCAGCTTGGCGCCGTCGGGCGTGTGAACCACTTCCGGGTGGAACTGCACGCCGTAGTACTTGCGCTTCTCATCGGCGATGAAGGCGTAAGGTGCATTGGAGGAGGTCGCGACCACCGCAAATCCCTCCGGGAGCGCGGTGACGCGGTCGCCATGGCTCATCCAGACTTGATGGCGGGAACCCTTGGACCAGAGGCCTTCGAACAGCGGGCAATCCTCGTCGACGTCAAGGAAGGCGCGGCCGAATTCGCGGTGATGGCCGCTTTCCACCTTGCCACCGAGCTGCGTGCACATGGTCTGCTGGCCGTAGCAGATGCCGAAGATAGGCAGACCGCTTTCGAAGATGATCTGCGGCGCGCGTGGCGAACCCTCGTCAACCGTCGAGGCGGGGCTGCCGGACAGGATCACGGCTTTCGGCTGGAGGCGCTTGAAGCCTTCTTCGGCGGACTGGAAAGGAACGATTTCGCAGTAGACGCCCGCTTCGCGCACGCGGCGCGCGATCAGCTGGGTTACCTGGCTGCCGAAATCGACTATGAGAACGCTGTCGGGATGTGCTGTCTGGGTCATGGCGAGCCTTTAATGAAAAGCACCCGTTCTTGCAATGCGGGAAATCCGCAGCAGCCGGATTTTATTGTGCCGATTGTCCCGCTTCTGCAGGGCCTAGAACCAGAATACGCCGTCTTCGAGCGCCGTAAACAGGCTGTCGACGGCATAGGAGAGCTTGCGGTCGACCACATGCAGATATTCCGTCCAGCCGGAGATGTGCTGCAGTTCCTCGACGCCATCGGAAATACCGCGAAGTCCGATCAGCGGCAGTTGGTAGGCCTGGCAGGCGCGCAGGACCGCAAATGTCTCCATATCGACCATGTCGGCTGCAATGCCTCCGTATGCCGCGCCTGAAACGACGTTTCCCCCGGTGGAAAGGCTGGCCTCGGCAATGCCGGGTATCCGCAGCGGCAGGTCTATTGTCACCGGAAGATCGAGAAAAGGCGTGCGCCCTTTCTCGAACCCAAGCGCGGATGCGTCCATGTCCCGATAGGAGACGGAGGTCACCTGATAGACTTCGGTCTGTTCGAGGCTCGATGAGCCCGCCGAGCCGAGCGAAACGACGAGTTGCGGTAGATCGCCCGCATGGTCCAGCTGCGTCAGCGCCCTGGTAAGGACCACTGCGGCTTCCACCGGGCCGACGCCCGTCATCAGCGGCTCGAAGCGCGAGCGCAGGAACGGGCCGTACTCAGCCTCGGCCGCCATCACGAACAGAATGGATTTCCCCGCGACCGATTTCAACTCGAACTTCATCCAGTAATTCCCTCTCTTCCGCGGATAATCATCATGGTGCTCGTCATCGAGGCGATGAGTTTCGCCGGTCCGTCGCTGAGCGCATAGCCGCGTCCATCGGCGACGATGATGTTCGATCCGGGCTTGGTGATCTCGCCTCGGAAGAGGAAGCGGTCGCCGCGCCCCGGCGACATCAGGTTGACCTTGAACTCGATGGTCAGGATCGAAGCCTCGGAATCGATGACGCTGTAGGCGGCAAATCCGCAGGCGGAATCGAGTGCCGCGGAAATCACGCCGGCATGCAGGATGCCGTGCTGTTGTGTGAGTTTGACATCGAACGGCAGCTCGATCTCCACAGTGGCGCGCTCGACGCGGGTCAATTCGGCGCCGATCGTATGCAGCGCCGCCTGGCGCGCAAAGTTCTGGCGGATTCGCTCGCGGAAATCGCCGCTGTCGTTGTCGTTGTCGTTCATTGTGATTTGCCCTCTTGCGAGCGTGAAAGTGGCATGGTGCGCTGCATTCGACAAGCGCGCCTGGGAAATCAATTGATGGCCGCTCGGCGACGCGGTTTCTGCTGTCGTAAAGATTGGATTCAGCTTTTTTTGGTAATTCTCCATTAGCCACATGAGTCCCTGGTTCCCCATGACGGGGAACCTGCTGTCGAAAGTTGTTTGCGTGCGTGTACTTATGCGTCTGTCGGCCTTGCCAGCAATCGTCCTTGTCTGCGTGACTGCTTCGGGCTGCACATCGAGTTCCGGCCCTGAGAGTATTCTGGCTTCCATGCCGTCGCGGGAAACGACCAGCTCTGTCGCAAGGCCAAGCGCTCCGGTGCCCGCCATGGATGTCGCCGAAGCTGCACCCCAGCCGGCGTCGCCGCAAAAGCAGGAGCTGACCTGGACTGGTCACGTGCCCGAACCGCAGGCATTCCTGCCTCAGGCGAGTACGGCGGCGATGCCACTTCCGGGGGGGACACCGCTTCCGGCGGAGAGGCCGGCTGCTGCGGAGCAGCAGGTCGCATTCGTCGTTCCGACGAGGCCCGCCGCGAACCCGGCGCCGCAGACGCGCACGAGAATTTACAGCCACCGGTTCCGCGACGCCAAACCGATCAATTTCGGCTCGTCCTCGCCAAGAAAGCTTGCCGTCCACGGTGTCGACGTCTCGCGCTGGCAGGGCGATATCGACTGGCAGACGCTGCAGTCGCAAGGTGCGAACTTCGTCTACATAAAGGCGACCGACGGCGGCGATCATCTCGATCCGATGTTCCGGAAAAACTGGCGCGATGCCAAGCAAGCCGGGCTGAAGCGGGGCGCCTATCACTTCTTCTACTGGTGCCGGACGGCAGGCGAGCAGGCCGATTGGTTCATCCGCAACGTTCCGCGGGACGCCAACGCGCTTCCGCCTGTCATCGATGTCGAGTGGAATGGTGAATCGAGTTGCAAGAGGCAGCCATCCCGCGAGCACGTGCTCGAAAAGATGAAGGTCTTCATGGATAAGCTGGAGCGACATTACGGCCAGCGCCCGGTGATCTATACGGCTCCGGATTTCTATCGTGATAATCTGCAGGGCGCGTTTCTTGACTATCCCTTTTGGCTGCGCTCCGTCGCGGCCCACCCCTCTAAGCGCTACCCCGGACGGAAATGGATCTTCTGGCAGTATTCTGGCTCCGGCCTTTCCCATGGGGTTGAGGGGCGGATCGATCTAAACGTGTTCCACGGCAGCGAACGCGACTGGCACGACTGGCTGGGGCAATCCGGCTGAGCGAAAGCAACAGGCCGCCTTGATATCGCTCAGTTCAGATAGACGATCGACGCGTTGAGCACGGTCGCGAAGGCGACCCAGCACCCATAGGGGACGAAGAGAAGGGCGGCGATCCGGTCGGCGTTCCAGCGGTTCCTGATGAAACCAAGGATCAGCACAAACAGCACGGCGATGATGGCGAGCGCGACGGGCGGCATCCGCAGGTCGAAGAAGAACGGCGACCAGATAAAATTGAGCACCATCTGGCCCGCCCAGATCAGCATGCCGACGGACAGGTGTCCGCGCATCCAGGTGCGTGCACCGGCGATCCCGATCAGGACGTAGAGAACCGACCAAGCCGGTCCAAATACCCAGTTGGGCGGATTGAAGGGTGGCTTGGCGAGCGATTGATACCATTCGCCGGGAAGATTGTTGGCGCCGATGGCCAGGCCGCCGCCGAGCGCGATGGCGACGAAGATGAAATAGATCGGGGCTTTGTTCATGCGGCCGAAATAGGGCGGTGGAGGAAACGGGCCAGATGGGTGGCCCGTGCGATTTAACCGCGCAGGCCGACGATCGCGATTGCCTCCCGCGCCGCAACACCTATTCTCCAACAAATGTGAATTTGGGACAGACCGCCATGGCAACGATCTCACAGTCCTTACGCGATTATGAGGCGTGGCTTCACGGTCAGCTTGGGGCCGATCTTGTCGAGGCGGATATCGCAAAGAAGCACGCGAAGATGGGCACGAACGCTTTCGTCTTCCTGCGTGCGACCTACTGGCGCTGGGCCGAGACGATTTTCGATATCTGTCCCGGATTTGCGATGGCACCACAGGTCCTTGCGATCGGCGATACGCATCTGGAGAACTTCGGGACCTGGCGCGACGCCGAGGGACGCCTTGTCTGGGGTGCCAACGACTTCGACGATGCTGCGGTCATGCCCTACTCGCTCGACCTCATTCGACTGACTGCGAGTGCGCTTCTGGCTCGAAGCGAAGACGGCCCGCCGGCGCATGTAATCGCCGAATCGATCCTCGCCGGCTATCGGCGCGCCATGCAGGCACCGGTGCCGATCATTCTTGAGCGGGATCATAAATGGCTGCGCAAGGCTCTGCTGCTTCCCGATGCCGAGCGTCGCGCGTTCTGGGACAGGTTCGCAGCCTTGCGACCGGGCAGCAAGCCGGTTCCGCCTGCATATGCCGCCGCGCTTGGGAAGGCTTTGCCGGCAGACTGCAGCGCCTATGTCCCAAAGCCACGGGCGGCCGGAACGGGCAGTCTTGGCCGCCCTCGCTTCGTTGCCTATGCGGAGTGGCAGGGCGGACCGGTGCTGCGGGAAGCAAAGGCGATGCTGCGATCGGCCTGGTCGCTTGCGCACTCGCTCCAGGACGATTCTAGTGGGAATCACACGATCCATGCCGTCGATATCGCCGCCGGGAGAATGCGCTGCCCCGATCCGCACTATAGGCTTTTGGGCACCATTCTTGTGCGCCGCCTTTCCCCGAACAGCATCAAGATCGAAATCGATAGGAATGCCGAGATGCTGTTGTCGCCCGACATGCTCGATCTGATGGGTTTCGAGATCGGCAACTGCCATTCCAACGATCCGGCGTCGGCCACGGCAATCGAGCTCGATCTCAGGCCGCGCACCGGAACCTGGCTCTCCGATGCTGCGAAGGCCGCGGCCGCAGCGGTTGCCTTCGAGCAGAAGGCCTGGTCACAGGCGACGTGACGCCGCGATGCGGACAATGTGCTGGTCCCAGGCAACGTCGCTGCGCTCGGCCAGAAAATTCCCGTCGTAGCTGGAGACAGCAAAACCGCCTGTCGCCGGGGCGATGCCGGCCGCGTCTGGAACCACGTCTTCACGTAGCACCCTGCCGCTCCCGGCGTCGATGGTGACGGAGGCGCCGCCCTTCGGCGACGTGACGCCGACAAGGCCGTCCTTGCGGTTGACGGCGATTGCGCCAACGTAGTTGGACAGTCGCCGCGTCGTCTCCTCTGGCAGATCGACGAAGCGCAGATCCTCTCCCTTGGCGAAGGAGCCTATGAGCGGCGGCAGGTCGTTTCGGTGCCCCTCATATTGGCAGGCGAACCAGATGCGGCCGCTGTCATCGATGTCGACATGGCGGGTCGAGACCTTTGCCCATTGCGGCGGCAGCGAATGCTTCTCGATGAGGGCACCCGTTGCGGCGTCGATCAGCGTCAGCGACGGCTGCATGTTTTTAAGGTTGAGTTTCGTGCGGCCGAAATCCGGGTGGGTCTCGATGCCGCCATTGGCGACAACAAGCATGCGGCCGTCGTCGGAAACCGTCATGTCGTGCGGGCCGACGCCATAGGTTTCGAATTCGCCGATGCGGACGAAGCGGTTGCTCGCATCATAGAGACCGATCATGCCGCGGTTCGCATCGAAGTCGTTCTCGCTGGCATAGAGGATACGGCCATCCGGCGAGAAGGACCCGTGGCCATAGAAGTGTCGTCCTTCGGCGGCGGCGATCACGATGGGCTCGCCCTTGCCGCGGGGATCGAAGATCATCGCATAGGTGCCGGGACGGCGGGCAAATGCGACGGTCTCGCCCGTCGCGGCGCTGAACGCCATACCATGAGCGCGCGCCGGCAGCGCCACCTGGTCGACGATCTCGCCGCGCTCGGTCACGGTGGCGACCGCGTAGGAACCGTCGGCAGTCCGCATTCCCGACGCATAGACCGCGTCAGAGCGCTCCAGCGCCATCAGCGCACCGGGCCGCAGGGCGGCCAGGAAGGTCAGCCCGGCGGCCTTGACAAAGCTGCGCCTTTCGATCGCCGAGCTGCTCCACATCGGATCAATCGCCGTCTGAGAACGAGAAGCCGGCGGAAAGGCCGATCGCAGCGCCATAATCGTCGCTGATCTTGGTGATCAGTTCGCGGGTGCTGACGAGGAGAGCATCCAGCTTTGCCTTTTCCGGCTCGCCGATGGCGACCTGGATATCGGGATTGAGCTTTGGCACGGTCTCGAGCAGTGACTTGAAATTGGCATCGATCGCTTCTGCAATCGGCTTCTTGTCGGCGGGCAGCAGTTCGGCCATGCCGGCCTTCTGCCAAAGAGCACGCAACCCTTCCAGATTGGCCGTCATCGACTTCCAGGTGTTGTTCGAGCGCCAGTAGATCGCCATGCGCGGCCGGGGTGAGCTGTCCTTGCCCTTGTAGAATTGCTCAAGCCGCTGGTCGCGAACCGTCTCGGCGCCATGAACCAGAATGCCGAGCAGCGCGGTGACGGCTTCCTTGTTGTCGGCGAACTCTTCGCTTTGCGGGCCGGGGTGCTTCCAGCTTCCCTGGACGCCATCCGGTTTTTCCCAGGCGGCGACCACCTCGCCCGCCTCGCGCTGAATGTTGCCGGCAACGGCAGCGCCATAGAGGCAGCGGAAGCCGTTCCTCTGCTTGATCAGCTCTTCTGAGCCGCTGCCGTAGAGCACGTATTCCAGCGCCGTCAGCCCTTGCAGGGCGACGCTCTTGCCGGCGATCGCATCGACAGTCGTGTCCTTCGGATCCGCCTTGGCGAGTAGCGCCTGTACCTGTTTCAGGCCGACGCCCTTGCGGTCGGGATAGAAGAGGATGTGTTCGAAGAGATTGTCCTGGATGACAGGCCCGGTCTGAACGATTTCAATCACCGACCAATAGCGGATCGTGTCGTCGAAGGCCTGCTTTGCCTTGTCGAGCGTCTGCTGGGTGCCGTCCTCGCAGAGATCCTTCATCGCGGTGGTCAGGCGGGCTGCCGATTGCTGGGCGTTGCGATATCCGGGACGGATCACTTCGTCGACGGCGCGCTGCATGACGGCTTGGACGGCATCCTCGTTTAGGCCCGATTGCGGTGCGGCGGTTTGGGCGGCGGCGGAAGAGGCAAGGGCAAGCGATAGGACGAGAGGTTGCCAAAGGCGCATCAAAGGGACTCCAGGAATGTAAACAGTGCCTGCCTATCATCCCTGGGCAGGGAAGCGAAAGCGTCACGTGCCATTTGCGCCTCACCGCCATGCCAGAGAATAGCTTCCGTGAGGTTTCGGGCGCGGCCGTCATGAAGGAAAAAGCTGTGCCCGCTGACAGTCTGGGTCAGACCTATACCCCATAGCGGCGGCGTGCGCCATTCACGTCCGCTTGCAAGTCCGACTTGTTGTCCGTCGGCAAGCCCGTCGCCCATATCGTGCAGCAGGAAATCGGAATAGGGCCAGATCAGCTGGAAGGCTTGCGCCTTGTCGAGGCTGTCGCGGCGCGTCACGAACTTCGGCATGTGGCAGGATACACAGCCGGTTTCATAGAAAACCTGCTTACCTTTCAGCGTTTCCGGAAAGCTGGCCTTACGGCGGGCCGGGACCGCAAGGTTGGCCGAATAAAATGTCACGAGGTCGAGGATCGGATCTGGCGCCTCTTGGTTTCCCAGCCGCTTCTGCACGCCCGTCGGCATAGTCAAGCACTTGGCTTCGGCCTTCGTGCAATCGCCGAGCGCATCCGGCTGGTCCGGCGTGGAGATGCCGATGTCGTTGGAAAAGGCATCGGCGCTCTGGTCGCGAACCGAGGCATTCTGCGCCTTCCAGCCGAAGCGGCCGAGTGCGATATTGCCGGTGCGGTGATCACGCACGATCGCCGCCTTTCCCGATATCCCGTCGCCGTCGGTATCGTCCGGATCGGCATGTGCCAGGATATCCGCCTCCGGTATGGCCTCGATGAGGCCGAGCCCGATCATCGCGGGAGCAACGCGCGGCGAGATCGTCGTTGCCGCATCGAGCGGCCCGTAGCCGAGGTTGTTCACGGCGTAAGTCGGCCGGCGCAGCGAGATCGTCTTGCCGTCTCCAAGCGTCACCGGCTCTTCGGCGTAGCGGATTGCCATCTTCCCCTCCGAGGCAAGGCCGGGGACAGCGAGATCCTGCAGCTGATGGCCGTAGATCGGATCGGGAAAGTTGACGATCTCGGCGCTGGCGATCGAGCGCTGCTCGTCTGGTGTCGTCGCCACGCGCGACAGGCGCAGGAACATCGACGTCGCGCTGGCGCCGCCTTCCGGCGGCTTCCCGCGGCCGTCGTTGACGTGACAACTCATGCAGGAGCGGGCGTTGAAGAGCGGGCCCAGGCCATCGGATGCCTGCGTCGAAGACGGGGCGGAAACCCAGAGCTTCTTGAAGAGCGCGTTCCCGAGTCTGAAAGGCTGCTCTTCTTCGAAGGGGATGGTCGCGGAGATTTGCGAGAACGAATCCTGCGTTACCGGATCGATGGAGGTGGCGCCACCTGCCTGCATCGCCTCGTATTGCTCGGCCTTGGAAAAATCGGTGGTCGGCCGTGTCACATCGGCGACGCGCTCCATGTCGGCGTCGGAAAGGTCGGTCCGTCTTGTCGGCCGATCGAAACCGGACGCGACGGCGAGGGGGAGGCCCGCGACGGTGGCACCAATCACGGCCATCAACAGGCGGGAAAGTCGCTGCCGGCGTCTTGTACCATGTGCAAGGCCCTGGGGCGGGGTGAACGCGACGGCGGTATCTGACATTTCAGGTTCGGGCCGCTTCGGCAAACGAAGCGGTCCGCCTTTTCACTTATTGGAAGACCGCGGTAGGATTATCCAAGCTGTCGGAACCTTCAAGCTTAACGGTCCCGAGATCGAGCGCGCCAATAACGCGCTGCACAGACTTGGTCTGGTCGACGAGGCCGTCAATGGCAGCCTGGACAACAGCGTTGCCCTTCTTGTTGCCCTCGCCGATCATCTGGTCGTACTTCTCGACGGTCTCGCCGCGCTTGGCCATGGCATGCATGGCGTCGAGTGTCTTGTTCAGCTTCGCCTGCATTTCCTTGTCGAGCTTCTTGTCCTTGGCAGCGACGAGGTCGTGCAGCGACGGGCCCTTCAACTTTGTGCCGTCGACGCGAGTGTAATCGCCCGTGTAGGCAGCGGCGATGCCGATCGCATCATTGAGGTGCGAGTTGTAGGTGTTGTCGGAGAAGCAATCATGCTCTTCTTCCGGATCGTGCAGGATGAGACCAAGCTTCATGCGCTCGCCGGCAAGTTCGCCGTACGAAAGGGAGCCCATGCCGGTCAGGATCGCGACGAGGCCGGACTTCGGATCGGCTTCGACATGCTTCGTCGCCTCGCCGCCCGGTGCCCAGTTGTCCGTCATTTCCTGAAGATCGGAAACGAGCAGCGTCGAGGCGGACTTCAGATACTCGCCGCGGCGGTCGCAATTGCCGTGCGTGCAATTTTTGACGTCGTAGTCGGTTGCAGGACGATTGCCGGCGCCGGGGCCGGTCCCGTTCAGATCCTGGCCCCAGAGGAGGAATTCGATGGCATGATAACCGGTCGCCACGTTGGCTTCCACGCCACCGGCCTCTGCCAGCGTGTCGGAGAGGAATTCGGGCGTCAGCTTGGAGGCGTCGATATCCTTGCCGTCGATCTTGATGGTCTTGTTGGCGATCACGTTGGCGACGAAGAGGGAATTCTCATCGCTCTCCGTGCCGTAGGAGGCATCCACATAATCGATCAGGCCTTCGTCGAGCGGCCAGGCGTTGACCTTGCCTTCCCAGTCATCGACGATCGGGTTGCCGAAACGGTAGACTTCGGTCTGCTGGTAGGGAACGCGCGCCTTGATCCAGGCAGCGCGGGCAGCCTTCAGCGTCGCATCGGTCGGCTCCTTCAAGAGGGCGTCGATCGCGGCGTCGAGTGCCTTCGCCGTCGTCAGCGAGTCCTCATACTTTGCATGGGCGACTTCCGTGTAGTGCTTGACCACGGCCGCAGCGTCCGTTGCCGCGTAGGCGGGAATGGCGGACAATGCGGTTGGGGCCACCGCCAGCGCCAGGGCTGCGCAAAAATTCCTGTTGAGTTTCATGGATCCTCTCCTGTGACGGACGTTCCGTCTGAAGTCCGGCGGAATCTCATCGCGTAAAACCAAACTGGTGTCAAACACTCTAGTTTGGAATTGTTTTAAGGAGGGAATATCGGCGTTGCGAGCCGGTCGCCGGTTGTCTGGACGGTATATCAACCCTGCCGGCTGAAGCGTTCGCGGTAGTCGAGGGGACCGATGCCGAATTGTCGCTGCATGACCCGGCGCAGGTTCTGTTCGTTGCCGAGACCGACAGCGGCCGCGATGGTCTTGAACGGCAAGCTCGTTTCTTCCAGCGCACGGCAGGCCGCCTCGAGGCGCATCATCTCGACAGCCTTGGCTGGTGTCCGCCCAACTTGCGACACATACAGCCTTGCGAAGGTACGCGGGCTCTGCCCCGCCTTTTCGGCGAGCCTCTCCACCCGCAGGTCCGCGTGGAGGTTTTCGGCCATCCAGGCATGCAGTGCGGAGAAGCGGAAGGACTTCGCGTCCTTCAGCGAAAAGACGGTGCTGAACTGGTTTTGGCCGCCGGGCCTTGTGACGAACACGACGAGCTGCCGCGCCGTATCGACCGCAACGCGATGGCCGAGATCGACCTCGACGAGTGCCAGCGCCAAATCGATGCCCGCGGTAACCCCGCCTGAAGTCCACAGTCGCCCGTCGTTGACAAATAACCGGTCGGGCTCCAGGTTGATCGCCGGATGCCGCCGGGACAATTCCTCCGATCGCGACCAGTGGGTGGTCGCCCGCTTGCCGTCGAGAAGTCCGGCGTCCCCGAGCAGGAAGGCGCCGGTGCAGACGGAACAAAGCCGACGCACCGCCGGCCCGTTGTCGGCGAGCCAGGTGACGAGCCGGTCGAGCCCGAAGGTGTGAGCACTCGTGCTGGGAAGGCCGCCGGGGACGATCAGCGTGTCGATTTCGCCGGGCTGCACATCGTGGAGCGCCGAGGTTTCGATGACGACCCCGGGAGCGGTTCTGATCGGCCCGCCATGCTCGGAGGCGATCACCAGCCGGTACCCTGATGTCGATGCCTCGTTCCGCAGTCGCCCCGCGGTTTCGAAGGCTTGCAACGGCCCGGCGACGTCGATCAGGTTAACGCCGCCGTAGGCAATCATGACGACGAGGCGATCAGGCAATTCCTTCTCCGAACGTTGCACGGCGGGCGCTCTTCCATCTCATCACAAGCAGCAGGCAGACCGCAAGAGCTGGAAGGACGAGGAGGTTGAGGATAGACCAGTCGAAGCCCTCCAGGATGGCGCCCGACGTCAGGGTTGCGAAGGTTGCCGCGACGTTGCCGAGCAGGCCGGACAGCGCCTGCGTCTTGCCGCGCTCGTTTGCGCGATAGGATTGCGCCAGAAGCGTCGTTCCGCAGACGATCATCAAGTTCCAGCCGACCCCGAGCGCTAGCAGTGCAAGGTGGAATGCCAGCAGTGTCGTCGAACTGGTGGCAATCGCAACGCAGCAGGCCATCAAGGCGACACCGACGCAAAGCATGCGCATGACGCCGAAGCGGGCGACAAGCCGCCCGGCGAACAGGGATGGTGCGAACATGCCGAAGAGATGCCACTGGATGATGCTTGCTCCGTCGTCGATGCTGAAGCCGCAGGCGACAGCCGCCAGCGGCGAGGCAGTCATGACGATCAGCATAGTTGCGGAGGCTGTCATCGTCGTTGCGACCCCGGCGACGAATATCCGCTGATGCGCAATCTCGCGAAGCGGGCGTGCCGGCAGCGCATCTCCCTTCGACTGAGCGTCCACCATGCCCAGATCCCGATAGAAGAGCAGGAAAATGAGAGCCGAGAGGACGGCGAGCGCGGCAACCATTAGGTACGAACCAGCAAAGACAGTATCGAATGCAATGTCTTTTGCCCTGCTGGCGAGCACTGGACCGACGATGGCTGCGATGACGCCGCCTGCCAGAACGGTCGAGATGGCTCGGCTCTTATAGTCTTTCGGCACCGAGTCTGCCGCCGCAAAAGCGAAGAACTGGGCAAATCCCTGGAATGCCCCAACGCCTGCGGTGCCAAGGCAGAAGAGCCAGAAATTGCCGTGGACGATCGACCAGACCGAGATCAGTCCGCCCGTCGCGCCGCAGAGCGCACCGAGCGCGAAACCGATGCGCCGTCCTAGGCGCTCCATGATGAAGGCAGCAAAAACCGTCACGATCGCCGCGCCCACCGTGATCAGCGCAAAGGGAAGGGTGGCGAGAGCCTTGTCCGGCGCCAGCTGATAGCCGGTAATGCTCGTCAAAGTCAGATCGACGGAAATCGCGCAAACGTAGAGTGCCTGGCAGAGGGCCAGAATTCTGGCATTGCGCCTTCCCATGTCCATGCCGCTCATCAAAGTCTCCCGATTTCCTGAAGTGGATCGGCTAGACTATCGATGACGTCATTTTTGGCAGCAATGACAAATGTGCATCAAATTCTGCCAAACGGCGCCACTATGGCTTTCGCTGCATCCGGCAGAAGAAGAAACCGTCTGTGTCGGTCGACGCCGGGGTAAGCGTGACAGTCTTGCCATCGGAAGAGCGGGGACGGAGGCTGTCCTTGCCGAACAGGGCGTCCCAGGCGGGCAGAGCGCTTACGATCTCGAAGTCCTGATTTTGCGTAGTGAAGCGGCGTACCTGCTCCTCATTCTCCTGCGGCAATACCGAGCAGGTGACGTAGATCAGCTCGCCACCCGGGCGCACGAAGGCACTCGCCTGCGTCAACGCTTCCTGCTGCTGCGCGGTGCGCTCTTCGAGGTTTTTTTCGGTAAGGCGCCATTTCGTATCGGGGCGGCGTCGCCATGTGCCTGTTCCAGTGCAGGGGGCGTCGACCAGAACCTTGTCGCAGCGCTCGCTGAGGCTCTTCAATGCCTTCGCATCGTCGTGTACCTGGACATTGCGGGTGCCGGCACGCTTCAGCCGTTCGATGATCGGCGCCAGCCGTTTGCGGTCGGCATCATAGGCGTGGACCTGGCCCTTGTTGTGCATCGCCGCCGACATGGCGAGGGTCTTGCCGCCGCCGCCGGCGCAATAGTCGAGAACCTGTTCGCCATCCCTGGGCAGAACCAGATCGGCAACGATCTGCGATCCCTCGTCCTGAACCTCGAACCAACCTTTCTGGAACGAAAGCTCGGCCGTGACGTTTGGAAGACGAGAGGCACCTTCGCCGGCGGGGATCCGGATACCGTTGCGCGCGATGCGGGCCTCTTGCGCGCCGGCTCGTTCGAGCACCTTGAGGGCCTTTTCGCGGCTCGCCTTCAGGATGTTGGTGCGCAGATCGAGTGTGGGCCTGCCGGCTAGCGCCTGCGCCTCGGCAAGCCAGGTGTCGCCGAAGGCGCGTTCGAAGGAGGGCTGAACCCATTCGGGGATGTCGCCCTGAATACAAGCGGGAGCATTGGCGAGCTGTCGGCTGTGGAATGAGGAGAGTGCGGCTTCGGAAAGTGCAGGCGGCGCGAACTTGTCGTCGGCAACCTCGGTGGCGAGCGTTTCCGGTGTGAAGCCCCATTGGCGGAACATGACGGCGTAAGCGATGGCGGATGCGCTGTCATCGTCCATCAGCCAGGCATGGGACAGGCGCATGCGCAGCGCGTCGTAGACGATGTTGCCGATGGCGGCGCGATCGCCGGACCCGGCAAAGCGGTGAGCGAGGCCCCAATCCTTGAGGGCGTCGGCCACCGGCCGTCTGCGGGCGTCGATATCTGCAAGAACCGAAATCGCCCCTTCGAGCCGTCCGCCCAACCGCATTCACACAGCTCCTAGTCGCCTGAGGTCAAAATACCCGGTCAAAACACCGGGCTTGTGAACAATCCGCAGGAAGCGCGACAGACGCAGCGGATTGTACACAAGTCTAGAACCGCGTGGTAAACGCGATTGGCGGCAAGAGCAAGCGGCCCATTCGGATGCGGGCGACGGCTTAGCCTATGATTTCGTAGCAGACCTTAGCTGTACCGCTGCTGACCATGCCGATGTTCTGGGCGGCAGCGCGGGAGAGGTCGAGCACGCGTCCGCGAATGAACGGACCACGATCGTTGATGCGAACGACGACGCTGCGGCCGTTGTTGCGGTTGGTAACTTTCAGCTTCGTACCAAATGCCAGTGAACGATGTGCTGCAGTATTGATGGTTGGGTTCATACGTTCCCCAGAGGCAGTTTTGGAGTGAAGTGCGTACCATGAAGCACCACCACAACCATTTGCAGCAAAACCCTCCATCGGAAGGATGGTAGAACAGGCTGCAATAGTTGCTACGGCGATAATAGAACGGCAGATTTTCTTCAAAACGGATCGTCCCTCAATTGTTGAACTTACGCCTTTGCGGGCGGCGGGGCTTAAATCCGCCGAAAAGTGGCGAAAAAGTGCCTTTGTGCATCACGGAATATTGCAGTCTGTAATATTTGTGATGAGTCGGCGAATGATTCGAAAAGGTGTCAAGGGAGTGGAGGGTAAAAAAAGATAATGAAATCAAATAAAATGAGAACATTTTTTGCGAGCATGACTCCCCGCAACCAAAGATCACAAAATTAACGAAAATAATTTTTCGTGATCGCCATAATTGCTGCCGCATTTGGGCAAATTCAAAGGCCGTTAACCATAAACGGGAGCTAAATCTAGCTGCGCCATATGGGTAAGTAGGAATTTCCTACCGCTCTATCGCATGCGATATTGATGACGCGAAGTGATTTCAACTGGGATAACATTGCAACTTCTGGCGGCAGGGACGACCCGAGCCGTTTGGGAAGTGCGATCGTCCGGGTGACGATCCAACTTGACGTGCGGACCGGCCGTTGCCGTCCGGCTCGATCAACAAAGCTCAGCGAAAAATCGCCCGGCTCTTTTTGCAGTTTAGCCTCGCCACCGATCGTTCTCGACAAGCTGTGCGAGCGAGGCGGGGTAGGTCGGAAACGCGAATACAAAGCCGGCGGCCTTCAGCTTGGCGTTGGAGACGCGTTTGTTCTCGCCATAGAAGGACCGCGCCATCGGCGTCAGTTCGGCAGTCTCGAACGGCTGCTCTGCTGGCGGCTCGACGCCCATCAGGCGTGCGGCCTCGACAATGACATCCTGCGGCGGGCCGGGCATGTCGTCGGTCACATTATAGATGCCGCCGAGCTGGCGATCCGCCAGAAACCGTGTTGCGGCGCCGATATCCTCGACCCGGATGCGGTTGAAGACCTGGTCTTTCTTGATCAGCCGGCGAGCGGTACCGCGTTGAAGATTGCAGAAGGCATTGCGTCCCGGACCGTAAATGCCGGAGAGCCGCAAAACGGTAGCCGGCAAGCCGAGGCCCTGGCCGATCTCCATCCACGCGTCTTCGGCCTCGAGCCTTTCCTTCGAGCGACCGGAGACAGGAACGCACGGCGTTTCCTCGGTGACCCAATTGCCCCGGTGGTCGCCGTAGACGCCGACGGTGGAGAGATAGCCGATCCATCCGAGTTGCGGCATCATCTCCCGGATGCTCCCGCCGGCCAGTCGTATCAGGGGATCGCCGGCTTCGCGCGGAGCGATCGATTGCACAAGGTGGGATGCCGATGCCATCGCAGCCAGCAAATCCGCCTCGACAACGTCGCCGTCGAACACGAAGGCATCGATGCCCTGCTTGCGCAGCGCCTCGGCCTTGTCAGGCGAGCGGGTCGTGCCGGAAACCCGGAAGCCTTCGGCAAGAAATGCCTTGGCGATGGCCGTACCCGAATAGCCGCAGCCGAAAATCACAACATGCATCACGCCGCTCCCGCCAGTCGCCATTCGTGCAGCACGTCGCTGTCCGACTCATCCGATGGCCTTTGTGCCGCAAAGGTCGCAAATTCGCTAGTCTCCAGCAGACGCGAAAGTGCCCACACGGCCATGCCGCGCACCGCGGGAGAGGGGTCCAGCGAAAGCTCCCGGCATCGTCCGACAAATCGCCGCTCGCGGGAATTGCCTGCTGCAATCAGCACGTTACGGATAAAGCCGTCGCGGCCGATGCGTTTGACCGGCGACCCGCTGAAGAATGTTCGAAAGGCGGCGTCGTCGAGCGTCAGCAGGTACTCGATCGACGGCTCCTTTAAGTCCTCGCGTGCCCGCAGCTTCAATTCGGACGCTTCCCGGGCGAACTTGTTCCACGGGCAGGCGGCAAGACAATCGTCGCAGCCATAGATCCGGTTGCCGATCAGTGGCCGCAGATCCGGTTCGATCGGTCCCTTGTGCTCAATCGTCAGATAGGAGATGCAGCGCCGCGCATCGATCTGGTAGGGCGCCGGAAATGCGTTCGTCGGACAGGCATCGAGACAGGCGCGGCATGAGCCGCAGTGGTCGGCCTCCGGTTCGTCGACGTTGAGCTTGGCAGTGGTGAACATCGAGCCGAGAAAAAGCCAAGAACCGTGGACGCGACTGACGAGGTTGGTGTGCTTGCCTTGCCAGCCGAGGCCCGCCGCCGCCGCCAGAGGTTTTTCCATGACAGGTGCCGTATCGACGAACACCTTTACATCGGCGCCTGCCCGGGCCGCGAAGCGCGTTGCGATCTCCTTCAGCCGACCCTTTATCACGTCGTGGTAGTCGCGGTTGCGAGCGTAGACCGAAATCGCGCCCTTTTCGGGCTTTGCGAGGATGCCACGCGGATCCTCGTCCGGGCCGTAGTTGAGCCCGAAGACGACGATGGATTTCACCTCGCTCCAGAGAGTGCGCGGATCGCCGCGCCGGTCGCGCGTTTCGGCCATCCACTCCATCGTGCCATGCCGTCCGGCATCGATGAATTCGCCCAGCCTGTCTTTTGCCTCCGGTATGGAATCCGCACCAGTGATCCGACAGAGATCGAAACCGAGACCATGCGCCTCCGCCCGCACGAAGGCGGTCAGGGTGTCGCGTCGTTTTTGCTCCTTGGCCTCTGCTGTTCGTTCGGGCATGGAGGGCCCTCGTCAGAAATCCAGATCGGCGTAGTGAGAAACCGGCGTCAGGCCGCGCACGCGCTCGGTGAGCAACGGCCGGAACGAGGGCCGCGACTTGAGGCGCTGGTACCAGTCCTTGACCATTGGCGATTCCGACCAGTCGATCTCGCCGAGATAGTCGAGGATCGAAATAGAGGACGCTGCGGCAAGGTCGGCGTAGCTCATCCGCTCGCCGGCCAACCACTGGCGCGAACCGGCAAGCCAGGTCAGATACTTCATGTGCTGGCGGATGTTTGCGCGCGCCGTGCGCAAGATCTTCGAGTCGGGCGCGCCGCCACCCTGATCGGCCGTCATCTGCAGCTTGTAGACACGCTCGCGGGCGAGCGGTTTGGTCACGTCCGTTTCCATCTTCTGCATGAACCATTCCGTCAGCCGGCGGATTTCAGCCCGCTGGAACGGGTCTTCCGCAAGCAGCCGCCGGTCACGCTTCAGCACACCGTGCGTCTCGTCCAGATATTCGGAAATGACACTGGCCCCGCAAAGCGCCCGCATGCTGTCGTCGACATAAACGGGCAATGTGCCGGCCGGGTTGAGCGCCAGAAAGTCGCGGCGCTTCTCCCAGGTCTGCTCTTCGATCAGGTCTGCCTGGTAGCCGTATTCCGTCAGAATCAGCCGGACAAAGCGTGATGCGGATGACATGGGGTGATGATAGAGCGTGGGCATCGATACTCGGATTTTCTGATGGGTGGTCGCACGTCGAAGGAGCGCGTCGATTATAGCGCCCTATTCATGACTCATTAGTTGAAGCTATAGGAGTTTGGCTCCGCCAACACAAGCGAGTCGGACCGCCCCGACAGCTGACAAAGGAAATGGATGCCGTCCCCCAGCGGCATCATCGCAATCCAGGTCCGACCGGACTCTAAACGGGAGACAATTTATGGACTACATAAACTCTATAATTCTAGGCATAATTGAAGGGATTACCGAGTTTCTGCCGATCTCGAGCACCGGCCATCTCATCATTGCGGAGCAATGGCTCGGCCACCGGTCGGATATGTTCAACATCGTCATTCAGGCAGGCGCCATTCTCGCCGTCACCATCATCTACTGGCGTCGACTGTTGGATCTGGTGCTTGGCTGGCGGGATCCGCAGAACCGCTCCTATGCCGCCAAGCTGATCGTCGCCTTTCTCATCACGGCGGTCCTGGGCCTTATCGTCAAGAAACTCGGCTTCCAGTTGCCCGAGACCGCGACGCCGATCGCCTGGGCGCTTATCATCGGCGGTATCTGGATGATATTTGCCGAATGGGCTGCCGCGCGCCGGCCGCCCCACAAGGAAATCACCTGGCTTGTCGCCATCCTGGTCGGTATCGCCCAGGTGGTTGCCGGCGTCTTTCCCGGGACGTCTCGCTCCGGCGCGACAATTTTCGTTGCCATGCTGGCAGGTACAGGCAACCGCGCTGCGGCGACCGAATTCGCCTTCCTCGTCGGCATTCCGACCATGTATGCGGCGAGCGGCTACGAATTGCTCAAGACGTTTAAGGATGGCGGAGCGGCAAACGAAGACTGGACCGGTCTCGGGATCGCCTTCGTCGTGTCTACGGTAGTCGCTTTCATCGCCGTGAAATGGCTGCTGTCCTATATCCGGAGCAACCGTTTTACGATTTTTGCCATCTACCGCATCATTCTTGGCGTTGTTCTGCTGGGACTGGCTGCGTCGGGCTTCATCGCCTGAGGCGCTCACCAAGTCCAGCATTCGTGCAGTCCATGCGCGAACGCTGGTAAGAAAAGCCGGCGCCGAGACGCCGGCTTTTCGTCAATGGCTAATGGATCCGGTCTCGCAGGGATCGACACCATAAGCTGGCGAGCATTCGCCCTTGACCGCTGCAACCGAACCGGGAGCAACGAAGGAGCCTGCCAGAATCACCAGCGCCGCACACGCAAACAGAAGCGCGATTGACCTACCCATTGAAGAAAGCCTTTCAAAAACCGTTGATTGCGCACAGAGGCGCTGAGTCCGTTGGAGGACGCGCGGGGTGTGTAGTCAGTGAAATGACAAATAGCAATAAATGTTCCAGTTAAATTTGTTGTTAATTCTGCTAAATATTACCTGCTGCTTTTATGCAACGGCCGTGCTCAATGCGCCGGCAAAAAAACACGCGCAACTTGCGCGAATCTGGAAATCTCTTCCACGAAAAACGCCGCCCGCGGAAATCGCGAACGGCGCTGACAGTCCGATGGAGCAGGGATCAGGCCGCCTTCCCAGAGCTGGTGTACTGGCCGTGCGGGCGATACTGCACCAGGTAGGAGGGAAGTACCGAGGTGACCATCGTCGGCGCGATGCCGAGTCCCTTCAGCGTGCGGCCTTCGGTTTCTGCGTCCTTGGACACGACATTGTCCTTCTTCAGCAGGCGCACCTGGTCGGGCGTGATCGGCGGCGCAACGAACGGCACCAGCGAAGCGACACTTCCGATCAGCGAAGCGACGCTGAAGGGTATCGATACGAGGCGGTTGGTGCGGCACGTCACCTTAAGCATGACCTCTAGACATTCACGGAAGGTCAGCACTTCCGGGCCGCCGAGTTCGTAGATCTTGCCGCCGGCAACCTTGCCTTCTACCGCCTTCGCGACAGCCTCGGCAACATCGACGACATAGACCGGCTGGAACTTGGTATTGCCACCGCCAACGAGCGGCAGGATCGGCGCGATGCGGGCCATATCGGCAAACTTGTTGAAGAAACCGTCTTCCGGTCCGAACACGATCGACGGCCGATAGATGATGGCATCTGGCTTGATCGAGAGGATGGCCGCTTCGGCGCGACCCTTAGTGCGGCCATAGCCCGAGTCGGACGTCGCATTGGCGCCGATGGCCGACAGGTGGATCAGCTTCGCGCCGACGTCGCGAGCCGCTTCAGCAACCGCGCGGCCGCCGAATTCCTGGACGGCCTCGAAGGAGTTGCGGCCGGTCTCAAAGAGGATGCCGACGCAGTTTACGACGAAATTGGCACCTTCCACGGCGCGATCGACGGAGTTGCGGTAGCGCAGGTTCGCCTGAACGAAGGAGATCTGGCCGACATTGCCGAGCGGTTGCAGGAAACCTGCGAGATCCGGCCGGCGAACGGCAACGCGGATGCGGTAGCCGCGCATTGCGAGCGCACGAACGACATGCCTGCCGATGAAGCCGGATCCTCCGAACACGGTGACGAGTGGCGGCAGGTTGGCAAGTGTCATGGCAAGCTCCTCGAAATGCTCAATGCAAGGGATCGATCTGTGTTCGTCTTAGACCAATCGGGGCGCCCCGAAAAGGGCCCTCGCGCCGCAGTTCTCACGCGTGAAATCGTCTAGATGCCTTCGACAATGACCATCTCGGCCTCGGCGACTTCCTGGCGGATTTTCGCTGCCATCTGGTATTCCGGCGAATTGTAGCAATCGACGGCGTGCTGCATCGAGGGGAACTCGATGACGACGTTGCGGGCGCGGGCCTTGCCTTCGAGTTCGGTGAGCGCGCCGCCGCGGGCGAGGAAGTTTGCGCCGTACTTCTCGAAGGCGGGCTTTGCCGCCGCCACGTAGTCCTTGTAGCGCTCGGCGTCACGAACATCGACGCGCGCGATCCAGTATCCCTTTGCCATCTGAATGCTCCCTGGCTTGAACGATTTATTGAAGTGCGGCTGACATCTCGGCAAGGATCGCCCGTGCCGCTTCGCTGGGGTCGTCCGCTCTGACAATGGGGCGGGCGACGACGAGGTGGCTGGACCCCGCCTTCAACGCGGCAGCCGGCGTCATCACGCGCTTCTGGTCGCCCTTGTCGCTGCCTGCCGGGCGGATGCCGGGGGTGACGAGTGCCATGTCGGGCCCGATGATCTTGCGCACGGCCGAGGACTCCTCCGCGGAGCAGACGATGCCGCCCATACCGGCAAGATGCGCTTGCTCGGCGCGGCGCAGCACCAGCGTATGCGGATCATATTCGTAGCCGGCTGCGATGAGATCCTGCTCGTCCATCGACGTCAGCACCGTGACGCCGAGCAGGCAGAGGTCCGACCCTCTGGCCGCCTCGACCGCCGCCTTCATCGCCCTCGGGTACGCGTGCAGCGTCAGCATGGACATGCCCATCTTGACGATGTTCTCGACGCCAGAGGCGACCGTGTTGTCGATATCGAGCAGTTTCATGTCGAGGAAGATCTTCTTGCCGCTTTTGGCGAGATCCCGAGCAAATTCAAGGCCGCCGGCGAAGGCGAGCTGGTAGCCGATCTTGTAGAAAACGACGTCGTCGCCGAGCGTTTCGACCATCTTTTCGGCCTCGCCAAGCGTCGGAACATCCAGTCCGACAATCAGCCGCTCGCGTGCGTCCATGTCACATCCATCCCAGCCACTTTTCGATAGGCGTCCAGTCGCACGATAAGCGCCGATCTGCAAGGCTGAAACAATAGAGATTGCCGCCGCCCGCGGGCTGGTCGCGGTCTCGCCCGATTGGGCTGCCCTGGAGATGGCACTTGAGCAACGTCCCGACGCCGCCGTGCCCGACAAAGGCGATGGGGCGGGTGTCGCCGTGCCCGGCCAGAATGCGCTCCACCGCAGATACGATCCGACTCTGCGCATCAATCGCGCGTTCCCAGCCTTTGAAGCTTTCCTCGGGATGCGCAAAGAACCAGTTGGCGGCTTCCTCGAATTTCGGCGGCGGCAGGAAGCCGGTCGCCGACCGGTCGTTTTCGTGCATGCCTTCGGCGATCTCGATGTCGATGCCTGCCGCGGCCGCAAGAATGTCGGCCGCCTCGATTGCCTTGGTCTCGTCGCTGGAAACGATCCGCCGCAACTGTTGCGCCCAGGCGGAGTTGGCAGCCATGTGCGCGCGAGCCGAGCCAATCTCGGAAAGCCCCCATTTTGGAACGGGAATCGCCGGATCGATCTTCACTTGGGGATGGGTGATGTAGAGGCCGAACACGCTCAGCCGCGCCGGTAGATCCACAGCTGTGCGGGGGGGATGTTGCGGACGATGAAGTCGAAATGCTGGATATGGTAGCGGTCGGGCCGCGCGATGATCGGCGACACGGCGCCATAGGAAATCTGCACGACCGGCCGGCCGGCCGGCAGGCGATCAAGCAGGCTCTCGAGCAGGGCGGTGCGCGCCTGCATCGGGAAGTTCAGCAGCGGAACGGCCGAAATGACGGAATCGAAGGTCTGGCCCTTCAGCGCGCCAAGCGTCTTGTCGAGATCGAACGCGTCGCCGTTGACGAAATGGACGCCGGGGTAAAGCCGCACAAGATGTTCGTAGAAATCCGTCGAATACTCGATCGCGACCAGCTTTTCCGGCTTGATGCCACGGCCCAGGATCGCCTTGGTGATCGCACCGGTTCCGGGACCGAGCTCCAAGACCGGCAATCCTGAATGCGGATTGATGACGCTCGCCATCTTCCGCGCGGTAATGGAGGAGGTTGGAACGATGGAGCCAACGGTCTTTGGACCCTGCATCATTCCCTTGAAGAAGCGGATCTCCTCGTCAAACTTCTTGCCCAGCCGTTCCTTCAGGCGCAACGCCATGCCGTCCTCCTATATGCAACACACAGCCCAGCATCTAATTGCAGGCAGTGGAACGAAAAACAAGACCAAACGTCGCAATTGACAAAGTTTGCGAGACAAATGCGACGCGTCTAAACGCGCATCGGCATCAGTACGTAGAGCGCATCGTCACCGGCCGTGTCGCGAATGAGCGTCGGCGAGCCGGCATCGGCGAGAAGGAAGATCGCCTGGTCGCCTGAGAGCTGCGCCGTGATGTCGAGCAGATACTTGGCGTTGAAGCCGATCTCCATGGCGTCGGTATCGTAGCCGACCGCGACTTCTTCCGTTGCGCTGCCGGAATCCGGATTGTTGACCGTCAGCAGGAGCTGGCCGTCCGAGAGCGCCAGCTTCACGGCCCGACCGCGTTCCGAAGAGATCGTCGAGACGCGGTCGACGGCCTGGGCGAATGTGGTGCAGTCGACACGCATTTCCTTGTCGTTGCCGGTCGGGATGACGCGCTGGTAGTCCGGGAAGGTGCCGTCGATCAGTTTCGAGGTCATGACGACCGAGCCGATGCTGAGGCGGATCTTGGCATCGGAGACCTCGACCGTGACCATTGCATCCGGGCTGTCGACCAGTTTCTGCAGTTCACCCACTGTCTTGCGTGGAATGATGATGCCTGGCATGCCTTCCGAACCCGAGGGTGCCTTGACATCGGCGCGGGCAAGGCGGTGGCCGTCGGTGGCAACGGCACGCAGCTTCAGGTCGCCTTCACTTTCGATCGTGTGGAAGAAGATGCCGTTCAGATAGTAACGGGTTTCTTCGGTCGAGATCGCGAACTGGGTGCGATCGATCAGCATCTTCAGGTCCGTCGCCTTCAGCTTGAACGTATGGCTGAAGGTGCCGGCCGTCAGATCGGGAAAATCGGATTCCGGCAGGCATTGCAGCGAGAATTTCGAGCGGCCGGACTGGACCGTCATCGAGCCGCCGTCTGTGCTAGTCGCAAGCAGGACTTCCGAACCGTCGGCCAGCTTGCGCACGATGTCGTAAAGAAGATGGGCGGGAACGGTCGTGGCACCTGCCTGCTCGACATTGGCCGGCGTTGCCTCGGTAACCTCGAGGTCGAGATCGGTCGCCTTCATGTCGAGGTTCTGGCCCTCGGCCCGCAGCAGGATGTTGGACAGGATCGGGATGGTGTTGCGGCGTTCGACCACGCGGTGGACGTGGTTCAGCGACTTCAAAAGGTTTGACCGCTCAATAGTAATACGCATGGGATGCTACCGCTTTCGACCGTTACTGCCCGAGCGCGCACCGCGCACCCGACGAATGCCTTTGCCCAAACTTGGGACCGGAGGAGTGGATGGGCAAAATGGCAGAATTTTGCGGATGATTGCAAGAGGCGCGAACGGGTGCGTCGGCGCAAATGCCGTTTTCCCCGGGGATGCTCACAGAAATCGGGGCTCTTGCCGAAGTACGAGCCCTCGCCCATAAAGGCCGGGAGCCAGAAAGGGCAAAGATATCTTGAGCAACGATGAAGCAACAACCGAGAGCGGCCGACAGCGCAGCTTTCGCCTGCACAACATGGCCGTTCCCGCACGCCCGCTGGAACCGGCACTGTATCTCGTCGCAACGCCGATCGGAAATCTCGGCGATATCACGCTGCGTGCGCTTGAGACGCTTGCCGGTGCCGATGTGCTGGCCTGCGAGGACACGCGGGTGACACGCGTCCTGCTCGACCGCTACGGTATCCATAACCGCCCCTACGCCTATCATGAGCACAACGCCGATGAAGTCGGCCCGCGCTTAATGCAGGCGCTGGAAGCAGGCAAGTCGGTCGCTCTTGTTTCCGATGCCGGCACGCCGCTCGTCTCCGATCCCGGCTATCGGCTGGCCCAGAGCGCTATCGAGGCGGGGCATCGTGTCGTTCCCATCCCCGGCGCCTCCGCGCCGCTTGCTGCCCTCGTCGGCTCCGGGCTGCCCAACGATGCCTTTCTCTTCGCCGGCTTCCTGCCGACCAGGGACAAGGCGCGCCGTGATCGGCTAGCGGAATTTGCGGCCGCCCCCGCAACGCTTATGTTCTTTGAATCCCCGCATCGCATTGCCGCGGCGCTGGTTGCCGCTGCCGACGTGCTCGGCGGGGACCGCCTGGCGTCCGTCTGCCGCGAACTCACCAAGACCTACGAGGAGTTCCGCCGCGGCACGCTGGCCGAACTGTCGGCTCACTATGCCGATGTCGACAACGTCAAGGGCGAGATCGTCCTCGTCATCGGCCCGCCGCCGGAGCGGCCGGTGGAACAGGCGGAGGTCGACACTATGTTGGCGGATCTGTCGAAGACTCTGCCGACGGCAAAGGCGGCTGCAAAGGCGGCGCGCTTGACCGGGCTTCCTCGAAAGGAACTTTACCAGAGGCTTCTCGACATGAAGAGCAGCGATGGCTGACAGAAACGACGCCAGCAATCGGCGCGGGGCGCTTCGCGGGGCCACGTTTCCGAACATCTTGTCGTCGTCCTCCTGATGCTGAAAGACTATTGCATCGTCGTCCTGCGGGCGCGGCCAGATGGATATCATTGCACGCAAGCGCAATGTCGCGGTTTTCGGCGAGGTGAAGGCGCGGCGCGACGAAATGAGTGCGATCGACGCCGTGTCGCATACAGTACTGAATCGCATCAGGGCAGCGAGCGACCTGTGTTGGCGCGTCAAAGCGAATACGTTTTGCTTTCGCAGCGTTACGATATAGTTGCAATCCTCCAAGGCGACTGCCGCGCCATTTTCCGTATACTTTTTGAGGATGCTTGCAATCGCGTGCAAAAAGGTAGTGCTGTAACACTCATGTCATAAAAGCATCAAGGGGTCGTCACAGAAGGTCTCTATTTCACTCCTCACCCCAACAACTGGTGGAGAGGGATTTAGCCATGATCAAGAAACTTTCGATGGCGGCCATGGCCGTGAGCTTTTCGGCCTCGTCGTCCTTTGCCGCGACCAATATCACCTGGTGGCACGGCATGGGCGGGCGCAACGGGGAAGTCATCAACGAAGTCTCGCAGAAGTTCAACGCTTCGCAGTCGGCCTGCAGCCTGACCCCGGTCAGCAAGGGCACCTACGAAGAAGCGCTCGCCGCCGGCATTGCCGCCTTCCGTTCGGGCGAGCAGCCGAACATCCTGCAGGTCTTCGATGCAGGCTCCGCGACCATCATCAATGCCAAGGGCGCCGTCATTCCGGCTGAAGACCTGATCAACGAAGCTGGCTACAAGTTCGATCGCGAAGCCTTCATCCCAGGCGTTCGCAATCTCTATGCCGCCGCGGATGGCAAGTTCGTCGGCATGCCGTTCAATTCTTCTGCTCCGATCATGTACACCAATCCGGAAGCGCTGAAGAAGGCCGGCGTCGAAGCGCCGAAGACGTGGGAAGAGTTCGAGGCGATCGCGCCCAAGCTCAAGGAAGCCGGCTTCATTCCGCTCGTCCAGTCGCAGCTGACCTGGGAGTTCACCGAGAACTTCTTCTCGCGCAACAACATCCAGTTCGCGACCAACAACAATGGCTACGACAGCGTTGTCGACACCAAGCTCAAGGTCACCGACCCGAATCTCATCATGATGTTCGACAAGTTGAAGTCCTGGTCTGACGAAGGCTACTTCAAATACTACGGCGCCGGCTGGAGCGACAACCAGAAGCCGTTCGAAGAAAACAAGGTCGCTCTCTGGATCGGCTCGTCCGGCTCATTTGGCGGTCTGAAAAAGACGGCGACGATGCCGTTCTCGGCAACCTTCCTTCCCTACTGGGGCTCGATCAAGGGCGCCGGCACCAACACCTTCATCGGCGGCGCTGCCCTCTTTGCAATGTCCGGCAAGTCTGCAGAAGAAAACAAGTGCGTCGCGGCCTTCTTCCAGTTCCTCACCTCGCCAGAGATCCAGAAATTCTACCACCAGGCAACCGGCTACGTCGCCATCACCGAGGCGGCCTACCAGCTCGCCAAGAAGGAAGGCTACTACGAGAAGGAGCCGGTGGCGGAAGTCGGCATCCAGCAGCTGAAGCTGCAGGGCGGCGAATGGTCCAAGGGCTATCGCCTCGGCTTCTACCCGCAGATCCGCGAAATCATGGAACGCGAATACGGCCGCATCTTCTCGGGCGAAACGTCCGTCAAGGATGCCTTCGACACGATCGAGAAGGAAGGCAACCAGCTCCTCGAGCGCTTTGCCAAGACCTCCGGCTGATCAAGCCCATCGCTGAAAACATTGGTTCCGGGGGCGCGCGCCGTCTCCGGAACTGTTTTGCAAAGGTCCCGCCATGAAGCGCGTGCAGTTTTCCTCGCCAACGCTGCCCTACCTCTTTCTGCTGCCGCAGATGGCGGTGATATTCATATTTTTCTACTGGCCGTCGGTGCAGGCGGTGAAGTCCTCATTTTTCCTCGAGGATCCCTTCGGTTTCGGCTCCAGCTTCGTCGGCCTCGCCAACTATACAGGCGTTCTGGAAAGCGCCGAGTATCGTAGCATTGCCGGCTTCACGGCGATCTTTACCGCATTGGTGACATTCTTCGCGCTGTCCATCGGGCTTCTGCTGGCGATCAAGGCCGACGCAGTCATCCGCGGCAACTCCGCCTACAAGACGCTCTTGATTTCGATTTATGCCATCGCCCCGCCGGTTGCCGGCCTGATCGGCATGATGTTCTTCGACCAGCACATCGGTCCCTTCGTCCGGTTCGCAGCCCTTTTCGGCTGGGACATGAAGGTCGGCCTGAACTATTTCGACACGGCCTTCGCGATGGTCGTCGTCTCGGTCTGGAAACAGATCCCGTACAATTTCATCTTCTTCCTTTCCGGGCTGCAGGGCATCCCGGTCTCGGTGCGCGAGGCCGCAGCGCTCGATTGCCGCTCCGGCTTCCGCCGGTTCTGGGCCGTCATCCTGCCGCTGCTTGCACCCACCGCCTTCTTCCTCCTGGTGATCAACGTCACCTATTCGCTCTTCGACACCTTCGGCATCGTCGACGTCATGGTGAAGGACAAGGCTGCCAACAACCCAATCACGCTGGTCTACAAGGTCTACATGGATGGTTTCCGCGGCAACGACCTCGGCGGCTCGTCGGCACAGTCGGTCATTCTGATGATCGTCGTCTTCGTGCTTACCGTCTTCCAGTTCCGCTTCCTTGAGCGGCGCGTTCACTACAATTGAGGAGCGCGGGATGTACCGTCTCAAGATAGTCGATCATGTCGTTCTGTTGCTGGGCGTCTTCATTATGGTGGCGCCCGTGGTCGTCGCCTTCATGACGTCCACGCACGAGGCCGCCGAAATCCACCGCGAAGGTCTGACGCTGACCTGGGGCAATCACTTCACAGAGACCTATGGCGCGGTGCTGAGGCGCCAAGGCGGGTTCACCGGCCAGGTCACCGGCGCCCGCATGCTGATGAATTCGCTGATCCTCGGCATCGGCTTCGCCGTCGGCAAGATCGTCCTGTCGATGCTTGCCGCCTACGCGATCGTCTATTTCCGTTTCCGCTTGGCGACCCTGTATTTCTGGATGATTTTCACGACGCTGCTTTTGCCGCTCGAGGTGCGCATCCTGCCCTCCTACGAGGTCATGCACCAATTGCATCTGATCAACACCTATACAGGCATGATCGTGCCGCTGCTGGCGTCTGCGACGGGCACGTTCTACTTCCGCCAGTTCTTCAAATCGATCCCGGACGAGCTTCTGGAAGCGGCCCGCATCGACGGCGCCGGTCCCGTCAAGTTCTTCATCGACGTCATCGTGCCGCTCTCGCGCACGATGGTGGCGGCGATCTTCATCATCATGTTCGTCTACGGCTGGAACCAGTATCTCTGGCCGATGCTGATGACCAACGACGAGAGCTTCTACACGCTCGTGCGCGGTATAAAGCAGATCCTTCTGGTCTGGGTAGGCGCGCAGATTCCCGATTACAACGAAGCCTTTGCCATCGCGATCCTCGCGATGCTGCCGCCTGTCATCATCGTCGTGGTGTTTCAGCGCTGGTTCATCAAAGGCCTCACCGAAAGCGACAAGTAAAGGAACGTCCGATGGCGGCCATCGAAATCAATCAGGTCTCCAAGATCTACACCGGAGACGTCCATGCGGTGAAGTCGGTCGATATCGACATCAGGGACGGGGAGTTCATCGTCCTCGTCGGTCCGTCCGGCTGCGGGAAATCGACCCTGCTGCGGATGGTCGCCGGCCTGGAGGAGATATCCAGGGGCGAGGTCAAGATCGGCAAACGCGTCGTCAACACGGTCGATCCCGCCGAGCGCGACATCGCCATGGTCTTCCAGAACTACGCGCTCTACCCGCACATGACCGTTTACGACAACCTCGCCTACGGCCTGCGCAACCGGAAGACGCCGAAGGCCGAGATCGACGCGCGTGTCGCAGAAGCCGCGCGCATGCTGCAACTCGAGCCCTATCTCGACCGCAAGCCGAGGGCGCTTTCCGGCGGCCAGCGCCAGCGCGTAGCGATGGGACGCGCCATTGTCCGAAAGCCGGCCGCGTTCCTTTTCGACGAACCGTTGTCGAACCTCGACGCCAAGCTGCGCGTGTCGATGCGGGGCGAGATCAAACGCCTCCAGCGCGGGCTAGGAACCACGTCGATCTACGTGACGCACGACCAGCTCGAAGCCATGACGCTCGCCGATCGCCTCGTCGTACTGAACGGCGGAGAAATCGAGCAGATCGGCGCACCGCTCGAAGTCTACCATACCCCGGCCTCCACCTTCGTCGCGAGCTTCATCGGATCGCCGGCCATGAACCTGCTCAACGGCGAGCTGCACGGTGACAAGCTCGCACTTGGTCCGAGCTTGATCGACTTGGCGGGGATTGCACCGACATCGGGTCCGGTAACCGTCGGCATGCGCGCCGAGGATCTCCGTGTTGCGACTTCTTCGGAGCACGCACTGCCGCTGACGGTCGATTATGTCGAGGAACTCGGTTCGCAGCGCCTGCTCCACGGTCTCCTCGGCGACCAGCCACTGACCGCAGTTGTCTCGCCCGAAACGGCGCTTTCCTCGGAGCTGCGCCTCTTCATTGCGCCGGAGAAGCTGCATTTCTTCGCCCACGACACCGGCAAGCGGATCGGCAGCGCAACGGGACAGCGGAGTGCGTCGGCTCCCGTGCACGAAGCCGTGCGATAGAACACGGGACCAGGTGGTTAAATTTCTAGCAAACGTCTGAACCGCTCCGTTACGACTCTCTGCTATGTCGGCACACGATAGGGGTAGAGTGAGAAGGGGGTTCTCATGGCTGTGAAGCTGATGCTTGCGAGCGCGATAGCGATGGCTGTGCGTTCCGTGCCTTATGTGGTCACGCCGCCGCGCGGCAAGTCGTTCGTTGCGCATTCGAGCGATGATCTCCCGATGAAGTCGACGCCGATCAATCCGGACTGGGTCGTCAACGGCGATCCGCAGGCGCGCACGGCAGAACATTCCCGCGGCCATGACGATGCGGCGCTCACCGCGATATGGGATTGCACGGCCGGCGAATTCCGCTGGTTTTTTGGCTGGGACGAAACCGTGATGATCCTCGAAGGCGAGGTCCACATCACCGCCGAAGATGGAACCGAACGCATGCTGTGTGCCGGCGATGTCGCCTTCTTTGCGGGCGGCACCTGGGCAACCTGGCGGGTGGAAAATTACGTCCGCAAGGTCGCCTTCCTGCGCAAGCCTTTTCCGAAGCCCGTGGCACTGGCTTATCGGCTGCGAAACCTCCTTCGCAGTGGCGGACAACGGGGCTTGGCGGCCTGAAGAATCCGCGCTTTCGATAGTCGGAAGCCATTGATTGGCCGTTGCGTTCACGCCTGTCGCGGCCTACATCTGTCCGGCAATAGCTAAGGGACGGAAATGGCCAAGATCAAGAACGTAGCGGTCCAGATGGACCATGTCGCCGGCATCAACATTGCGGGCGATTCCACCTTTGCCATGAGCCTCGAGGCACAAAGCCGGGGCTACAAGCTTTTCCATTACACGCCCGAGCGCCTGAGTTTCCGCGACGGAAATCTCTACGCGACTGTCGAGCCGATGATCCTGCGCGACATCAAGGGTGACCATTTCGAACTCGGTGCGCCCGAGCGCGTGGATCTGTCCGCCATGGACGTTATCCTGCTCCGCCAGGACCCGCCTTTCGACATGGCCTACATCACCTCTACCCACCTCCTGGAGCGCATCCATCCGAAGACGCTGGTGGTGAACGATCCCGCCTGGGTGCGCAACTCGCCGGAGAAGATCTTCGTAACCGAGTTCGCCGATCTGATGCCGAAGACGCTAATCACCAGGGACGCGGCGGAAATCCGCCGCTTCCGCGACGAAATGGGCGACATCATCCTGAAGCCGCTCTACGGCAATGGCGGCGCCGGCGTCTTCCATTCAACCAAGGATGATCGCAACCTCTCCTCTCTGCTGGAGATGTTCGGTCAGCTTTTCCGCGAGCCTTTCATCGCCCAGCAATACCTGCCTGACGTCCGCAAGGGCGACAAGCGCATCCTGCTGGTCGACGGCGAGCCGGTCGGCGCGATCAACCGCGTGCCCGCCGAGCACGACAGTCGCTCCAACATGCATGTCGGCGGTCGCGCCGAAGCGACGGAGCTGACGGCGCGCGAGACGGAAATCTGCGCGCGCATCGGCCCGGCACTGAAGGAGCGCGGTTTCCTGCTGGTCGGGATCGACGTGATCGGCGACTACATGACCGAAATCAACGTCACCTCGCCGACGGGCATCCGCGAAGTTCGCAAGTTCGGCGGCGGCGATATCGCGAGCCTCCTCTGGGACGCAATCGAGCGCAAGCGCGCATAAGCCGACCTTTTCCGGTCTTTGTGCTGCCTTTGCAACTCGCTGCGACGTGCTTGTCACACAGATCGTCGAGCTTCCCGACAAGGCGGTTGCAGAAAGCCGCGTGCGCGTTCACGCGGCGCTGCATGCCAAGAGGCTTGCGCTGCAGGCCAAGAGGATCGCCGTCAATTTGGCGCCGGCCGACCTTTCCAAGATGGGGTCGCATTTCGACTTTCCGATCGCGCCGCCTGATGGCGGCGCTTGGGGCCGTTCCCGCGGATGCGCTGTCCGGTTACGTCGTCATCGGCGAACTCAATCTCGACGGCACGATCGGCGCAAATGCCATGGGCAAGGGCCTGATCTGCCCGGCAGGAAGCGGCGAAGCAGCCTGGCCCGGTGCCGATCTCGTCTCCTCGCGCCCGCAGCCTGATCGCGCTAGCCAACCATTTTCATGGCACCCAGGTGCTGTCGCGCCCGGAACCCTCGATCGCCCGATTCGGGCGGTCTGCAGTTGCTGCGTGATGCCGCAGAGAGAATGAAATTCTCGGCGCGCGGCTACCATCGTGGGTTGAAAGTGGCGTGCACGCTGGCCGACCTCGACGGCAAGGAGTCGGTCGGGCGCATCCATCTCGCCTAAGCCATTTCCAATCGCATGGACGGCGGCGGCCCGAATAGGGGCGCCGAAGCGCCCCCCAAAAACCAAGGCAGCTGGGATGGTTTAACTGCCGAGGCCTTCGAACAGCGCGGTCGAAAGATAGCGCTCCGCGAAGGACGGGATGATGACGACGATGTTCTTGCCGGCATTTTCCTCGCGGATTCCGACCTTGATGGCAGCGGCGAGCGCTGCGCCGGAGGAGATGCCGACCGGCACGCCTTCGAGCTTCGCCACATGGCGTGCCGTCTCAAGGGCTTCGGCGCTGCTGACGGTGACGATCTCGTCGTAGATATGCGTGTCGAGGATCGCGGGCGCGAAGCCGGCGCCGATCCCCTGGATCTTGTGCGGTCCAGGCTGGCCGCCGGAAAGAATGGGCGATTCCTCGGGCTCGACGGCGATGACCTTGATGCCTGGCTTCTTCGACTTGAGCACCTGGCCGGCGCCGGTGATCGTGCCGCCGGTGCCGATGCCGGAGACGAGAATGTCGACGGCGCCTTCCGTGTCGTTCCAGATTTCCTCGGCAGTCGTCTTGCGATGGATCTCGGGGTTGGCCGGGTTCTCAAACTGCTGCGGGATGACGGCGTCGGGCAGGGTGGCGGCCAGCTCTTCGGCCTTGGCAATCGCCCCCTTCATGCCCTTCGGACCCTCGGTCAACACCAGCTCGGCGCCCAGCAGCGCCAGCATCTTGCGGCGCTCGATCGACATGGTCTCCGGCATGGTAAGGATCAGCTTGTAACCCTTTGCCGCTGCCGCGAAGGCGAGCGCGATGCCGGTATTGCCCGATGTCGGTTCGATCAACGTCGTCTTGCCGGGGGAAATCCTGCCCTGTGCTTCCAGCGATTCGATCATCGCCACGCCGATACGGTCCTTGACGGAAGCAATCGGGTTGAAGAACTCAAGCTTGGCCAGCAGGTTCGCCTTGACGCCCTTTTCCTTGGCCAGCTTGTCGAGCCGGACGATCGGGGTGTCGCCGATCGTCTCCGTAATCGAGGAATAGATGCGGCCGCGGCCTGGTTTCTTCGACATTATGCTCTCCCATGGTGAAATGTGGGGAGAGAATAGGGTCAAAGGCCTGCGGAAACCAGAGTGGCTTCATCCATGAAACCGTCGCTTCAGAGAAAAAAGCCTTTAGGAATCATAGTTTGTCGGACGATTTTTTCACGCGGCCCGCGTCGCGATGAAGGCTGCCGTGCCGGCCAGAATGCTGGCCGCGACACGGTTGAGCGCCCGTAGCGCCCGCGGCTGCTTCAGCAGCGTGCGGGCGCGCGATGCGAGCATCATGTAAGGCACGAGCACAACGAGAAGGACGACGAACGTCGTGACCAGAAGGATCCCGTATTCGCGAGGCCCGATGCTGTTGATATCAATCAGGGTCGGCACCAGCGCCACGTAGAACAACATCGTCTTCGGGTTGCCCAGCGTGACGAGCAGGCCGGACAGAAAGCTCAGGCCGATATTGCTGGATTTCTGCGCCGCGATGTCCTGCGGCAACAGCCCGGCCGTCCATAGTTTGTAGGCGATGTAGCCGAGATAGAGCGCACCGACGATCTTGATGATGATGAAGACTTCGGTGAAGGTCTGGGCCACGAATGCAAGCCCGAGAATGACGGCCGTCAGGTAGGTCATGTCACCGAGTACGAGGCCGAGACCCATGAAGAAGGTTTCGCGGAAATTCGAACCGAGCGCACGGGCGACAATCGCCGTGATGCCGGGGCCTGGAATGGCGGCTGCGATGAACAGCGCCGCTGCATAGGCGAAGAGAGCGGTGAACGACATTGAGGCCTCCCGGTGTTGGCCGCTTTCTACGCCACCGGCCTTTGCGTTTCAAGAGATGTGTCTGCGCCAGTTTTGGCCGCAACGGCTATTGACGGAGACAATCACGGTTCTACTTCTGGAGGCGATGCCAGGAGCATGACGGGAAGCCGGCGCCGATGCCTGCTGCACCGGGGACCCATGAAATCGCTCCGGCATCCCGCAAACCCACCGCCACGTCTGGCGAAGGAGACCTTGATGAGCCCCACCGCAGTCGAAAAGCGCAAGATCGCGCCGCTCGCCACTCCGACCGATCTGAAAAGCAATGCCATCCAGGACATCTCTGGCGCCCTTGCGGCGCTTCTTGCCGATACCTTTGCAATCTACATGAAGACCAAGAACTTCCACTGGCATATGTCGGGGCCGCACTTCCGCGATTATCACCTGCTCCTCGACGAGCATGCCGACCAGATTTTCGCGATGACGGACGAGCTGGCAGAGCGCGCCCGCAAGATCGGCGGCACGACGCTGCGCTCGATCGGCCATATCGGTCGCCTGCAGCGCATCAACGACAACGACGCCGATTATGTGACGCCGGAAGACATGCTGGCGGAACTGCGCGACGACAACAGGCAGCTGGTCTCGCTGCTTCGCGAGACCCACGAGGTGTGCTCCGAGCACAATGACGTCGCCACCACCAGTCTTCTGGAGAACTGGATCGACGAGGCCGAGCGTCGTACGTGGTTCCTGTTCGAGATGACCCGACAGCCGAAGTAAAGTCAGCCGGCACGGGCGCGCAGCAACCGCGTGGGCGTCCATCCAAGGTTCATGCCGGCCGCGGCGAGTAGAATGACCGCCGCCCCGGCGATCTGCAGCGGCTGCAGCGCGTGCCCGAATGCGATGCGGTCCACGATGATCGCGGCGATCGGGTAGATGAACGACAGCGCGCCGGTCAGGTGTATCGGCAATTTCTGGATGGCGCCGTACAGCAGCACATACATCAGTCCCGTGTGGACGATGCCCATGGTGGAAAGAATCGACCACGTCCTGCCGTCAGTCGGCAGGCTCGAAAAATCCGTTATCGGCAACAGCATTAGGGCGCCTGTCGAAACCTGGATCAATGCGATCAAGTGCGGCGGCGTTCCTTTGAGGTGTTTCGCGGCAAGAGCCGCCAGCGCGTAGAAGAAGGCGGCGCCCAGCGCCATGGCGATGCCGATAGCGTAGCCGCCTGCCGGTCCCCCGGTTTGCGGCTTGGCCTCGACGATCGCCGCCATGCCGGCAAAGGCGAGCATCATCCAGAACAGCTTCGCTACAGTGATCCTTTCCTGCAGGAACAGCGCGCCGAGTACCAGCAACATGAAGGGCTGCGTGTTGTAGACCGTCGTCGCAATCGAGATCGAGGCCTGGCTATAGGAGGCGAAGAGCAGCAGCCAGTTGAAAACGATGGCAACGCCTCCGAATACGGCGATCACGAACGCCTTCAGGCTCATCACCCCGGGTCGCAGGAAGCCCATCAGGGCGCAAACGGCGAGAAGGCTGAGCGCGCCGAACAGGCAGCGCCAGAAGACGACGCCGCTCACCGGCTGGCCCGACACCACGACGAACCAGCCGATCGTTCCGGAAATCAGCATCGCTGCCGTCATTTGCACTGTGCCGCTGCGGACATCGCTCTGCATCGCCCTTCTCCATTTCGCAAGGGATGGAGAATATTGCGGTCGCCACCGACATTATATAGAATAAGGGAGAGTGTTCAGATTGATTGCCTAATATCGTGAGGATAAATGCCGATCAATCCTAATAATGAAATCGACGACATGGACCAGCGCATCCTTGAGGCGATGGCCGGTGATGCGCGCATGTCTTTGAAGGAACTGGCGCAAGCGGCCGGTCTGTCGTCGCCGAGCGCTGCCGAGCGTCTGCGCCGGCTGGAGGAGCGCGGTGTCATCAAGGCCTTCACGATTGACATCGATCCCGCCGCCATCGGCTACCCGCTGCAGGCGATCGTTCGGGTTCGGCCGCTGCCCGGGCAGCTCCACGTCGTCCAGCGGATCATCGAGGAGACGCCCGAGTTCGTCGAATGCGACAAGGTTACCGGCGACGATTGCTTCGTCGCGCGCCTCGTGGTTCGCTCGATGGCTCAGCTCGACGGCATCCTGGACAAGGTCGCGGAAAAGGCGGAAACGAGTACGTCGATGGTTAAGGCCTCGCCGGTCAAGCGCCGTCTGCCGCCCCTGGCTTAGAAGTCGGCCATCGGCGAAAGAATGGCCGGGACATCAAGCGCTACCGGAAAACCAGCTTTGATAATGAATCGCGTCTCGCTGTCCAGCACCTGCGGCTCGCCGGTCCAGGCGAGCTCGTCTGGACGGTGCACATCTACGACATCAGGTCGAACGCCCGGTCCGCCGAGGAAGGCGGCGAGCGGGGATAGTCTTCGCCACGACATCCAGCCGGATGAGCCGGTCCGCACCGTTTCATCTTCCAGGCGACGCCGCCTTTTCGTCCCCGAGCCAGCCTAGCCGAACGTCAGCCGTCCGAAACCGGCATGCGGCTCTTGAGCGTCCCTTGCAGAAACGCGAGATCGACCGGCTCCCATGGATCGAGAGATCGCGCCGACGCCGGCTTGTCGCTGTAGAGCACGATCGCCTCGAAGCCCTCGCCGTTGCACCGTTCGATAAGCCTTCTGCGTAACATCACGATACATTCCGCGCCCGCGCCAGACCGGCGCCGGATTGGAATGCCGCGGCGCGAACTATCCGCCCGTTGATCATCAGCGGCATGGCAAACGCGGCAAGATTGGCAACCAGGGTGGCGTCCGCGTCGAACCAGCCGAACGGCATGCCGAACGTATCCTCAGCGAACGCTGTCCATGCAGCCCCGTCCACAAAACAGTCCTGCCGGAAGGTCAGTCCGGAATAGTCGATCGTCTTGGGCATCACACCCCGGTAGAGCCGAAGCCGCCGGCTCCGCGCGCCGTGGCACTTGCTTGCGTGATTTCGCTCACCCGGGCCTGGATCACAGGCGCGATCACCATCTGGGCGATCCGCATCCCGCGGGGGATCTCGAACGGCTCCTCACCTAGGTTGACGAGCAGCACCTTCACCTCGCCGCGATAATCGCTGTCGATCGTGCCCGGCGTGTTCAGGCAGGTGATGCCATGCTTGAAGGCGAGACCGGATCGCGGACGGATCTGTCCCTCGAACCCGTCAGGGATTTCGAAGATAAAACCGGTCGGCACCAGTGTGCGCTTGCCGGGTGAAAGAACCATCGGCGCGCCGCCTTCGACGGCAGCGCGCAGGTCCATGGCGGCAGCCCCGTTGGTTTCATAGGCGGGAAGCTCCAGGCCTTCGCCATGCGCCAGGCGGATGAGATTGAGCGTCGGACGAGTATCGGTGTGAATGGTCATCCGCCATTACTTTGCGCCCAGGGAGCCAAGGTCAATTGCAATGGCGGCCTAAAATCGCTAGATACGCGGCAATTCCACAGGATTCACATCATGGCTGAAAGTCTCGCCGAGGCGGTTTCCCGCCGCCGCACATTCGCTATTATCGCACACCCGGACGCCGGTAAGACCACGCTCACCGAAAAGCTGCTGCTGTTCGGCGGCGCCATTCAGCTCGCCGGCGAAGTCAAGGCGAAAAAGGACCGGATCCAGACCCGCTCGGACTGGATGAAGATCGAGCGCGAGCGCGGCATCTCGGTCGTCACCTCGGTCATGACCTTCGAATATGAAGGCAACGTCTTTAACATTCTCGATACGCCGGGCCACGAGGACTTCGCGGACGACACCTATCGCACGCTGACGGCGGTCGATGCTGCGGTCATGGTCATCGACGCTGCCAAGGGTATCGAGCCGCGGACGCTGAAGCTCTTCGAAGTCTGCCGCATGCGTGATATTCCGATCATCACCTTCATCAACAAGATGGACCGTGAAAGCCGCGATCCCTTCGAGATCCTGGATGAGGTCGAGGAAAAGCTGGCTCTCGACACCGCTCCAATCACCTGGCCGATCGGCCGCTCCAAGACCTTCTGCGGATCCTACCATCTGGCCGACAACACCGTTCGCGGCTCCGATACCGAGGTAAGGCCCACCAAGGTCAACGGGCCGCAGAGCGTCGCCGACCGCCTGCCGGAAAACGAGCGAACCGCTTTCGTGGAGGAGACGGAACTGGCCATCGAGGCCTGCCGCCCCTTCGACCGCGAGGCCTTCCTCGAAGGCCACCTGACCCCCGTGTTCTTTGGCTCGGCGCTTCGCAATTTCGGTGTGCGCGATCTCATTAATGCGCTCGGCGAGTTTGCGCCGCCGCCGCGCGACCAGATCGCCGATGTAAGAACCGTCCATGCGACCGATGACAAGATGACGGCCTTCGTCTTCAAGATCCAGGCCAACATGGACCCGAACCACCGCGACCGTATCGCTTTTGCCCGCATCTGCTCCGGCAAGCTGGAGCGTGGCATGAAGGCGCGCCTCGCGCGCACCGGCAAGCAGCTCGGCCTGACTGCGCCGCAGTTCTTCTTCGCCTCGCAGCGCCAGCTTGCCGACACCGCCTATGCCGGCGATGTTGTCGGCATCCCCAACCATGGCACGCTGCGCATCGGCGACACGCTGACCGAAGGCGAGGCGCTGGTGTTCCAGGGCGTGCCGAACTTTTCGCCGGAAATTCTTCGCCGCGTTCGTCTCGAAGATGCAATGAAGGCAAAGAAGCTCAAGGAAGCCCTGCAGCAGATGGCCGAGGAAGGCGTCGTGCAGCTGTTCTCGCCGGAAGACGGTTCGCCGGCTATCGTTGGCGTGGTCGGCGCCCTGCAGCTCGATGTTCTGAAAGAACGGCTGCAGGCGGAATATGGCCTGCCGGTCTCCTTTGAAATGTCACGCTTCTCCGTCTGCCGCTGGATTTCGGCCGATCAGCCAGCTGATCTCGACAAGTTTCTGACCGTCAAGCGCGGCGATATCGCCCGGGATCTCGATGGCGATCCGGTTTTCCTGGCGCAGGACAGCTTCTCTCTGCGCTACGAGTCCGAGCGCCATCCGGCGATCAAGATGGTTGCAATTAAGGAATATCACGTCGCCAAGGCGGCGTGATATTCCATCGAATATACCGCCATGCCATAGTGCCTGCCATCAAAGGGAGCGCATCATGGTTCGTGAAAATGAAATCCGCAAAAACGAACTCGTCGTCGACGCACCCGTACCGACAGACGCGGCATTGGTCTTCATCGGGCGCATCTCGACGCCTTGGACCTCGCGCATGGAGACACCGCGCCAGGGCCGGCATGACGGCCCGATGTGCCGGATTGAAATATTCGAGCCCTGGGTGGCGGCCCTGCAGGGCGTGGATGCATTCGAGCGGCTGGAGGTCCTCTACTGGCTTGATCGCTCGCGGCGCGATCTGGTACTGCAAAGTCCGGCCCACAGCGGCAAGGTACACGGGACTTTTTCCTTGCGCTCACCGGTTCGCCCGAACCCGATCGGCACGTCCATCGTCAAGCTTGAGGCGGTGGAAGGCCCGGTCCTGCTTGTTCGCGGGTTGGATTGCCTTGACGGCACGCCGCTGCTGGATCTGAAGCCGGATCGCACACTCTTCAAGCCGATTGCGCCGCCCCAGCCTGGCGATTTCCAGACCGGTGACGACAGCGCGACGCATTATTGCCAGAAGGCCTGAGGGTTAGTCGACGGCGACTATCACGTCCGATGCCTTGACGACGGCTTAGGCATCGCAACCGACGGCGAGGCCGAGGTCATCGACCGCTTCGTTGGTGATCGACGCCGTCACGATCGAGCCGCCGCTGATATCAATGCGGACATGCACGGTGGTCGCGCCCTTCGTGACCTCGACCACTTTGCCCTTCAGCCGGTTGCGCGCGCTGATTTTTATGAGACACCTCATCGTTGCGATAAACAACGGTCGCGGCTCATCGCCACAGCCGCACTCTCACTCTCACTCTTACTCGCCGCGCGGATAGCGCTGGTTCTCTTCCAGCACGTTGAGATCCATGTGGTTGCGCATGTAGCGTTCGGACGCCTTCTGCAGCGGTTGGTAATCCCAGGGAAAATAGGCACCGTTACGCAGTGCTTCGTAGACCACCCAGCGCCGGGCCTGGCTTTCGCGAACAGCGCCGTCGAAACCTGCGAGGTTCCAACGCTCGGCGGCCTGTTGCGCGAGCTTCGCCAGCGTGTCGCTATAGACGGGATCGCTGGCCAGGTTGGTGAGCTCCTTCGGATCGGCCTTGAGATCGAAGAGCATCGGCGGGTCTTGGTCGCAAAGCGTAAGCTTGAAGCAACCATCGCGCAGGCAGACGAGCGGCGCTTCGGAGCCCTCGGCGGCATATTCCATCGGAACCGGTCCACGGCCGCCCGTTCCCTTCGCCAGCGGCGCAAGATCCTCACCGTCAGTCCACGGCGCAAGCTTTGCAATGTCGATTCCGGCAAGCGCGGCCAGCGTCGGCGTCACGTCGAGCGTCGACACCGGTTGGTCGACGAGCTCGGGGTTCCAGCCGGGTGCTGCAATCATCAGCGGCACGCGGGACGAGCCGTCGAAGAAGCACATCTTGAACCACAGCCCGCGTTCGCCGAGCATGTCGCCGTGGTCCGAAACGAACAGGATGATCGTGTCCTCGGTCATGCGGCCGCGTTCGAGCACGTCGAGAATCTCTCCGACCTTCTCATCGATATAGGAGATATTGGCGAAATAGCCGCGACGCGCCCGGCGAACCTGCTCCGGCGTGATCTCGAAGGCATCGTAGTCGCAGGCCTTCAGCAGACGCTGCGAATGCGGGTCCTGTTCGTCAAACGGGATGGCGCCGACCTCCGGATCGAGGGCCGGGCAATCCTCATACAGATCCCAGAACTTCCGGCGGGCAACATAGGGGTCGTGCGGGTGCGTGAAGCTCACGGTCAGGCACCACGGCCGGTCGTCCTGGCGGCGGGAGAGATCATAGAGCTTGCGGGTTGCGTTGTAGGCGACCTCGTCGTCATATTCCATCTGGTTGGTGATCTCGGCAACGCCGGCACCCGTCACCGAGCCGAGATTGTGATACCACCAGTCGATGCGCTCGCCTGGCTTGGTGTAATCGGGCGTCCAGCCGAAATCGGCCGGATAGATGTCCGTGGTCAACCGCTCCTCGAAGCCATGAAGCTGATCGGGTCCCACGAAATGCATCTTGCCGGAGAGGGCCGCGTGGTAGCCGGCGGCGCGCAGATGGTGAGCGAAGGTCGGAGTATCGGAGGCGAACTCGGCGGCATTGTCGTAGACGCGCGTCCGGCTGGGCAACTGTCCGGACATGAAGGAAGCCCGCGCCGGCGCGCAGAGCGGGCTTGCCGTGTAGGCGTTGGCAAAGCGTACGGAGCGCTTCGCCAACGCCTTCAGGTGCGGCGCGTGAAGAAATTCGGCCGGGCCATCCGGGAAGAGCGTCCCGTTGAACTGGTCGACCATGAGGATGAGGATATTCGGGCGCGCCATGCGTAAATTGTCCTTGAAGTATCAGAGGCCGAGAGAGGCCTTAACTGCGTCCGCTGCGGGCTTGCCGTCAAGCGTGGTGACGCCTGAAAGCCAAGGGCCAACAGCGTTCGGATTGGCCTTCAGCCATGCCGTTGCTGCAGTCTTCGGATCCTCGCCGTCGAGGATTGATCCCATCAGGGCGTTTTCCATGCCGATCTCGAACTTTAGGTTCTTCATCAACGCTGCCGCATTCGGGCATTTTTCCGGCCAGCCGGTGCGCGCCAGCGTGTAGACTTCCGCACCGCCGTAGTCAGGACCGAAATAGGCGTCGCCGCCCGAAAGATACTCGATCGAGAATTTCTCGTTCATCGGATGCGGCGCCCAGGCGAGGAAAACGACGGCGCCCTTGTCCTTGGAGGCGCGGTCAACCTGCGCCAGCATCGCCTGCTCGCCGGATTCGACCAGCTCCCAGTCCTTGAGGCCGAAGTCGTTGGCGTCGATCATCTTCTGGATGCTGGAATTGGCGGGCGCCCCTGGCTCGATGCCGTAGATCTTGTGGTCGAATTCGTCGGCATGCTTCTGCAGGTCTGCGAAGTCCTTGACGCCCTTCTTTGCGACATAGGCGGGCACCGCGAGCGTGAATTTCGCGCCTTGGAGGTTCTTGTTCATCACCTCGATTGCCTTGGCCGCGGTCAGGTCATCGACGAACGCCTTCTGCGCCGGCATCCAGTTGCCGAGGAAGACGTCGATCTCGCCGTTCTTCATCGACTGGTAGCCGATCGGCACGGAGAGCGTCTTCACGTCAGGCTCGTAGCCGAGGGCCGAGAGGAGGACGCTGGTGACGCCGTTGGTGGCGGTGATGTCGGTCCAGCCCGGATCGGACATGTGGATCACCTTGCACGAGGCTTCGTCGGCAGCCGATGCCGTTACCATCGTAAGCGTGCTGAGTACAACGCTGGCCGCAAGGCGGCGGACTACAGAAATTCCTGTCATCGCATTTCCCCTTTTTGCTATTTTATGGATTTATTGAACAAACTATCCTTCGCCCTGTGAAGGATGCTTTTTTCGATGGTTCCCAAAAGGATTTTTTATGGCAGAGCGTCGTGTCGATCTAGGGTGGATGCGCATTTTTGCCGAAATCGGCAGAGCGGGGAGCCTCTCATCGGCGGCCGGTCTGATGGGCATGACCCAGCCCGCCGTCAGCTACCAGATCCGCAGGCTAGAGGAGCAGCTGGGCGTCAGCCTGCTCAAGCGGCAGCATCGCGGCGTCGAACTGACGTCCGAAGGCCAGCGGCTGTTCGATATCGTCGCAAGAAGCGTCGGTGAGATCGATCAGCTTGCACGAAGGTTGAGAAGCGAAGTGGAGCGGCCATCGATCAGGCTGCACACCGACTATGCATTCGCCTCGCTTTGGCTCATCCCGCGCATGCATGCCTTTCGGCTGATCTATCCCGACATGGACATCCAGATTGTAGCAACGCAGCGGATGGAGCGCGGGCTCTCGAACGAGGACGACGTCGCCGTCGTGTTCGGCACTCGGGCCGAGTTCGGACAGCGGGCCAGGCTGTTGCTGCCAGAGAAGGTTGCGCCAGTCTGCAGCCTGCGGTTTCTTGATCGCAACGGCCCCTTCCACACGCCGGCCGACATGGCGAGGGGTCGGCTCATCCATCTCGATACCGCAGCACCTTCCCCATGGTTCGACTGGCGAAGCTATTTTGCCCGGCTCGGTGTCGGACGCGAGGCTTACGCCGGGCAGGGCGATCTCAGCTTCAACACCTACTCGCTGGTCATCCAGGCTGCGCTCGGCGAGCAGGGACTGGCACTCGGCTGGATGGGCCTCGTCGATTCACTCCTGGCATCCGATATTCTGACGGTTGCGGGTCCAGCGATAGAGGCGCCCGATCGCGGCTATTGGCTGGTGCAGCCGAAAACACGCACCCCGCAGAGCGATCAGCTCGCCGCCTGGCTGGTGGCCGAGGCAGATATCGTGTAAGGCCTGACTTCAGGCTGCCAAATCGCCGAGGAAGTCGTCGCACCAGCGTGACACGTCGTGCTCCAGCAGATAGTCCATCATCCGCTTCCAGCGTTCCCGTCGCTCTTCGAGCGGCATGTTCAGGGCGCGGGCCAGCGCGTTGGACGTGCCGACTATATCATAGGGGTTGACGAGCAGCGCACCTTTCAGTTCGCGCGCAGCTCCCGCAAAGCGTGATAGCACCAGCACACCCGGGTCGTCCGGATCCTGGGCGGCGATATATTCTTTCGCCACGAGATTCATGCCGTCGCGGAGCGGCGTGACGAGGCCGACCTTGGCGAGGCGGTAGAGACCGGCCAGGATCGGCCGGCTGAGCGAGCGGTTGATATAGCGGATCGGCACCCAGTCCACCGTCCCGAGCGCACCGTTGACCCGCCCGGCCTGTTCGGCGACGGTCCGTTGCATCTTCTCGTATTCGGGTACTTCGGAGCGCGACTTCGGCGTCACCTGCAGATAGGTCACCTGGCGCTGATGCGCCGGATTGCTCAGCACGAAATGTTCGAAGGCATCGATGCGCTGGGTGAGGCCCTTGGAATAGTCCAGGCGGTCCACACCGATGATCAGGGCTCGGCCCTCGACGCTCTGGGCTGCCTTGCGGACCATGCTGTGGCTGACAGCCTTGCGCGCGAATTGCGCGAAAGCCGTCGTCTCGATGCCGATGCCGTAGGCGCCGCCTTTGAAAACCTTGTCGCCCGAGGTGAAGCGGCCGTCCCCGATGGCGTCCCCCATCTCTTCGCGGCGCAGGCAGCCGGCAAAGTTCTCCAGGTCGTGGTCGGTCTGGAAGCCGACGAGGTCATATGCGGCAAGCCCGCGCATGATCTCTTCGTGAACAGGCATGGCGGCGAGCACATCGGCGGGTGGCCAAGGGATGTGATGGAAGAAGCCGATGCGGTTCTTAATGCCCATCTGCCGAAGCTCGGCGGCCAGCGGTATCAGATGATAGTCATGGATCCAGATCGTGTCGTCGGGTTTCAGCAGCGGCGCCAGCCGATGCGCGAAGAAGCGGTTGACGCGGAAATAGCCCGCCATCTCCTGACGCCCGTATTCCGCAAGATCGAGCCGGTAGTGGCAGATCGGCCAGAGCACGCGGTTGGCGAAGCCGAAGTAATATTCGTCGACGTCCTTGTCGGTAAGATCGGTCAGGGCAAAGGTGATCTTGCCGTCCTCCTGCAGGGACAGCGGCCCCGGCTCGGTGTCGCCGCTGGATTTCCCCGACCAGCCCATCCAGATGCCGCCACGCTGCTGCAGGGCAGCTTGCAGCGCCACGGCAAGTCCGCCGGCGGAAGCTGCAGCGCCCCCCTTTTCGGGAACGGGGACACGGTTGGAAACGACGACTAGACGGCTCACGTGGGATTCCTTTCAACGGCGAGGGCAGCGGAGGCGGTACCGTTCTTCAAACGGCGATCTGTGCGATCAGTTCACGCAACGTGCCGGAGGAGTGCAATGTCAGTGATGCCGCAGTGCCGACCAGCGGCGCGCCAACACGGATCGAATGCCCGTTGCGGCGATTGGCGACATGAAACATCGCCTCGTCGGTAATGTCGTCGCCGATGGCGATCGGGCGCCTGCCGGCAAACGGAGGCTGGGACAGGAATATGTCGATGGCGCGCCCTTTGTCGGCGCGCGCCGGCCTGATTTCCAGAACCATCTTGCCGCGCTGCAGCGTCCAATTTTCTCCGGCCTTTGCGAGAACCGCCTCCATCAGCGGTTCGAGCTCGACCTGTCTTTTCGGTGCTAGGCGATAGTGGGCTGCGACGGCCGCCCCCTTGTCTTCTATCAGGACACCGCCAAGGTCCGCCGTCGCTGCGCGCAGATCGGCTTTCAGTTGCTCGAACTGAGGCGTCGTCTCGGCCTTGGCAATGTTGCCGTCCGGCCGACGCAGCTCGGCGCCGTGAAGCCCGGCGGTCGGAAAGCGGTATGGTGCAAACAGCTCATCCGCGTAGGCAAGAGCCCGCCCCGTGACCAGCGCAAGCGCGCCGCCGAGCCTTTGCGCCAGCGCGTCGAGTTGAGATGGAAGCCGCTCCGGCACAACGATCTCATCAGGCGTGTCTGCGAGGTCGAGCAGAGTTCCGTCGATGTCCAGAAACAGAGCGTAGTCGTCGGACGATGATGAGAGCGTTCGAAACAAAAATTCCTGCCCGGAAGCCTGGTGCGGTCTCTGGGCACTTAAAGGTAGTTTTTGGTATGACATGGAGGACTAACTATGGCGGCAATCGCGCGCGACAACCCCAAAAGCCTGTCAGACATCCATGGCGCCGTGCTGGATGCAGGGCTTGCGCCGCTCAATCTGCCGGTGAAGTGCCATGTGCGGCGTAGAATGCCTTGGCATCTGCCGTGAATGCAGCACGCTGATCGGCCCGCGTATAGAACATATGACCGCCGCGATAGACGTTCAGCGCAACTCGTCCGCCGGCAAGCGATGTGGGCAGGTGATCGACGACATAGCGGCTGACGCCATATGGCGTGACGAGGTCACTGTAGCCATGGGCGATCAGCAGGCGGAACGAAGGGTTGGATGCGAGTTGCTGCCTGAGGTCGTCGGTAATGCTAGCCTGCAGGCGCGAGCCGCCGCCGCGCCCGCCCCACTCCCACTTGCGGTTCACGTCGCTGTCGAGCAGTCCATAGGTCATCTCGGTTTTGAAGCCCAGTTCGTTTCGGGCGTAGCTGGCAAACGCGCCGCCATAGGCACGGGTAAAACCGTCGAGTATGGCGTCGTCTCCACGGGAATCGTTGGATTCGGGGTAGGGATCCGGTGTTGTGAACGCCGCATCATAAGGGCTCGCTACAAGGCCGTCGTGCTTGCCCAGTTGCTTGGTGTAAACACTTCCGAGAAAGCCCCGGTTCTTTTCCACCATGTCCTCGGCAATGCCGGTCATGGAGGCGATTTTGGCATAGAATGCCTTCGCCGCGTCGCCCGTCGGCGGTGCGCCCGCCAGCATCGTCAGATAGTCACCGAGCGCGAAGCGTTCCGCCTCGTGTTGGCGCGTCTCGTCGAAAACATTGCGCCGATCCATTTCGGCGGCGGCCAACGACGGGAATTCCAGTGCCGCACCCAGTGCGAACTGGTCAGCGCCAAACATCAGCTGACCTTCGATCAACGGCGAAAGCATGACCGTGCCGGAAACGATGATGCCTTGGCTCTCCTTCAGCGCGTTTGCAACCTTTGCCGCGCGGAACCCGCCGTAGCTTTCACCGAGCAGGTATTTCGGCGAGGAGGCGCGATCGTTGTGTGCCACGTAGAGCGCGATCGCCTTGGCGATGCTTTCGGCGTCGGAATTGACATTGTAGTACTTGGAGGCGTCGTCTGCCTTGACGGTCCGGCTCCAGCCGGTTCCGATAGGATCGATCAGCACTAGATCGGTGAAATCGAGCCAGCTGTTCGGGTTCTCGACCAGCTTCGCCCCCGCGCCGTCATCGCCCCTTTCTCCGAAATCCATAATCTTCGGCCCGACGAGGCCAAGGTGCAGAAAGGCAGACGCAGCACCCGGTCCGCCGTTGAAGGCAAAGGTCAGCGGCCGGTCTGCGCCGCCATCCTTCTTGACATAGGCGGTGTAGAAAATGGCAGCTGTCTGCGCGCCGTCCTGGCCGAAAAGATTGAGGGTTCCTGCTGTTGCCGTATAGGCAAGCTTCCGTCGGCCGATTGTCATCTCGTGCTGCGTGACGGAATCGGATGGCAGCAGCCTCAAAACCCCTTCGCGGCTGTCGCCGGGTACGGATCCGCTTCCCTCGGCATTCGATAGGGTCGGTGCCAATGCTGCAAGCAGCGCGGCGAGCAGGACAGCGGATCGAAAGCGCACGAGTATTCCTCCGGCAGATGCAGTCGTTTCATTCAGACTAGCATCGGCGCCGGGAAGACTGGATCAACAGATGGTGATGACGGCGGTCAGTCGATCTTCTCGACAGTGCGCGCATCGACGTGAAGGGCGCGGCCGGCGTTCCATCCGTTGATGGCCGCCCCCGTCCCGAGCGCGACGAACAAGACGGCACACCAGGAAAAACTCCCGGTCCAGCCGCGGATCAGCCCGACGATCAGCGGTCCGACAGCGGCAAGCAGATAGCCGACGCATTGTGCCATACCGGAGAGGTGCGCCGCCACATGTGGGTCGCGAGAGCGCAATACGATGGTGGTCATCGCAACCGCAATCAGGCCGCCCTGGCCTATACCCTGGAGGACCGCCCATATCCATACGGTCGACAGGGGCGCGAAAAGCAGCCCGAGAAGCGCCACGACGGCCACCCCGCAGAGCGACGCGTTGATAAGCCGCTGATCCTTGCCCCTGACGGCGATCTGCGGCGCAACGAGGCAGGCGGTGGCCTGCACCATGACGGATACCGAAACGATGGCCCCGGCCGTAACGCCGTCCAGACCGCGATCGCGCAGGATGGGAACAAGCCAGCCGAAGACGCAATAGGCGAGCGCCGATTGCAGTCCCATGAAGAGCGTCACCTGCCACGCAAGTCGGTCGCGCCAAAGTCCTTCGACAGAAAAGCCGCTGCGCTTGACCTCCGACTTCATCGACAGCACCTGGGGCAACCAGATCAGCGCGACGATCAGGGCAGGTAGCGCCCATATTGCGAGCGCTCCTGCCATCGACCCGCCGAGCGCCTTTTCGAGCGGAAGCGTGAAGCCCGCGGCACTCGCGGCCCCGGCGCAAAGCGCCATGGTGTAGCAGCCGGTCATCAGCGCGGCGCGATCGGCAAAGTCGCGCTTGACCAGTCCGGGCAGCAGCACGTTGCCGACGGCGATACAGGCGCCGGCAAGCGCGGTGCCGAGAAACAGCAGCGGAACGGATGACATTCCCCTTAGTGCCGTGCCGAGTGCCAGAAGGAAAAGCACTCCGAGCAGCGTGCGTTCGGAGCCGATGCGCTGCGCGAGCCGCGGCGCCAAAGGGGAAAACGCGCCGAGGCAGACGACCGGCAATGTCGTGAGGAGACTGGCGCCAAGAGCCGAAAGCCCAAGCTCGCTCCGGATTTCCGGAAGCAGCGCCGATGCGCTGGAGAAAACCGGGCGCAGATTGAAGGCGATCAGAACCAGGCTTGCCCCAAGCAGCAAGCGCGCCGCCCGGCTTTTGCCGGAAGGCGGCTGCGGCTGCGGTACGCTGTCGGCTTCGGCATCGATCAGCTGTTCGTCCGCGAGGTCGTAGGCGCGAGCGGGGTCTTGCAAAGGCGAGGTCATGAAAGGATCGTCCGGTCCAGGGCGTTGATGACGGGGGCCATGAAACGGCGTACCGCCGCGTCCGCTTCTTCCGGATCGCCCGTGGCGATCGCCTCGATAATATTGGCATGCGCCTGCATATCGGGTTCAGGAATATCCTCCCCCAGCGTCGCCTCGATGGTCTCGGCAATCGAGGCCGAGAAGAAGGCGTAGATTTCGATCATCGCACGGTTGCCGGAGGCGGCAATGACCGCCTGGTGAAAGGCGAGGTCTTGTGTGACGAAGGCCGCCTTGTCGACGCCCTCGAAATTGCCGCGCTGTGCAAGCAGCATGCGCAGCGTCGCGACGGTCTGGGGCGTTTGCCGCACAGCCGCCAGCCGTGCTGCCTCGACATCCAGTGCGCAACGCGCTTCGAACAGGTCGCGCAGACCGGCCCGCCGCGCCATTGTCAGCGGAAGTGCAGAATCGGTGGTCGACAGGACGTATGTTCCGGAGCCCTGCCGGGTCTCCAGAAGGCCTTGCGAGGCGAGCACGCGAACCGCCTCGCGGATGGTTCCCCGGCTGACGGACAACATCGAGGAAAGAGTCGCCTCATTGGGCAGCTTGTCGCCGACGGCCCAGCGCTTCGAGAATATCTCGCCGCGTATCGCCGTGATTGCCGTGTCCGCAAGATTGGTCTTCGTGAGTGGTTGCATGATACTCATTAAGTCATCAGATGACTTAATGAGTAATTGGGCGGACACCTATTGTCAATCTCGGCCGGGAAACGGAAAAGGGCCGCACGAAGCGACCCTTTCCATGAGTTTTGGCCTGTAATTTGGCCGGACCGCTTTGGCGATCCAAGGAAGGCGGGGTTTTAGAGCGAGGGCTGCCTCGCCTTCATCACCACTTCCATGCCCGTTACGAGGTCCGAAATCTCATTAGACATTGGATCACCTTCCTTTCGTTCTGTTGTCGATGGGTAAAAGGTATGACGATTCGTCCGAGATGCAAGACGGAATCTTGATCTTGCGGAAATTACAACTTTGAGATGCCGTTCGTTTTGTCGTCGAGCCGGCAGGCGGGATCGGGGAAGGCAACCGGCCTCGCCATCTCGCAAGGAGGTGAGCTATGTGGTTTCCACACTTAGCGTCACGTTTGAACCCGGACCCAGCTGGTTGTTCAATTTCTTCAACTAAGTAAGCAGGAGACAGGCAGCAACCTGCCTCCTGCTCCTAAATATAAGCGATCCAGGCCTATCAGAATGCCGGGCAAATCAGTGGGCGGCCTTGATGAATGTCCCGTTCTGCAGCTCTTGCATCGCCTGCATGATCTCTTCGCGCGAGTTCATCACGATGGGGCCGTGCCAGGCCACAGGCTCCTGGATGGGCTTGCCCGACACCAGCAGGAAGCGGATGCCTTCGTCGCCGGCCTGTACGGTGACCTCCTCGCCGCTGTCGAAGACGACAAGCGTCCGGTTCCCCGACATGTCGCGGATGTTCAGCTCCTCGCCGTTGACTTCCTTCTCCACGCGTACGCCGAACGGTTTGGACGCATCGCGGAAAGTCCCAGAGCCGGCGAAGATGTAGGCGAAGGCATTGCGGTCGGTATCGACCGGAAGGCGTTTCTTCTTGCCCGGTGGCACAGATACGTCGAGATAGATCGGCTCCGCGGACACGCCGTCTACCGGCCCGGCCTTGCCCCAGAAGTCGCCACAGATGACGCGGACGGCCGTGCCGTCGTCATTGACGACAACAGGGATATCGGCGGATTTGACGTCCTGATAGCGCGGAGCGGTCATTTTCAGGGAGGAGGGCAGGTTGGCCCAGAGCTGAAAACCGTGCATGCGCCCGGCAAAATCGCCCTTCGGCATCTCCTGGTGCATGATGCCGCTACCGGCGGTCATCCACTGGATGTCGCCCGCGCCAAGCAGGCCGCGATTGCCGAGGCTATCGCCGTGCTCGACGGTACCGGCGAGAACGTAGGTAATCGTCTCGATGCCGCGATGCGGGTGCCAGGGAAAGCCGCGAATGTATTCCGCCGGATTATCGTTGCGGAAATCGTCCATCATCAGGAAGGGGTCGGTCAGCGAAGGGTCGCCGAAACCGAAGACGCGATGCAGCTTCACGCCGGCGCCTTCCATGGTTGGAGTTGCGGTGCTCATATGCTTTACGGGACGGATCGACATGGCATCCTCTCAAGGGTTCTACTTGGCGGCGACTATAGCCGTCCCGGCCAAGCGCGCGAAGTCGGGCGCCGGTGGAACGCACCGTTCACAAAAGACGTATTGCGGAAATTGATGCTCGTGGCGTCGCAAATTTGTCACCTTCCGCTTGCAAGCGGTGACCTTGTTTAGTTTTTGTTAACCATCGGATTCGACAATAGTCGTTGCGTTTCAGCATTCTCCCGCCACAGGCAGGGCGGGTTGCGGAGTGAATGAGCATGTGTCGCTGGGCAGCCTATCGCGGAACCCCTCTCTATCTCGAAGAGCTGGTGTCGTCGCCCGCGCATTCCCTGATCGAACAGTCGCATTGCGCCACCCGGGCCAAGACCGCGACCAACGGTGACGGCTTCGGCATCGCCTGGTATGGCGACCATCCCGAGCCCGGCCGGTATCGCGATACGCTGCCGGCCTGGTCGGACTGTAACCTGAAGAGCCTGGCGCGGCAGATCCGTTCGCCGCTCTTCCTGGCACACGTGCGCGCCGCAACCGGCGGCGGCACCCGGCGCGACAACTGCCACCCTTTCGTCTTCGGCAACTGGTCCTTCATGCACAACGGCCAGATCGCGGGCTTCGAGCGTCTGCGGCGATCGATGGAGGCCATGCTCGACGACGACCTTTTCAACGCCCGCAGCGGCACCACCGATTCCGAGTTGATGTTCCTGCTCGCCCTGCAGTTTGGCCTTCGCCAGACGCCGATGGCGGCCATGGCCGAAATGATCAGGTTTGTTGAAGGGCTTGCCGAAAACATACTCGGATCGGCGCTGCTGCGCTATACGGCCGCTTTCTCGGACGGCAAATTGCTCTATGCGATCCGCTATGCGACGGACCGCAAGGCGCCGACGCTCTACGCCTCGCCTGTCGGCAAAGGCTATTGCCTAGTATCTGAGCCGCTCAATGACGATATCGATGCCTGGGCGGAGATTCCGGATGGCAGCGCCGTGACGCTCGGCGAAAATGGATTGGATATAGCGCCCTTCGGCCTTGAGCCCGTCATGGCAAGACCGGCAGCGATCGTCATCCCTGCCTGAGCCGTTCGGCGATTAATGTCGCAAGCCTTGCCGCGACCTCTTCTTTCGCCAGATCCGGCCATTGCTCGATGCCGCTGCGGCTGACGATCTTCACTCTGTTGCGAACGCCGCCCATGATGCCGGTGGTCGGCGAAACATCGTTCGCGACGATAAGGTCGGCGCCCTTGCGCTCCAGCTTCGCCTTGGCGTTGTTGTCCACGTCCTGGGTTTCCGCCGCAAAGCCGATCACCAGCTTCGGCCGCATCGTGTGGTGGCCGACCGTCTTTAGGATGTCGGGGTTTTCCGTCAGAGCCAGTGTCGGTATGGATTCGCCCGGATGCTTCTTGATTTTCTGATTTGAGGCCGAGGCCACCCGCCAGTCGGCAACGGCTGCGACCATCACGGCGATATCGGCCGGAAGCGCTGCAAGCACCGCGTCGCGCATGTCCTCGGCGCGTTCGACATGCACGACCTTGACGCCGGAAGGATCGGGAATCGTCACGGGACCGGAGACCAGAGTCACCTCGGCACCAAGCCTTGCGAGTGCGGCGGCGATTGCATGGCCCTGCCGGCCCGAGGAACGGTTAGCGATGTAGCGCACCGGGTCGATCGGCTCATGGGTCGGCCCCGAGGTGACGACAGCTTTGCGACCGGCCAGCAGCTTCGGGCGATCATCGAAAATCGCCTCTGCCGCCGCAACGATATCGAGCGGTTCAGCCATCCTGCCGATGCCGGCCTCCCGGCTTTCCGCCATCTCGCCGGCCATTGGTCCGATAAAGCGAATGCCGTCGTGTTTCAGTGTCTGCAGGTTTCGCTTCGTTGCGGCATGCACCCACATATGCGGGTTCATCGCGGGTGCGGCCAGGACAGGCTTGTCCGTTGCCAGCAACACCGTCGAGGCCAGATCGTCTGCAAGTCCGGCTGCCATTTTCGCCAGCAGGTCGGCGGTCGCCGGCGCAATCAGCACGAGGTCGCAATCCCTGGCGAGCCTGATATGGCCGACATCCTGTTCGTCCTGGCGTGAAAACAGATCGGTAAAAACGTGATCGGCGGCAAGCGCGCCGACCGCAAGCGGCGTCACGAATTCCTGTGCGCCATTTGTCATCAGCGGACGCACGGATGCGCCGCGTTCCCGGAGCCGCCTGATCAGGTCGAGGCTCTTATAGGCCGCAATGCCGCCGGAGATGATGAGAAGGATGCGTTTGCCGCTGAGAACCATGGCTCTTGTCCGTCGCACATAAGACTGACGCCGACCCTAAGCGTCTGGCGGATAATAAGCAATCGGCGCCGATCAGGCCGGCTGTCGTTTCCCTACATTGCTGAAGATGGCAATTGCCATGCCGACGCCTGCGAGCTGCAACAGCGAGCCGCCCGCTTCGGCGACGGTCGGTAGACGCTGCTCGAAGACGAAACCGAAGATCAAGCCGAACACGGTTTCTGCGACGATGAGCTGCGCGGCAAGGGCAAGCGGCAGGCGCCTGGAAGCGATCATCCAGAGAAGCGTCGCCAGCCACGCCCCGGCCAGCCCCATGACCAGCGACCACAATGCGAAGCGAAGAAGGTCGACGTTCGTGTAAACGAGCGGTGTGTTGATCGACGTCATGGGAATGAGAACAAGGCTGCCGAGCCCGGCGCCGATACCCTGAAGACCGGTCCATTGGAGAATGTCGGGAGCGTCCGCCGATTGCATCGCCGCCGTGCTCGCAAGGCCGTAGATCACCCATAGAACGAGGCCGATCCCAGCCGAGCCGATGCCGAGTACGAGCATGCTCCGATCGCCGTCGGGGGATGATGCGAAAACGGCGACGTTGACCCACGCAATGCCTGTGGCGATCAGCGCGAGGGGCGCGACAAGCAAATGCCAGGAGACCGAGCGATCGCGCAAATTGGCGATCAGCGCCAGGAGCACCGGCATCGTGCCGATCACCAGCGGCGGAATGGCAGCGCCGGCAAAACGCACTGCATAGGCCACGCTGACGAAATATCCGACATAGCCGATGCCGCCGAGAAGCAGGGCGGTGATGACGAGCCGTGGCTTGATGCCCCTCGGCCGGAAGCGCGGATGCACCATCAGCACCACGCTTGCCAACGCGAACAGGCCGTAACGCGCCACCGTCAGATCCAAGGTCGTGAACGGCGCGATTGCGCGAGGCACCACAAACGTCAACCCCCACAGGGCGCAGGTTGCTATGCCGCAAAGAATGCCGATCAGCATGGGGTTCTCCGGAGGGGGGACGGGCACGACTCGGGACGCCGGATTCCACTATGCAGTAAGGTCCGACAAGGCAAGCGCCTGGCTGCGACATTGAGAGGGCGATCTCGGCGCACCTGTCGATCAAACATCGGTCAGTGGATGACGACGGGCGGAGGCCGACCGGCATGAAAACCGGCGTGACATCACGATAGCGTTGTGCCATGGACGCTCCATGGGGACGATGCGGCGCTTGTTGCAGGATAGGGTGTCTGCCAGCGCTGTTGCGGTGCTGGTCGCCTGCCTACTGTTGATCCAGGGCCTGCTCGTGGGTACGGCGCATGGCGCGATGGCGGCATCCGCTGCCGATCCCTTCCATGTCATCTGCTCCATGTCCAGAGCTGGCCCGGTCGATCAGGCCGGGCACGACAACGCGCCGCTCAAGAAAGTGCCGGAGTGCCCGTGCGGTACTCTTTGCCGCTTGGCCGCGGCTGCCATTCCGGCGATCCTTGGCGGGCAGAGCGGCTTCCTACACGTCGCTGTCGAAACTGCGATCGATAGTGTCTTCCCGGAGGAACATGCCAACGCGCCTGTCTTGCGCGGCCTCATCGCCCAACCGCGCGCCCCGCCCGTTTCTGCCTGACGTCATCTTTGAGCCGACACCGCGAACCCGCGTGTCGGCCCCGGTTCTTCCACGTTAGGAAATACTCATGTCCGATCTCACCAAAGGTCGGGAGAGCACAGGCGCTGCCGTGCGATCCGCGTCCGACCTCTATTGCGCCGTCTGGCGCTGGCATTTCTATGCAGGCCTTATGATCCTGCCTTTCATGATCACGCTCGCGATATCCGGCGCACTCTATCTCTTCAGCGACGAGATCGATGCGGCCATCTATTCCGATCTGAAGCGCGTCGAGGTTCAGGAAAGCGTAGCGAGGGTTGCGCCGTCCGCCATGGTGGCAGCCGCACTTGGCGCACATCCGGGAACCGCGATCAAGTTCACCGACCCGCTTTCCTCGACAGGCTCCGCGGAGATCACGGTCAACACGGAGAGCGAAGGCAAGCTTGCCGTCTACGTGGGTCCCTACACGGGCAAGGTTCTTGGCGCGTTGCCCGATCGTGGATCGATCACGTGGACGATCCGCTATCTGCACAGTTTGAAGTACTTCGGCTCGGTTGCCCGCGCCCTGATCGAGATTGCCGGCGGCTGGTCGATCCTTCTCGTCGGCACCGGCATCTACCTCTGGTGGCCGCGCAGACAGAGAGGCGGCGTCGTCAGCGTTCGCGGAACGCCGAAACGCCGTGTATTCTGGCGCGACGCCCATGCCGTTACAGGCATCTTCGTTGGCTTCTTCATCGTCTTTCTGGCAATCACCGGCATGCCATGGTCCGGTGTATGGGGCGATAAGGTCAACGAATGGGCGAACGGCAGCAACTTCGGCTATCCCGCCGGCATCAGGACCGCCGTGCCGATGTCTGACGAACATCTGGATCACATCGCGAAAACCTCATGGTCTCTGGAACAGGCACAGGTTCCGCAATCGGCGACCCATCAACATGGCGCGGCGCCGATAGGGCTCGATGAAGCAGTCGCCACCTTCGACCGGCTGGGCCTGCATCGCGGCTATGCCGTGAACATTCCCAACGCGCCGACTGGCGTCTACACCGGCTCGGTTTATCCGGACGACCTCTCCATGCAACGCGTGGTGCACCTCGATCAGTATTCCGGAGAGCCGCTGATCGACATGAGCTATGCCGACTACGGCCCGCTCGGCCGATGGCTCGAATGGGGCATCAACGTCCACATGGGCCAGCAATTCGGGCTTGTGAATCAGGTCGTGCTGCTCGTGGCCTGCATCGCGATCATCATGCTCGCCGTCTCGGCATGCGTCATGTGGTGGAAGCGACGCCCGGCCGGATCGCTTGGCGTGCCTCCGATGCCGTCCGACAGGCGCTTGTTCAGAGGCCTGCTCGCAATCCTCGTCATCGGCGGGATTGCCTTCCCGCTCGTCGGCCTGTCCCTCGTTGTCATGCTGGCATTGGACCGGGTGTACGTCAAAACCGCAAAGCTGCGATCGGCCTGAAGGAACAAGGAGGCGCCCAGGTTGGGGCGCTTCAATACCGGCGGCCGCCGAGGTGCCGGCCTTTCGCATGCGTTCTCGCGGGGCGGGTCTCAGAGGTTGCTCATCCCGCCATCGATGACGAGTTCGCTGCCGACAATGTAGGCAGCCTCGTCGGAGGCGAGGAAGACGATGGTCCTGGCGACCTCGCTAACATCGCCGAAGCGGCCGATTGGGATCTGCGACTGGATCTGGGCGGCCATTGCCTTGGAGTCGGTCTCCGACATGCCGAGCTTGCTGTAGAGCGGCGTTGCGATAGGGCCGGGGCTGACCGCATTGACGCGAATGCCGCGGCCGATGAGCTCGCCGGAAAGCGTCTTTGCCAGTGTTAGCAGCGCCCCCTTGGTCAGTGCGTAGACGCTGGAATTCGGCATCCCGATATGGGCGTTGATCGAGGTATTGAGCACGATCGAGGTCTGCTTCGAGAAGATCGGGAGCAGCGCCTGAATGAGGAAGTACGGCCCCTTCACGTTGATCGCGATCGACTTGTCGAAGGCGGCTTCGCTCCACTGTTCGAGCGGACCGAACTCGGCGACCCCGGCATTGACGAAGAGAATATCGAGGTGACCGAAGGCATTCCCGATCGCCTTGGCCACGGCCTTCTGGCCAGCCGCGTTGCCGGCGTCTGCCTCGATCACCAGCGCCTTGTCGCCAAGATCGACGCGAGCGGCCTCGACGCTCTTGACGCTGCTGCCGGTGATCGCGACGCGCGCGCCTTCGGCGATGAATTGACGGGCGGTTTCCAGCCCGATGCCGCTGGTGCCGCCGGTGATCAATGCTGTCTTGTTCTGCAGGCGTGTCATGGTTTGGTTCCTTCGCGAGTTGGAGCTTGGTATCAGGTGCGGGTGATCGACGCGCCGCCATCGACCAGCGAGGCTGTGCCGGTGACGAAGCTGGAATCGTCCGATGCGAGGTAGAGAACCGAGCGGGCGAGTTCATCGGGCGCGGCAACACGCTTCAGCGCATGCAGATTGGTGATGAAGCTCTGCTTGTCGGAGGTGTCGTTCATCTCGCGATACATGTCGGTGTCGACCGCGCCCGGCAGCACGGCGTTGACGCGCACGTTCTGCTGGCCGAATTCGGCGGCAAGCGCCTGCGTCAGCCCGATGATTCCTGATTTGCTGGCGGCGTAGGCAGCGACGCCGGGGAAAGCGAAGCTGTAGCCGACGAAAGTGGATGTGAAGATGATGGACCCGCCGCCGTTCTTTTCCATCTGGCCGATCTGGTGCTTGGCCGCCAGGAACGACGCGGTGAGGTTGATCGTCAGCGCTTCTGCAAAACCGGCTTCGGTAACGCCGGTGCTGGGGCCGGCTTCGCCGAGTGTACCGGCATTGTTGAAGGCGACGTCGAGCTTGCCGTAGCGGTCAATCGCGGTTGCGACCAGTGCCTTGTGGTAGTCTTCCGAGCGAACGTCGCCGGCAACGGCGACGGCGTCACCGCCGGCCGCCTTGATTTCCTCGGCGAGGCTTTCGAGTTCCGCCTTTCGGCGGGCTCCGACGACTACCTTTGCGCCCTCGGCGGCAAAGAGCTTGGCCGTTGCGCGGCCGATTCCGGAGCTTGCGCCGGTGACGATTGCGACTTTTCCATTCAAGCGATTCATTGGTCCATCTCCGTTGTTGGGTCGGGGTGGCGTGTGCCGTCCCGTTCGATGAGAGGAAGATGGCATTTTCCTTTCGTTCGGATTAGTCTCTAAATCGCGGAACTCGAATTCGGATATGCCGAACGATGATCAGAATTGAGGGAATAACGGCTTTCGTGGCCGTCGTGGAATCCGGCTCCGTCAGCGAGGCCGCGCGGCGCATGCGCCTATCGAAATCAGTAGTCAGCGAGCGATTGGCCGAACTCGAGAGATCATTGGGTGGCGTCCTGCTGCACCGGACGACACGAAAGCTCACCCTGACGGAAGATGGCACGGCCTTCCTGGAGCGCGCCGTACGCATCGTGCAGGAAATCGAGGAGGCAACGGCAGAAATGGCCGTGCGTCGCGGCACGCTGTCCGGTCCGCTGCGGATCGCAGCCCCCGTCACCTTCGGCCGCATGCATCTCGGCCCCGCGCTCTATCCCTTCCTCGTTGAACATCCGGATATCGAACTGATCCTCGACATCGACGACCGGCGCGTCGACGTCTCCTCAGAGGGCTACGATGCCGTCATCAGGCATGGTCCGATTGTCGATTCGCGGCTAGTCGCTTGGAAACTCAGCCGCAGCCGCCGGCTGCTGGTTGCCTCGCCGGACTATCTCGATCACCACGGCCTGCCGAAGACGCTGGCCGATCTCGACAGCCACAAAGGTATCTTCTACACCAATCGCGGCTCTGCCGACTGGCGGTTTCAGACGCCTGACGGCGCCATCGTCGTGCGTGCCAAGCTTGCCGTGGGAATGAACAACGGCGACATGATCCGCGACGCCGCCGTGGCGGGTCTCGGTGTTGCATTGCTGCCCGCCTTTATCGCCGGGCCGGCGATCAGCGAAGGGCTGCTTGCGGAGATTAATGTCGGCTACAGGCCGGAGGCCGAATTCATCTATATGGCCCATCCCGAGGGCCGCAATCCGTCCGCCAAGCTGCGCGCCGTGGCCGATCACCTGCGCAGGGCTTTTGGCGATCCGCCCTATTGGGACCGCATGGGCTGACAATCAGACCGATTAGATCAGGCTCATCATATTGACCGCGACGCGTGATCGCTGTGCCTTAAGCATGGCAAGCCCGAGACGCGCCACCAGCGGCGGCCCCTCGATCGGCCGGTAGGCCACGCCGTCGAGCGCCAGATGCGCGATCGATGCAGGCACGATCGACACGCCGAGATCGGCGGCGACAAGGTTTACGACCGATGGAATCTGCGGTGCCTCCTGCGTGACCACGAGTTCGAAGCCCGCATCGCGGCAACCGCGCACTATGTCGTCGTAGAGACTGAGACCCACCGTGCGCGGGAAAAGAATGAAGGGCTGGCCCGCCAGCGCCGAGAGCGGCACCTTCTCGTGCTTGGCAAGCGGATGATGGGCGGGAAGCGCGACCAGCATGGGTTCGTCCGCCAGCCGCTTCAGCCTGACGTCCTTCGGATCTTCCAGACCGGGCCGGATGAAGGCGACGTCGATCTCCTCGCGCATCAGCTTTTCCATCAGCCAGTTGCTGTTCATCTCAGTGAGCGACAGGCTGACCTCGGGCCACTGTCCGCGAAAACGGCGGATCGTGCCGCTGACCGCGGTATTGAAGGCCGAGGAGGCCGTGAAGCCAAGCGCAAGGCGACCGGTCTGGCCGCGGGTTGCGCGCTGGGCCGCGAGCTTCGCCTTCTCAGCCGAAGCCAGCGCCGCACGGGCTTCCGGCAGAAACGCGGTTCCTGCCTCCGTCAGCTCGGCGCCGTGCGGCACGCGGTGAAAGAGCATCGCGCCGATCTCGTTCTCGAGGTCGCGGATCTGCTGGCTGAGCGGCGGCTGGCCGATTCCGAGCTTTGCCGCCGCGCGGGTGAAGTTCTCCTCTTCCGCCACGGCGAGGAAATAACGGATATGACGGAGCTCCATTGGTATCTCCAAAACCTATTAAGAACGGCAGTCCCATATATTGGACAAATAGCATACCCGTGGCTAGATCAAAGGGCGTGAAAGGTTGGTGCCCCATGCCACGCGCCGCAGACAAGCAGCCAGACGTAGTCGAACCCCACTCCCGCCCGAATCTCCAGCTCGTCGGAATAACCGTGGAGCCCGCGGCCGAACGCGTGGAACAGGGGTTCCTGGTGCGCGGCACCGCGACTTATCGGCGCGCCAGCATCGCGCTCTTCCTTTCGGGATTCGCGACCTTCTCGCTGCTCTATTGCGTGCAGCCGCTGATGCCGATCTTCGCCGGGGATTTCGGGGTGAGCCCGGCCGCGAGTTCGCTGTCGTTGTCGCTATCGACCGGCTTTCTTTCCGTCGCGATTTTCTGTGCCGCGGCCGTTTCGGAGAGCTTCGGACGCCGCAGCCTGATGTTTGCCTCGCTGCTGGGTGCAGCGCTCTGCACGATCGCCTGTGCGCTCGTGCCAACTTGGCATGTGCTGCTGGTCATCCGCGCGCTGGAGGGCCTGCTTCTCGGCGGTGTGCCGGCCGTCGCCATGGCCTATCTGTCGGAAGAGATCGACCCGCGCGGCCTCGGCGCCTCCATGGGGCTTTATATCGCCGGCAATGCCTTTGGCGGCATGGCGGGCCGCGTCGTGACAGGTATGCTCGCCGAGTACTTCTCCTGGCGACCGGCACTCGGCGCGATGGGGCTTCTGGGCCTCGCCGCCGCTATCGGCTTTTTCGTCCTGCTTCCCGAATCGCGCAACTTCACACCGCGCCGGGGCGTCGATCCCCGCTTCCATCTGAGGGCCTGGGTCCGGCATGTCAGCAACCCCGCCTTGCTGCTGCTCTTTGCCATCGGCTTCCTGGCCATGGGCACATTCGTCACCGTCTACAACTACATCGGCTTCCGCCTCGTTCAGGCGCCCTATAATCTCAACCAGACCGAACTCGGCTTGATCTTCACGGTCTATCTCTTCGGTATCGCCGCCTCGTGGATCGCCGGCATGCTCGGAGATCGCGTCGGCCACTACATCGTCCTGCAGGCGGGCATTGCGGTCGCAGTCGTCGGTGCCGCGGTCACATTGTCCGCCTCGCTGCCGCTGATCATCCTCGGTATCGTGCTTTTGACATCGGGCTTCTTCATTGCCCACTCCGTCGCAAGTGCGCTCGTCGGTCGCCTTGCGCGAGGCACCAAAGGGCATGCTTCATCGCTCTACCTGCTCGCCTATTATATTGGCTCCAGTGTTGCGGGCTCCGTCGGCGGATATTTCTGGGCGGCAGGCGGCTGGAGCGCGATCGTCGTGTTCGCGCTGAGCATGCTCGGGCTGGGTATGATCGCGGCGCTCGCCGTTGCGCGGGTCGCCAGACAAAAGCCGGCTATGATCCATATCGAACAGCCCGGCGTGCGCGGGTGATCTACTAGGTCGTTTGGTAGAGGGGTGAACCGCCTCTCAGGTCACGTCACGACCCAGGCGATATAGAGAAGCGTCAACGCGATCACCCAGAGCGCAAGACGGCCCGAACGGCCGTGGCGCGCCTCGGACTTGCCAATCGCTTCAGCCGTTTCCGCGTCGAAGCGCAGCCCATTCTCGCTCATGTGCAGCAGCTGGTGATGGAATTTTTCCGTCTTGGCGGCAATATCGGGTGCGGCTTCCGCCAACTTGACAGCGGCTTTGAGGCCATCCTTGATGTCGGTGACTATCCGCTTCGGACCGAGATTGTTGCGGATCCAGTCGCCGACGACGGGTTCGGATGCCTTCCACATGTTGAAGCGCGGGTTGAGAATGCGCGAAACGCCTTCGACGACCACCATCGTTTTCTGCAGCATCACCAGTTCCGGCCGCGTCTCCATGTCGAAGAGTTCGGTCACCTCGAACAGCAGCGTCAGCAGCTTGCCCATCGAGATGGTCTCGGCCGGCTGCCCGTGGATCGGCTCGCCGATCGCCCGGATGGCCTGCGCGAAGCTCTCGACATTGTGGTGTCCGGGTACGTAGCCCGCCTCGAAATGCACCTCCGCCACCCGGATGTAATCACGGGTGATGAAACCGTAGAGGATCTCGGCGAGGAAGCGGCGTTCCTTCTTGCCAAGCCGCCCGACGATGCCCATGTCGACGGCAACGATCATGCCCTTCGGGTCGACAAAAAGATTGCCGGGATGCATGTCGGCATGGAAGAAGCCGTCGCGCAGTGTGTGGCGCAGGAACGATTGGATCAGCGTGTCGGCAAGTGCGTTGAGGTCGTGGCCGGCGGCCCGCAGGCCGTCGACGTCGGACATCTTGACGCCGTCGATCCACTCCATGGTGATGACGTCGCGGCCGGTGCGTTCCCAGTCAACCGTCGGCACGCGGAATCCCGGATCCTTCTGCGTGTTTTCGGCAATCTCCGAAAGGGCTGCGGCCTCCAGCCGAAGGTCCATCTCGACCTTGGTCGTCTGCTCCAGTGTCTTCGTCACCTCGACCGGCCGCAGCCGCCGGCTCGACGGCATGAAGCGCTCCTGCAGACGGGCGACCAGGTACATCGCCTCGATATCATGCGAGAAGCGCTGGCGCACGCCGGGGCGCACCACCTTGACGGCCACCGTCTTGCGGCCGGCGGGGGTCTCCACCTCGGCAGGGTGCACCTGGGCGATCGAGGCGGCGGCGATCGGATCGCCGAAGCTCACATATAGCTCGTCGACCGGCCGGCCGAGCGAGCCCGCGATGCTGGCCTTGGCCGCTTCTGCTGGGAAGAAGGCCATCCGATCCTGCAGTTGCGAGAGATCGTCCGCGAACTCGACGCCGACGACATCCGGGCGGGTGGCAAGGAACTGGCCGATTTTGACATAGGAAGGTCCGAGCCGTTCGACAGCTTGGGCCAGCCTGTCGCTACGTTTCCTGGACCGGGCGCGATTGCGTGCAAATAGGCCTGCAAATGACTTGGCGGCACTGACCGCAGGCGGCAGGTCTTCGGACGGCAGTGCCGAGACGACACCCTCGCGCACAAGAATCCACCCGACCCGAGCGAGCCGGAAATATGCGCCGAGCGTACTCATGCGGTCACATCCATCGGTTGCGTCGAGACGATCTTCGCCCCCATTCCTGTGTTTGTCACAGGAATGCAGCCAAGGCCCGTCTGCGCGTTGAATGAGCTAAGCAGGATAAATAGGTCTTCCGCATTCCCGGACGGGAGCGCGCTGGAGTCCTGTGACAAGCGCAGGAATGACGGAGAAACGATCAGCTCGCCCATTCTTGCTCAGAGCTTCCAGCCGGAGTGGAGCGCCACGATGCCGCCGGTGTAATTCGTGAAGCTGACGCGCGAGAAGCCGGCATTGCGGATCATATCTGCGAAGTTCGCCTGGTTGGGAAACTTGCGGATGGACTCGACGAGATACTGATAAGGCTCGGCGTCGCCGGTGATCGCTTTACCGAATTTCGGAATGGCGTTGAACGACCAGCTTTCGTAGACGCGGTCAAGCAGCGGCATGTCGACTTCAGAGAATTCGAGCACCAGCAGCCGCCCGCCGCGCTTCAGCACGCGGTAGGCCTCGCTTAGCGCCACGTCGATGCGCGGCACGTTGCGGATGCCGAACGCGATCGTATAGGCGTCGAAGCTGTTGGGTTCGAACGGCAGCTCCTCGGCATTCGCCTCGATAAAGGTCAGGTTGTCGGAAAGCTTCTTCTTGGCGGCCCGCGCGGCACCGACGCCAAGCATCGAGCCGTTGATGTCGAGCACGGTCGCATGCGCCTGCCGGCCGGATGCCTCGACGATGCGGAAGGCGATGTCACCGGTGCCGCCGGCAACGTCCAGAACCTTGTAACCGGGCTCCTTGAGCGGGTTAAGCGCGGAAATCATCGCGTCCTTCCAGACGCGGTGCATGCCCACGGACATGACGTCGTTCATGATGTCGTAGCGCTTGGCGACTTTGTGAAAGACGTCGTTGACGAGCCCCTGCTTTTCACCATCCGCCACGTCGCGGAAGCCGTAGGATGTTTCCATGCCGCCTTCGGCGGAGGTACGGCTTTCTGACATCGAACACTCCATTCTCTGAAATCGACACCGTGACCATAGCGAATTGAGGTCGGCGGCGCTATTTGTGGGCCACGGTCCGATCCGCGGCACCTTGGCCCTATAGCGCACATCGTCTGCGGTTGAAACATGTTAGATATAGATGGGTTAAGATGCCGGAATTACCAGAAGTCGAAACCGTGAGACGCGGGCTCGCCCCGACCATGGAGGGTGCCCGGATTGCCCGACTCGAGCTCAGGCGGAAGGATCTGCGCTTCCCGTTTCCCGACGCTTTTGAGGCGAAGGCCTCGGGCCGCACGATCGTTGGGCTTGGCCGGCGCGCCAAGTACCTGCTGATCGATCTCGATGACGGGACGACGATCATTTCCCACCTCGGCATGTCGGGTTCCTTCCGCATCGAGGCAGGGCCGGGCTCGGACACGCCGGGCGAGTTTCACCTTCCCCGGTCGAAGGACACAAAGCACGATCACGCCATCTTCCACTTGGAGGGGCCAGCCGGCACCACCCGTGTCATCTACAATGACCCACGGCGTTTCGGCTTCATGGATATCGCCGAACGGACCGCCCTCGACATCAACCCTTTCCTCTTCGGCCTTGGGCCGGAACCGACGGGGAATGCGCTGAGCGCCGCCTATCTCGCAGAACGGTTCGCCGGCAAGACGCAGCCGCTGAAGAGCGCTCTGCTCGACCAGAAGAACATCGCCGGTCTGGGCAATATATATGTCTGCGAGGCGTTGTGGCGCGCGCACCTGCGCCCGATGCGTGCCTCGGCGACCCTGGTGACCAAGGCGGGCAAGCCGACCAAGCAGATGGAAATGCTGGTCGTTTCGATTAGGGACGTGATTTCCGATGCTATAAAGGCCGGGGGCTCGTCGTTGCGCGATCACATCCAGACGGACGGTTCGCTCGGCTATTTCCAACATTCCTTCTCGGTCTATGATCGCGAAAGTCTACCTTGCCGCACGCCGGCCTGCGGCGGTACGGTCACCCGTATCGTCCAGGCGGGGCGCTCGACCTTCTACTGCCCCACATGCCAGAAATAGTGAGCCGACTGGGAGGAATCCATGGCCTATGAAACGCTGATCGTCGAAACCCGCAGCGCCGTCGGGCTCATCACGCTGAACCGCCCGCAGGCGCTCAATGCCCTGAATTCAACCGTGCTGAAGGAACTGCTGCAGGCGCATGCCGGTTTTCAGGACGACGACGCCATCGGTGCGATCGTGCTGACGGGCTCCGAGCGCGCCTTTGCCGCCGGCGCCGACATCAAGGAAATGCAGCCGCTGGAATTTGCCGACGTCTACAGCCGCGATCTCATGAGCGGGTGGGACGATGTCGCCAAGGTTCGCAAGCCGGTGATTGCGGCCGTCAGCGGGTTTGCACTCGGCGGCGGCTGCGAACTCGCCATGATGTGCGATTTCATCATTGCCTCGCACACGGCCAAGTTCGGCCAGCCCGAGATCACCCTCGGCGTCATTCCCGGTATGGGCGGGTCGCAGCGGCTGACACGGGCCGTCGGCAAGTCGAAAGCTATGGACCTGATCCTGACTGGCCGGATGATGGATGCGGCGGAAGCGGAGCGTGCGGGACTCGTTTCGCGGGTGGTGGCGCCCGACCGGCTGCTGGATGAAGCATTGGAAGCAGCGGCCAAGATCGCCTCGCTGTCGCGCCCTTCGGTGCTTATGGCCAAGGAAGCCGTCAATCGGGCATTGGAGACGACGTTGGAAGAAGGGCTGCGTTTCGAGCGCCGGCTTTTCCATAGTCTCTTCTCCACTGAGGATCAAAAGGAAGGAATGACCGCCTTCATCGAAAAGCGGAAACCGGCCTTCAAGAACCGCTGATCCCCGGAGCAAAGGCGGCTTTTCCTTGAAAATGCGCGTTGACGCCGCTCGGCTTTAGGGTTATATGCCCGCCCAAGGTTCGGGAAGCCACTCCGGTTTTCCGATTATGCTCCCGCATTGCTGTATGAAGTGGCCGCAGGGCCCGCGGTGATAGCGGAGTTTGTTCGAATTCTTGAGAGAGGCATCCATGGCCAATACAACTTCGGCGAAAAAAGCGACCCGCAAGATCGCCCGCCGTACCGACGTCAACAAGGCTCGTCGCTCGCGCGTTCGCACTTTCGTTCGCCAGGTCGAAGAGGCAATCGCATCCGGTGATGCTGCCAAGGCAAAGGAAGCTTTCCTCGCCGCGCAGCCGGAACTGGCTCGCGCCGCAAGCAAGGGCGTTCTTCACTCCAACACGGCTTCCCGCAAGGTTTCGCGCCTGGCAGCTCGTGTGAAGGCTCTTTCGGTCGCTGCGACCGCATAATCTTTCATTAATAAACCGATCGTTATCATTAGCCCGGCAACTTTGTCGGGCTTTTTCGATTCCACCGTACGGTTGTCCTGATGGTTAATTCGATGACTCCTTCGTGTCGGGTGGATGACACAAAAAATACTGCAAAAACAATAGCTTGCGTCAGGATGCTTCCAGCTTTAGCGACTCGCACCTTCCGTTGCGGGGTCTGAAACGAGTCAAGAAGCTTTTTTCTTTTTTTCTTTTTATGCGTGTCAAAATTGCCAGTTTGAGGAATCTCCTTGATTCAAAAGCGATTCTTTTTTGACAGCGGTGTGACGCCCTAAAAGTGCCCCCGGAGTCAACGGGGCCATCTTAATTTTGCGTAAAATTCATCGTTGATCTCCGTACCCGATCCTGCCTAAATGCCGGTCAACAAGGGGCTCGGACATCACCTGTTTAAGGCTTGGTTCTGAAACTGCCACGTCGGCAGGCTGATTGCTTTGTGTCTTTTGTTACGGAGAGCCTAGGCCTCCGGATTCTCACGCACTGGTGCAGTTTGGACCGCGGCTGTGGCTGCCGCGGAACGGAATGTCGTGTGCGTTTTCAGACGGCTTGGCGTTTAGCGTTAAGCCCAAGAAGAAGGGAAATCATACGCAGGCTGCTGATGCCCGTAAGGATGAGGGACGGGGACCAGCATGGGAGGTGGATCGGACGCCGTATGATGCGAGCGCCGTAAGCCTCCTGATAGTCGTCTCGTGTTTTGAGGCAGGCGTTTGAGTGAACCGGTTGGTGGGTGGCGCATGAGGGTGCCATTTTCTGGCCACAGCGGGGAAATAATCGGGCGACGGAAAAAGCCGCCCGGTGGAATTGGAAGGCGGCAATATGCACATGAATTCAATGGCGGTGGATGTTTTGGACAACAGTGACAGGACATCTCTGGCGTTTGGCTCTATTTGCCCAGAAGCGGCGGGGGAAAAGGGAGACATGAAGAATGGCATACTTTTTGAGCGCGTTAGCGCACGCCTGAAGGCGCAAGTCGGTCCTGATGTCTACGCGAGCTGGTTTGCCCGGCTGAAGCTGCATTCGGTCTCCAAGAGTGTCGTGCGGCTCACCGTGCCGACGACGTTTCTGAAATCCTGGATTAACAATCGATACCTTGACATGATCACCGGCATCTTCCAGGCGGAGGACGCTGAAATTCTCAAGGTCGAGATTCTTGTCCGCACCGCAACGCGCGCTGCCAAGCCCGCCGAGGAGGCCGTTCCCCAAGAACCGGCATCTTTGGTGTCGCAGGTGCGCCGTCCGGTCGCCCAACAGGCAGGGCATATCGCACAGCAGGCGGTTTCGGCTGCTGCCGCAGCTCGTCCGGCAACGGCAGGCTGGGGGCAGCCCCTTTTCGGCTCTCCACTCGACAATCGCTTCACCTTCGATACTTTCGTCGAGGGAAGTTCCAACCGCGTTGCGCTTGCAGCGGCAAAGACGATTGCCGAAGCAGGCCAGGGCGCCGTGCGCTTCAATCCGCTTTTCGTTCATTCGACCGTCGGTCTCGGCAAGACGCATCTGTTGCAGGCGATTGCCAACGCAGCCGTGCAGAACCCGCGGGCGCTGCGCGTCGTCTATCTGACGGCGGAATACTTCATGTGGCGCTTCGCGACTGCGATCCGCGACAACGATGCTCTGACGCTGAAGGACTCGCTGCGCAATATCGATCTCCTGATCATCGACGACATGCAGTTCCTTCAGGGCAAGATGATCCAGCACGAGTTCTGCCATCTCCTGAACATGCTGCTCGACAGCGCCAAGCAGGTCGTGGTTGCGGCCGACCGCGCGCCGTGGGAGCTGGAATCGCTTGATCCCCGCGTCCGTTCGCGTCTGCAGGGCGGCGTCGCGATCGAACTCGACGGGCCGGACTACGAGATGCGTCTCGAAATCCTCAAGCGCCGTCTCGCGGTCGCTCGTACCGAGGATCCGTCGCTGGAAATCTCGACCGAACTCCTGAACCATGTCGCTCGCAGCATCACGGCAAGTGGCCGTGAACTGGAAGGCGCCTTCAACCAGTTGCTCTTTCGCCGCTCCTTCGAGCCGAACCTGTCGATCGAGCGTGTGGACGAACTGCTCGCTCATCTGGTTGGCTCCGGCGAGCCGCGTCGCGTACGGATCGAAGACATTCAGCGTATCGTCGCACGGCACTACAATGTCTCGCGTCAGGAACTGGTATCGAACCGCCGTACCCGTGTCATTGTCAAGCCGCGCCAGATCGCCATGTATCTGGCCAAGACCCTTACCCCGCGCTCCTTCCCGGAAATCGGCCGTCGCTTCGGCGGACGTGATCACACGACGGTCCTGCATGCTGTGCGCAAGATCGAGGAACTGATTTCGGGTGACACCAAGCTGTCGCATGAGATCGAGCTCCTGAAGCGCCTGATCAACGAATAGTCTGCGACGTTTCAAATATTCAGCGGCCGGAAGCTATTCCGGCCGTTTTGCTTTGCATGGATCACCGCCGCCGCTTCTGTTGGCGGCTTGTCCAAATGCGCGCCCTCGAACGGCACGGCGCCAAAGCACTCGCCGATTGGCAAGGAGGTTGCGCGCGGCGTTGGAGGGAAGGCCGCGTGATCGAGCAGTTCAGTGTTGGTTTCTCTGGCTCGGCAGTGCGCAACGCTTGCCGCAGCTTGGTACGCCGGGAAGCATAAAGCGCAGACAGCAGATCTTGCGGCGGGCGACGCGCTCGCCGCCTTCGTCGATGTGTTGCACACAACCGCAAAATGGGTTCACGCCGCCGTCCGGCAGGCAGCCGCGAATGAAGAGCGGCAGGTCGGCGGCGGCCGCGCCCGCTTCGCCATCTGCCAGGCGGAGTGCGTAGTCGATGTACACAGCCGCATTGTTCCAGCAAAGCTTGGCCGAGATGCCGCAAGCCGTCAGCTGTGAGACAGCGTGGCCGAGGTGTGCTTCCAGCATTGGTCCGATCGCTTCGAAACCGTCCGCGCCAATGTGAGTGTCGATGCGTCCCGCATGCGACACGCCGAAGGCCCGCGGCAGGCCGGTGTCCGAGAGTGCAATCGTCATCTCACCGAATGCGACAGGAAGCGCCTGGGCGGAAAGCCGACGGGCGAGGAGGTAAGGAATGATCAGGCAAGAAAAGTAGTAGAGAGACCACATTGAGACGACGGCGCGCCGGTCGTTGCCGCCTGAGGCTTCCGCATAGCGGTCGATTGCTCGCTGAAATCCACTATTGCTGAAGAAGTCGGCCAGAGGAACGCCGCCGGCAAGGTTCGTCGCCAGCATCATCTTCTCACAGCACCAGGCGTGCTCGCCGGAAAATGCCGGCGAGAGTCGGCCCTGGAGCCCGTCGCCCCAATCGACATCCTGACGCTGGGCGCTAGCCATGTGGTTGCCTACCGTCCTGCTGCTTGCCGGTCGATGCTTGCCAGGCGGCGGCAGCCGCCGGGAGATGGGCCGCCGTCGCCCGCCTCGGTGCGGATACGCGCGGCGCCATGGTTGCGACGGTGCGGATGCTCATCAAATTGGCGGTCCCGGCAGGTTCACATCTGAAATCTGATGTGTCTCATAGCCAACAAAAAGGCCGGAGGGAAACAAATTTTGAATGTATTACTCCACTTTTATTGAGCCGCGTCCGCAACAGTGACCTCAGCGCTGGGCCTCCGAAAGCAGCCAGCGACGGAACGTTGCCGTTGCTGGTCGCTCCAGCGCCGGGCCGGGGTAGACCAGGTGGAAGGCGAGGCGGCTTGCGACGCCCTGCGGGAAGGGCGCGACGACGGCCCCCTCCTGAAGTTCACCCGCCAGAAACGATCGGCGCATCAAGGCGAAGCCCAGGCCGGCCTTCATCGCCTCGTAGGCGCCGTTGCCATGCATGAAGATCGGCCCGCGCGAAGCGTCCACCTTCGTTGCACCGGCCGCCTGCAGCCAAAGCTGCCAATCGTGGCGGTAGACATCGTGGATGAGCTGGAAGTCGGCAAGCGCATCCGGCGAGGGCGCATCGCCAAGCTCGCCCGCGACCTTCGGCGTGCAGACCGGCACGAGTTCGTCGTCCACCAGTCGCTCGCTGACCAGTCCGTCATATCCACCGAGCCCATGCCGGATCGCCAGGTCGATACCGTCGCGCTGAAAGTCCAAGACACGGTGCGAGGCGCTGATGCGCACGTCTATCTCGGGGTGGATCGCCTCGAAGCGACTAAGGCGCGGCACAAGCCAGTAGGTTGCGAAACCGGCGGTGCAGGTGACGTTCAGCACCGCGCCGCGTGCTCGAGCGGTGATCGCCGCGGTCGCTTCCCGCACCAGGCGGAATGCCGCCCTCAGCGTCGTGAAGTAATCGGCGCCTTCGACGGTCAGAGCCAGCGCCCGGGTCTTGCGCTCGAATAGCTTGACCCCGAGCGCCGCCTCGAGATCGCGGATCTGAAGGCTAACCGCTCCGGGCGTCACGTTGAGCTCCTTCGCCGCCAACGTCATGCTGAGATGTCGGGCCGCCGCTTCGAAGGCACGTAATGCGGAAAGAGAAGGAAGATAATCGCTCATGATTTAGCTCAGCTAAAGCGTAGTTCGAGAAAGACTCGTTTGTCAGTATCCGCTTATCGAAATAATATCAGCATGAAAGCGATCCTCAAAGGGGTTCGCGAATAGTGATGCGGCGAGAATAATTCGGAAAATGCGTTCAATGTCGCGCAACGATCGGGTGGCGCTGGCTGTTGCCGCGACGTAAACCGGTTGGGGCTTCAACAGGAGAAGGTCATGCAACAGAAACAGATGGGTCTTGGCGAGTGGGGAATGTTGCTGGTGCTCTCCCTGCTGTGGGGCGGTTCGTTCCTCTTCAACGGCATTCTGGTGAAGAGCCTGCCGCCGTTCACGATCGTGACCGGCCGGGTGCTGATCGCAGCGATTGCTCTCAACCTCATCGTCCGCGCAACGGGCCACGTCATGCCGCGCGACGGCAAGGCCTGGGCCGCCTTTTTCGGCATGGGCATCCTCAACAACATGATCCCCTTCTGCCTGATCGTTTGGGGCCAGACGCATATCGCCAGCGGCCTGGCGTCGATCCTCAACGCGACCACGCCGCTCTTTGCCGTGGTCGTCGCGCATCTGCTGACGGCCGATGAAAAGATGACCGGCAACCGCCTGCTCGGCGTGTTGGTCGGCTTTGCAGGCGTGGCCTATATGATCGGTTTCGATGCCTTGAGGGATCTAGGCGCCAACGTTCTGGCGCAGCTCGCCGTACTGGGTGCTGCGCTCACTTATTCTTTCGCCGGCATCTTCGGTCGCCGCTTCCGCCAGATGGGGATGGCGCCGCTCATTCCGGCTGCCGGGCAGGTGACCGCGTCCACCATCTTGATGCTGCCGGTCGCCCTGCTGATTGATCGCCCCTGGACACTGGCGGCACCCTCTGCCGAGACCTGGATGGCTCTCCTCGGTCTCGCGCTGCTGTCCACGGCAATCGCCTACGTGCTGTTCTTCCGCATCCTGGCCACGGCTGGCGCGACGAACCTCATGCTCGTCACCTTCCTCATCCCTGTCAGCGCCATCCTGCTCGGCGCCGCCATTCTTGGCGAGCAATTGCAGGCCAAGCATCTGATAGGTATGGCGATGATCGCGATCGGCCTTGCGGGCATCGACGGACGCTTGCTCTCCCTAGGAAAGAGGCGAACGGTCTGATGTGGAGCAATTCCAGCGGAAGTTCATATCGGCTTTGCGTTCGGAATTGCGAGAAAATAAAAGGTTAGAGTGTCTCCGCGTTTCGGAAAAAAATGGGGAATGCGCTAGCAGGCGAGGTCGGCAACCACGGAATCGAGGATTAGCATGCCGGAAGGCGTGCAGCGAAGCCGCGAGTTGCCGATCCGCTCGATAAAGCCGTGTTCCAGCAGGAATTCCTCACGCTTCGGGTCGGGGTCACGACCCGAAAGCTGCTGCCAGCGGGCAAGATCCACACCCTCCGTTAGGCGAAGCCCCATCAGCAGCAGTTCGTCGGCTTGTTCGTCATAGCCGAGCTGTTCCTGATCGAGAACGCCGTGGCCGTCCCGTTCCACGAGGTCCAGCCACGTTTCCGGCTTGCGCTCGGTGGCGGTCGCGATCTTCGCGGATCCGCGCGTCAGCCGCCCATGCGCACCGGGGCCGATGCCTGCGTAGTCGCCGTAACGCCAGTAGGTGAGATTGTGACGGCTCTCGGCGCCCGGGCGGGCGTGGTTTGACACCTCGTAAGCCGGCATTCCCTCGCTGGCGGTGATCTCCTGTGTCGCCTCGTAGAGCAGCGCCGACTGATCGTCATCGGGGACGATCAGCTTGCCCGCCTTGTGCAGACCGAAGAAGGGCGTGCCCTCCTCGATCGTGAGCTGGTAGAGCGACAGGTGATCGACGGCGTAGGAGATCGCTTCCCTAAGCTCGCGCTCCCATTCCTCCACCGTCTGGTTCGGGCGGGCATAGATCAGGTCGAAAGACATGCGCGGGAAGATGTCGCGCGCCAGCTTGATCGCCTTCAGCGCATCGGCAACATCGTGCAGCCGTCCGAGAAACTTCAGGTCGCGATCGTTCAGCGCCTGCACACCGAGCGATACACGGTTGACGCCGGCGGCCCGATAGCCGCGGAAACGCTCCGCCTCGACGCTGGAAGGGTTCGCCTCCATGGTGATCTCGATGCCGTCGGGCATGTGCCACTCTTTGGCAATGCCGTCGAGGATGGCGGAAACGGTAGACGGGTGCATCAGCGATGGCGTCCCACCGCCAAGAAAGACGCTGGTCACCGTTTTCGGTCCGCTCAGTTGCCGCATGCTCGCCATCTCCTTCAGGAAGGCGGCGGTGAAGCGCTCCTGGTCGACAGGCTTGTGGCGGACATGGCTGTTGAAGTCGCAGTAAGGGCATTTGGCCGCGCAGAACGGCCAATGCACGTAAACGCCGAAGCCGGGCTCCCCGGTGTCGGGCAGAAGTAGGGCATCGCGCGTCAGGTTGGGCTGTTCCAAAGTGTCACCGATCGATCTTAAGCGTCCAGGCAGGTTTCGACAAAGAGTTTGAAGGCGCGTGCACGGTGCGAAAGCGCTTTCGGCTTGCCGATGTTCCAGCCGTGCTTCTCCTCGCCGCTCATCTCGCCGAAGGTGATGTCATAACCTTCGGGCTGAAAAACCGGATCGTATCCGAACCCTTGTGTGCCGCGCGGCGGCCAGACGACGGTGCCTTCGACCTCGCCGCGGAAGAGCGCGATATGCCCGTCCGGCCACGCAAGGCACAGCACGCTGATGAAGCGTGCGCTCCGCTGTTCCGGCTTGGTGGCACCTGCATCCTGCAATGCCTTCTCTACCTTCTCCATCGCCATTGCGAAATCGCGTGTGCCATCCGCGGTTTCCGCCCAGTTGGCGGTGTAGACACCAGGATCGCCACCCAGCGCATCGACCACGAGCCCGGAATCGTCGGAGAGCGCCGGCATGCCGGAGGCATTGGCCGAAGCGATCGCCTTGATCGTCGCGTTTTCCTCGAAGGTGGTCCCCGTCTCGTCCGGCTCGATGAAATTCAGATCGGCCGCGGACCTGGCGGTAAAACCGAAGGGGCCGATCAGATCCTGGATTTCCTTGATCTTGCCGGCGTTGTGGCTGGCGACGACGATGGTCTTGGTCTCAAGCTTGCGCATTGGGTGTCCTATTCAATGCCCCAGATTCTAGCTTCTGCACATTCCAGGCTGTTGCCTGCCGGATCGCGAAAATAGATCGACCGGCCACCCTGGGGCCAGCTTACCTCGGATTCGATCTCGATGTTTGCTGCCTTGAGTTGCCGGGCAATCACGTCGAGGTTCTCAGACGAGACACGGAAGCAGGCATGGCCCGCGCCCATCGTTCCGTGCGGAGGAACCTGCAGCGCCTGCGCCTCAGGTGGCTTGGTGGTTTCCCGGGGATTGAAGATCAGCAGCACACCCGGCCCGCAGCGGAAGAAAACATGCCTGTTCGCCGCCCGCGTGATCTTGGCAAGTCCGAGAATGCCTTCATAGAAAGCCTCGGCCTTGTCGAGATCGTCCGCATAGAGCGCCGTCTCCAGAATGCCTTCCAGCATGTCGTTCATTAGCCGATGGCCTGCTTCTGCATCCCGACTAGTTCAGCAATACCGGTCTTGGCAAGTCCCATCAGGGAGGCGAATTCCTCATCGGTGAAAGGCGTGCCTTCCGCCGTGCCCTGGATTTCGACGATGCCGCCGCCGCCCGTGATGACGAAGTTGGCGTCCGTTTCGGCGGAGGAATCCTCGATATAGTCGAGGTCGATCACCGGCTGGCTGGCGAAGATGCCGCAGGAGATAGCCGCAACGTGATCCTTCAGAACGCGCTCGACCTTGATCATGTTGCGGCTTTCCATCCACTTCAGGCAATCGTAGAGCGCGATCCAGGCACCGGTAATTGACGCCGTGCGGGTCCCGCCGTCAGCCTGGATGACGTCGCAGTCCAGCGTAATCTGGCGCTCGCCGAGTTCCTTGAGGTCGACAACGGCGCGGAGCGACCGGCCGATCAGCCGCTGGATCTCCTGCGTGCGGCCGCCCTGCTTGCCGGCGGCGGCCTCGCGCTTCATGCGCTCGCCGGTGGCGCGCGGCAGCATGCCGTATTCGGCGGTGACCCAGCCCTTACCGGTGTTGCGCAGCCACGGCGGGGTCTTTTCTTCAAGGCTTGCCGTGCACAGCACATGCGTATCTCCGAACTTCACCAGGCAGGAGCCTTCGGCATGCTTGGAAAAATTGCGCTCGAAGGAAACCTTGCGCATCTGGTCGGTTTTTCTGCCTGAAGGCCGCATTCTATTCTCCTGAGGCATAGTGCTGAAAACGGGAAACCTGTCCGGTCAACATCATGCGTGCTTTATGTTGTTGACCGCTTCTACGATTGGCAGCGTTCATTTGCAATTTCCCTTTTGCCACGGCGGGGAGAATGGCTATATTTTGGGGGATCATCATCAGCACAGGTGCGCAAGACTTAATGGAATTCAGGTCGACGTCGATTTCGGATGCCGTGGCTGCGCTGGATGAACGCTCGAAGGAAATCTTTCGCCGCATCGTTGAAGGCTATCTTGAGACCGGCGAACCGCTCGGTTCCCGCAATTTGTCGCGCATTCTTCCCATGTCGCTGTCCCCGGCGTCCGTACGCAACGTCATGAGCGATCTGGAGGAGCTCGGTCTCATCTATTCGCCCCATGTCAGCGCCGGTCGGCTGCCGACGCAGATTGGTCTGCGCTTCTTCGTGGACGCGTTCATGCAGGTCGGCGATCTTTCGGCCGAGGACCGCGCAAATATCGATCGTCAGGTGCGCGCCGAAAGCCGCGACAATCCGATGGAATTGATGATGAACGAGGCAAGCCGGATGCTGTCGGGCATTTCGCGCGGTGCCGGGCTCGTCATTACTGCCAAGAGCGACCCTGTGCTGAAGCATGTCGAGTTCATCCGCCTGGAGCCGACCAAGGCGCTGGCCGTCCTCGTCGGCGATCACGATCAGGTCGAGAACCGCATCATCGAACTGCCGGCCGGCGTCACATCCTCGCAGCTGACGGAGGCCGCGAATTTTCTCAACGCTCACATGAGCGGCCAGACCCTGCCGGAACTGCGCAACCAGCTCGGTCGCCTGAAGGAAAACGTTCGCCACGAGCTCGATGCGCTGTCGCGGGATCTTGTCGAGCGCGGTATCGCAGTCTGGTCCGGGAGCGCCGACGAAGGCAAGCCGGCGCAGCTCATCATCCGCGGTCGCGCCAATCTGCTCGAGGGGCTTGCCGGCGCGGACGATCTTGATCGCCTGCGCATGCTGTTTGACGATCTGGAGAAGAAGGACAGTCTGATCGAGCTCTTGAACCTGGCCGAAAGCGGCCCCGGCGTGCGCATCTTCATCGGTTCGGAAAACAAGCTCTTCTCACTGTCCGGCTCCTCGCTGATCGTGGCGCCTTACCGCGACGAAGACGACCGTATCGTCGGCGCCGTCGGCGTCATCGGGCCGACGCGCCTTAACTACTCGCGCATCGTACCTATGGTTGACTACACGGCGCAGCTGATGTCGAGGCTATCCCGTCCCGCAAAGTAATGCCGCCGAGCGCCACTCCTGTAGCAGACGCTACTCCGGCAGCAGGTCGCCGGAGCCGCCCGTCTCCACAGGCATGTCCTTGTATTTCGGCAGGCCGTCCTTCATGCGGAGCACCGTCTCTGCATAATTGACGTGCAACGACGGCTTATAGCGAAAACTCGGAATGATGGCAGCATAGACATCCGTGACGCCCCACTGGTGATGCTCGGTATAGAGGTGCCCGCCGCAGAGCTCGCAGAATTTGCGGACGCTCGTATCCGACTTCTGGTAGCCCTCGACGTGCTCCCCGCCCTTGGTGACGCGCACGCTTTGCGGAGGCCACCGGGTAAAGGCGTTGACCGGGCCGGCCGACCAGCGTCGGCAGGAATCGCAATGACAATAGCCCATCGCGACCGGCTCGCCCGTTACGATGATTTCAACGGCGCCGCAAAAGCACTTTCCAGCATAGCTAGTCTGGTCGGCCATTGTGGTGTCTCCCTGAGCTGTTCGGGATCAATTCGCCACATATTAGGAGACTCGAAAGTAGAGGGCTTTGTCGTGACGAAGTCAAGCTGCAGTCGTTGTGCTGCGGCGTCAGGCGTTTGGCCGATACCCGCAATTCATAGCTTCTTCGTAACGCAGACTTGATTTTTGGCGGTCAAAGTTCGATATCGGGCACATCCAAAAGACACCAATCACCGGAGAACGTCATGACCGACGAGACGACGAAGAACGGACCTGACGCAGCCGCGGCTGAAGCCGCAGTGGACGCCGCTGCAGAGGTCGAGAACGAAGCAGCAGCCGAAGCCGCGCAGCAGCCCAATCCGCTGGAGTTGCTGAAGGCAGAAAACGGCGAGCTGCGCGATCGTTATCTGCGCCTTGCAGCCGACATGGACAATCTGCGCCGCCGTACCGAGCGCGAAGTCAAGGACGCCAAGTCTTATTCGGTCGCAGGCTTTGCCCGTGACATGCTTGCCGTTTCGGATAATCTGCGCCGCGCCATCGATGCCATTCCCGATGAAGTGCGCGCGTCCGCGGATGCGGGCCTTGCCACGTTGATCGAGGGCGTTGAGATGACCGAGCGCTCGATGCTGTCCGCTCTCGAGCGCCACGGCGTTCGCAAGCTGGAGCCGGTCGGCCAGAAGTTCGATCCTAACTTCCATCAGGCGATGTTCGAGGTTCCGAACCCTGACGTGCCGAACAATACGGTCGTCCAGGTCGTGCAGGCGGGCTTCACCATCGGTGAGCGGGTTCTGCGCCCTGCCATGGTCGGCGTCGCCAAGGGCGGCCCGAAGATCGTCGAAACCGAAACCAATTCGTTTTTCGACCAGAAGGACGCCTGATTTCTCAGGCGTCTTCGGAGACGTTGTAAGCAATTCCAGGAAAAGTGCGCAGCGGTTTTGCGTCCGGAAGTGCGTAAAAGCATAGACCAGATCATATCAGGCCCAGGCCGATATGATCTGTTCAGATGCGGGCGAAGCGCTCGATCAGCAGATCGAAGAAGCCGTCCGCATCGACGTCGCGCATGACCTTCGCATTGCGCTTGCGATCAGTCACATGCCACCAGTCAACGACGGTCATGCCGACCGTGAGTTCAGACTTCACCTCGATCTCGACATTGCAGTCCCGACCCTTGAAGAGTTCGGGTTTTAGCAGATAGGCAACGACCGTAGGATCGTGCAGCGGACCGCCGTCCGACCCGTATTTCTCGATATCGAAGCGTTCGAAGAACTCCAGCATCTCCACCATCGCACCGGCCGGGCGCGTGCCAAGGACTGCCATGCGCTTGACGCGGTCCTTGCGAGTCAGAAGCTTGTGCGTGACGTCGAGCGGCATCATCACGATCGGCACGCCTGAGCGGAAAACGATGTCAGCTGCCTCGGGATCGACATAGATGTTGAATTCTGCCGCCGGCGTGATGTTGCCGCCTTCGAAGAAGCCGCCACCCATCATCACCAGTTCGCGGATGCGGGCGATGATGTCAGGCGCCTTGCGGAAGGCCATGCCGATATTTGTCAGCGGTCCGAGCGTGCAGAGCGTCACGGTGCCTTCCGGTTCGCTGCGCAGCGTCTCGATGATGAAATCGACGGAGTGCTGCGGCTGAAGCGGCATGGTCGGCTCGTCCAGGACTGGGCCGTCGAGGCCGGTCTTGCCGTGCACGTGTTCCGCCGTTACCAGCTTGCGGGCGATCGGCTTGTCGGCGCCCGCAAAGACCTTGGCATCCGTCTTGCCGCAGAGTTCGCAGACGATGCGGGCATTTCGGCTGGTGTAGGGGAGAGGCACGTTGCCAGCGACGGTAGTGATGCCGAGCACCTCCAGTTCTTCCGGACTGCCGAATGCCAGCATGATTGCGGCTGCGTCGTCCTGACCTGGATCGGTGTCGATAATAATCTTTCTCGGGTCTGCCATTCCGCTCGTTCCATCCTCGTGGTGCGCGACATCGTGGCATGCACCGTTTTGTTCATGATCCCGTCGCAAATCGGCACAGCCGGCTCGGGCACGTTTTGATGCGAGGCCACGCCCTTTGTCAAGGCAGGCGGTGTGGGGCGATCGAAGCCGTGCGCCTTGCGCAGGGCTCTCGCAATTCCCATATTATGATCAACCGGGTGCTGCAATTCAGGTCCGGCAAGGTCGCTTGTATCGAGGACTTGAAAAACGATGAGCCGCATTACGCCTTTCGCCAGCCCGCTTCTTCTGGGCTTCGACGCCATGGAGAAGACCCTGGAGCGGATCTCCAAGGCGAGCGACGGATATCCCCCCTATAATATCGAACGCATTGCTGCCGACAGCCTCTCGGGTGATCCTGAACGGTTACGCATCACGCTGGCGGTCGCCGGTTTCGGCGAAGACGAACTCGACGTCTCGATCGAAGAGAACCAGCTGGTCATTCGTGGCCGGCAGGTCGATCAGGGGGACCGTGAGTATCTCTATCGCGGGATCGCCGCACGGCAGTTCCAGCGAACCTTTGTTTTGGCCGATGGCATGCAGGTCTTAGGCGCCGGATTGAAGAACGGTTTGTTGTCCGTCGATCTCATTCGGCCCGAGCCGGCGCGCATGGTGAAGAAAATTAACATTTCGGTCTCACAGTAGGACAACAACTCACGTTGAGCTGTTGGTCCCTTCTCTTGGAGGTACAGGAATGTTGATGAAAGAAGCCAATTCTCACCTGACCAAAACCGAACTTGCCGGCATCGGCAACGGTGAGGTCGCATACATCAGAAAAATACGGTCAGAAGAGGTGTCCAAGTGCTTCCCCGAAGCACCGGATATCGATCCGAGCGTCGACCTCTGGGCGCTGTTCGGCGCCGATGGCACGCCGATCCTTCTGACGGACAATCGCTCCAGCACCTTCTTCAAGGCTGCCGAGGATGAGTTGAAGACAGTGAGCCTGCACTAGGCAAGCACTCCGAGCAGATACCTTTGCCTACCGTGCCCGATGCTGGCCCCATTGCAGTCGCTGTACGGCGACCGCAATGGCGATGGAGCTGAAGGGAGGGCGCGCGTTTCTCCCGGATATCGGCCTACCGCAGCGGCGGGTCAGGCTATGCGCGCTTGAATGTCAGATAGGCCGAGGAACGTCCCTCGCGCCGGGCCTTCGCCTCGTAGCGCGTGCTAGGCCAGCCCTCGTACGGTGTCAGCCAGTCGGCAGAGTCGGTCGCCATCCAGTCGAAGCGCCCGTGATCCCGACACTTGAGAAGCGTCCAGTTGACATAGGTGTCGATGTCGGAAGCGAAGCAGAACAGGCCGCCCGGCTTCAGCACGCGATGGAATCGGTCGAGATTGGTCTTGGAAACGAAGCGGCGCTTCCAGTGCTTCCGCTTCGGCCAAGGATCGGGATAGAGCAGGTCGATCTGGTCGATCGAGCCGTCCGGCAGCCAATCCAGCAATTGCGTCGCATCGTCATTGTAGACGCGAATATTCCTGGCGCCGGCATTGTCGACACTCGACAGCAGCTTCTGCATCGAGTTTACGAAGGGTTCCACGCCAATGAAGCCGGCTGTGGGGGTTTCCACCGCGCGGTGGATCAGATGCTCGCCGCCACCAAAGCCGATTTCCAGGCGCAGACGGTTCGTCGAGGCCGGAAACAGTGCGCTCAGCGGCTCCGGCGGAGCTGCTGAGAGATCGATGAGGAACGCCGGCAGCAGGGTGTTGAGCTTTTCCGCCTGTTGTCCGCGCAGAGCTTTGCCCTTGCGACGACCGAAGAAGGCTTCGGTCGCCCGGCTGCGTCGTTCCATATCCGTCATCGTTGTGCCCTTAAGCCTTTACGGCTTCCTTGAGCGCCTTCCCGAGATCCGTGCGCTCCCACGAGAATGAGCCGTCGCGGCCTGCCTTGCGGCCAAAATGGCCGTAGGCTGACGTCTTCGCGTAGATTGGCTTGTTCAGGTCCAGGTGGCGGCGGATGCCGGTTGGCGACAGATCCATCGTCTTGCGGATGGCCGCTTCGACCTGATCCTCGGTCACCTTGCCGGTGCCGTGCAGGTCGACATAGATCGACAGCGGCTGGGCAACGCCGATCGCGTAGGAGATCTGGATCGTGCAGCGGTCGGCCAGGCCGGCAGCCACGACGTTCTTGGCGAGGTAACGGGCAGCATAAGCAGCCGAACGGTCGACCTTGGTCGTGTCCTTGCCGGAGAACGCGCCGCCGCCATGGGGCGCGGCGCCGCCGTAGGTGTCGACGATGATCTTGCGGCCGGTGAGGCCGGCATCGCCGTCCGGGCCGCCGATGACGAACTTGCCAGTCGGGTTGATGTACCACTTGCAGTCGTCAGCGATCGGCAGCTCGCCGAGGGCTTCGCGGATATAAGGTTCTACGACGGCGCGAACCTTGCTCGAATCCCAGCTGTCATCAAGATGCTGGGTCGAGAGAACGATCGAGGTGACTTCTGCCGGCTTGCCATCGACGTAGCGCACGGTGACCTGGCTCTTTGCATCCGGGCCCAGCTTGGCAACGTCGCCGTCACCTTTCTTGCGGGCGGTGGCCAACAGCTGCAAAATTTTGTGGGAGTAGTAGATCGGCGCCGGCATGAGGTCTGGTGTTTCCGTGCAGGCATAGCCGAACATGATGCCCTGGTCGCCCGCACCTTCGTCACCCTGCTGGTCGGAAGCGCTATCGACGCCCTGCGCGATGTCGGCAGACTGCGAGTGCAGCAGCACGTCGATCTTGGCGGTCTTCCAGTGGAAGCCGTCCTGCTCGTAGCCGATGTCCTTGATGGCGCGGCGGGCGGCAGCCTTGAACTTCGAAGGGTTGATGACGTCTTGGCCATCCTTGTCCTTCTTCATCAGACTAGGCGGCAGGCGGACTTCGCCGGCGATCACCACGCGGTTGGTGGTGGCCAGGGTCTCGCAGGCAATGCGAACGCCCCATGGGTTCACACCGGTCTTTGCCGCTTCGCGATAGACCAGATCCACGATCTCGTCGGAGATACGGTCACACACCTTGTCCGGGTGACCTTCGGCAACTGACTCGCTGGTGAAGAGGTAATTGGCGCGCATGTCGGGATTCCCCTCAAAGAACAAAAGCTGCGTAGTTGGTACCCAGTTCGCACCGGAAAAACAAGCGCAGAAGGACATAAATATATCTTTATATCTGTCGTAGGGTGGCAAATTATGCCCAAAAAACGCAAAAAAGCGGCCGTTCCGACCGCTTTCCCGTAGAGGCAGGTTTTTAGGGGTTCTTACTCGCTGTCGGCTTCGGCAGCCAGCGCCTTCACGAGTTCGACCACCTTGCGGCGAACCTTCGGATCCGTGATCTTGACGAAGGCCCGGTTCAGCTGAAGGCCTTCGGAGGAGGAAAGGAAATCCACCACGTAGTTGGAACTCGAAGCCTCGGCCATGCCGGACACGCCCCCGGACTGATCGCCCGGCGCATCCTCGAAAAAGAAGGAAACGGGCACGTTCAGAATGCTCGAGATATTCTGGAGTCGGCTGGCGCCCACGCGGTTGGTGCCCTTTTCATATTTCTGGATCTGCTGGAATGTAATCCCCAGGCTTTCCCCAAGCTTTTCCTGACTCATTCCAAGCATGGTCCGTCGAAGGCGAATGCGACTGCCAACGTGGATGTCGATCGGGTTAGGCTTTTTCTTGTTTTCAATCATGGTGCTGCCCTAACTATAATTTCAACCCAGTTCAAACCGGCATGCCCGAACCCATCCCCAAAACGCCACGTTGCAAGGTTTCTATCATTCACCTTGGAACATACGTTAAGAGCGCCAATCCTAACCACTATGCAATTTTAGGGGTTTTGGGTCAATTCTGCTTGAAAACAAAACCAGCGCGCGAACCGGCTGCAATTGCAAACAGAAGCATTTCGATCAACCAGAAGTACGCCTGGCGCGAATGAGCGGGATTGCCGCCAATGGAAAATCCATCAAGGGTTGCGTCGACAAAGCCGGTTTCATTGAGTGCCAGACCCGCAATAATTTCGCCCCGCGCGTTTACCAGCGCGGAAATGCCGCTGTTGCCGTCGCGAATCAGCGGCAGACCGGTTTCGACGGCGCGAACACGCGCCTGGAGGAAATGTTGGTAAGGGCCGGGTGTTGCGCCGAACCAGGCATCGTTGGTGACATTCAATATCGCCGAGGCAGCGCCGATCTCGCCGGTCATCTCGTCAGGGAAGATAATCTCGTAGCAGACGAGGGGATAGAGCTTGAGTCCGCTCGGAAGCGTCAGCAACTGGCGCGTGGCGGCGGCGGAAAAGCCGCCCGGCATCTCGACCACATTCTGTATGCCGAACTGGTCCAGCAGGCTCTCGAACGGCATGTATTCGCCAAACGGCACGAGATGCACCTTGTCGGAAGCGGCAATGATCTGCCCATGGCCGTCGATGACATAGATCGAATTGTAGTAGCGGGGTGGATTGCCGGGCCCCATGTCCTCCGCCCGGACGGCGCCGGCTATCAGGACCTGGTTGTCGTCCAGCGTATCGGCGATCCGGGTGAGCGCGTCCTGATTGTCCGTCAGGATGAAGGGGATCGCGGTCTCCGGCCAGACAATGATGTCGGGTTTCCGGCCGCCATCCCTGGGCGCCTCTGCAGATAGCTTCAGGTGCTTCTCGAAAATCGTCGTTCGGTCGCCGTCGGTGTCCATCTTGGCCGCCTGGTCGATCATCGGCTGAACCAGACGAACGACCGGGCTTTTGTCGGTGGTCGGCACGGTAGAATTGGGGCTGACGTAAAGCACGTAGACGCCATAGCCGAGATGGGTAGCAAAGAGCAGCAGGGCGAGTGGAACCCCGACCCTTGCCCCTTGCTTGGTGCCGAGCAGGGCAGGGGCTGCAAAAATGAAGACGGAGAGCGCTGTGATCCCCATGATGCCGATGACATGTGCTGACTGCATCATAACAGGCACCGGCGTCATCCCGTAGCCTATGGCGTTCCAGGGGAAACCGGTAAAGAGGACGCTCCTTGCCCATTCCAAAAGGCCGAAGCTCGCCGCCAGCGCCGCAATTCGTCCGACGCCCTCTGACCAGAGTATGCGGGCAAATGCGGTCGCCACTCCGTAGAAGGTAGCAAGAACGGCCGGAAGACCAAAGAGTGCCAGCGGCAATGCCCAGGCAAACTCCTCGGCATCGATCATCAGGGCATGGCCCAGCCACCAGAGACCGGCAACGAAGTAGCCGAAGCCGAAGAGCCAACCGGTGACGAAGGAGGGCCAGAGACGCCCGACAAGGCTGCTGTTTGGCGCGGCGGCGGCTCCGTCGATAAGCCACACAAGCAGCGTGAACGAAACGAACATCGCGGCGAAGAAACCGATCGGCGGCAGGGCCAGAACGCCGAAGGCCCCCGCAAGCACACCCAGCGCCACCCTCTTGAAACCCCAGGCCAGGATGATCCTGTCCGCAAGCCGCTCCATGCCCACTCCATCAAGCCGCGAATCAACTGAGGTCGCAGTCTTTCAAAAAAGCCGCCGCTTGTCGTGGTTTGCGGCGATCAGTTTGTCGTGGGAACTTCGGCTTGCCGGTCGTCGCCATGGTCGGCGCCTGAGGCGCCGTCACCATCCGACTTGACGCGGCGGCGGATTGCCTGGCGCTTGCGGGTAATGCGAACACGCTTGATGCGCCGTGGGTCGGCGTCGAGAATATGGAATTCGAAACCTGGCAGCGCCTGAACCACCTCGCCTCGCACCGGAATGCGGCCGAGCTCGGAGAAGATCAGTCCGCCCAGCGTATCGACTTCGTCGACCTGCTCGGCGATGTCGAAATCCGGCCCGATGGCTTCCGCGATCTCCTCGAGCTCGACGCGAGCATCGGCGACGAACATATCCTCGGAGATCCGCTTGAACATCACTTCTTCGTCATCATGCTCGTCATCGATGTCGCCGACGACCATCTCGACGATGTCCTCGTGCGACGCAAGACCGTCGGTGCCGCCGTATTCATCGATGACGAGCGCCATCTGCGTCCGGTTCACCTGCATGCGACGCAGCAGGTCCGAGGCGAGCATCGAGGGCGGTACGAACAGGATCTTCCGGATAATGCCGGCCTCGGCCACCGTCTTCTGTAGGTCGACACGGGCAAGATCGAAGTTCGGCTTGGCCGACCGCGGCATCTTCTGAAGGTGCTCCGGTGAAACTTCGACGATCGGCTGCGCCGCCTTGGCGGCCTTCGTGCTGCCTCGGCGTTTGTTGCGCGCCTGCTTGGCGACATAGGAGAGAAGATCGCGGATATGCACCATGCCACGCGGGTCGTCCAGCGTCTCGGCATATACCGGCATGCGCGAGCGGCCGGATTCCTCGAACAGGATCATCAGTTCGCCGATGGTGATGTGGTGATCCACGGCCTCGATATCGGCGCGGGGCACCATGACGTCGGCGACGCGAACTTCGCGAAAGCGCAGGATGTTGTGCAGCATCGCCCTCTCGTCGGGCGAAAAGACGTCGCCTTCGGCGGCGTCGGTCATCAGCGCATCGGCGAGATCCTCGCGAAGGCGCGAGCCTTGCTGCGGCCTCAGGATGCGTGCTGCGCGCGACCAGAAGGATTGGGGTCGTCCGGACTGCCTGCTACTACTGCCACCCTCGTCGGAGGAGGATTGGTCGGCGGCGTCCTTGGCCTCGGTGGCCGGTCTCGTCGTAAAGTCGCTCATGGTTCCATTTTAAGGTCTTGACCCTCGTATGGGTCAGATAGGCCGAGTATTGCCAGAATGCGAGTCTCCAGCCCCTCCATTCTCTCGGCGTCGGCATCATTATTATGATCGTAGCCGAATAGATGCAAGAATCCATGCACCATCAGGTGCGTCAGGTGGTCATCGATGCTTTTTTCAAGCTCGGCAGCCTCCTGCTCCACAGTCTCCCTGGCAATGATGATATCGCCAAGCATCGGCCCCGGCACCTTGCCCGGTTGAACCGGAAAGGCCGGAAACGAAAGCACATTGGTCGGCTTGTCCTTGCCACGCCATTCCGCGTTGATGTCCTGGATCGAAGCATCGTCGGTGAAAACAAGCGAGACTTCGGGCACCATTTTCGGAAACGGTTGCTTCTCGGCCTCCCGAAGATAGGTCGCCGCCGTCTCCAGCACGCGGTCCGCCAATGCGTGCAAGGCATCTTCGGAGGGCCAGTTGCCCTCCTCGATGGTGATCTGGATATCGAGTCCCGCCATCAGTCCTGCCGGATGACCTCTGCCGTTTCCGTCGCATAGGTGGCGTCGTAAGCCCTGACGATGCGACCGACGAGCGGATGGCGCACGACGTCCGTATCCTTGAAGCGGACGATCGAAATGCCCTCGACGCCGTTCAACAGCTGCAGCGCCTCGACGAGGCCGGATTTGACACCGCGCGGCAGGTCGATCTGGCTTGGGTCGCCGGTCACGATCATGCGCGAGTTCTCGCCAAGACGCGTCAGAAACATCTTCATCTGCATCGACGTGGTGTTCTGTGCCTCATCGAGAATGATCGCGGCGTTTGCCAGCGTACGACCGCGCATGAAGGCGAGCGGCGCGATTTCGATGACGCCGGCGGTGATGGCACGGTCGACCTTGTCGGCCGGCATCATGTCGTAGAGCGCGTCATAAAGCGGACGGAGGTAGGGATCGACCTTCTCCTTCATGTCGCCCGGCAGGAAGCCGAGGCGCTCGCCGGCTTCGACGGCCGGACGCGAAAGGATGATTTTCTCCACCACGCCACGTTCCAGGAGCTGGGCAGCATGGGCGACGGCGAGATAGGTCTTCCCGGTACCCGCCGGGCCGACGCCAAACACGAGTTCGGCACGCTCGAGCGCCCTGAGATAGGCATCCTGGGTCGGCGTGCGGGCGATGATGGTCTTCTTGCGCGTCGAAACCTGCGCCATCGTCAGCTTGGCCTTCTTCTCCATCGTCGGCAGGCTCAGCTGATCGTCGGCGGCGACCGCCATGCGAATTGCGCCTTCGACGTCGGAACGTTCCACGCTACCGCCCTTCTGGAGTTTCTCGTAGAGATAGTCGAGGGTACGACGCGCCTGATTGGTGCTGACGATGTCCCCGGAGATGACAACGGAGTTGCCACGCGCTCGTGCATCGATGTTCAGGCGCTCCTCGAGCAGCTTGAGGTTCTGGTCGAATTGACCAAACAGCTCGCTGGCGAACCGATTGTTCTCGAACGTCAGAATAAAGTGATTGGCGTCGCTCGCGATGCGTGGGTGGCGCGGTGAAGAAGAAACCAATTCTTGTCCGTTCAAGCGGTCGAGCTCCTTGGGTTTAGACCTCAGCCTCTGCAATCTCGGCAAACAGGCTGTTGGTTCCGGTTCCGGTGATTCGCACTTTAATAATGTCACCGATTTGCGATGCTTTTGCATCAACATTCACGGACTGAAGCCAGGGAGAACGGCCGATAAGTTGTTCTGGCATCCGACCGGGCTTTTCAAGCAACAGTTCGATCGTCTTTCCGACACAGGATTCAGCAAATTCCTGCTGCTGCTTCAGAAGAAGCGCCTGCAGGCGTTCGAGCCGTTCTGCCTTGATCTCTTCCGGCACCTGATCCTTCAGTTCCGCACCGGGCGTACCCGGTCGAGTCGAGTATTTGAACGAGAAGGCTTGTGCATAGCGCACCTCTTCTACCAGACGGAGTGTATCCTCAAAATCCTGCTCTGTCTCCCCCGGAAAGCCGACGATGAAATCGCCAGACAGCGCAATATCCGGACGGGCGGTGCGGATGCGCTCGATCAAGGTCAGGTATTCGGCTGCCGTATGGCGCCTGTTCATCGCTTTCAGGATCCGGTCGGACCCCGCCTGCACCGGCAGGTGCAGGTAGGGCATCAGAGCGCGCAGGTCGCGATGCGCCTCGATCAGGCGGTCGTCCATGTCGCGCGGATGACTGGTCGTATAGCGCAGACGCGCAAGTCCGGGGATCTCGGCCAGCCGATAGAGCATATCGCCAAGGGTCCACTCCTGGTCGTTGGAACCAACGCCATGCCAGGCGTTGACGTTCTGGCCGAGCAACGTGATCTCGCGCACGCCGCCTTCGACCAGCCTCTCGGCTTCCTCCACGATCTGGTTGACGGGGCGCGACACTTCCGAACCGCGCGTATAGGGCACGACGCAGAAGGTGCAGAATTTGTCGCAGCCTTCCTGCACCGTCAGGAACGCGGTGACGCCGCGCGAGCGGATCCTGGTCTTCTCCGCGATCGGCAGATGCTCGAACTTGTCTTCGAGCGCATATTCGGTATCGACGATGCGCTGGCCTTCCTTGGCACGGCGCAGTGCTTCTGGCAGCCGGTGATAGGTCTGCGGCCCGATGACGACATCGACCGCCGGCGCACGACGGAGGATTTCCTCGCCTTCGGCCTGCGCAACGCAACCGGCAACGCCGATCATGAATTCACGACCCTCGCTGGCGCGCTTCTTCTTCATGTCGCGCAGGCGACCAAGTGCCGAGTAGACCTTCTCGGCCGCCTTCTCGCGGATATGACAGGTGTTGAGCAGGACGAGGTCGGCCTCTTCCATATCCTCGGTCGGTTCGTAGCCGTCGCGGGCAAGAGCATCGCTCATGCGCGTCGAGTCGTAGACGTTCATCTGACAGCCGTAAGTCTTGATGAAAACCTTGCGGCTGTTGCTGCCATCGCGGAGATCGGTCTCCGGGGCCGGAAGAAGGGCGCTGTCGTGGGTCATGGCGCGCTATTTAGTGGTTTTTGACGCGCGAGAAAAGGAAATCCTTGCCTCAGGTGGTTTTGCGCCCGCGCAAGGCGTCGGCGAGCAGGACGCGAATGCGTCTTGCGATGGTTGCGCTCGCCTGCTTGCGGTTGGTATCGGGACCGTATTCGACCGCCTCGCCAAAGCATACGTCCACTTCGAATGCGCCATATCGCAGCACATCCTTCAGGTGCGGCAATATCTCGACATCGCCGGGCCATGATGTCAGAGGGCGATGATACCGCCCCATCGGCAGGCCATGGACGCCGGTATAGGCAACTGCAACCGGCTGAACGATGACGATGCCGGTCGGTGATGCCGGCACGGCCATTGCCGCTGCGCCTAAGAGCGACGATTTGACGTCGAGCAGGCGGTTGCCGTCAGACGTCGTGCCTTCCGGAAACAGCACCACGATTTCGCCATCCGCCATCCGGGCGGCGATCTCGTTTGCCTGGTGGCCGGTCTTGCGCTTTTCTTCGCGCACGACGAAAACGCTCTTCTGCAGCTTGGCAAGCGTCCCAAAGATCGGCCAGTCGCGGACCTCGATCTTGGCGATGAAGGCGACGTCGGCGACCGCCGAGAGCACCATGATGTCCATCCAGGACGAGTGGTTGGCGCACAGCATCAGGGGCCTGTGCGTTTCGATCCTGCCGTGGACACGGATGCGGATTCCGAGACAGTAGCAGACGATGCGGTGCCATACGCGCGGCAGCCGGCGCCGGAGCTTCCAGTCGAAGCGCAGCGCCAGCAGCTGCCAGGGCATGAGCAGGATGCTGGCGAAAAGGATGACGATTCCTTCAAAGGCGATGCGCAGCCTGGCGATCAACTCGAACACTCCGTGGCGGCGGTCATGACCTCAGTGTTCGTCCTTCTTGAGCGGAATGCCGTAGAGCTCCAGCCGGTGGTCGACCAGCTTGAAGCCATGTTCTCGGGCGATCCTCTCCTGCAGCGCTTCGATCTCGGGCGAGCGGAACTCGATGACGACACCGGTCTTCAGATCGATCAGATGGTCGTGGTGTTCTTCCGGCACAGTCTCGTAGCGCGAACGGCCGTCACGGAAGTCGTGGCGGGCGATGATGCCGGCATCCTCGAACAGCTTGACGGTGCGGTAGACCGTGGAGATCGAAATCTTGGCATCAACCTTCACGGAGCGGCGATAAAGCTCTTCCACATCAGGGTGATCTTCGGATTCTTCGAGAATGCGCGCAATCACGCGGCGCTGCTCGGTCATGCGCATGCCCCGTTCAGCGCAAAGCTCCTCAAGGGTTTTGGCCACGTCAGTCATGAGCCGCCTTCCGATCGTCAACGTTCCGCAACGGAACTAGCGAAGAACGCGCTTCATGACAAGCGCCGTGGAAACGGCGCCCCTCGCGTCCTTGTAGTATCCACGACGTTCGCCCACCTTCTCGAAGCCGAGCTTGCGGTAGAGGCCGAGCGCCGCGGCGTTTCCATCGTCGACCTCAAGGAACATGCTCTCGCCGCCGCGCAGCTTCGCCTCGCGCATCGCCGCCTGCATCAGCCGCCAGCCGAGACCGGCCCGCGCCACCTTCGTCTGCACGGCGATCGTCAGAATTTCCGCCTCCCCGGCGACCTCGCGGGCAAGTACGAACCCTGGCAGCGGCTTCTTCAAAAAAGCATTGGTCTGCCGCGCCACGAAGCCGAAGACATTGCTCTGTGTCAGCAGGCTATAGAACTCGCCATCGCCCCAGGGACGGGCAAAACGTTCGCCGTGCAGGGCCGCGACCGAGCGGCAGTCGTCGCTATCCATTGCGACGATTTCGAATTCCGGCTTCAGCGTCAGATAGGATTCCAGCATGGTCATACTCGCGCAATTGCGAACCCGGCCTGCGGCTTGGCGTCAGGTCCGCGCAGATAAAGGGGCTTCGGCTTTCCGGAAGAGGGATCGGCGGCGGCGCCGAGGCGCGCCACGATGGAGATCGGGAAGTGATTGGAATGGTCGCCGGTCGCGTCGGGCCTCAGCAGCGGTGTCGCCGAGCCGGTTACTGCACCATCGAACACCGTGGAAAACGCCTGCGCTTCCTCGATGGTGGCGGCACGTGCTTCATCGTGAGGCTTGCCCTCTGCGTCGAAAGCCTGGAGATAGATTTCGTTGCGCTTGGCATCCATGGCGGCGAGCACCGATTGTCCTGGCGACCGTAGTCGTTCGGCCTGCGCCATGACCGCGAGCGTCGTGACGCCGACGGCGGGAACGCCAAGCGACAGAGCAAAGCCGCGGGCTGCGGCCACGCCGACGCGAATGCCTGTGAAGGAACCCGGGCCGACGGTAACGGCGATGCGATCGACAGAGGAAAGAGCGATGCCCGCCTGGTCCAGCGCGCGATCGACGACCCCCATCAAATGCTCTGCATGCCCCTTGCCGATCATGTCCGATGCCTCCCCCAGCACCGTATCCCTGCCGCTGTCATAGAGAGCGGCAGCGCAATCCACACCTGCGGTGTCGAGCGCCAGTATGATCATGGCATCAATTTCCGAATAGAGCGTTCCTGACTGTCCATACATCGCGGCACCGCGTTTGCAAACGCTGCGCCATGGCGATTTCAGGTCCAGGTCGTCAGACGGCTTCGACTTCCTGCACTTCCGGAACGAAATGGCGCAGCAAATTCTGTACGCCGTGCTTCAGCGTTGCCGTCGAGGACGGGCAACCGGCGCACGAACCCTTCATGTTGAGATAGACCTTGCCGTCCTTGAAGCCGCGGAAGGTAATGTCGCCGCCATCCTGGGCGACGGCCGGGCGGACGCGCGTCTCGAGCAGTTCCTTGATCGTCAGCACGATCGACTCGTCACCCTCATCGAAGAACTCGCCGCCGGCATCGAGATCTTCGGACAGGATAGATGCGTCGCCCATGACCGGCTTGCCGGACATGAAGTGCTCCATGATCGAGCCGAGAATGGCGGGCTTCAGGTGCTGCCACTCCTGATCGTCCTTGGAAACGCTGATGAAGTCGTAGCCGAAATATACGCCGGTCACGCCGGGGATGTCGAAAAGGCGAGCCGCGAGCGGCGATGCCTGCGCCGCGTCGCCGCTCAGGAACTCTGCGGTGCCATTTTCCATGACGACCCGACCCGGCAGGAACTTCTGCGTGGCGGGATTCGGCGTGGCTTCGGTCTGAATAAACATCTCGTTCTCCGTGCGGCAGGCATTTTGCCCGAGCCGTCTTTAGAATTCTTCAAAAGAGAAAATAAGCCGATTGGGGACTCTATTCAAGAGATCAACACTCAAGAAAAGACGTCATGCCAGCGCGTCGAGTTCCTCGTCGGTCAGTGTATCGGGAAGCACGGTGACGGGAATGGGGAAAGCCGCTCCACGGCCGGCGACGGACGAAACCAGCGGTCCCGGCCCCTCCTTTGCGGAGCTTGCGGCAAGGACGAGGATCGCGATGTCCCGGTCCTCCTCGATCACGGCGTTGATCTGCTCGGCGGCACTGCCTTCGCGGATGACGATCTCCGGCTCGATGCCGATCGTCTCCCGCACCAGCTGCGCCGATTTCGCCACGACGGCCTCGGCTGCCTCACGCGCCTCGGCCCGCATGATCTCTTCCACGCCCAGCCACTGCTGAAAGTCGCCTTCCGGGATCAAGTAGACGAGCACGAGGCCGCCATTGGAGTTTTTTGCACGCCGGCCCGCATAGTGGACGGCGCGTTGGCACTCGGGCGTGTCATCGATGACCGCCATGAATTTGCGGCGATGGCCTTCGAGCCGGGAGAGTCGTTTTGATACCATGGAGCGGACTCTGACACGCGATCTTGAGGATTTGCAAGTCCTCGTTTTCACCTGAACCGATCGCTGGCAAAGCGATGGGATCAGGCAGGCACGAGGCCGTAAAGCAGCATGATTTCCTTCACATGCTCGATGTCGGGCTTGCCGACGACATTCATGGCCGCGGCGATTTCCTCGAAATAGCGACGGCCGATCAGTCCGGGAGTCATGGTGATCAGGACCCGGGCAGTCTCCACATGAAGGTTCTCGTGGGTGTGCACGAAGCCGCGTGGAATGAACACCGTTTCACCTGGGTGTACCTCGTGCTTCTTCCCGTCGACGGTGGTCGTCATCGTCCCTGATATTCCGTAGATCACCTCGTCCACGTCGCGGTGGAAATGCGCAGCCGGCACTCTGGTTTGCGAAGGTACGACGAACTCGAACATCACGAGGCTTTCCGAACTCTGATCCTCGTCGATCAGGAACCGGACTTCCATGGTGCCGATCTGGATGAGCCTGCGATCACGCATCAGAGCCTCCAACGGGTTCGATGAGAGTACGCCGTGGTCCCCGGTTCGACAAGTCCGGGCCGCCCGGGCCGCCCGGACGAGGTATCAGTGGAGGAAGCCGACGATGTCGCGGACTTCCTTCATGGTCACTTCGGCGCGGGCTCTGGCGCGCTCGCCGCCGTTGCGCAGGATCGCGTCGATGTGGCTCGTATCGCTCATCAGGCGGCGCATCTCGGCAGTGATTGGCGAGAGAACAGTGACGGCCAGATCAATCAATGCCGGCTTGAAGACCGAAAACTGCTGGCCGCCGAATTCGGCCAGCACTTCGGTCTTGGTCTTGTCGGCAAGTGCCGCATAGATGCCGACAAGATTGTCGGCTTCCGGGCGACCCTTGAGGCCGTCGAGCTCACCAGGCAGGCCGTCCGGATCGGTCTTTGCCTTGCGGATTTTCTTCGAGATCGCGTCCTCGTCGTCCATCAGGTTGATTCGCGAGAGGTCCGATGGATCGGACTTCGACATTTTCTTGGTGCCGTCGCGCAGCGACATGACACGCGGGGCCGGACCATCGATCAGCGGCTCCACCATCGGGAAGTACGCATGCACCGGCTCGTTGCCGACGGTGATGTCGATGCCGTAGCCCGCCCTGCGGATGTGCTCGGCATAGTCGAGGTTGAACTTCATCGCGATGTCGCGGGCAAGCTCAAGGTGCTGCTTCTGGTCGTCGCCAACAGGAACATGGGTTCCGCGGTAGGCCAGAATGTCGGCGGCCATCAGGCTCGGATAGGCATAGAGGCCTAGCGAGGCCTGCTCGCGGTCCTTACCGGCCTTGTCCTTGAACTGCGTCATGCGGTTCATCCAGCCGATGCGCGCGACGCAGTTGAAGATCCAGGCGAGTTCCGCATGCTGTGGCACGGCCGACTGGTTGAAGACGATATGCTTTTCCGGATCGATGCCTGACGCGATGAAAGAGGCTGCGATCGAACGGATCTGGTTCGGCATGTCCTCATGCACCAGCTGCGCCGTCAGCGCATGCATGTCGACGACGCAGTAGATGCAGTCGTTGCCGTCCTGCAGCGCCACGAACTTGCGGATCGCGCCGAGATAGTTGCCGAGATGGAGATTTCCCGTCGGTTGAACACCGGAGAAAACGACTTTCTTGAATTCGCTCATTCTGGCCTCGATTAGGCTTGTGGAGGGCCCCAGGGCCAACGGCCCATGTTGCTAACGTCGCGGCTTATGCACGGGGGAGGGGCAGCAATCAAGGGGCTCGGATCGGTTGGCTGTCGACCGGGACAGTCCTCCACGCGCGCCTCATCCGTCACGCGGCCTCGTCACTTGTGGTTTGACCATGCCATTCACTAGGACGGGGTACTGGAAATTGCCGCGAAGGAGTAAAAATAGATGGCGCTTCCCAGCGCCCGTTCGGCGGTTTTTGCGCGCAACTCCGGTCGCTCTGCATTCCCCTCTCAACGTCGCCCGGGGAGAAGCTTACGGTTCCCCCGGGGACCTTGTGCGCGGCACAGCCAAGTCCGGAGCTCAACTCGGCAAGGCATTCGCTCTGGCCGCCGTCTCCGGAGGGAGACCACTTTCTGAGAACCCTGGATGAGAGAGCATGTGTCGGTCTCCCGCACCCAGCCGGCCCCACCTCGCCGCAACGCCTTGCGGTGATCCGACGACGGGACGCGGGGATTGTAGATACGGGTTTGGGGAAATCGATTTTAATTTTTCTGTGAATTTTCTAATTCAATTTTAATTGTGCGGTAATTTATACCTCTTTTTAGGTATATTGAATTTATCAAATCGACGTAAATAAGGGGGTAAGAAAGGTATCACCAGTAATAAATTTCACAAAATCGCCATTTTTGGGGAATGCGTTTCCGTCCGCAAATATGAGCATCGGGCTTTGCCGATGTCGTTCTCGGGGGGGAATAACCATGCATACTGCATTTTCCATCGCGATTGCCGGACTTTTCAGCCTTTCCTGCTTTGACGGCGTTAGTGCCCAGAACGTGCGTAGATTGTCTATCGGACCTTTGAAACATCCCCAGGTCGTTGCCTACACCCTGCAAAACGTCAGCGTGCGAGCGAATTGTTTTCCGCCGCAACTGAGGGGGATTCTAGCTTATATTGCCCTGAAAACAGGACGCCGCCCGCTGGTCACATCGGGCTTCCGGCCGCATTCGGGACGGTCGCATTCGCAGCACCGCAACTGTGCCGCCGCCGATATCCGTATACCGGGGGTCTCGGATCGAACGATCATCGCGATCGCTGCCGGCGCGCCGGGCATAGGCGGCATCGGCCGCTATTGCAACGGCATAGTCCATGTCGACGTCGGCCCGAAGCGGCGATGGGTCTACTGCTAGGACGCAGGCTGCCTGGTGAGGGCTTCGCCTGAAATCCCGCTCTGTGATTTAGATCAGGATTCAGATGTTAGTTCGATTAGACGTACCTGAAGTCATCCTGATCTAGCCGTCCGTCTTAACAGCGGGCTTGCGGTTGATGTTGCGCCGGATCATGCCGAGGTTTGCGCCGCCGATCAGGAACGCGGTCGCGAAATAGACGATCATTGCAATGCCGATCAGCAGGCCGAGCGTTCCGACCTTCGTTACCAGCGGTGCTGCGGAAGCCAGCGACGGTTCCCAGCGGTGCTGCAGATACACGATCACCCCGCCCATGACCGCCGCCGAAATTACGAGCAGGGCGGCGCGGCGCGCGAGCGCCCATTCCCAGACGAGGTGGCCGCGACGCAGCAGCGTGCCGAACAGCAGCACGGTGCTGATCCAGCCCGCTGTCGCCTCGGCGACGGCGATGCCGGGCGCACCCAGACGTGGAAACAGCGTCAGCGCAGTGGCGCAGTTGATGGCGACGGCGACGGCCGAAAACCGCATCGGCGTCTTGGTGTCCTCGCGGGCGTAGAAGCCGGGCTGCAATGCTTTGATCAGCACGAAAGCGGGCAGGCCGATACCGTAGATCGCCAGGATGGAGGCGACGATCGCTGTGTTTTCCTGATGGAAGGCGCCGCGTTCGTAGAGCACGCGGATGATTTCGTCGGAGAGAATCCAGAGCGCGAAGGCCGCCGGGATCGTCAGGAACAGGACGAATTCGATCGAGCGGTTCTGCAGGTTCCCGGCCTCGCGCAGATTGCCGCCCTTGAGCGCCCGCGCGAGTTCCGGCAAAAGCACCACGCCGACGGCTACACCGACGACGCCCAGCGGAAGCTGATAGATGCGGTCGGCATACTGCAGCGCGGCAATGGCGCCCTCGCGGCTGGAAGCAATTGCCTGGCCGATCATCTGGTTGATCTGCGTAATGCCGCCCGTGACGGCTGCCGGAACCGCAAGGATCAGCAACCGTTTTACGTTGGGCGTGAAGCGGGGAAAGCGAAGCCCGATGCTCATGCCCGCGTGAAGGACGCCGAAATAGACGACGACAAGCTGCAGCACGCCCGCTACGAGCACGCCCCAGGAGAGATACCATGCGGTCGCAAGCGGTTCCGCGCCGGTGTAGAGCGCATAGAACAGCGCGCCGATCATCACGATGTTCAGGAAGACGGGCGCAATCGCAGCTGCAAAGAAATGATGCAGCGAATTCAGCATGCCGCTCATCATCGCCGTCAGCGACATGCACATGAGGTAGGGGAACATCACCGCAGCCATGCGCACGGTGATCGAGAACTTTTCCGGATCGTTCGTGAAGCCTGGCGCGATGACGAACCGCACCAGAAGCGGCATCGCCAGTTCCATCACGATGGTGATGAGCAGCAGCACTGAAAACAGGACACCGAAGACTTCCTCGGAAAAGCGTTTGGCACCGTCGATACCGTTCGCCTCGATCTCCTTGGCGAACAGCGGCACGAAGGCGGCGTTGAACGCGCCCTCGGCAAACAGCCGGCGGAACAGGTTCGGAAAACGGAAGGCGGCATAGAAGACGTCGGCCATCGGGCCGGTGCCGAGAGCTGCCGCCATCAGCGTTTCACGGGCAAAGCCGAAGATGCGGCTGCCGAGCGTGGCGCCGCCGACGGTGGCGAATTTCTTGACAAGGCTCATGCGTAAAGGCTCATGCGGTTGAATCCGCTTTCTTTTCAGTCGGGGCGCCGCTGCGTTGCGTGGTCGCCGGCGCGATGATGCCGGAGGGCATGCGCTCGCGCAGCTCGTCCTGCTCCTCGGCCATGACCGCCTTCATACGTGCGGTGATGTTTGATCGCTTGCTGTCGCCGGAGATCTTTTGGCCAACAAGGTCGGTGACGTAAAAGGTATCGATCACCTTCTCGCCGAAGGTGGTGATGCGCGCCGACTGGATGTCGAGCGACAGGTCGGAGAGCACGGCAGTCACCTCGGACAACAGGCCCGGCCGATCTAGGCACTCTATCTCGATGACGGTGAACTTGTTCGACAGGCTGTTGGAGATGTTGACCGACGGCGGAATGACGAAGGCCTTGCTCTTCTTGCGGTTCTTTGCGCGGGTGGCGATCACCTCGGGCAGGCGCTTGCGGCCGGAAAGAACGTCCTCGATCATCCGCCCGATGGTGCCGGCCCGGCGAAGCTCGTCTGCATCGTCCTTGAACTCGCGGCTGACATGGATAGTGTCGAGCGCACGGCCGTCCGATGTCGTGAAGATCTGTGCGTCGACGATGTTGGCGCCGGCGGCTGCGCAGGCGCCGGCGATGACGGCAAGCAGGCGCGGGTGGTCGGGCGAGAGAACCGTGATCTCGGTGATGGCGTGGAAGCTGTCGGTGCGCACCATCGTGGCCAGCGCCTGGCCCGATTTGTCGGCCTGGCGGATGAAGCCGGCGTGGCGCACCTGGTCTTCGAGCGGCACCGAAAGCAGGTAGGGCTGGTAGTGCAGCCTGCTGTAGATCTTACGGTCCTTCTGGTTCCACTCGGACAGCGCGTTGAACAGCGCCTCGGCCGCGAAATTGGCGCGCTCCTTGCGGGAGACTTCGGAGAAGCCGCCGGCGAGCAGCAGCTCGGTTTCGTAGTAGAGCGTGCGCAGCAGCTGCCCCTTCCATCCGTTCCAGACGCCCGGACCGACGGCCCGGATGTCGCAGATCGTCAGGATCAGCAACATTTTCAGCCGTTCGAGCGACTGCACCCGGTCGGCGAAGTCGGTGATCGTCTTGCGGTCGGTAAGGTCGCGGGTCTGGGCGACCATGGACATGGTCAGATGTTCCTCGATCAGCCAGACGACCGTCTCCGTCTGTTTCTGCGACAGCCCGAAGCGGGCGCAGAGTTTACGGGCGACGCGCGCCCCGGCGATCGAGTGATCCTCCTGGCGGCCCTTGGCGATGTCGTGCAACAGAACGGCGACATAAAGCGCGTCGCGGTCTTCGATCCCGGGCATCAGCTTGTTGGCAAGCGGGTGCAGGTCGTCGGCCTTGCCCTTGTCGATTTCCGACAGAACGTCGACGGTGCGGATCAGATGCTCGTCCACCGTATAGTGGTGGTACATGTTGAACTGCATCATGGCGACGATCTTGCCGAACTCGGGGATGAAGCGGCCGAGCACGCCGGCCTCGTTCATCCGCCTGAGGATAAGCGCCGGATCACGCTTGGAGGTGAGGATGGACATGAAGAGGCGGTTTGCCTCCTCGCCTTCCCGAAGCGTGTTGTCGATCAGGCTCAACGACCTTGTAACGCGCTTCAGTGCATCCGGGTGGAATTCGAGCCCGTTGATGTCGGCAACATGGAACAGGCGAATGATGTTGATGGGATCGCGCTTGAATACGTCGGGGCTGGCGAGCGCGATACGGCCACGATCCTCCATGAAATCGGTGCTGCCGGCAATCTTGCGGCTGCGATGGGCAAAGCGGCTGATGACGCCCGACAGTCCCGGCGTCGACTTGGCCTGCTGGTCTTCGAGCGCTGCGCAGAGAATGCGCGTGAGATCGCCGACATCCTTGGCCACCAGGAAGTAGTGTTTCATGAAACGCTCGACGGCCGAAAGGCCGGGGCGTGAATGGTAGCCGAGTGCCTCGGCGATCTCGCGCTGGATGTCGAACGAGAGCCGTTCCTCTGCCTTGCCGGTCAGGAAATGCATGTGGCAGCGCACGGCCCAGAGGAAGTCGTCGGCCTTTTCGAAAAGCCGGTATTCATGCCTGGAGAGAACGCCGAGGGCCACGAGTTCGGCGGTGTCACGGACGTGGTAGTAGTATTTGGAGATCCAGAACAGCGTGTGCAGGTCGCGCAGTCCGCCCTTGCCTTCCTTGACGTTCGGCTCCACGAGATAGCGGGTGTCGCCAGCCTTGCGGTGGCGCTCGTCGCGCTCGGCCAGCTTCGCGGCGATGAATTCCGGGCCGGTGCCAGTGACGATTTCCTTGTCGAAGCGCGTTTCGAGGTCCGTCTCCAGCGACTTCAGACCACAGATGAAGCGCATCTCGAGGATCGCCGTGCGGATCGTCATGTCGGACTTGGAAAGCGCGATGCATTCTTCCAGCGTGCGGGTCGCATGTCCGACCTTGAAGCCCATGTCCCAGAGGACATAGAGCATAAACTCGACGGCCCTGTGGGTTTCTTCCGCCGGTTTCGGCTGGAACAGGAAAAGCAGGTCGATGTCGGAGCCCGGCGCCAGCGTATCGCGGCCGTATCCGCCGACGGCTGTCACAGCGAACTTGTCTTTCTGCGCTGGAAAGACATACGCCGTCGCGAATCCGTAGAGGACGGTGATGATCTGGTCCTGCAGCCAGGAGATGCGGCGGGCACAATTGAGGCCGCTGCCGTCGACGGAAAGCAGCTCGCGTGCCTTGTCGCGGCCTTCGCTGCTTGCCTTCTTGAGGATGGCCAGCAGGTCGGAGCGCATGACATCCGGCCGGTTCGTGCTGGTCTCGGCCACACCGGCGCACATCTGACGCAGATAGGCAGTGTCGAGGATATCGGAGAAATCGATGGTGTTCGTCATCGCCATGCGCAGGGCGGCTTCCTGTTCGCGCGGCGCGACCGCGTCCGCCTCTCGTTTCGTCTGCATGCGCTATAGCCTCTTTGCCCCGTATTTGACACGGGTTTTCATACTGCAAGAACCTTTAATTTTGGCGAAAAGGTGATGTCCTCCCCCGCGTCGGGGAGAAGCCGGTAAACGCACCGCGATCAGGCTGCGAATTGTGCCTTCATGGAGTATAGGACCTGGCGCGTTTCGCTGGCGATTTCGTCAAGCGTCTCCTTGTCGCATTCGCGGTAGCCTGCCTTGGCGATAGACAGCGCGAGGTCGCAGATCACGGCGCAGCGACGGATAATCTCCAACTTTCCGCAGGGCGAGGCCCAGCCGCGCGGATTGCCGTGCTCGTCGGAAAGCCGTAGCGCTTCGACCGCAGTGAAGATGTTGGCGAGAAACTGCGTTTCGCGCAGCAGGCGGTCCAGGAACATCGGTCAACCCTGCTTGATCTTCTTCTTCAGGTCGTAGAGCGCATCCAGCGCCTCGCGCGGCGTCATGTCGTCGAGGCTCATGTTCTTGAGCGCTTCGTCGACCTTAGACGGCCCGCGTGCGGCATCCTCGCGGCGTACCGCCACCTGAAACAGCGGCAGGTCGTCGATCAACTGGCTCGCCGGGTTCTTGCGGTCGGCGTCTTCGAGCCGGGCCAGCACGTCGCGGGCGCGCGCCACGACCGACGCCGGCAGGCCCGCGAGACGGGCGACCTGGATGCCGTAGGAGCGGTCAGCCGCACCGGGTCCGACCTCGTGCAGGAAGATGACGTCGCCGTCCCATTCCTTCACGCGCATCGTCGCGTTCGATAGCCGCGCAAGCTTCTCGGAAAGCACGGTCAATTCATGGAAGTGGGTCGCGAAAAGCCCGCGGCAGCGGTTCGCTTCGTGCAGATGCTCGACGGATGCCCAGGCGATGGAAAGGCCGTCGAACGTTGCGGTCCCTCGCCCGATTTCGTCGAGGATCACCAGTGACCGCTCGGTCGCCTGGTTGAGGATCGCCGCCGTCTCGACCATCTCGACCATGAAGGTCGAGCGTCCGCGCGCGAGATCGTCGGATGCGCCGACGCGCGAGAACAGCCGGTCGACGATGCCGATATGGGCCGACATCGCCGGCACGAAGGAACCAATCTGCGCGAGGATCACTATCAGTGCGTTCTGCCGCAGGAAAGTCGATTTACCGCCCATGTTGGGACCGGTGAGCAGCCAGATCGCCCCGTCTCTGCCGTCGGTCACAGGCGAGAGGTCGCAATTGTTGGCAACGAAGGGACCGGAGGATTGGCGCCGCAACGCCTGCTCGACGACGGGATGGCGCCCGCCCTCGATCGCAAACATCTTCGAGCCGTCGACGACCGGCCGGCAGTAGGCCTGCTCTTCCGCCAGTAAGGCAAGACCGGCTGCGACATCGACAATGGCGAGCGCCCGGGCGCCGGCCTTGATCGATTCCGCTGAGTCAACAACGGTAGATGTCATCCGGTCGAACGCCGCGAGCTCGATCGAAAGCGCCCGATCGGCTGCGTTGGCGATCCGGCTTTCGAGGTCGGCAAGCTCGGTCGTCGTGAAGCGCATCGCGTTCGCCATCGTCTGGCGATGGATGAAGCGCGCCTTGGCTACGGCCGTATCCGTCATCGGCCCAGCATTGCCGGCTGTCACCTCGATGAAGTAGCCGAGCACATTGTTGTGCTTGATCTTCAGCGACTTGATCCCGGTCTCGTCGGCGTATTGCAGCTGCAGGCCGGCGATCACCCGGCGGGATTGATCGCGCAGTGCCCTGACTTCGTCGAGTTCGGCGCTGGCGCCCTCGCGCAGAAAGCCGCCGTCGCGTTTCAGAAGCGGCAGCTCGTCGCCCAGCGTTTCAAAGAGCAGTTGCGCCAGATCGGACGGCAAGTCGCGCAGACCGGACAGTGCCTCCGCAAGTTCCTCTGGCAGCAGCGCGCCGCCAAGCAACTCGGCCACGTCGGCTGCAGCCTTCAAACCCTGGCGGATCGCGGCCAGATCGCGCGGTCCGCCGCGGTCGAGCGCAAGGCGCGACAGTGCCCGCGGCATATCAGGAACATGCTTCAGTTGGTCGCGCAGGTCGCCGCATAGCGACGGTTCCTCAATGAGGAAGCCGATCGAATCCAGCCGCTCGGTGATGCGGACGGGATCGGTCAGCGGCGACATCAGCCGCTCGGCGAGCAGCCGCGCGCCGCTGCCGGTGACGGTGCGATCGATCGCCTTCAGCAGCGAGCCGTTGCGGTCGCCGGACAGCGTGCGAGCAAGCTCGAGGTTGGCCCGTGTCGCCGGATCGATGAAGAGGGTCGAGGCGGCACTTTCCCGCTCCGGCTTGCCGAGCGGCGGCCGCTCGGCAATCTGGGTCTTCTCGACGTAGGCGACGGCCGCGGCCGCGGCCGCCAGCTCGGCCCGCGAAAAAGTACCGAAGCCGTCAAGCGTCGAGACACCGAAGTAGCGCGCAATGCGGCCCTCCGCCGTGGCGCTATCGAACAGCACGGAGGGCTGCGGAACCGCAGTACGACCGAGAACGTCGAACACCGGCTTCAGCTCGGGATCGTGAAACATCGTATCCGGCAGGATCAGCTCGCGCGGATCAATCCGCAGGATATCGGCCAGAAGCCGCGACGCCTCCGTTTCCGCGAGCCGGAAGACGCCGGTAGAAATGTCGATCCAGGCCAATGCCATCAGGGGTTCCGACGCGCCGCGAATCCGGGTAAGCGCCATCAGGTAGTTCGATTCCGAAGGCGAAAGCAGCTTTTCTTCGGTGACCGTCCCCGGCGTCACCAGCCGGACAACGTCGCGCTTGACGACCGACTTGGCGCCCCGCTTCTTGGCCTCGGCGGGATCCTCGATCTGTTCGCAGACGGCAACGCGAAAGCCGAGCCCGATCAGCTTCTGCAGGTAGTCGTCGGCTGCATGAACCGGAACGCCGCACATGGGAATGTCCTGCCCCATGTGCTGGCCGCGCTTGGTCAGCGTGATGCCGAGCGCGCGGGACGCTGCCAGTGCATCCTCGAAGAACAATTCGTAGAAATCGCCCATGCGATAGAACAGCAGCGAGTCAGGGTTCTTGCCCTTGATCTCGATGAATTGCTCCATCATCGGCGTTGCGCAGGCGCGGCTTTCCTCCGTAGCAAGCTCGGCAGCCGAAAAGGCTTCGTGTCTGGAGTCCATTCGTTCGTTCACGGAGGTGCGTTTTTCCCAAAAAAGAGGTGCCAACCCTATCCGCCCGCCGCTATAGATGACAACCGCGATTGAGGAAGAGCAACGCGTCACCCACAGGACGTTGGAGGAAAAATGCCCGATACCGAAAAGAAGCAGCGGCCGCTGACGTCCGTGACTGACAGTGAAGCGCTTGAGTTTCATGCGATGGGCCGGCCCGGAAAGCTTGAGATCACTCCGACCAAGCCGATGGCGACGCAGCGCGACCTGTCGCTTGCCTATTCGCCAGGCGTGGCCGTTCCGGTGAAGGCGATCGCTGCGGATCCGGCGACCGCCTATGACTATACAACGCGTGGCAACATGGTGGCCGTCATCTCGAACGGCACGGCAATCCTCGGCCTCGGCAATCTGGGGGCATTGGCGTCGAAGCCAGTCATGGAAGGCAAGTCGGTGCTTTTCAAGCGCTTCGCCGACGTCGATTCCATCGATCTCGAAGTCGATACGGAAAATGTCGACGAGTTTATCAACTGCGTACGCTTCCTCGGCCCTTCGTTCGGCGGCATCAACCTCGAAGACATCAGGGCGCCCGACTGTTTCATCATCGAGCAGCGCCTGCGCGAGCTGATGGATATCCCGGTTTTCCATGACGACCAGCACGGCACCGCGATCATCGCCGCGGCCGGCCTCATCAACGCGCTGGAATTGACGGGCCGCGACCTGAAGACGACCAAGCTCGTCTGCAACGGCGCGGGTGCTGCGGCAATCGCCTGCGTCGAGCTTATCAAGGCGTTGGGGTTTGCGCCCGAGAACATCACGCTGTGCGATACCAAGGGCGTGATCTATCAGGGCCGCACCGAAGGCATGAACCAGTGGAAGTCGGCACATGCGGTGAAAACCAAGGCGCGCACCCTTGAGGAAGCCATGAAAGGCGCCGACATCGTTTTCGGCCTTTCGCAGAAGGGTGCCTTCTCCGACACGATGATCCGCTCGATGGCTGAGCGGCCGATCATCTTCGCGATGGCCAATCCCGATCCGGAAATCACCCCTGAGGAAGTTGCCGGCATCCGCGACGATGCAATCATGGCGACCGGCCGTTCCGACTATCCGAACCAGGTCAACAATGTCCTCGGATTTCCCTATATCTTCCGCGGTGCGCTCGATGTCCGTGCCACGACAATCAACGACGAGATGAAGATCGCCGCCGTCAAGGCGCTGGCCAGCCTGGCGCGCGAGGACGTGCCGGACGATGTTGCGGCCGCCTACCAGGGCAATCGCCCGCGCTTTGGCGCCCAATACATCATCCCGGTCCCTTTCGATCCGCGGTTGATTTCGGCGATCCCCGTGGCGGTCGCGCAGGCTGCGATCGATAGCGGCGTTGCCCGAAAGGCGATAGCCGATATGGCCGGTTACGCGCGCGAACTCTCGGCCCGCCGCGATCCGATCGCCTCGACGCTGGCAAGCCTCTATGAGCGCGTGCGCCGCCGCCCGAAGCGGCTTGTGTTTGCCGAGGCGGAAGAAGAGCAGGTGATGCGTGCGGCTCTCTCCTACGCCAACCAGGAGCTTGGCACGGCGATCCTGCTCGGCCGCGAGGACTTGATCCATGCGACCGCCGAGCGCGCCGGCATCGATCTCAACAGGCCGGGCCTGGAGATCGTCAACGCCCGCATCTCGACGCGCGTCGAGGTCTATATCGATTATCTTTACGCACGCCTGCAGCGCAAAGGCTACCTGCATAGAGATGCGCAGCGCCTGATCCATAACGACCGCAACCATTTCGCCGCGTGCATGGTGGCGCTCGGCGATGCGGACGGCATGGTCACCGGCATTACGCGCAATTATTCGACCGCGCTCGACGACGTGCGCCGCTGCATTGACATGAAGCCTGGACATCGTGTGATCGGCGTGTCGATCGCACTCTGCCGCGGCCGCACCGTCTTCGTCGCCGATACCGCCGTCCACGACATGCCGTCAGCCGAGGAGTTGGCCGATATCGCTGTCGAAGCGGCAGGTTTCGCGCGTCGCATGGGTTATCAGCCCCGCGTCGCGATGCTTGCCTACTCCACCTTCGGCCATCCATCGGGCGAGCGCTCGGAGCGGGTGCGCGAAGCGGTCAACATCCTCGACAAGCGCCGGGTCGATTTCGAATACGACGGCGAGATGGCAGCGGACGTGGCTTTGAACCGCAAGGTCATGGAGCAGTATCCCTTCTGCCGCCTGTCCGGCCCGGCAAACGTGCTTGTCATGCCGGCCTTTCATTCCGCCTCGATTTCCACGAAGATGCTGCAGGAACTCGGCGGCTCGACCGTCATCGGTCCGATCCTCGTTGGTCTCGACAAGGCCGTGCAGATCACCTCGATGGGCGCAAAGGATTCCGACATCGTCAACATGGCGGCGATAGCAGCCTACACGGCGGGATCGTAGCCGGGGGTGGTCAGAAATCAATCGACGTCACGCCAGTGGCTCTCCCTCATCCGACAGGCGGGATGAGGGAGTATCCTCTGACGGGCCGATGAAAATCAGCTGGAGAACCGCCCGGCGTCTGCGCCGTAGTAGTTCAGATAGCGATCCGAGATGCTGGCGATCGGAAGAACGATCAGCACATCCGTCGTGTTGAACGCCTGATCGATGACGGCTGTGGAGCCGACCATGGCGCCGAGGCGCAGGTAGCCTTTGATCAGCGGCGGCAACGCTGCCAGAGCCCGCTTCGGATTGACCGCCTCGACGGGCATCAGGTCCATGTCGCGGGCAAGGTGTGGCAGTGCGCCGACCGACCATTCGTCCTTTGCGACGACGTTGTGACGAAGGAACGACAGTGCCAGCGCGTGGCTTTCCGGGTGAACGCCCGGGAACGAGGCGCAGCCGAACATCGCGCTCATGCCATGCTTCAGGGCATAGGCCCAGTTGCCTTGCCAGAGAAGCTCGACGATGCGCTTGGTACGGTAATCAGGCAGAACGCAGGAGCGACCGAGCTCCATGAAGCGCTTATCCGGATGACGCGCGATGAGCTCGTCGATCGCGAACTCGGAAGCCGAGTAAAATCCGCCATTTGCCATTGCGACATCCTGGCGCAGCAGGCGGTAGGTGCCGACGATCTGGTCTTCGCTGTCGCCTTCGATCGAGCGGTCAAGCACCAGCAGATGGTCGCAGAAAGCGTCGTATGCATCGACATCACGCTTGCGTCGCATCGCCTCGGCCGGCAATTGCGCCTGCATTTCCTCGACGAACACGCGGTAGCGAACCGCCTGGGCAGCATCCACTTCGCTCGGTGTGCGGGCAAGGCGGGTTTCCAGATTGCCGATGCGGCCGAGGACATCGCCTTCCTTCGGCGCAGCCGCTCTTGACGGCGGGTGAGCCTCGGTAACGGTGTCACGCTTGAAGATGTCTACGGACATGACGATTCTTTCATTGCCGGCTCTCGAGACGCCATAGAACACTTATATGTTACATGAAAGTGACATTTTTAACCCCCTGATACGCAGGAAACGCAAGGGCTGGTTTGACCCTTATAGCGCCTCAGCGCGGCGTGCGGAGAGAGCGGCGACAGCTTGAACTTCCGTCAGAAGCCTTATCGGATCGACTGGCTTCAGCATGACGCGGTTTGCGCCATTCAGCAAGACTTGGCGACGCGATTCGTCACGCTTGTCTGCGGTCAGGACAATGATCGGCACGGGAGGAACGTCGAGCCGGCGTTCATGGCCGCGTAGCCGGCCAAGCATTTCGATGCCGTCACCGCCGGGCATGGAAAGATCGCTGATGATGATGTCGGGACGCACGCTCCCTTCCGCCAGTGCGGCGTCGAGCAGCGCCTCGAAGTGATCGACATGCTGGACGCTGTGTCCGGCCTTTTCGAGCATGGCGCGGATCAGCATGGCGTTGATAGGATCGTCCTCTGCAAGCAGGATCTTCAGCCCGCTCTGGATGCCCGCCTCCGGAATGGCCGCGCTGAAGCCCGGCTGATTGTCGTTCAGCGCATCGCGCTTTTCCATGCCGCGCATGCGCCCGCGCAGAACGTCGATCAGCGACTGCTCGCGCAGCGGCCGGATCAGCCATGAATCGAACAGATCGAGCGAGTGGGCATTGCGCTCCTCCGGGTTGACCAGGAAGATCTTGCGCAGGCCGAGTGCGGCGATATCCGCGCGGTCGGCAAGGTGTGTCGCGAACTCGCCGGACATGCGGTGATCGACGATGATATCGGTTGGGCGGCGGCCACGGCTGGCTATATCGAGCAGGGTTCGCCGTGCGGACTCGCCGTCCTCGACGAAATGGCAGCTGCCGCCAAGCGTTGCGATCGTTTCGGAGATGGCCGTGCGGGCGGCGCCGGCCGGCGCAAGCAGCACCACGATATTCCCGGCAAGCAGGCCGTCGCGTCGCGCCCGGGTGTGTTCGTCATGTTCGATGCCGAAGCGGATGCTGAATTCGCTGCCGGCTCCCTTTTCGCTGGCGACCGTCAGCGTGCCGCCGAATTCGCGCATGATGCGGGCGGATATGGCGAGGCCGAGGCCGGTGCCGCCGCTCTTCTCGACCATGCCGCCGCCCTGTTCGAATTCGCCGAAGATGCGCGACTGCTCCTCCTCCGTCATGCCGGCTCCCGTATCGGTCACGGTGATCAGCAGGTCGTCGTTCTCAAGCGAGACGCGGATGAAGACACCACCGAGCTGCGTGAACTTTACGGCATTGCCGATGACGTTGAACAGCACCTGGCGCAGGCGCGCTGGATCGAAGTTCATGACATCCGGGACATCCGACGACACCGTCGCGCCAATCTCGATTCCTTTTTCGTGCGCCCGGTGAGCGAGCATCTCGACGACGCTTTCCAACAGCTTGCGCAGCGATTCCGAGCGGGGCCGCAACTGGAAGCGGCCGACTTCGATCGTGGAGAAGTCCAGCAGGTCCTCGACGAGATGGGTCAGTGCATGGCCGGATTGGTGGATGCCGGTCAGGTAGTTCTGCTGCTCCTGCGTCAGTCGCGTCTCTGTCAGCAAATGCGCCATGCCGAGGATGCCGGAGAGCGGCGTGCGAATCTCATGGCTGACCGTGGCAAGCATTCGCGACTTGGCGGCGCTGTTGTACTCGGCCTTCTGCCGCGCCTCTTCGCGCCCCTGGGCGGCGAGGCGTTCCTCGGTCACGTCGCGTGCGATGCTGTGCAAGAGCAGCCGCCCGCCGCTCGCGTTACGCGTGATGACGTCCCGCCAGAAGAAGATGCGTTGTCCCTCAGGCGTCGAGATCTCCACGTCGTAGCGATGGGGTTCGGCTCCGGGCCGGAAGGCGATGCCGATCTCCTCGCAGGTCATGCCCTCGGGCGTGAGCCGACCGGTCAGCCGGCAAAACATGTCGTTTGCGCCGATGATCCGCCGATCCATGGTGCGGGTGACCGTGATGTCGCCAAGTGCGTCGTGGATGCTGGCAAAGAGATCGGCACCCCCGTGGCGGCCGGCAATCGCGCGCTGCTCGGCCGTTGTTGGGGCGATACGCCGTCGCGCAAGAACGGTGACGAAGAGGAGAGCTGCGACTGCGATGGTTCCAAGGCCGATCGAGAGCATCAGCTGCACCCTGGCATAGCCAATCGCCAGCAGGGCGAGCGAAGCGAGAAGGCCGGCGCCGCCCAGCCAACAGGACAGCAGTCTGCCCCTCGCGGCGAGGAAGGAAGATCTCCCGCGGGGTAGGGATGGGGAGGCGATAGTCTCTTGCGCCTGCTCATTTCCTCGATGAGCAGCATGCCCGCCAAATGCGGTAGCCAGCGTTTCATGCAATTGTCCCAGACCGTGCATGTGGAACCACTAACACGCAGGCCGTTCCGAATGCCTTCAGCAAACCGGTAAAACTTTAGCGATCTGAGCTTTTAGGTTGTATCAGTTCGTCCAAAATCACGCATCCCGCGCCGATTGTGATAAAACTGTCGGCCAGGTTGAAAACAGCGAACGACCACGTCTCTGTATGAAACAGGATGTAATCGATGACATGGCCGTAAAGGAAACGGTCAATCAGGTTGCCGAGCGCGCCGGCAATAATTAGCGCGTAGCCGAGATGCGCGAAGGTGCGCTGCTTTCCGGTACGGCGCCAGAGCCAGATGACGAAACCGACGATGATCAGCCGCATGCCGACGATGAACCAGCCGTCCATACCCGACAGCATCGAGAATGCCACGCCGAGATTGTAGGTGCGGTAGAGCGCCAGCATCGGGATGACGGGAACCATCTCCTGCAGCGGCAGGGTGTGGTCGACGACAATCTTGACGATCTGGTCGAGCACGACGGCGAGGACGATGAAGATCAGGATCGGCAGCGGGCGCGAGAAGAGCGCCGGTCGGTCTAGCGTCTGCTCGGTCATTTGGCCTCGGAAAGTGAGAGGAGATGGCGCCGCGCCTCGAACATCATGACCGCACTGGCGACGGCAAGGTTGAGCGAGTCGGCGCGGCCCTGTTGCGGGATGCGGGCAAGCGCGTCGGCTTCCTTCGCGAGCTGCTCGGGTAGGCCGGACTGCTCGTTGCCCATCAGGATGACCACCGGCTTCTTCTTGTAATCTATCGTCCGATAGTCGACCGACCCGGCAAGGTGCGTGGCGACGACGGAAACGCCGGCGTGTCTCTTCCAGGCGATGAATTCTTCCGGGGTGGCGCGGGCAAGAGGCACGGCAAAGACCGAGCCCATCGTGGCGCGCACGGTCTCCAGCGAGAACGGATCGGTGGTTTCGCCGACCAGGATGACGCCGGAAGCTCCGGCCGCGTCCGCGGTGCGGATGATCGTGCCGAGATTGCCGGGATCGCGGACGCGATCGAGCGCGATCCAAGTTTCGCCCTGCTTGGGATGGATATCGCGAAGCGCTTTCCAGCGACTTTCGAAAATACCGACTACCATTTGCGGATTGTCGCGCCGGGTGATCGAGGAGATCACCTTCTCGCTGACTTCGAGCACCAGTGCGCCGGAAGCGATGGTCTTGGCGGCCATCTGCTCGACCAGCGGCTTGCCCTTCGCGGCCTTGGCGTAGACAAGCGTGCGGATCGTCCAGCCGAGTTCGATCGCATCGATAACCAGCTTCAGGCCTTCGGCCAGGAAGGTGCCGCTCTCTTCGCGGGCCTTCTTGTTCGTCAGCCCTTTAATGTCCTTGATGATGGGATTGGCGAGCGAGGTGACCTCTTTCACCTGCCCGACCTTGTGAGGGCGGGAGCCCCTGTGTTCATGGCTCATTTCGGCACCCAGCGAGAGAAGAGGGAGGTGGAGAGCGCGCGGCTCGGCGTCTTGCCGTCCAGCCCCGCTTCGCGGATCACGAGTTCGCCTGACTCGACCGCACCGCCTGCGCCGCGCATCGTCTCGCGCATCAGCTCGTGAATCGAATAGAAGCTGGCCCGGATCGAATAGGCCGTCAGCACCAGGCCGACCGCCTTAGGCGACAGGATCTCGCGACAGACGTCGAGCATCAGCGGCAAATGGTCGAACAGGTGCCAGACTTCGCCGTTTGGGCCGCGACCGAACTTCGGCGGGTCGGTGAGAATGATGTCGTAGGTATTGCCGCGGCGTTCCTCGCGCAGGATGAACTTCATTGCGTCTTCGCAGATCCACCGGATTGGCGCCTTATCCAGGCGGCTCAGCGCCTGGTTTTCGCGCGCCCAGCCGATCGCCTTCTTGGAGGCATCGACATGGGTGACCTCTGCGCCGGCCGCTGCCGCAACCAGTGAAGCGACGCCGGTATAGCCGAAGAGGTTAAGCACCTTCAGCGGGCGGCCGGCCGCCTCGACCTGCTGCTTCATCCAGGTCCAGTGGACGATCTGCTCTGGAAATACGCCGACATGGCGGAAGGAGGTGAAACGTCCGAGGAAATCGACGCCGAGCAGGTTGAGCGGCCAGGTCTCGCCAAGCGCGTCCTTGGGGAAGCGCCAGCGTCCCGTGCCCTCCTCGTCAGTATCGCCGGTAAAGGCGGCATCGACCTTTTCCCAGACATGCACGGGCAGCGACGGACGCCACAGCGCCTGGCCTTCCGGCCGGATGATGCGATAGGGGCCATACTGCTCAAGCTTCTCGCCATTGCCGCTGTCGATCAGATGGAAGTCGCCGGCACCGAGCGATTCGAGAATGACGGGCACCCGTTCGGCCGGACGCTCTCCGGTTCGATCCATCAGCGTTCGTTCGCTCGCAGCCGGGGCGGCGGGGTCGCGCGGTGCCTCCCGCGCGGGCGCGGGCTTGCCCGCAGGCTTGAGCGGGCGGCTGGTACCGCGATCGTCGTTGCGGCGTCCGCCGGGGGGGGCGGCGGCGGACTTCTGGCCCGGCCGGCGTTCTTTCTGTCTCAACGTGGTCTTCCGCGTGCTGAATTCGATAGAGTTGGTGCAAATAGCATTCCGTTTCACCTTGGCAAAGCGCTTTCCCGCTGTGATAGTTTGAGGCAGGTCGAAATGGGAGGATTTCGGATGGACTTGACCGGTGAAGAACGGATCACGGCTCCGCGCGATGTCGTATGGGCTGCCTTGAATGACCCGGAGGTGCTGAAGCAGTGTATCCCCGGTTGCCAGAACCTGGAGCTGAAGTCGCCGACGGAGCTCGCCGCAACCGTCAAAATCAAGATCGGCCCCGTCTCTGCCACCTTCAACGGTGAGGTCACGCTCTCCAATATCGACGCGCCGGCAAGCTATACGATATCAGGTGAAGGCAAGGGCGGCATTGCTGGCTTTGCTAAGGGCGGCGCCGACGTGACGCTTAAGGAGGACGGCGACGAAACGATCCTGCAGTACCGGGCGAACGCCCAGGTCGGCGGCAAGATCGCACAGCTCGGGGCCCGGCTGATCGATTCCACCTCGCAGAAGCTGGCACAGCAGTTCTTTTCGGATTTCAACGCTGCCGTAAGCTCAAAAGCCGCGGAATAGGGAGCACGAAACAGTTGGCAGGGCTCTTAGCGTCGTCTAATCCGATATCCACGAAGTGGATCGTTAGAGCACCCGAAAGGCCTGACCGCGAAGAACTCGCCGATATCTATCTCATCGTCCGCCGCGAGACCTTTACCTGGGTTGCCCCGTCCCAATTTCAGCACGGGGACTTCCTTGCACATACGCAAGGCGAGGTCGTTTGGCTGGCGGAGACGCCGGAAGGCAAGATCGCCGGTTTCATGACGCTGTGGCCCCCCGACGATTTCATTCACATGCTCTACATCCGCAAGGAGTGGCAGGGGAAGGGCGCGGGCAGCGCCCTGCTGCGGGCATTGCCGGATTGGCCGCGCCAGAAATACCGGCTGAAGTGCCTCGTCAACAACAGCCGCGCCAAGGCCTTCTATCAGGCGAATGGCTTTGCCGTGACCGGCGCCGGCAGCTCGGCCGAAGGCGATTTCGAGGAAATGAGCTTCATTCCTGCAGAATAGCGGCCACGCCCGCTGCAAGTCGCTGTCGCATGTTGACTGCTGAGGTTATCGATCTTTCACTGCCTGGCGATGCCTTACTGCAGTTGCGGCTTTCTGAGAAAAGTGTTCCGGTCGGCTGACCGCACACGCAGCCAGGCTTCGCGGCCATCGCGCAGAACTCGAATGGGAATTTCGGCGCCTGCAGCGCCGCTGCTCCAGACCTTCCGATAGAAGTCGGCGAGACCGTCGACTTCCCCGTCGCGGATCTCCGAGATGATGTCGCCCTGCTGCAGACCCGCCTGATCGGCAGGGCTGCCCTCGGCGACGCTCATGACGATAACGTCGCCATTGCTCTCGGCGGAAAATGCGCCAAGCCATGGCCGTGGCGGCTTGTTGACCTGCCCGCGTGTCAGGAGGTCGTCGAGGATCGGCGGCAAGAGGTTGATCGGCACCACCATATTGATGTCCGCGACCTCGCCGCTCTGATTCATCTGCAGGCGCAGCGACCCGATCCCCAGGAGCTTCCCGCTTAAATCGACGAGCGGCGCGCCGCCCCAGGAGGGGTGGGCGGGCGTCGTGAAGATCGCTTCGTCAAGCAGGTACTCCCAGTAACCGGCGAACTCCTGCTTGGCGACGATCTTTGCCTCGACGAACTGCCCGATGCCGTCTGCCAGCACAACGGGGTCGCCAACGCCCGCTTTGGCCGCATCGCCGAAATCCAGCGCGGGAAGCCCTAGCTCGCCCAGCGCTTGCAGCAGGCCAAATCCGGTTTCCTGGTCGTATGCCAGCGCGTGAGCGGCGACGACACGTCCGTCGCTGGTCGTCAGCCAGACCTCTTCCGCTTCGGTGATCAGATAGCCGATCGTCAACACCAGTCCGGACTCTTTGATGACAACGCCGCTACCCTCCCGGCGGATGCCAAGCGCATCGGCCGTGAAGGCGTCTTCCGGAATTGAGGTACGTACGGCCACGACCGACCGCAGGATTCTATCGATATTCATGGTTTCATCCTCCCTGAGGCGTGGCGCTGAGGCGGTGAAACTGCTGTGTAGGGCAGACGCGCAACGGATCTTTTGTCTATAGCTATGGAGGCAGATCGCTCGCGGCAACCCTTCGCCATCCGAATTTCTTGGCGACAGTGCGCGCGGCAGCCGCGCTCCCTCTCGCTATCGCGGTGGCAGCTGCCCTGCAATTTCCTCGGCGCGAGTCTTGTGCCGATCGGCCTCGCTCTGCCACCGCACGGCTTCCTTGGCCTCGGAACGGGCACGCTTGCGGTGTTTGCTCTGGTTGAGCCATGTGGCCGCCGAGCCGACGAACATGCCGATGATGAGCGCGACAAATACGAAAACGAAGAAGGGAGCGGAGAGCGAGAGAACCTGATCGTCCGGTCGGAAGGGGTTAAACGCCATCGACACGCTCTGCCGGTTGGCGACGCAGAAGACGATCAGGATGATGCCGAGAGGCAGAAAAATCAGAAGGTTAAGGATCTTCTTCGTCATGTTTCGGTCTCCGTATGCCTCAGCGCGCGCTCGTTGGTGCGGCACCGCCTTTCAGCCACAGGATAGAAAAGGCAGCGTGAAGTTCAAGTGCGTTTTCGCGCGCGGCAGCGCCAGATGACGATCAATCGTCTTGGTCGTTCTGGCCGGGATTCAGCCGTTCGCGCAGCTCCTTGCCGGTCTTGAAGAAGGGCACCCATTTCTCCTCGACAAACACCGTATCGCCGGTGCGCGGGTTGCGGCCGGAGCGCGAGGGACGGTTCTTCACCGAAAAGGCACCAAAGCCGCGCAGCTCGACTCTATTGCCTCCCGCGAGCGCGTCCGTGATCTCGTCGAGGACCGCGTTGACGATATTTTCGACGTCGCGATGATAGAGATGCGGGTTGCGTGCCGCAACTATCTGCACCAGTTCGGACTTGATCACAGTTGCCCCCTTAAATTATTGATTTCTTATCAATCATGGCCAACCTGCCAAACTGAAAGGAGCCCGTCAAGAAGCAACTTCTGCGGCAGAATTCCGCTAAGGTTTTCGCTTCTCGCAAGATCGCCGTAGCCGAGAACAGTCAGTACCCGCGACGCGGCCCCGGCGAGCAGAAATGGCGTGCTGCTCTTCTTGTTCCAGTCGATTTCCGGTAAGTCCTTGTCGACTTTTCGCTTCGCCAGATAGGCGCGGATTTCGTCGTTGCCGCCGATCTGGTCGATCAGCCTGACCTTGAGCGCCTGGCGTCCGGTGAAGATCGTACCGTCGGCAAGTTTCAGCACCTCGTCGCGCGGCAATTTGCGCCGGTCGGCGACCAGATCGACGAACCAGCCGTAGCTGTCAACGACCATGCCGTTGATCATCGCCTTGGCCGCCTCGCTGGCGGGATGGAAGGGAGAGGGCTCTGCCTTCAGCGGCGAGGACTTGATCTCTTCCAGCGAGACGCCGAGCTTGTCGAGCAGCGGCTTGACCTGCGGATACTGGAATATGACGCCGATCGAGCCGGTGATCGAGCTGTCGCCGGCGATTACCATGTCGCCTGCCGTTGCGATCATGTATCCAGCCGAGGCGGCAAGCGTGCGCACATCCGAGACCACGGGCTTCTTGGCGGAGATGGCGCGGATCGCCTTGAAGATCCGTTCGCCGCCGTAGGTGGTGCCGCCCGGCGACGAGATGGAGACGATGACGGCCTTGACCGCGTCGCTCTTCTCGATTGTGTCGAGCCGATCGAGAAGTTCGCTGTCATCGGTGATCAGCCCCGAAATAGTGATGTGGGCGACATGCGGCCGGCTTGTTCCGGAATCACCAAGAAGAAATCGGTAGGCGGCAAGCCCGAGCGCTACGATCAAGAGCACGGCGACGATGCGCCAGAAGCCAAGCTTGCGGCGCAACCTGCGGCGATCCGCGATCATCGAACTGTCCATTCTTTCCTCCAGATCCGCAGTGCTCGGGCAACTTCATCCATCTAGAGTTCCGCAGAGGTGCGGAAATGCCGCTTTGCCGGATTTTGTGGTTTTCTTGCTTGTTGCAGAAAAAAATCCATATTGGCAAGCCAGTGTAATAATGCGAAACGAACTGTGATCTGGCGAGGCAATGCTTATATACGCTACCGATCATCGACACGGACCGGATTTATGCTCAACACATTAAAGAACGGCGGACAGGCTGCCTATGCGAAATCCGCGAGGAACGCCTATGGCGACGCGCGGTTTCATTCTGTGCGGGTTCGTAGGCTGAAGGTGCTTCTGCCAGTGGCTGCCGTGATCGTTTCTTTGGTGTTCATCGGCGTTTCGGTGATCCGCACCTACCTGCCCGAGAACATCAAGATCGAAGGTGCAAGGATCGAAAACGGCAAGGTCGTTATGGAAAAACCCGCGATCGCGGGCCGCAACGCCGCCGGGATCAATTATTCGATGCTTGCCGAGCGTGCGCTGCAGGACATCAAGAATCCGAATCTCATCACGCTCGAAACCGTCAAGGCGGCGGTGCCGATCAAGGACGATCTGATCGCCCGCGTTGAGGCGACGACGGCCGACTACGACCGCGCAACCGACAACCTCAACGTCAAATCGCCTTTCACCATCAACTTGAGCAACGGCCTCACAGCCAAGTTCCAGACCGCCCAGGTCGACGTCAAAGGTGGGAAGCTGACGACCAGCGATCCCGTTACGATTCAAAAAGTTGGAGCATCGGTTGTTGCGCGCTCGCTCAAGATGACGGATAAGGGGCGGACGGTCACATTCGAGGGGAATGTACGCATGAATGTTGATCCATCCGTCATTCGCAAACAGGGCACCTAACAAGCCGGGTCACTATGGCAAACGATTGTCGCATTTCCACCCGCAAAACGGGTGCAGTAGTTTTTAACGGTGCGCTCGCGCTCCTGTTGTTGGCCGGGGCCGCGCTGGCGCAGGCGACCACCAGTCAGATGAGTGGGCTGAAGCTCAACAGGGATGAGCCGATCCAGATCGAGAGCGACAAGCTGGAGATCCACGATCAGGAACACACCGCCGACTTTACCGGCAACGTCAAGGTCGTGCAGGGCACGACCACGTTGCAGGCCGGTCACATGACGGTCTTCTACAAGCCGAAGGAAGGCACTGCCGATGCCAAGGGTGCCGCGACGAAGGCATCCGAGACAAAGGCAGCCAGCAAGGAGGCTCCGGCTTCCATCGCGTCGGGCAATACCGATATCGATCACATCATAGTCACCGACAATGTGTTCCTGAGCTCAGGCACGCAGACGGCGACGGCAGACAACGGCTCGTTCGACATGGCCAAGCAGCTTTTTATCCTTAAGGGTGACAAGGTGGTGCTGTCCGACGGGCCGAACGTCTTTACCGGTTGCCAGCTCACGGTGCACATGGAGACGGGCGAGGCTCAACTGGACAGTTGTGGGGGACGCGTCCAGATTCAGCTTGATCCGAAATCACAGAATAAGAACTGACCTCGGCCTCACCACGTGAAATTATTCTCGCTATCGACCAAGTTCGGCAAGGCCGGTTCGCACGCTGCAACCGATGCTGCTGCCCCGGATAAGAGCCGCTACCAGGGCACGCTTATTGCGCGCGGTCTGACCAAGACCTACAGCACCCGGCGTGTCGTGAACGGCGTCTCGCTGGTTGTCCGGCGCGGCGAGGCTGTCGGCCTGCTGGGCCCAAATGGGGCGGGCAAGACGACCTGCTTCTATATGATCACCGGCCTGGTGCCGGTTGACGAAGGCACGATCGAGATCGACGGCAATGACGTGACGTCGATGCCGATGTATCGCCGTTCCCGTCTTGGCGTCGGCTATCTGCCCCAGGAAGCCTCGATCTTCCGCGGGCTCACGGTCGAAGAGAATATTCGTGCGGTTCTGGAAGTGCATGTCAAGGACAAGGCAGAGCGCGAGAAGAAGCTCGATGAGCTGCTGGACGAGTTTCACATCCGCAAGCTTCGTGAGAGCGCGGCGGTGTCCCTGTCGGGCGGCGAACGCCGCCGCCTGGAAATTGCCCGTGCGCTCGCCACCGATCCGACCTTCATGCTTCTCGACGAACCGTTCGCGGGCGTCGATCCGATCTCTGTTTCCGACATCCAGAATCTGGTCCACCACCTGACGGCGCGCGGCATCGGGGTTCTCATCACCGACCACAATGTGCGCGAAACGCTCGGCCTGATCGATCGCGCCTATATCATCCATGCGGGCGAAGTTCTGACGCATGGCAGGGCGAACGACATCGTCAACAACCCGGAAGTGCGCAGGCTCTACCTCGGTGACAATTTCAGCCTTTGACAGCGCTTGGATGCCACGGTAATTCACGTTCCTGTCACAACCCGCTTGACCAAGTAGAATAAAAAAGCAATTTTTGGGCCAACTTGGATTTCCGTGGCCTGAGCCCCGTTATAGGACATGGTTTCCCGGAGGAAATGAACGGGAGTTTCGCGTCCGCTATGGCACTTTCGGCCAATCTCTTCCTACGCCAAAGTCAATCGCTGGTCATGACGCCGCAGCTGATGCAGTCGATTCAGCTTCTTCAGATGACGCATTTCGAGCTTACCCAGTTCATCGCGCAGGAAGTCGAAAAGAATCCTTTGCTCGACTTTCCGTCAAATGACGCGGAAATAGGCGGTGAGCGCAGCGCAGCGGAAGACGATGCCTATGCGCGCCAGGCGGAGGAGGCAGGCTCAGACGGCGAATACGACAGCCGCACGGAAGTCTTGTCCGGCGATTGGTCGGATCGGACCGACGGTGCCGGCGCGGACCGCATGAACGATGAGCTGGACGCCAATTACTCGAATGTGTTCCCCGACGACGGCGTTCCGCAGCGGGCAGATGCACCCGAACTGATCAGCCAGTGGAAATCGATGCCCGGCGGCGGCGGGGACGGGACGGACTCCTACGATCTTGATGATTTCGTTGCCGGCCAGGTGTCGCTTCGCGACCATCTGGCGCAGCAACTGCCGTTCCTCCTGGCCGACATGGCGGATCGGTTGATTGCTCAGTACCTTGGCGATCAGCTCGATGAAGCCGGTTACCTGCACGCGGATCTCGCCGAAGCCGCCGAGCGGCTCGGCGCCACCTTGGACGATGTTGAACGCGTTCTTGGGTCGCTGCAGACACTGGATCCGCCCGGCGTTTTTGCCCGAAACCTGTCTGAATGCCTTGCAATCCAGCTTCGCCAGAAGGACCGCTACGACCCCGCGATGCAGTCTTTCGTCGGCAATCTCGAGCTTCTGGCGCGCCGCGATTTCGCCACGCTGAAGCGAGTTTGCGGCGTGGACGAAGAAGATCTGCTCGACATGCTGAGCGAGATCCGTCAGCTCAATCCCAAACCCGGCAGCGGCTTCGAGGCCAGTGTTTCGGAAGGCATCATGCCGGATGTCGTCGTCAGAGCAGCGTCTGACGGCAGTTGGCAGGTCGAACTCAATCCTGACACGCTGCCGCGCGTCCTCGTCAGCCAGTCCTACTTTGCCAATGTGACGAAGAACGGCGACGATCATGCTTTCCTGTCGGACTGCCTGCAGAGCGCCAATTGGCTGACGCGCAGTCTGGATCAGCGGGCAAAGACGATTATGAAGGTCTCCAGCGAGATCGTTCGCCAGCAGGATGCTTTTCTTCTTCATGGCGTCGACCACCTGCGTCCCCTCAATCTGAAGACGGTGGCTGATGCAATCAAGATGCATGAGTCCACCGTCAGCCGCGTTACCTCCAACAAGTACATGCTGACGCCGCGGGGACTCTTCGAACTAAAATATTTCTTCACGGTGTCGATCGGCGCCGTCGAGGGAGGCGACAGCCATTCGGCCGAGGCCGTGCGCCATAAAATCCGTGCGCTCATCATGCAGGAGAGGCCGGAGGCGGTTCTCTCCGATGACGATATCGTGGATATCCTCAACAAGGGTGGTATCGAGCTTGCTCGGCGGACGGTTGCGAAGTATCGTGAGGCAATGAATATTGCTTCGTCCGTTCAGCGCCGGCGGGAGAAGCGGGCCCTCGCCAAAGTCGCGGGCTTCTGAGGAGTAGGGTCGGTACGACCCGTGTGTGCATTTCCGCGTGAAATAGACCTGTTGTTGACTTTTTGGTAACTTCTGGCTAGAAGCCGCCGCGATCGGCGCTGTGAATAGCGTCGGAGGTTATCCCCATCATCCTCAGGGCGCCCGCAGCCGAGAACTTCGGCCGATCTTGCTTGAGATCGAGCGAAGTGCTTGGATGCTGATGAGCCTTGGCGTAAACTGGTACTCGCAAACCACATAAGAAGGGAAACTCCATGAGTGTGCGTGTATCCGGTAAACATATGGAAATTGGTGACTCCTTCCGTCAGCGGATAGAGGACCAAATTGGTGTGGCCGTCACGAAATACTTCGACGGAGGGTATTCTAGTCAGGTCATCGTGCAGAAGGCCAACGCCCGCTTTTCCGCTGATTGCAAGGTTCATCTCGACAGCGGCGTCGTGTTGCACGCCGCAGGCGAGGCGATGGATCCGCAGTTGGCTTTCGATGCCGCTTCCGCACGAATTGAGAAGCGACTTCGCCGCTACAAGCGCAAGCTTAAGGATCATCATGCCGGGAACCATCTGAATGGCTTTGCGGAAGTCGCCTATACCGTCATGGACGGTATGCCGGATCACGACGAGGAGGTTGCTGACGACTTTGCCCCGGCGATCGTCGCGGAAAGCACGAAGCAACTGAAGACCATGTCTGTCGCGACCGCCGTCATGGCGCTCGACATGACGGACGAACCGCTGCTGCTGTTCCGCAGCCCCGGCAAAGAAGAATTGAACATCGTTTACCGTCGGCAAGACGGCAACATTGGCTGGATAGACGCAGCCAACATCAAAGGCTGAGATCAAGGGGAGGAGCGGCAGGCCAACTGCCGCTCCCCCAAGTCTCGGCACAGAAGGAAAAAGAAATGGCATTGGCAGATTTGCTGCAGCAAAATGCGATCATTCCCGGTCTCAGGGTAAATTCCAAGAAACAGCTCTTGCAGGAATTGTCGGCCAAGGCGTCGAAGGTGACCGGGCTATCCGAGCGGGAAATTTTCGACATTGTTCTGCAGCGCGAGCGCCTCGGTTCTACCGGTGTCGGCAATGGCATCGCCATCCCGCATGGCAAGCTCGCAAGCATCCATTCCATCGTCGGAATCTTCGCGCGTCTCGACCAGCCGGTGGATTTCGAAGCATTGGACGACCAGCCTGTCGATCTGGTGTTTCTGCTCCTGGCTCCGGAGGGCGCCGGTGCCGATCATTTGAAGGCACTGTCGCGGATTGCCCGCGTGCTGCGCGACCACGATCTCGTGGCTAAGCTGCGAGCAACGGATTCCGCTTCGGCGATCTATGCGTTTCTGAACGAAGAGCAAACGTCCAACGCGGCCTGATCATCCCGACATGAATACGGAAGAGGCGCCTGATTGCTCAGGCGCCTCTTCTTGTTTTCAAAATGTTGTTCGGGCTCAGAATTCTTCCCAGTTGCCCTGCGCAAGCGCTGCAGAACCATGGGACTGTGCGATGGCGCGACGGGGTGCTGGCGTTGCTGCCTGGCGGTAGCTTGTCGCAGCGGCCGGGGCGCGCATCTGCTGCAAGGTCGAACGCAGCGCCGACGCGTTGCTGGAACCGGCGACCCGGAAGCGCATGACGAGCTGCTTCAGCGTCTGGGCCTCGTCGTTCAGCGTCACGCTGGCGGCGGTCGTTTCTTCGACCATCGCGGCGTTCTGCTGGGTCACCTGGTCCATCTGGTTCATGGCCTGGTTGATTTCCTTGAGACCGATCGCCTGCTCGCTAGCGGATGCGGAAATCTCGCGGATCAGGCTGTTGATGCCCATCACCTGCTCGGAGATCTTATGCAGCGTGTCGCCGGCGCGACCGACGAGATCGACGCCTTCCTTGACCTGAACGGCCGAGGTGTTGATGAGGGTCTTGATCTCCTTGGCGGCATTTGCAGATCGCTGTGCGAGTTCACGGACTTCCTGGGCAACGACGGCGAAGCCCTTGCCGGCTTCACCGGCGCGTGCAGCCTCGACGCCTGCATTGAGCGCCAGAAGGTTCGTCTGGAAGGCAATCTCGTCGATGACGCCGATGATGCGGGAGACTTCCGTCGAGGACTGCTCGATGCCATGCATGGAGGAGATCGCCTTGCGCACGACTTCGCCGGACTTCTCGGCGTTCTCGCAGGCATGGTTGACGTTGTCGGCCGCCGTGCGGGCGTTCTCGGCGCTGGAATTGACCTGCGCGGTGAGTTCGTTGAGCGCCGCTGCCGTTTCCTCCAGGCTCGCAGCCTGCTGTTCGGTGCGCTTGGCGAGATCGGAAGCGCTGCCGCTGATTTCGCTGGTACCGGAGCCGATGTTCACGACGCTGTGGTTCATTGTGTTGATGGTTTCCTCAAGGCTTGCGAGGGCAGCATTGAAGTCCTGCTTCAGCTTGTCGTATTCGCCCGGGAAATCGTCGGTGATGCGGTGACCAAGGTTGCCTTGCGACAGTTCCGAAAGGCCCGCGCCGACGATGGAAACGATTTGACGCTGCAGGCTGACCGCCTGCTGACGTTCGGTTTCCGAACGGCCGCGTTCGCTCTCGGCGGCGTCGCGCTGGCTGTTCGCTTCGGCCTCCAGACGCTGGGTATCGGCAAGTGCGAAGCGAAAGCCTTCCAGGGCCTTGGCGACGGAACCGATCTCGTCGGCGCGGTCCTGGCCGGTGACCGGTTGTTCGTAGCGGCCGTCGCTGAGCGCCTTGACGCTGGCCACCAGGCCGCTCAAAGGCCGCTGGACGAAGGAGCGGACAGCGAAGAAGAGGGCAAGCATGACAGCTGCCAGAACCAGAATGCCGGCGACGACCATCATGAAGGTCTGGTCCTTTACCGGCGCATTGATGGCGCTGTGCGGGACATCGACCAGCACGACCCAAGTCGTGTTGATATCAGGCAGGGCGAACGGATAGACGACTCGATCGAACGCCTCGTAGCCGTCGTAGGTCAGGTTGGGGATGACGGACGGCTTCAAGGAGGCAAGCGCGCCCTGGACTTCATGCGTGCCTTCGCCGTCATACGCCTTCATGGACAGATCGGCCCTCGGCGGAACGATCCACTTGCCGGTCTGCGAGAGCAGCGTAACGCGGCCGGTTCCGAAGGGATGGAGCGTCGAAAGTTTGTCCGCGAGAGACTTGAGCGAAATATCCACGCCGCTGACGCCGATCATCTTGCCGCCGGACATGACCGGATAGGCAATCGAAGTCATGGCCGTGTTTTCGCCGGTGGTCGTCTCTGCATAGGGCGGCGACAGTGCGCCCTTCTTGCTTGCCGCAGCAAGGGCGTACCAATCGGCCTTGTAATCGGAATCGAAGGTCGAGAAGGCAAAGCCCCCGTCCTTGCGCTTGGTCCAGTATGGATTGAAGGTGCCGTCCTTGGCAGCGCCGAAATCGGCTTTGCCGGCCATGCTGGGCGACTGGCCGTCGAAGGCGTTCGGCTCTTCTGCGAACCAGCTGCCGAATGCAAAGGCGTTGCGCTCGACGTTGGCCTTCAGCATGTCCAGCACGGCCTTTCGGTCGAGGTATTTGCCTTCCTGGCCACGGCCGATCGAGCCGGCCATCGAACGGGCGGCGCCCGCCAGTTCGCCAACCGACGAGGCGACTTCGTTGGCGATCGATTTCGCCTCGAGATTGGCCTGGTCCATCGTCAGCGTCTGGACGCGGTCGCGGGTCTCGTCGATGAGGAAGAAGTTTGAAACGAAGAGAACGAGCGCGATGGCCACGCCCGTAATCAGGATAAGCTTGGCCGCTAGCGACTTCATGCGAAGGATGGACATGGATTCCTCGGGAGCAAGGATGTGCCGGACAATGCATTCATCGGCACAGAGACAAAGGCATCGCCCCTTCATGGAGCCGCCGTGACGAAAGCCATCCCTCTGAGAGAGAGTCTGGCGCTCAAGCGAAAGATCGCCAGAAATCTCTTAAATTTGAGTGAAATACCATCAAGTAGGTGAGCCGCGGCGACGAAGCGTCCCGAAATGTCGCCGGCAGAAACGACTTATAGTTTGTTTGCGACGGCGGTGTTAAGCGGGATGGATGGCTGGGCGCCCTGCGTCAGGCATGCAAGCGACCCGGCGACCGCGGCACGGCGCAGCGCGGCCTCGAAATCGATACCTTCATCGAGGCCGGCGGCGAAATAACCGCAGAAGGTATCGCCAGCCCCGACGGTATCCACCGGTTCGATCTTCAGCCCCTTGGCGCGAGAAATAACGCCATCACGGATCGCGATGACGCCATCTGCACCGAGCGTGACGATCAGCGTCTGCCCCGTTTCGCCGTTGAGGCGCTTCAGCGCAGCCTCGCGATCGTCGGGCCCCATGCTCTCCTGGCCCGCCAGACGCTCGAATTCCGTCTCATTGGCAATGACGACATCGACAAGACGCCCGAGCCGCGCCGCGTCTTCGATCAGCGGCGCAAGATTGAGAACGGAGACAACGCCGCGGGCTCGTGCCGCAGCCAACGCCCGCTCGACGGCCGGAACCGGAATTTCAAGCTGGAGCATGAGGATGTCGCCCTTGCTCATGGCGCCGACCGCAAGTTCGGCGTCCGCCGCGGTCACGGTGCCGTTTGCACCCGGCACGACGGCAATCATGTTTTCGCCGTCGCCGCCGACCAGGATCAGGGCGGTTCCCGTTGGCTCGTCAACCTGCTTGACGGCTTCGAGCCGCGTGCCCGCGTCCTTCAGAAGCGCGAGCGCCGGTTCGGCGAACCCGTCCTTGCCGACGGCGCCCGCCATGTGCACCGTGCGGCCTGCACGCCGGGCAGCGAGCGCCTGGTTGGCGCCCTTGCCGCCAGCAGCCGTCGAAAAGCTGTTGCCCGCAACCGTTTCGCCAGGTTTTGGCAGCCGTTCTGTTGTGGCGATGAGATCCATGTTGATGGAGCCGAAAACTGTGATCATGAGGGTGTCCCGTCCGGTGCTTTTCTTTAGTGGGACACTGCCCGAACGGCTTACTCGTCGTCAACCACCCTCAGCTTCAGAAGTCCCGTGCGGCTGTCGACGGATTTAGGCGGCGGATCGCTGTCGTGGCCCGATCTGCCGGTCTCGCCGCCCTCGAATTCGAGAGCCTCGATCCTCCCGCCTCGCTTGCTCAGCTTGTCGGCCGAGGTGACGATCATGTCGACGTCCTTCTGGGCCATGGCGAAATGGCCCTGCAGCTTGCGGACGCGTTCGTCCAGCCGGCCGAGGTCGTCCATGAGATTGGCAACCTCGCCCTGGATCACATGCGCCTGCGCCCGCATCCGCTGGTCCTTCAGCACAGCCTGGATGACCTGGATCGACAGCATCAGTAGTGACGGCGAAACGATCACGATGCGGGAGCGATGGGCCTTCTGCACGACCGCCTCGAAATTCTCGTGGATCTCGGCGAAGATGGATTCAGACGGGACGAACAGGAACGCAGTCTCCTGCGTCTCGCCCTGGATCAGGTACTTTTCCGAAATATCCCGGATGTGCGTTTCCATATCGCGGCGGAACTGCTGCGACGCAACCTTGGCAAGATCCGGCCCCCCGGCCCCGCGGATGGCATTCCACGCTTCAAGCGGAAACTTCGCGTCTATGACAAGCGGCGGCGCGCCGTTCGGCATGCGGATGGTGCAGTCCGGGCGGAATCCGTTGGAAAGCGTCTGCTGGAAGGCAAAGGCGCCCATCGGCAGCCCATCGGCGACGATGGTCTCCATGCGCGACTGCCCGAAGGCGCCGCGCGTCTGCTTGTTGGAGAGGATTGCCTGCAGCCCGACGACGTCTTTTGCAAGCGTCTGGATGTTGTTCTGCGCGGCGTCGATCACCGCCAGCCGCTCCTGCAGGCGCTGCAGGTTCTCGTGCGTCGATCTGGTCTGCTCCGTGATGGTGCTGCTGACGCGCTGCGACATTCCGTCCAGGCGCTGGTTGATCGCCTGGTTGAATTCCGCCTGACGGGAGCCGAACACCTCGGTCATCGCAGCGATGCGCCCGTGCATCTCCGCCTGGATCTTCAAAAGCTCGGCCATGCGGGCATCGGCTTCGGCGGCGCGCTCACCTGCCTCCTCGGCCTGCTCCTGGCGCAGCTGGCTGCTGCGGACGAGAAGGACGATCATCAAGACGATCAGCGCGGCGATCCCACCCCCGGCAAGCGCCAGCATGGAGGGACTGATCTGGGAAAGGATGGCGGAAAGCGAGTCGGGGGTAGCGTTCATCCTGCCACCATAGCAAACTCGATTCTGTTGGCTAGATCAAAACGTGAACAAGCCGCGCTTCTTGTGCTTGCAGTCACGAAGCTCTAGCCGACAAATCGGGTCGCGATTTAACCTCTTTTAAACTATATTCGGCAAAAGCTCCGCTTAAATTTCTCTTTCAGCATCAATTACAAAGCAGAGACGTGATGACCAGTCAGCAATCCGACAATGCGCTCAAGCAACGCCTCGATTTCATCGAGCTGGACGACGGGGCGCGGGCGGCGTTGCGTGAAATGCGTCCCACGATCTCGGTTCTGCTCAGCGGTGCGTTGGACAGGTTTTACGGCAAGCTGGCAAAAACGCCTGCCGTTTCGAGCTTCTTCGCCGACAAGTCGCACATGAACCATGCCAAGAAGCGCCAGGAGGATCACTGGGCCAATCTAGCGGGTGGGAATTTCGATGAGGCCTATGTCAAGGGCGTCATGGCCGTGGGCAAAACGCACGCCCGCATCGGCCTTGAGCCGCGCTGGTACATCGGCGGCTACGCGCTGCTGATGAGCGATCTCATCAAGGGGCTGATGGACAAGCAATGGCCTTCCATGTTTGCGCGCCAGCAAGGCAAGGCGCTTGCCGAGAAGCTCGCGGCCGTCGTCAAGGCCGCCATGCTCGACATGGATTATTCCATTTCGGTATATCTCGAAGCGCTCGAAGAAAAGCGCCTGAAGCTGGAGCAGGAACGCGCAAAGGCAGAGTCCGACCAGACAATCGCGCTCGATCATCTTCGCCGGGGCCTGGAAGCGCTGTCGAATGGCGATCTCGAAGCCACCCTACCGGCGGAAATGCCCGGAAGGTTCAAGGACATGGCAGAGGACTACAATCGCGCCGTCGCCGCGTTGCGCACGTCCTTCGCGTCCGTCCGGGCAACCACGGGCGAAATCCTGCAGGGCACCGACGTGATCGCAAAGGGCTCGGACGATCTGGCGCTGCGCACCGCGCAGCAGGCAGCTGGCGTAGAAGAAAGCTCGGCCGCCCTGCAGCAGCTCTCCGTCAGCGTTGGTCAGACGGCCGCAAACGCCGAAAAAGCCTCCGATGCCGTGCGCGACACGCAGCAGAAGGCAAAGAACTCCGGCGAGCTCGTCAACAGCGCGGTCTCGGCAATGGCGGGAATCGAAAAGTCCTCGACGGAGATCGCCAAGATCATCGGCGTCATCGATGAGATCGCGTTCCAGACCAACCTGTTGGCCTTGAACGCCGGCGTCGAGGCGGCCCGTGCAGGCGACGCAGGCAAGGGCTTCGCAGTTGTCGCGCAGGAAGTCCGCCAGCTTGCGCAGCGCACGGCGGATGCGGCAAAGGAGATCAAGAAGTTGATCTCGGAAAGCTCGGTTCAGGTCAACGAGGGTGTCGGCATCGTCAGCAGCACCGGCGAGGCGCTGAGCGACATGATCACCCGCATCGACATCATCAACCGTTTCGTTGCCGATATCGCCGCCGCCGCCCGCGATCAGGCAACCGGCGTCAACGAGGTCAGCGTTGCAATTCGCAACATGGACACCATTACGCAGCAGAACTCGGGCATGGTCGAACGCACGTCTTCCGAGACCAGACGCCTCAGAAGCGAAGTCGAAAGCTTAGTCGATCTGCTGCAGCGGTTCCGCACCGGCGGCCACGAGCGCTCCGTTCCCGCAGCGTCGCGCCGCGCCGCCTGAGCCCAAATCCGTCAAAATTCGGGAGGCGACGCAAAAAAGAGCCGCCTCCGGCTTGCGGATAATTCCATCGGGCAAAAAGATGGGTTATGGGGAACCTCATGACCATCAAGCCACTCATCATTCTCCCCGACCCGCTGCTCCGTCAGGTTTCCAAGTCGATCGAACGCGTGGACAGCGATCTCCAGCGTCTCGCAGACGACATGCTCGACACCATGTACGATGCACCGGGCATCGGCCTTGCTGCCGTACAGATCGGCGTTCCGCGCCGCATGCTTGTCATCGACGTCTCGCGCGAAGGCGAAGAGAAACAGCCGCTCGTCGTCATCAACCCGGAAATCGTAAAGTCCTCGGACGAACGATCGGTCTACGAAGAAGGCTGTCTGTCCATTCCCGATTACTATGCCGAGGTCGAGCGTCCAGCCACCGTCGGCGTCAGGTATCTCGACCTTGACGGCAAGGAACAGCTTGTCGAGGCCGACGGGCTGCTCGCGACTTGTCTGCAGCACGAGATTGACCACCTGAACGGCGTGCTCTTCATCGACCACATATCGCGGCTCAAGCGCGAAATGGTGGTCAAGAAGTTCACCAAGGCTGCGAAGTCTGCCAAGTCTCTCTGAGTTCTGCTGAACTGGCGGCCGTCGCGATATCATAGTGGAAGTTCCGCATGGCGATCTCCTGATCCGGGATGTTGATCAGGGCTTGAAGCGGTAGCTTCAAGAAAGAGCTCAGGGAGCAGTCCAGCACTGCTGCCACACAACGCCTAAGGTCGCTGATAAGCGACGAGCGCCTGACCGGCGACGAGGCGAAGGCGATCGCGGATTTGCGTCGTGACTCTGATCGTGGAACCGTCGCATTTCGACAAATGATCGTTCTCGATACGAATGTCATATCTGAAATGCAGGGGCGTTGGCTCAGCGAACGGATTCTCCTGTGGCTGGACAGGTACGACATCGAGACGTTGTTCCTGACGACTTTCAATAGGCGAGATGCGTTACGGTCTGGAATTGCTGGACGACGGCAAGCGCAAGGCCGCCCTCGTCGCCGCATTCGGACGGATCGAGACTGACTTTACCGGCCGTATTCTCGGCTTCTCAGTCGACGTTGCCCATCGTTGCGTCACCTCGGCTGTCACGCGTAGAAGAGCAGTCCATCCCTTGGAAACGAAGGACGCCATGATCGCCGCCATCTGCCTCGCGCATGCAGCAACGCTGGCGACAAGCAACAAAAGACTTCGAGGGGCTTGATCTCAAGCTCGTAAACCCGTTTGAAGAGGGCTGATCCTACAGACTGGCGAGAAAGAATGTCTCTTCGCATCATTTTCATGGGAACGCCGGAGTTCTCGGTCCCGACCCTGCGCATGCTGGTGGATGCGGGGCACACGATCGTCGCGGTCTATACGCAGCCGCCGCGTCCGGGCGGCCGGCGCGGGCTCGACCTGCAGAAGTCGCCGGTACATCAGGCCGCGGAGCTTCTTCGCATTCCCGTCTTCACGCCCGTCAACTTCAGGAACCCGGAGGAGCGCGCACGTTTCGCGGACCACGGGGCCGATGTCGCCGTCGTTGTCGCCTACGGCCTGCTGTTGCCCGAAGCGATCCTTAGCGGCACACGCTACGGCTGCTACAACGGCCACGCTTCGCTGCTGCCGCGCTGGCGCGGTGCCGCTCCCATCCAGCGGGCCATCATGGCCGGCGATAAAAAGACCGGCATGATGGTGATGAAGATGGACAGGGGACTGGATACAGGCCCCGTGGCGCTCACCCGTGAGGTCGAGATCGGCCCCCACATGACCGGCGGCGAGCTGCACGACAAGCTCATGCATGCCGGCGCAAAAGCGATGGCCGAAGCGATGGTGAAGCTCGAAATGGGCGATCTGTCTCTAACGGAGCAGCCGGCGGGAGGTGTTCTCTATGCCACGAAGATCGACAAGAACGAGACGCGGATCGATTTTTCCAGGGATGCGGCCGACGTGCACAATCATATCCGCGGATTGGCGCCGTTTCCCGGCACATGGTTCGAGCTGGCCGTCGGGGATAAGCGCGAGCGCGTGAAGGTGTTGGGCTCCGAACGTGCGGAAGGCGCCGGGGCTGCGGGCGAATTGCTGACGGACGATCTCGTGGTTGCGTGCGGCTCGGGAGCGGTCCGCCTGACCAAGCTGCAGAAAGCGGGAGGCAAGCCTTTGGCGGCTGCCGATTTCTTGCGCGGTACGCCGCTAGCCGCCGGCCTGAGGCTCGCCTGATGCACCGCTATCGCATGACCGTCGAATATGACGGGGCGCCTTATGTCGGCTGGCAGCGGCAGGACAACGGCCCGTCCGTCCAAGGGGCGATCGAGAAGGCGATTCTCTCGGCGAGCGGCGAGACGGTATCGGTCCGCGGCGCGGGGCGCACGGATTCCGGCGTGCACGCGACGGGGCAGGTCATCCATGCCGATCTCGCCAGGGAGTGGGCGCCCTTCAAGCTGCAGAATGCGTTGAACGCCCACCTGAGGCTCGCAGGCGAGCGTGTCGCGATCGTTGAGGTCGACGCAGCCAGCGAATTCTTCGACGCGCGCTTTTCGGCGCTGCGCCGCCACTATCTATACCGGATCATCACCCGACGCGCGCCGCTGGCGATCGAAGCCGGCAAGGCGTGGTGGGTGCCGAAGACGCTTGATCACGAGGCGATGCATGCCGCCGCGCAGACGCTGGTCGGCAGGCACGATTTCTCGACCTTCCGCTCGTCGCACTGCCAGGCCAACAGTCCCGTTCGCACGCTCGACCGCCTGGATGTGACCCGCAATGGAGAGCTGATCGAAATTCGTGCCACGGCGCAGAGCTTCCTCCACAATCAGATCCGTTCCTTTGCCGGCACGCTGAAGCTGGCGGGCGATGGGAAGTGGACGCCGGAAGATGTGCAGGCGGCTCTCGACGCGAGAGACCGCAAGGCCTGCGGCCCCGTGGCGCCGCCGGACGGGCTCTATTTCATGCAAGTCGACTATCCCGAGGTGATCATCGACCTCCGCCGGGAGACGGGAGCGCGCAGTGACGACGACGATCTATCATAACCCGGCCTGCGGCGTCTCGCGCAACGCGCTACCGTGATCCGCCAGTCCGGCGAGGAGCCGAAGGTCATCGAATATCTGAAGACGCCGCCGACGCGCGAAAAGTTGGTGGAGTTGATCGCTATGATGGGCATTTCGCCCCGCGCGCTCCCTCGACAGAAGGGCACGCCCTATGAAGTGGACTTGGCAACCTATCGCTCACGGGTGATCAGCTGCTGGATGCCATGGTCGAGCATCCTATCCTCATCAACCGCCCGATCGTGTCACCGACAAGGGCGCGCGCCTTTGCCCCCCGTCGGAGCCAATCCTCAATCGGCACGTTCGCCCGGGAAGACGGCGAAATCGTTCGCGGTGCATGGCCGGTCAGACCGGGTAGATGCCGAGAAAACGCTGAAGATATTCCGACAGCAGCAGGGATGGCACGAGCAGAACCAGTGTCAGTGCTCCGACGATCAGGCCGTTGCCGTGGAGGATCATCCTGAGGATACGGGCGATGGAGAAGACCTGCACCAGCATGAAGGCAAGCAGCAGCAGCGAGACGAGGCCTACCAGCCCCGGCAGGAAGAAGACAAGCGCGAGCAGCAGTCCGTTGATATAGGAGAGCGGTACGCCCAGCCAGTTGACGCTGACAATCAGCGCCGAGAAGCGTTCGCCTTTGTGAAATGCAAGCAGCAGCAGGCCGGCCAGCACGAGCGGCACGAACCAGTTTGCGGTCTCGACAAGCCCAAGGCGGAAGTAGAAGAGCATGCCGACATCGGTGTGCGGCGGCATGGTCTGCAGGAAGGCTTGGCGCCACCACAGCCACGATATGCCCATGGGCGGCAGGCACCACAGGATCGCCCAGAAGGAGCGATTGACGCCGCGCTCGGACATGTCGAGAAACCGGAAGCCGCGCGGGTCCATGCGGATCAGCAGCCACAGCCCTGCCAGATAGTACTGAACTTCCCTAATGCCCGGCATTCTCGAACCAGCGCTCGATGAAGGTTTCGTAGATGACTGTGAGGCGCTCGAGGTCGGAAACCGCGACCCGTTCGTCCACCATGTGCATGGTCTGCCCGACGAGGCCGAACTCGACGACCGGGCAATAATCCTTGATGAACCGGGCGTCGGAGGTGCCGCCTGTCGTGGAAAGCTTAGGCAATTGACCCGTCACGCTTTCGACGGCCGAGGACAGAGAGGCGATCAGCGCATTGTTGCGCGTCAGAAACACGTGGCTCGGACGCTCCGCCCAGACGATGTCATACTCGAGCGGGGCGCGACCTGGACGCAGCACGCCCTCGCTGGCGGCGGCATCGAGGCGGCGCAGGATCTCATGCTGGAGCCTCTCGGCCGTCCAGCTGTCGTTGAAACGGACGTTGAAGCTCGCCGTTGCCTTGGCGGGAACGACGTTCGTCGCCGGATTCCCGACGTCGACGGTCGTCACTTCGAGGTTGGATGGCTGGAAATTGTCGGTACCGGCGTCAAACGGCGGGTCCATAAGCGCCTGCGTCAGCTGCAGGATGCCGCGCACGGCATTGTCTGCAAGATGCGGATAGGCAGCATGACCCTGGACGCCGTGAACGGTGATTCTGCCGGAGAGCGAACCGCGACGACCGATTTTGATCATGTCGCCGAGCCTCTCCGGGTTAGTGGGTTCGCCGACGAGACAGGCATCCCAGCGCTCGCCGCGCTCGGCCGCCCACTTGAGCAGCTTGGTCGTGCCGTTGATCGCAGGGCCCTCCTCGTCGCCGGTGATCAGCAACGAGACCGAGCCCTTCGGCGGTCCGTGCTTTTCGATTTGGCGGGCAATTGCCGCGACGAAGCAGGCGATGCCGCCCTTCATGTCGACCGCGCCGCGGCCGAAAACGTCGCCATCAGCGATCTCGGCGGCAAAGGGCGGATGCGTCCAGGCGGCTTCGTCGCCAACCGGCACCACGTCGGTATGGCCGGCAAACATCAGATGCGGGCCGTCATCGCCCATCCGCGCGTAGAGGTTTTCGATGTCGGGCGTGCCGGCTTCGGTGGCCTTCACCTTGTCCACCTTGAAGCCGAGCGGAGACAGCATCGTATCCAGCGCCGAAAGCGCGCCACCTTCTGCTGGTGTGACGGACGGGCAGCGGATCAGGGTCTGGAGATTGGCGACGGGATCGGTAGCGGTCATGGAAGTGGAGTTATCCGGCGGTAGTGGCAAAGAAAAGGCAAGGCGGCATGACCGCCCTGTGGAATATGCCGTCCGTTTACCGGATCGATGTCCGGCCGACAGCGTGCCGGCGGTGCGCGCCCTGGTAGATGCGCGGGTCGCCAGGAGGTTCGGATTGCATCAGTCGCGCAGCAATTCGTTGATGCCGGTCTTGGAACGGGTCTTTTCATCGACGCGCTTGACGATGACGGCGCAGTAGAGATGCGGCGCGGGCAGACCGTTGGCCATCGTCGCATTGCCGGACGGCATGGAGCCGGCGACGACGACGGAATAGGGCGGCACTTCGCCGTACATTACTTCGCCGGTGGCGCGGTCAACGATCTTCGTGGACTTGCCGATGTAGACGCCCATGCCGAGAACCGAGCCCTCGCGGACGATGCACCCTTCGACGACTTCCGAGCGGGCGCCGATGAAGCAGTTGTCTTCGATGATCGTCGGGCCTGCCTGCATTGGCTCCAGAACGCCGCCAATGCCGACGCCGCCGGAGAGATGCACATGCTTGCCGATCTGCGCGCAGGAGCCGACCGTCGCCCAGGTATCGACCATCGTGCCTTCATCGACGAAAGCACCGAGGTTGACGAAGGACGGCATCAGCACGACGTTCTTGCCGATATGGGCGGAGCGGCGCACGACGCAGTTCGGTACGGCGCGGAAGCCGGCGGCGCGATACTGGTTCTCGCCCCAGTTCTCGAACTTCGACGGCACCTTGTCCCACCAGGTCGAGTTTCCCGAACCGCCCTTGACGACCTCCATGTCGTTGAGACGGAAGGAGAGCAGAACGGCCTTCTTCAGCCACTGGTTGACCTTCCAGACGCCATCGGTGCCGCGTTCGGCAACACGTGCCTTGCCGCCGTCGAGAAGCTCGAGCGCGGCTTCGACCGCATCGCGCACTTCGCCCTTGGTCGAGGTGTTCACATTGTCGCGGTTGTCAAAAGCGGTTTCGAGAGTCTTTTCGAGGGAGGAAAGGTCGGTGGCGCTCATGGGAATTCCTTAAACTTCGATCTTTATCGTGGAGACCCAAAGGCTCCGGGAATTGTGATAGGCGGGATGCGATCTGCTCTATCGCATGCAGGGCGAAAATGGAATGATTTTTCGGGACCAGATCAATCTCCCGATCAAACGCATGAAACGACATACCGGCAGTGGCTGCCGGCTGGACTGAAGGGCATTTCGACATGGCAAAAGGACGAAACGGCAGGCTGCGGCGCAAGGACGGCGTCTGGGATCCGTTGAAGACGAGCGAGACCGACAAGCAACGCGCCGAGGCAGTGCCGAAGACGCCACAGACGCTGTCGCCGGCCTATCGCCTTGCCTATGCGGACGAGGAATTTCTGTGCCGCGAGGAGCTGCGGCCGATCCGTCTGCAGCTGGAATTGATGAAAACCGAAATGATGCTGACCGAGCGTGGCATCAAATCGACGGTCGTCATGTTCGGCGGCGCCCGCATCCCCGCACCCGGCCAAAGCGCCTGGGCGGCGAGAAACGAGTTGCAGCGCGTCAACCTGGAAGCGGCATCGGTCTATTACGACGAGGCGCGCAAATTCGCCCGCCTCTGCTCGAAATACTCGGCCGGGTTCGATTTCCATGAGTATGTCATCGTCACCGGCGGCGGACCTGGCGTCATGGAGGCGGGCAATCGCGGCGCGGCAGACGAGGGCGCGCCATCGATCGGCCTCAACATCGTGCTCCCGCACGAGCAGGCGCCAAACGTCTACGTCACGCCGGAGTTGAGTTTCAATTTCCACTACTTCGCGATCCGCAAGATGCATTTCATGGTGCGCGCCAAGGCAATCGCGGTCTTTCCGGGCGGCTTCGGCACGCTTGACGAGTTTTTCGAGTGCCTGACGCTGATCCAGACCGGCCGCATGGAGAAGATGCCGCTCATTCTGTTCGGTGAGACGTTCTGGCGCAGCATCGTCAATTTCGAGGCGCTGGCGGAATTCGGCACGATCGCGCCCGATGACGTCGATCTGATTAGTTTCGTCGATACCGCCGATGCCGCCTGGAAAATCATCCAGGATTTCTACGAGCACCACGACTAGAAAAACCCGCCGCAACGATCGCGGCAGGTTTCGTTGTCGGTAAGTTTTGTCTTACGGGAATGGGCGATCCGGCATGTCGGCGATCGAGATCGTGCCGTCCTTGTCGCGGTCCATCCACGTGAAGAACTTGTCGAACGCGGCTTCGGCTTCCTGCTTGGAAATCTGGCCGTTTTCGTCGGTGTCGATCCGCTGCATCATCATCATGCCGCGCATCATCCCGCCGCGTTCCATTCCGTCACGATGCGGGCCGCCATTGGGACCGCCTCGCGGTGGTGCGGGCTGCGCGCTGTCTGAATCGGCAGGCGGTGCCATGGGTGCACCGTCATCATCGGCAATGTCGTCGGCGGGAGCCTTTGCCTTGGCCATCTGGGCTTCCCGGTATTTACGGATTTCGCCCGGTGTCAGCGAGCCGTCCTTGTCGGTATCGACCGCGACGAAGATCGCCTCCATGCCGTCCTTGGCTTCCTGCTTGGAGATTTGGCCGTCCTTGTTCGTATCGAACTGTTGAAGCATTCGAACGAAGATCACCTCGCGCATGGCCGCCATGCGCGGGCCCCCCATCATCATGTTCATCACAGGGTGCGCGCGTGCCGGATGGTGCTTCTTGTCGTGAGGTGCGGCAAGGCTGGTGCCGGCTGCGGTGCCGACGATCAAGATGGAGGAAAGTGCGGCCAGTATCAGCTTGTTCCGAGACATCCTGTTTCCTTTCAGTGTGCAATCTCATTGGGATCACACGGGAAAAGTAGGGCCGGCGCCGCAACTTGCCCAATTAAAGATCGGTAAGCTGGGTGAAGCTTTCGTAATCTAGGCAGTAATCTTCCCAAGGAAATCAGCAAGATCGTCGGTGACGAAATCGATGTGGTCGTCATCGCCGCTGGTTTTTTCCCACCACTCGACGACCGTTTCCTCGAGATTGTTCGGCACCAGCAGAACCGTCTGCATGCCTAGAGCCTTCGGAACCTTGAGATTGCGCGGCAGGTCTTCGAACATCGCCGCCTTGCCGGTCTCGACCCGCTGCAGCGCCGTGAATTTGTCGTAGGTCGCCTGCGCGGGCTTCGGCACGAAGTCGGCCGCGACGATATCGAAGATGTCGTCGAAGTGCTCGAGGATACCGAGCGCGCCCGCCGTCATCTCGGCATGCTTGACGCTGCCATTGGTGAAGATGAACTTGCGGCCGGGAAGAGCCTTGATCGCCGCACCCAGGTCCGGCTGCGCGGTCAGGCTCGAATAGTCGATCGCATGCGCCTTTTCGAGAAAGTCGTTCGGATCTATGCCGTGATGGATCATCAGACCCTGCAGCGTCGTCCCGTGTTCCAGATAGTACTGCTTCTGCAGCTTGCGCGCCTCGTCCCGCTCCATCTGCAGCAGCGCCGAGACATAGGCTGTCATGTTCTTGTCAATTTGCGCGAAGAGATTGACATGATGGGGATAGAGCGTGTTGTCGAGGTCGAACACCCACTCGGTCACGTGCGAAAAATCGGATCTGGTCGGTGTGCGGTCTATCTTGGTCATGGCGGCGTTATGGCACGGCTCGCGTTCCATGCCAAAGTCTTTAAACGCCATCCTTCACGAAAATGCCGTGGAAATTATCAACTTTAAGCCGATAAAGCCTGATTTATGCCGCCGTGCGGGTCTGTTCTGCGGGCTCTGCGACCGAGGTATATCCAGTGAAGATCGCTCTGATAAATTCGCAGCACACTGCAATCGGCAGCCGCATCCCCGACCACCATCTGCCGCCACATGGGCTGTTGTCGATCGGTGGTCCGCTGATAGTGCGGGACATGACGTGGTGCTGATCGACGCGGAGTTCGGCCCGCTGCCCATCGCCGAGATTCGCCAGGTTCTCCGACGATCGCCTGACATCGTTCTGATCGGCCATTCCGGCTCGACGCCGGTGCCCCCGAGGGCGGTCGACCTTTGCATCGGTCCGCATCATTACGTATGGTGGAGTGTTCCCGGCATATTACTGGCGCGACTGACCGACACCGATGTTTTCGTCGTGATGGTCTGAGGCGAAGGCGAAGAGACGGTCGTCAATCCGATCGATGCGATTGCAAGCGACCAGCCGCTTCAACCGGTGTCTGGCATCGCCTTTTTGGACGGCGATGGCGAACCCCTAGCAACCCAACCGCCCGGGCAATCGCGTCGCTGGACAGCTATCCCGTCGGTTGGGAGCTGATCGACCACACCCGCTACAGCTATTGGGGCGGCAAGCGTGCGGTGGTGATGCAGTTCTCCAGTGGCTGTCGGCATCTCTGCAACTACGGCGGTCAGCGCGGCTGCTGGACTCGCTGGCGCCACCGCGATCCGGTTCTCTTTGCCAGGGAAATCGCCCGAGGTGGCGATACAGACGCGCCCGAAGGCGCTGATCCGTATCCTCTTCACCGCGATCCGGGGCAGCGGAATTCGATGCGCTAGTACACGCAGATGGGACGGCGCGTCTGGTTTCATGAGCTGCAGAGTTCGCCTTCCCGGCGGCGGATGATGAAGAACGGCCCGACACTCGAGGCATTCTGGGGCGCACCGCAGGATCCGGAGGAAGAATCGATGCTCCTGCCGGCTCGCACCACCAGTATGCGCCCTCGCGTCATAGATGCCGCCGAATGAAATAGACGCCCGATTTTCGGCGGACAGAGAATGGCTCCAATGGTAGAAAGCAACATGCTTTTCGACCTCCCCAACGAAGACACGCTCTACGATGCGTTGATTGCCCGCAGCTCCGACTATGAGGGCCTTGCCTATGTCTGCGTGAAGACAACAGGCGTCTTCTGCCGGTTGACCTGTCCGGCGCGCAAGCCGAACCGGGAGAACACGCTCTTTTACGATTCCATCGCCACCTGCATGCAATCGGGGTTCCGGCCATGCCGGCGCTGCAAGCCGCTGGAGCCGCCCGGCAAGGAGCCCCTCATCGAGGAATTGCTGGCAGCGCTCGATCGCGATCCGGCGGCGCGGTGGACGGAGGACGAACTGGTCTGCAGGGGATACGACCCTTCGACCGTGCGACGCACCTTCAATCGGTCGCTCGGCATGACCTTCCTCGATATCGCACGCTATCGCCGCCTCGGCGAGGCGGCAAGGCAGCTTGCTGGCGGCGCGCGTGTCATCGATGCGCAGTTCGATGCGGGCTACGAGTCCAGCAGCGGTTTCCGCGCCGCGTTTCAGCGGCTGATCGGTGCGGCGCCTGTCATGTCGCAGAACCGTGAGCTGCTGTGTGCGGACTGGTTCGACACGCCGCTCGGGCCGATGGTGGCGGTGGCCGATCGGACCCATCTGCATCTTTTGGAGTTTCACGATCGCAAAGCGCTGCCGGCGGAGCTTGAAAGCCTGCAGCGCAAGACGCGCTCGAGGGTTGCCGCGGGGCGACCCCCCCCAATCTACCAGATCGAGGCCGAACTTAGGCTCTATTTCAAAGGACGATCCGCCGATTTCAGAACGCCCCTGGCGCTCGGCGGCGGCACCGCCTTCGAACGGGAGGTCTGGGCGAAGCTTATGAATATCCCTGTCGGCGAAACGCGCGCCTACGGCGACCTCGCCCGGGGGATGGACAATCCGCAGGTCGTGCGCGCTGTCGGCCGCGCCAACGGCGCAAACCAGATCGCCATCGTCATTCCCTGTCATCGCGTGATCGGTGCAGATGGATCGCTCACAGGCTATGGTGGCGGACTATGGCGCAAGCAATGGCTTCTGCGGCATGAGGGAAAAATGAGGCCCAAGGGGTTGTTTGAGGAGGGAATGCAATGAATCAGGCGGAAAAGGCGGGGGTGTTCGGCGCGCTGCACCGGAAGGGAAACCCTGTTGTCCTCTACAACATCTGGGATGCAGGAACCGCAAAGGCGGTCACCGAAGCAGGCGCCAAGGCGCTGGCGACCGGCAGCTGGTCGGTCGCGGCGGCGCAGGGCTATGGGGATGGCGAGAGGATTCCGCTAGACGCCTTGGTGGCCGTAGCGCGCCAGATCACGGCAGTCAACGACCTTCCGCTATCCGTCGATTTCGAAGGGGCGTACTCGACTGAGCCAGCCGGGGCGGCTGCCAATGTCGCCAAGCTGATCGACGCAGGTGCCGTAGGCCTCAATTTCGAAGATCGGGTGGTCGGCGGAAGCGGCCTGCACGCCGTTGAAAAGCAGGCAGCCCGCATCCGAGCGATTCGCGACGCGGCTGAAAGCAAGGGCATCGCCTTCTTCATCAATGCGCGCACCGACCTCTTTCTCGCCGAGAGCGACCAATCGAAGCATGCCGGCTTGGTCGATGAGGCGATCGAGCGTGGCAAGGCTTACGCGGCCGCCGGTGGCAGCGGCTTCTTTGTGCCGGGTCTGGTCGACGAAGGCTTGATCGACAGGATCTGCCGTGCCTCGGAACTGCCGGTCAACATTATGATGTGGCCGGGGACTCCCGATCTGAAGACTCTTGCAAAGCTTGGCGTCGGCCGCGTCAGCTATGGTCCGGGGCCATACCGGGCAATGATGGAAAAGCTGAAGCAGGACGCTGCGGCGGTCTTTGCCGTCGCGGGCTAGCGCAATGCCGAGGAAAAGCGGAAATGCCCTATCGTCTGGTTAGGGAACGATCAGCGTTCCGGCGCCATGCTCGGTGAAGATTTCGAGCAGGACCGAATGGGCGGTCTTGCCGTTCAGGATGACGACGCCCTCTACACCTGCCTTGATGGCATCGATGCAGGTCTCGACCTTCGGGATCATGCCGCCGGAGATCGTGCCGTCGGCGATCAGAGCGTGTGCCTGGGAAACGGAGAGTTCCTTGATCAAGCTGCCCTGTTTGTCGAGCACACCGGGAACATCGGTGAGGAACAGCAGGCGCGTGGCGTTCAACGCACCGGCGATGGCGCCGGCAAATGTGTCGGCATTGATGTTGTAGGTCGCGCCGTCGCGCCCGGGAGCCACCGGCGCGATGACCGGGATCATTTCCGAACGCGCAAGCAGGTCGATTAGCGTCCGGTCGACCTCGACGACTTCGCCGACGAAGCCGAGGTCCAGAACCCTCTCGATGTTGGAATCGGGGTCCTTGATGGTCTTGCGCGCCTTTTCGGCGAAGACCATGTTGCCATCCTTGCCGCAAAGGCCGATCGCCCATTCGCCCGTCTGGTTGATTAGCGCCACGATCTCCTTGTTGATCGAGCCGGCAAGCACCATCTCGACGATCTCGACCGTCTGGGCGTCGGTGACGCGCAAGCCACCCTCGAATTTCGATTCGATCCCCATCTTCGTCAGCATCGCGCCGATCTGCGGCCCGCCACCGTGGACGACGATCGGATTCACCCCGGATTGCTTCAACAGCGCGATGTCGCTGGCGAAAGCCTTGCCGAGCTCGGGATTGCCCATGGCATGGCCGCCGTATTTCACGACAATCGTCTTGTTCTCGTAACGCTGCATGAACGGCAGTGCCTTAGCCAGGAGGCGTGCCTGAGTTTCACTTTCGGTCTCGATCATGGATACCCCGCGGAAATTGGTTGCGGCCTTTTATCCCAAGTTTTTGACAGATGGAATAATCCAGACCGCATTAGTTTACCGTATCTGCTCGTACAAGGGCGGCGTGTCACGTGCTGCGCACCGCCCTTACTCAGGCGACAGCACAGGGAAGAGGCACGGCATGACGAGCGAGAAAATCGCAGGACTGATCGGCCGCGTTGCCATTGGCGACCGCAAAGCCTTCGCAGCACTCTATCGCGACACCGGGCCGAAACTTTTTTCGATCTGCCTGCGTATTTTGAACGACCGCACAGAGGCAGAGGAGGCACTGCAGGAAGTCTATATCAAGATCTGGCAGCGCGCCTCGGCTTTTGCGGCCACCACGGGCGCGCCGTCGTCCTGGCTGGCAGCAATTGCGCGCAACCAGGCGATTGATGCGCTGCGCAGCCGCAAACCCGTCGCTGACGAACTGGATAGCGCGTACGACCTTGCCGACGGCGAACTCAATCCAGAGGAGCGGACAATGATCCGGGATGAAGGAAGGCGGATTGACACCTGCATGGAAGAGTTGGAAGCTGATCGGGCGGTGGCAGTGCGAAGGGCCTATGTCGAAGGACTGAGCTATCTGGAGCTGGCCGCTCAGTTCGGCGTACCTTTGAATACGATGCGCACATGGCTGCGGCGCAGCCTCCTAAAGCTGAGAGAGTGCATGGAACGATGACATCGTCGGATCAAAGCAAAGGCGGCCGTTCCCGCGACGAAGTGCTCGCAGGCGAATATGTGCTCGGCGTTCTCTCCTTCAAGGACCGGCAGGTGGTGGAAGAGCGCATGCGCCGCGACCGTCCGTTCGCCGCCATCGTCAGCCGGTGGGAAGCCAATCTGTCTACCTTCAACGACGACTATGATGTCGTCACTCCAAGTCAGGAAACCTTCAAGCAGGTCGAGGCACGCCTGTTCGGCTCACCCGATAGAGCCTCAGTGCCTAACCACGGTCTTTGGAATTCGGTGCTCTTCTGGCGGTCGCTCACAGCCGCATCCCTTCTGCTGACCGCCGCCGCACTCGTGCTCGCCTTTGCGGCGGTCTCTCCTCCGAAGCCAGGTGCGCCGCTCGTAGCCGAGATGTCTGCACCGGGCAGCCAGGTCAACCTGCTCGCATCCTACGAGGCCCAAAGCGGCCGTATGAAGATCATCCCGGTTGCTGCCGGCAAGCCTGAGGAGAAATCCCTCGAACTCTGGATGGTGCCGGCAACGGGCGCGCCGAAGTCGCTTGGCATCTTCCCGCCGGGGCAGACCGGCGAGCTTGTCGTTCCGGCCGACATGCGCAGCGGCATCGGCGATGGAACCACATTTGCCGTCAGCCTCGAGCCCTTCGGCGGCTCGCCGACGGGGCAGGCCACCGGGCCGATCGTCGCCAGCGGCAGTGCGCACAGGCGGTAGATTTTTTTCTCTGAAACTCTTTTTGCCGCCGCCTCGTAGATCCTCATGTCCGGGCAGGGCTTAGGCATTCGGCCAACGATCTGCCAACGGACGCAAGAGGAGAACAATCATGATCAAGTCCGCACTGCGCACCATCGCGCTTGCAACTGCCGTGTCCGCACTCGCTATCGCTGCGCAGGCCAAGAACCCCATGGTTGGTGGGGCCGCAATGTATCCGACGAAGAACATCGTCGAGAATGCGGTGAACTCGAAGGATCACACGACGCTGGTTGCGGCCGTCAAGGCAGCCGGTCTCGCCTCGACGCTTGAGGGCAAGGGCCCGTTCACCGTCTTCGCACCGACCAACGAAGCCTTCGCGGCACTCCCCGCCGGCACGGTCGATACGCTGCTGAAGCCCGAGAACAAGGTCAAGCTCACCAAGATCCTGACCTGCCACGTCGTTGCCGCGGACGCCATGTCCAAGACGGTCGCCAAGATGATCAAGGATGACGGTGGCGAACACGACATCAAGACGGTCGGCGGCTGCGTGCTCAAGGCCAAGGAAAGCATGGGCAAGATCGCGCTCACCGACGAGAGCGGCGGCGTGGCGCATGTGACGATTGCCGACGTGAAGCAGTCGAACGGCGTCATCCACGTCGTTGATAAGGTTCTGCTGCCAAAGATGTAATCGAGTACAGGCAGCCTTTAGAGGCGCCCTCTTCCATCCCGGGGCGCCTCTTTCACTTCCAGTTGGCGATGCCGACGGTCTGCGCTATCGCTTCGCGCAAATCATCCAGGCCCTCGCTCTTTTCGGATGAGGTGGCGATGATGCCCGGATAGGCGGCCGGGCGCTTCTTGACCTTTTCGGCCGTGTCGGCGAGCAGCTTCGTCACCGCCGGCGGCTTGATCTTGTCGGTCTTGGTCAGCACGACCTGATAGGAGACGGCGGCCTTGTCGAGCAGGTCCAGGACCTCGTCGTCGTTCTTCTTGATCCCGTGGCGGCTGTCGATTAGTACGTAGACGCGCTTTAGCGTTGCACGGCCGCGCAGGTAATCGAACACAAGCTTCGTCCACGCGTCCACATGCTCCTTCGGCGCCTGCGCATAGCCGTAGCCCGGCATGTCGACCAGCGCCATCGGCGGAAGATCGCCGCCTTCGCCGGAATATCCCTCGGGCACGAAGTAGTTGAGCTCCTGCGTGCGCCCAGGCGTGTTGGACGTGCGCGCCAGCCCCTTGTGGCCGACGAGCGCGTTGATCAGCGACGACTTGCCGACATTCGAGCGGCCGGCGAACGCAACCTCCATCGGTCCCTCCGGCGGCAGGAATTTCAGGGAAGGCACGCCGCGGATGAATATCCACGGACGCCCGAAGAGCGGCTTGTCGTTGTTATCGGTCATTCGGCCTTTTCCAGCGCGTCCAAATCCAATGAACCTATGGCATTCAGGTTTCGGGTGATTTTGTCAACCGGTGGGCAGAAAAGAGAAAGCCCCGCCGAAGCGGGGCTTTCGTTACTTTTCCGTTGGCGACGGCTTTCGCCGGAACAGGCCCTTCAGATTGTCGAAGAGCTCGATCTTCACGCCATGCCGGCGCATGATCACGCCCTGCTGGATCACCGAGAGCGTGTTGTTCCAAGCCCAGTAGATGACGAGGCCGGCCGGGAAGCTTGCCAGCATGAAGGTAAAGACCAGCGGCATCCAGTTGAAGATCATCGCCTGTGTCGGATCCGGCGGCGTCGGGTTCATGCGCATCTGCACGAACATCGTTACACCCATGATCAGCGGCCAGACGCCAAGATGCAGGAAGGTCGGAGCCGCAAACGGCAGCAGGCCGAAGAGGTTGATGAACGAGGTCGGATCGGGCGCCGAAAGGTCCTGGATCCAGCCGAAGAACGGCGCATGACGCATCTCGATGGTGATGTAGATCACCTTATACAGCGAGAAGAAAATCGGGATCTGAAGCGCGATCGGCCAGCAACCGGCAATCGGATTGATCTTCTCTTCCTTGTAAAGCTGCATCGTCGCCTGCTGCAGGGCCATGCGGTCGTCGCCGAACTTGGCCTTGAGCTCTTCCATCTTCGGCTGCACGCGCTTCATGTTCGCCATGGAAGCGTACTGCTTGCTGGCGAGCGGGAAGAAAAGCGCCTTGACGACGATGGTCGTCATCAGGATCGCGACGCCGAAGTTGCCGAAGTAGCGAAAGAAGAAGTCCATCAGCCGGAACATCGGCTTCGTCAGGAAGTAGAACCAGCCCCAGTCGATCAGGCGGTCGAACTTCGGGATCGAATAAGTCTTCTCATAGCCGTCGATGACGGGAACTTCCTTGGCACCGGCAAAGACGAGGTTCTTGAGCTCGACCGACTGGCCCGGCGAAACGGTGACCGCATTCTGCTTGTAATCGGCCTGGAAGCGCGGCTGACCGTCGGTGAAGTGGCTGAAGCGCGCGTCATAGGCCGTCTGCTGCGGCGGAATGATCGTTGCTGCCCAGTACTTGTCGGTGATCCCGAGCCAGCCGCCTGTTGCCGTTGCCGGCGCGACAGCTTCCTTTTCGACGGCTGCGTACTTGCTCTCGATGAGGCTGTCGCCGATGACGCCGATGAAGCCTTCGTGCAGCACGTATGTCGAAGCGACCGCCGGCTTGTTGTAGCGTGTTACGCGGCCATAGGAGGAAAGCGCCGCCGGGGCTTGGCCGGCGTTGGTGACCTTGTCCGTGACGGTGAACATATAGTGCTCGTCGACGGAGATCGTGCGGGCGAAGGTGATGCCCTTGTCGTTGGTGTAGGTCAGCGTGACCGGAGCCTTCTCGGTCAGCTTCGCGTCTTGCGGCGCCGTCCACACGGTGGATGGGCCTGGAACGCTGCCGGTGGCATCGTCGCCGACGTAGCCGAGCTCGGCAAAGTAGCCATCCTTGGTTTCAGACGGGCTGAAGAGGGTAATGATCGGGCTCGAGTCGTCAACGGTCTCGTGGTAGCCCTTGAGCTTCAGGTCGTCGAGGCGAGCGCCGGCGAGGTTGATGGAGCCGGAAAGCGCCGGCGTGTCGATCGCTACACGCGGGTTCTTGGCAAGCGCATCGGCAAGCGAGGTGGTGGCCGGAGCCTGGCCGGTCGGAGCTGTGCCGTTCGTCTGCGCGGTCGTCGCGCCGCCGGCTGCTGGTGTCTGCGTCTGCGTCTGCGTCTGCTCGGAGTGCTGCTGCGCCTTTTGGGCAAGCTCGGCCTTGCGCTGAGCTTCGATGCGCGGGTTCATATACAGGAATTGCCACCCGAGAACGATCAGCACGGAGAGAGCGATCGCAATGAAGTAGTTGCGGTTGTTTTGCATCATACGTTCCTGGGGCGGCCGTCTCCGGACCGCTTGTGTTTCGGCTTTGTCTCGACGCGAGCTTTGAGCTCTGCGGCTAATTCTGTGAAGGTTGCTTTGAGCACGTCCCTTCGCGCGACAACCACATAGTCGTGTCCGGGCTGCATTGCAAACCCTGCATGAAGTCGCACCGCCTCTTTAAGGCGCCGCCTCATGCGGTTTCTTTCGACCGAGTTGCCGTGTTTCTTGGTGACGGTGAAGCCGACTCGGGCTTCGGTCTCGGGTTCTTTCCGGTCGAGAACCTCGAGCAGGAAGAAGCCGCCTCTGCGTTTTTCGCCATTGCGAACAGCAAGAAACTGCGGGCGGTTTTTCAGCCGCCCGGCAGTGTTTTTGGGGTCTTTCGTCGTCAATTCGCCCGCCATCTTATCGGGCAATTCCGGCTTAAGCCGAAAGACGCTTGCGGCCGCGGCCGCGGCGAGCAACGATGACCTTGCGGCCGCCCTTGGTAGCCATACGTGCACGGAAACCGTGACGGCGCTTGCGAACAAGCTTAGATGGTTGGTAGGTACGCTTCATTTATTTTAAACACCGCGGAGTGCGGCCCTTCTTGAATTTGCATAAAGCAAGGAGCGTTGTTTTTCGAACGATCGAGGCTATGAAATGCCTAGTATGACCGGACGTGCGGCGGCTTATACGGATGAAGGTCGCGAAAGTCAATTATGGCCAGAAATTTCCGGATTTGCCATATTTGCACGGCAAAAACCCCGCCGACCCCGTTAAGGTTTGTGACTGCGGGCAAGTCGTCAGAGTGCGCGAATTTATTCTCCAGTTTCAACCGATACGCGCATTATTTGGCCTCGGCCGTCCACTGAACGAAAAAAACGGCGTGCTGATGACTAAGTACGGGTAATTTTTTGTAGTGTCGCGACCAAACATCGGAAATCTCACGTTAATTTATTTAGGTCAAATTTAGCTATCAGCCGGATAGCTTTCCCGGCGCGTCATCAGTTCCAGGGGGTCATCCTTTGAAAATTCGCGGTAAGATCAATCTACTCGTCTCGGCCATGTGCGGCGTCGCGCTGCTTATCGGTGGGACGGCATTGTGGGCGGTGCATCAGTACGACCAGAACCTCTCTGCCTACGAGGATGCGGCAGAGCGCGCCTATGCCGGCGAGCGCCTCAACCGCTTCGTGACGGCGACCGTCATGGAGGCCCGCGGTATCTATGGTGCGCCATCGACGAAGGAAGCGGGGGCGTTCGCCAAGGGTCTGCTGACGGATCTCGACCAGATCGACAACGTTATCGCATCTTGGGCGCCGCTGGTTCCGGCAGAACAGAAAGACGCCTTTACCAAGTTGGGTGATCGCGCCAAGGAATTCCGCGCCTTCCGCGCAGAGACTGCGCGTCTCGGTACCGAGGTCAGCCCTCAGGCCGCCAACGATCAAGGCAACAACGACGCCAACCGTGCAAACCGAAAGGCCTTCCAGGCCGAGATCGATGCGGTCGTCGCAACGGACAAGGCTACCCTCGACGCCGTCAACGTGCAGGTCGAGAGCTCGCGTGCTTCGATTCTCTGGCTGGTCCTCGGGATCACCGGCGTCGGTATCGCCGTTGGGGTCGGTATGGGCTTCTACATCGGCACCATCCAGCTCAGCCGCCCGATCAAAAAGGTCACCGACGCGATCAAGGAAGTCGCTGATGGCAACTTCAATGCCGAGGTGCCCTTTGCCGGCCGTCAGGATGAAATCGGCGAGATGGCCGCAGCCGTCGCCGTCTTCAAGGAAAATGGTCTGGCCGTGCGCCGCATGAATGCGCAGGAAGCCGCCATGCGCGCCAAGAGCGACGATCTGCAATCAAGCATGTCGGTGGTCGTTGCCGCCGCTGCCGCCGGCGATTTTAGCCGCCGCATCGACAAGGACTACGGCGACGAGAACCTCAACCAGTTTGCGGGCAACATCAATCATCTGCTGTCGAGCGTCGACGGTGGCGTCGGCGAAACCCGCCGCGTTATCGCAAGTCTGTCGGAAGGCGATCTGACCCAGACGATGCGGGGCAATTTCCAGGGCGCCTTCGCCGAGCTGCAGCACAACGTCAACAGCACGTTCGCGACGCTCCAGACGACCATGCGAGAGGTTCGCGAAACGGCCGAAGGGTTCCACGGCAACACCAACGAGCTGCGTTCGGCCAGTGACGATCTCTCCAAGCGCACCGAACAGCAAGCAGCCGCTCTCGAGGAGACCTCTGCGGCGCTCGACGAGATCACTGCCGTCGTCAACAACTCGACGGAACGGGCCCAGGAAGCCAGCGTCATGGTCTCCGAAGCCAAGGACGATGCCGGCAAGTCGGGTGTCGTCGTCCGCAATGCCGTCGACGCCATGGGCCGCATCGAGCAGGCTTCCCGCGAGATCAGCCAGATCATCAATGTGATCGACGAGATCGCGTTCCAGACCAACCTGCTGGCGCTGAATGCAGGTGTCGAGGCAGCACGCGCAGGCGAAGCCGGCAAGGGCTTTGCAGTCGTTGCACAGGAAGTCCGGGAGCTCGCACAGCGTTCCGCAACCGCCGCCAAGGATATCAAGGGCCTGATCACCAAATCCGGCGACGAAGTGCAGGTCGGCGTCAAGCTGGTCCAGGCCACCGGCGAAGCGCTGTCGCAGATCGAACGGCGCGTCAACGCGATCAACGACCACATCCATTCGATCGCAACAGCCGCCAAGGAACAGGCGACTGGCCTCAAGGAAGTCAACACCGCCGTCAACCAGATGGACCAGGTGACTCAGCAGAACGCCGCAATGGTGGAAGAAACCTCCGCCGCGACGCACAAGCTCTCTGGCGAAGCCGATGGCCTCGTGCGCCTTATCTCACGCTTCAAGGTGTCGAACGCGCCGGTAGCGCCTGTCGCCGTCGCTCGCCATCAGGAACATCGCGCCGTCGCCTCTCCGGCCCGCCGCGCCATGGGCACCGTCGCGCGCGCCTTCAACGGCAACGCCGCCGTTGCCGACCAAAGCTGGGAAGAGTTCTGATCCCTCCGATCCGACACGGAAACGCCGCCTCCGGGCGGCGTTTTCCGTTGCGGCGACGTGCCTCTGCTCGCGGAGATTTGAAAGCGCACTCTTATGGGCTAGTATAGAGACTTGGCATGGCGCCTGGCGCCGAGCGGACAAGAGACGATGCGAGCCCGAGATCAAGCCGACAATCTTCCTGAAAACCCCATGTCGACCTCGGAGGCCGGCGCACCCACACGCAGCGGCTCAGGCAAATTCAGCGGGCTTTCCGGCAAGCTTCTCTGGCTGACGGTCGTTTGCATCATGCTTGCTGAAGTGCTGATATTCTTTCCGTCGGTCGCCAGCATGCGCCTTCGCTGGCTGGACGAGAGATTGAACGCCGCCGCCGCCGCCGCGATCGTCATCGATGGTCTGCAGCCGGTCGAATTGCCGCGCGCTCTGCAGAAGGAAACGCTCGAGGCGACCGGGACCAAGGCCATCGTACTGCGCAAGGACGGCACCTCGCGGTTGCTGGCAACCGCGGATATGCCGACCTCCGTCGACGAGCAATACGACTTAACGGATGTGCCGGCGCTGACCGCAATCCGCGACGCCCTGGATACGCTGATTTTCGGTGGCAACCGGATGATCCGTGTTTACGGTCCCGTGCAGGATACCAACACCGGCGTCGAAGTGGTGATGAAGGACAAGTATCTGCGCAATGCGATGCTCGTCTATTCGCGCAATGTGTTTCTGCTGTCGATCCTGATTTCGCTTTTCACCGCCACGCTCGTTTTCTTTGCGATCAACCGCATTTTGATCCGCCCGATCCGCAAGCTGACGGGCAGCATGCAGCAATTTTCCGCCGACCCGGAAAACCCGGGTCACGTTTTCGTCGGTGACGGCGGGCGCGACGAGCTCGCCGTTGCCGGCAGGCATCTGACCGCCATGCAGACGGAACTGCAGAAAACGCTGAAGCAGCAGAAAAATCTTGCCGCCCTTGGTCTTGCCGTCTCCAAGATCAATCACGACATGCGAAACATTCTTGCCTCGGCGCAGTTGATGTCGGACCGGCTCGCAGATGTCGACGACCCCTTGGTCAAGCGCTTGGCGCCCAAGCTGCTGCGGACCATAGACCGCGCCGTGGGCTATACAACCGAGGTGCTGTCCTACGGCCAGGCCAGCGAATCGGCGCCGCGTCGGCGCAGGCTGCAACTTTCCGTCCTGGTCGAGGATGTTAAGGACATGCTGGCGATCGACGTGCAAAGCGGTGTCGAATTCGTCGAGCAGATCGGGCCTGAAATCGAGGTCGATGCCGACAACGAACAGCTCTTCCGCGTCATCCACAACCTCTGCCGCAACGCGGTGCAGGCTTTGACGGCGGCGACAGGGCCAGGCGATCCCGAAGTCGCCAGGCGCATCACCATATCCGCCCAGCGGGTGGGCAGTGTCGTCAGTATAACGGTCGACGATACCGGCCCCGGCATGCCTGAAAAGGCGAGGCAGAACCTCTTTGCCGCTTTCCGCGGCTCGGCACGTTCGGGCGGCACGGGGCTTGGGCTGGCGATTGCGCGTGAGCTCGTTCTTGCCCACGGCGGAACGATCGCGCTTGTGGAAAAGCCCACTGTCGGAACACAGTTTCGCATCGAAATTCCGGATCGTCCGGTTTCGCTGGAGGACTACCGCAGCCGCACCCACCTTGAAAAGTGATGTAATTTCCGCATCCCGGCGGCTCCGGCATCAATCTCGCGATTTTTTCAGAAACCCTATTGCATTCCCCCAAAGGACCCTTTAGAGAACCGCCAACCAAGCGGTACAGCCGTTTCCGGTTACGCACCCGTAGCTCAGCTGGATAGAGCACCAGACTACGAATCTGGGGGTCAGGAGTTCGAATCTCTTCGGGTGCGCCATTTTTTCTTGAAAACTTTTTGGTTGATGCGACCTCTGGGCTGAAAGCTGGTTGACGACGTCGTCATGCAAAGCCAGCATGAGCGTCGTGTCAGCATTTATTGGTGACCGGGGTTAGGTCGGGGTCGGCCGGTGCCGCCGGCACCACGGTTTGCATCCCTCCCGTTGTGCACTAAGCGCTCCAGTCTACCGGTTCGATTGGCCTGCTGCGTCTGCACTAGCCTGGCGCAATGTTGCGCGGTGATGGTGGCGCCTCGCTGTCCGCTGGGCAGGCAACGTCGTGGCGCAAGGCCGGAGGGAATGCATGCTGAGTAAGATGGTTCGGGCGCTTGCACTTGGCGCGGGGCTCGCCGCGCTTGCCGGCTGCGTCGATCATGCCAACGCGCCAATCCTCGTCCCCGTTGCACTGACCGATCCGCCGCTAAATGCGCCGGGTTTCGCCCACAATATCTGCACGAGAGACGGGAATTTCATGTACCGCGAAGCGATCAAACAGTACGAGTTGCGCGCGCAGATGGCCCGCTATCCAGTTGACGCTGCCAACGAGGAGGCGCAGGCCAGAGCGGCGGCCCACCGCCAATACCTGACCTGCATGTCCAGCCAAGGCTACCGCGCCATCTACGACCAGTAGGACCTTGCAGCCGAGCATCATCACGCGCAATCGCCTCTGATCACGAGTGTTGGAGGTCGCGTGTGATCGTGGAACTTTGCAAGCTGAAACAGCATTTTCCTTCTGTAAGTCCGGAAGGAGGGTTTATCATGCAAATGCTCCGTTTTGCTTCGACCGCCTTGCCAGCTGGTGCTCTGGCAGCTCTATCGTGCATCGTCCCAGCGCAGGCTGCGCCCGTGCAGTCCGTCCCGCTTTCGACCCCCGCGAACATTGAATTGGTGCAGTACAAGCCTCATCCCGCTTATTGGCATGGGTATCAGGGTTCTCGGACCGAACGCCCTGGAATGCGTCGTCACTCTGACGGCTATTGGTACCCGCTCGCAGCCTTTGGGGTCGATACCGGGACCACCGGCTCGATCGGCGCGCGCCCGGCAGCGGCCGTGCCGATGCATAGGCAGAGCTACTGCCAAAGCACGTTCGGCGGCACCAACGGCGATGGTAGCATGCCGTGCGACAATGGCTTCTGATCGCGGTCGCCATTCGAGAAGAAAGGCGGCTTTTTTGGTCGCCTTTCTTGCACCGGCGCCTTCAACTGTCGGTGATGCTGCCGCAATCCCGTGGGCATATCGTTTTTGCGACCCATTTAAAATGCGTGACAACAGATCGCCTTCGAAATGGATGGCGATGGTCACGATGATGCCCCCTTTGCGCAGACGGATGCAGCAGCTGTGATCGCTGTTTTCGCGATGCCATCGTCGAGATTGCATCCCTAAGGGTCGGTTTCCTCAACGACTACCGCGGGATCGCGCGCGCAGCGTGCGGTCTATCGCTGCTATGGCGATGGTTTTTGGTATCCTCCGGGGGCCTTCGGAGCGCCGTTGGCCGTTTCGCGCAGCTATCAGCGCGAGCCCTTCTGCAATAACAGTTTTGCACCGCCGAGCGATTTCCGCCCGCCGCGCTGCCCCGTTATTGACGTGGATGGTGCTGTTCCTCAAGCAGGCAGGGGCCGCTATTTCGTCGGCGGCAATATTGGCGGCTTCGTCAAATCGCGACGCGGAATGGCCGATCCTGAGCATCTCGACTTAGTGCGGGCGCATTTTGCCTGATTCCTTGATCGGGTGGTCAAAATTGCTGCAAAATGAGGCTTTTTCGGAAAATCTCGAAGTTGAGCCATGCGTTTATCGCATTGCTGCATTGCGGTAATTTCCCTATTCCTGATCGAAACAATTGGCTATTAATGACTTCGAAGGCAGCGCACTCCTCCTCCCAGCGCTCCTTCATCGGACTGGCAACACTCCTCCTCCCAGTTGTCAGTCAGGATCAAGAGCCCGGTGCACCTCCTCCCGCACCGGGCTTTTTTCATTCTCCCCTCAATGCTCGGTTGCCGATGCGCCCGACGCCGGTCTCGCCGTTGTCGAGGCACATCAGCCCCTGTACCAGGTCTGAGATTTCGTGCAGAGCCGATCGCAGGCAACCCGTCCTTCGTCACGCAGTCGCAATGGGCACTGCGCAGACGGTTGACAGTGCGGCGAGTATCGCTGTGAGTAGGCCGATTGCGATTTTCGACCCGCGCCCGGCGGAATTGCGACGCACAGTTGACGCGTCTCGGCCGGTCGGTCGAAAACAACGCGGGCTCGGTCTGCGATTGTGTCGGGGCAGGGGCTGCCCGCCCGGTAAAATTTCGGTAGGCAACAGCCGCCAATCTGATATATCAGAGTTCGAGGCGGTGGACTGGCGCAACCGCGATGGGCTATGACATGGTGGAAGAGAAGAAGCAGACGGTCGCAGTGGTCGGTGCAGGCGTGGTTGGGGCGGCGATCGCCTTTGAACTTCAGCGCCGAGGCCTGCAGGTGACCCTGATCGACAAGGGGGAACCGGGACGGGGCACCTCCTACGGCAACATGGCAAGTATCGCGCTCGACTTTGCCGCAGGCTCAGGCCCCACGACGTGGCGCAAGATTCCGGCCTGGTTGCTCGATCCCGAGGGGCCGGTCTGGCTGCGTCCCTCCTATGCAGTCAAGATGCTGCCATGGTTCCTGCGCTTTATTGCTGCCGGGAGACCGTCCAGGCTGCGTCAGATCGAGGACGCGGGCATGAGCCTCTCCCGCAACGCGCTCGCCGATTTTCGCACAATGCTGTCGGCGATCGGCGCTCCGGAGCTGATGACGGAAGAAGGTTGCCTCGCCATCTATGAGACCGAGGCCGAATTCGCGAGCGACCGCGGCCACATCGACATGATGCGGCGACACGGCTTCGACTTCGACGTGTTGAGTGGCGGCGACATTCGCGCGCTGGAACCGGCGCTTTCGCCGTCGATCTCCAAGGCTGTGCTGCTGCCCGACAACAAGTCGATCCGCAACCCCTACGACCTCGTTGTCAAGCTCGCCGATTGCGCACGCGCGCATGGAGCGAGCTTTGTATCCGGTGCCGTCCGCAACATCGAACGGAGCGGCGATGGCACTGCGGTCGTGCTCCTTCAAAGCGGGCAACGGATTGCCGCCAATCGCGTGATTCTCGCGGCCGGCGTACACACCCGCGTCCTAGCCGAAAAGCTTGGTGAGCCCATTCCGATGGAGACCGAGCGTGGCTACCACACGCAGATCATGAAGCCCGGCGTTTCCATGCGCTACGCGGTGATCTGGCCGCATCGCGCCTTCATGATTACACCCACTGCCGGCGGGATCAGGGTCGGCGGCAACGTCGAGCTCGCCGGCCTTGATGCAGCGCCGGATTTCCGGCGTCCGCGCTTACTTGTTCGCCATGCGCAGCGCGCGATACCGGGTTTGCAGGTCGAGGAGACGACGGAGTGGATGGGACATCGCCCGGCGCTTCCGGATACGATCCCGATCATCTCGCCGTCGTCGAAGATGCAAGGCGTCTGGTATGCGACCGGCCACGGACATCTCGGCCTCACCTATTCTGCGACGACAGCGCAGCTGATCGCCGATATGGTCATGGGAAAGAGACCCGCCGTCGATATGAAGCCCTTTCGCATCAACCGATACTAGCGCAATTCCAGCAAAAGTGCGCAGCGGTTTTGCGTTCGGAATTGCGTAAAAACAAAGGGATAGAGCGTTTTCGCAAATTCGAGGAAAAGCGGAATGCTCTAGGAAACCTCGCACCTGTCCTGTTTCGGAAGCGCGGAGTTCTTGCATTACGCGTCATCTATGCCTGGAGTTAGCCGATGAGATGGAAACGCACGATCCAGCTTCTGGACGTTCATGCCGAAGGTGAAATCGGAAGGGTCGCAATCGGCGGCGTTCCGAAGATCCCCGGCGATACGGTGGCCGCACAGCTGCACTGGTTGAACACCGATCCGAAAGGCCAGGAGCTGCGTCGCTTCCTTTGCCTGGAGCCGCGCGGCGCGCCGATCGGCTCCGTCAATCTTCTGCTTCCGCCGAAACACCCGGACGCAGATGCAGCCTTCATCATCCTGCAACCGGATCAGGCGCATGCGAGCTCGGGGTCGAATTCGATCTGCGTGACCACAGCCCTGCTGGAGGCGGGCATCGTAGAGATGCAAGAGCCGGAAACCATCGTCACGCTGGAAACCGCGGCCGGCCTCGTCAAGGCGACGGCAACCTGCCGCGACGGGCGCTGCGAGAAGGTGAAGCTGACCATGGTCCCGTCCTTCGTGCACGAACTGGACGTGGAAATCGACACGCCAAAATGGGGAAAGATCAAGGCTGACCTCTGCTACGGCGGTATCTTCTACGCCCTGGTCGACGTCGGCCAGATCAACCTGACGATCGAGAAGGCGAATGCCGCCGCACTCGTTCAGGCCGGTATGATCCTGAAGGAACAGATCAATCTCAGCACCAAGGTCGTGCATCCCGAGATTCCAGCGATTTCGGGTGTGGCCTATGTGATGTTCCGCGACGTCGAGGCGGACGGCACCGTGCGAACCTGCACGACCATGTGGCCCGGCCGGGCCGATCGCTCACCCTGCGGCACGGGCAATTCCGCCAATCTCGCGGCACAGCATGCTCGCGGCAAGGCGAAGGTCGGCGACGTTTTCAAGTCGCGGTCGATCATCGATTCCGAATTCGAGGTCGGGCTGCTGGCGGAGACGACGGTTGCGGGACGACCTGCTGTCATTCCGACGATCGCCGGTCGCGGCTTCACCTTCGGTCTCTCGCAGGTAGCACTCGATCCCTTCGACCCGCATCCCGGCGGCTTCGCTCTGACCGACGTCTGGGGTCCGTCCGCGGGTGAGATCTGAGGCTCAGTAGACGAACGGGTCCACCTCTCCCTTGGAGTGGGCAGGGTCTCCCGTCCGCGGATAGATCACGCCCTTGCGCAGGATGATGTTGGCGTAGAGCCGCGGTTCGCTGGTCTGGACGATGGCGTGGGCGGCGCGCACGCGGCCGTAGAAGTCCTGGCCAACGAGCGGTACCACCTTCCGATGCGGCTCGTGCCGAGCGCAGCAATCGATCATTTCCTCATGCACCGGGTCGAGCTTGTCGCGGTCTGCCTTCACCGTTGAGCGGAAGATCGCGTCCTGCACGAAATCGTCGATCGGGAATACGCTGAGAACAGCGTCGAGAACGGCGATGATTCCATGGCCGTCGAGCCTGGTCAGCCGCCGCGCATGCTCGACGCCGGGATAGTTGCCGTCGACGATGGCAATTTCGTCGCCATGGCCCATGCCGCGCAATGTCGCAAGCAATTCCGGGCTGAGCAGCGGGTTAAGTCCCTTCAGCATTCTCGACCTCCTTGAAGAGTACGTTCTGATCGGTGAGATAGCGCGCGAAGATCGGCAGGCTTGCGCCGCCGATGGCGCGCGCCTGCGAGCCGACCGCTCCTTCGATGATGTCGGGCATGACCACGCCTTGAAGATCGAGCTTGTCGGCTTGCGTAATCGTCGCCTTGACCAGCCGTTCGCGCACCCAGGCGGGAAAGCCTCCGTCGATGACTGCTGCGCTGAAGTCAATGATGGATGCGGCGGCAACGATTGCCTGGGCGAGTGCCTTTGCCGTGTCCTGTATCCATTCCTCGAGCGGCTCGCCGAAGTCGATCCAGTCATCGGCGGAATACCAGAGCGGCTGCGGATCGATCCCGCGTTCGCGCAGCATGTTTTCAAGCACGAAGATGGAAGCGACCTCCAGAAGCTGGAGGGTCTCGCCGTTCTTGCCGCGGACGGGAAGAGGGCCGATCGCGCCCGCCGTGCCAGTACGTCCGGAAAAGATAGCAGAGTTGAGTACGATGCCGCCGCCGATGAAGGAGCCGATGAAGAAGTAGACGAAGTCGGGATATGAGGGGCCGATGCCGAAGACCAGCTCAGCGCCGCAAGCGCTGGTCGCATCGTTCTGCAGAAACACGGGGTAGGAGACGCGCGCGGCGACCTCGGTCTGCAGGTCGACATCGCGCCAGACGTCCATCGCGCCCTTCGGCGATCCGACCTCCTCCTCCCAATTCCAGAGTTCGAAGGGTGCGGCGATCCCGATCCCGGCTATGCGGCTGCGCTGTTCGGCATCAAGCCTGCCTTCCAGTTCCTGGATCCCGGACGTGATGAAATCCATAAACTCCTCAGGCAGCGGATAAGCATAGATTTGTCGCTTCTGCATCCGGATGCGGCCGACGAAATCCATCAGAACGAGATCGGCGCTGCGCCGGCCCATTTTCACGCCGAAGGAGTAGACCGCATCGGGATTGAGCCGCATCGGGATGGACGGCTGGCCGACGCGTCCGCGCACTGGCTCTCCGCGGGATAGCAGTCCTTCCTTCTCGAGTGCACGCATGATGACCGAGACCGTCTGTGCCGAAAGGCCGCTACGGCGCGCGATATCGGCCTTCGACTGGGAGTCGTAGAGACGCACCAGCGACAACACCAACCGTTCGTTGTAGGCGCGCACCCTGATCTGGTTTGCGCCGCCCGCAGGACTGAGAATAGGCAGCTGGGCCGGCGCTTGAACCGGACCTCCTATGGACGACATTGGCCACTCCTCCCGTTTATCGGCCTATGCCCTATTTTCTATGAGCATGCCACAGCGAATTAATAATTCAATTGGATTTATTTATTGACAAGAGAAATTCTTTTGCTCTTAATTAGGACTGTCAACGGCAGGAAACGGCTCGGAGAGGCCATCGGCGAATCCGAATGCTGACCTCCGTGTCAGTCAATTCCGGCTTGTCATGGGGCAGGCCGGCTACACTCTGGGAGGAGTAAATGAAGAAATCCGTACTTTCTGCAGCGCTCGGCGCGCTGGCGCTCGGTGTCGCCTTCTCGGCTCCGGCAATGGCCGCGGACGTATCCGCCTGCCTCATCACCAAGACCGATACGAACCCCTTCTTCGTCAAGATGAAGGAAGGTGCGACGGCCAAGGCGAAGGAACTCGGCGTCACGCTGAAGTCGTATGCCGGCAAGATCGACGGCGATAGCGAAAGTCAGGTTGCGGCCATCGAAAGCTGCATCGCCGACGGTGCGAAGGGTATCCTGATCACGGCATCCGATACCAAGGGCATCGTGCCGACGGTCAAGAAGGCGCGCGACGCCGGCGTGCTCGTCATCGCGCTCGACACGCCGCTTGATCCGGCCGATGCCGCCGATGCGACGTTTGCCACGGACAATCTGCTCGCCGGCAAGCTGATCGGTCAGTGGGCCAAGGAAACGATGGGCGACAAGGCAAAGGATGCCAAGATCGGCTTTCTTGATCTGACGCCGTCCCAGCCGACAGTCGACGTTTTGCGCGACCAGGGCTTCATGATCGGCTTTGGCATCGACCCCAAGGACCCGAACAAGATCGGTGACGAGGACGATGCGCGCATCGTCGGCCATGACGTGACGAACGGCAACGAGGAAGGCGGCCGCAAGGCCATGGAGAATCTTCTCCAGAAGGATCCGAGCATCAATGTCATCCACACGATCAACGAGCCGGCTGCCGTTGGTGCCTATCAGGCGCTGAAGGCCGTTGGCATGGAAAAGAACGTGCTGATCGTTTCTGTTGACGGCGGTTGCCCGGGCGTTAAGTCGGTGACCGAAGGTGTCATCGGCGCGACCTCGCAGCAATACCCGCTGATGATGGCCGCTCTCGGCGTCGAGGCGATCAAGAAGTTCGCCGACAGCGGTGAGAAGCCCAAGCCCACCGAAGGCAAGTCCTTCTTCGATACCGGGGTCTCGCTCGTCACCGACAAGCCGGTTTCCGGCGTCGAGTCGATCGACACCAAGGTAGGTACCGACAAGTGCTGGGGCTAAGCCTCGCGATTTAACCAGAAGACCGGCCGGGGCTTGATCCCCGGCCGTTTTCGACGGACGATGAGCCGTTACCTGACGAACCGGCGTGCGAAGACCGGAATGAGATCGGCAGTGGCTTCCGCGCGCGGTTCGGCGCGAAAGCGGAGGAGGAAAAAGTGACCGGAGCACAGGAATTCGAACGGGTCCTTGATGGCAGCGACAAGAGCGTTGCGTCATTCGAGCACCAGAAAGTCTCACTTTTGAAGCGGGCGCAGCATTTCCTGCATTCGACACCGGCGGCCGTGCCGCTGATCGTGCTGGTGCTGGCTATCATCATTTTCGGGCTCGCGATCGGGGGACGGTTCTTTTCGTCCTACACGCTGACGCTCATCCTGCAGCAGATCGCCATCGTAGGCATTCTCGGCGCAGCACAGACGCTCGTCATCCTAACCGCCGGCATCGACCTCTCGATCGGCGTGATCATGGTCATCTCCGCTGTCATCATGGGCAATGTCGCGGTCACCTACGGAATACCGACTCCGCTCGCAGTGCTTGTCGGTTTGGTCGTCGGCGGCCTCTGCGGTCTTCTCAACGGCTTTCTCGTCGCCTACATGCGGCTGCCGCCGTTCATTGTGACGCTCGGCACCTGGAATATCGTCATGGCGACGAACTTCATCTACTCGGCAAACGAGACGATCCGCGACACCGACGTCGATGCGCAGGCGCCGCTGCTGCATTTGTTCGCGTTCAGCTTCAAGGTCGGAAGCGCCGTCCTGACACTCGGCGTCATCGCCATGGTGTTGCTGGTGTTGGTGCTGTGGTACATCCTCAATCACACGGCCTGGGGCAGGCACGTCTATGCGGTCGGCGACGACCCGGAAGCCGCAAAGCTCTCGGGCATCCAGACCAAGAAGGTGCTGCTGACCGTCTATGCGATCTCTGGCGTCATCGCCGCCTTTGCCGCCTGGGTGTCGATCGGCCGCAACGGCTCGATTTCACCCTCCTCCGCAGTGACCGACTACAACCTTCAGGCCATCACTGCGACTGTGATCGGCGGTATCTCGCTCTTCGGCGGCCGCGGTTCCATCCTCGGCACGCTATTCGGCGCGATGATCGTCGGCGTCGTATCGATGGGCCTCAATATGCTGGGGGCGGATCCGCAGTGGAAGGTCCTGCTGACCGGCGTGCTCATCATCGCCGCAGTCGCAATCGACCAGTGGATCAGAAAGGTGTCGGTGTAACAATGGCAAGCGAACCCATTCTCTTTGCGCGCGGTCTGGTCAAGCGCTACGGACGCGTCACGGCGCTGGATAACGCGGACTTCGACCTGTATCCCGGCGAAATCCTGGCTGTCATTGGCGACAATGGTGCCGGCAAGTCATCGCTGATCAAGGCAATATCGGGCGCGGTCACGCCGGATGAAGGCGAGATCAGGCTTGAGGGCAAGCAGGTCAACTTCCGCTCCCCGATGGAAGCGCGCGACGCGGGCATCGAGACCGTTTACCAGAATCTCGCACTGTCTCCGGCACTCTCGATCGCAGACAACATGTTCCTCGGTCGCGAGATCAGGAAGCCCGGCATGCTAGGCAGCGTGTTCCGGATGTTGGATCGGCCGGAAATGGAAAATCGAGCCAGAACGAAGCTGTCCGAACTCGGTCTGATGACCATCCAGAACATCAACCAGGCGGTCGAAACCCTTTCCGGCGGCCAACGTCAGGGTGTGGCGGTCGCTCGCGCTGCCGCGTTCGGCTCCAAGGTCATCATCCTCGATGAACCGACAGCCGCTCTCGGTGTGAAGGAAAGCCGCAAGGTTCTGGAACTGATCCTCGACGTGCGCTCGCGCGGCATTCCGATCGTGCTGATTTCGCACAACATGCCGCACGTCTTCGAAGTGGCGGATCGCATCCACATCCATCGGCTCGGACGCCGCCTGACGGTCATCGATCCGAAGGAATATACGATGTCGGATGCCGTCGCATTCATGACTGGCGCGAAGGCAGCGCCCACGGAGACGGTTGCTGCATGAGCGAGAGTATAAGGGAAATCGCCGGCGCGATTGTCACCCGCGCCGGCGATGCGAAGCGCTTCCTGGTGGCGATTGCCGGTCCGCCCGGTTCCGGCAAGTCTACCATGGCCGACAATCTCGCCGACGCTTTGAGGGCGAGCGGCCAGACCGCCGAAGTGCTGCCGATGGACGGCTTTCACATGGACAACGCCATCCTGATCGAGCGCGGCATGCTGGCGCGCAAGGGCATTCCGGAAAGCTTCGACGTGCGCGGCTTTCTGGATATCATCCGTGCCGTGCAGCTTGCGGACCAGGAAGTGCTGGTCCCGGTTTTCGACCGTGCGCGCGAAATCGCCATCGCGTCGGCCCGGGCGGTTTCGCCGGATCACCGCTTCATCATCGTCGAGGGAAACTATCTGCTCTTCAATCTTGGTAAGTGGGCCGAACTGGACGGTGTGTTCGACTACTCGATCATGCTCGCGCCGCCGATCGAGGTGCTAGAAGAGCGCCTGTGGGCGCGCTGGCGGGGCTACAAGCTGACCGAAGAGGCCGCGAGCGCCAAAGTTTACGGCAACGATCTTCCGAACGGGCGATTGATCCTCAGCAACCGCCGCCCAGCCGATGTGACGCTGAACATCGCTTAGCGATTGTTTTTGCCGCGCGGTTGGTGGTATCGACACCCGGAATACATCGCCCCGGAGGCCCGTCATGCAATCGATCACCATCCGCCGCCCAGATGACTGGCACCTGCACCTGCGTGACGGCGCTATGCTGGAGGGGGTCATCGGCGACACCAGCCGTGATTTCGCCCGCGCCATCATCATGCCGAACCTTGTCCCGCCTGTCGTTACCACGGCGGATGCGGAGGCCTATCGGTCGCGCATCACGGCTACGCTGCCGACAGGCGATCGGTTCCAGCCCCTGATGACGCTCTACCTGACCGAGCACACCGATCCCGACGATGTCGAGGCAGGAAAGAAAAGCGGGTTGATCACCGCGGTCAAGCTCTATCCGGCCGGCGCTACCACCAATTCGCATGGCGGCGTTCGCGATATCGAAAAGGCAATGCCGGTGCTGGAGCGTATGGCGAAAATCGGTCTTCCGCTCTGCGTTCATGGCGAGGTCACGACGCCCGAGGTCGATATCTTCGACCGGGAAGCGGTCTTCATCGAGACGGTTCTCGATCCGATGCGCAAGCGCCTGCCGGAGTTGAAGGTGACGATGGAGCATGTAACCACCAGCGACGGCATCGACTACATCAAGTCGGCCAAAGCCAACCTCGCCGGTTCGATCACCACGCATCACCTGATCATCAACCGCAACGTCATTCTCGTCGGCGGCATCCGTCCCCACTATTATTGCCTGCCGGTTGCCAAGCGCGAGAACCACCGGCTGGCCCTGCGTGCCGCAGCTACCAGTGGCGATCCCCGTTTCTTCCTCGGGACGGATTCTGCCCCGCATGTCGATCCGCTGAAGGAATGCGCCTGCGGCTGCGCCGGCATCTACACGTCGATCAACACAATGAGCTGCCTGGCCCATGTCTTCGAGCAGGATGGCGCGCTCGACAAGCTTGAAGCCTTCGTCTCCCTGAATGGGCCGGCCTGGTACGACCTTCCTGTCAACGAAGAGACAGTAACGCTAGTCAAACGAACAGATCCCGTGTCGTTTCCGGCCAGGATTGAAACAGGAGCGGGTTCCGTAACTGTTTTCGATCCAATGTTTCCGCTGCATTGGGATGTTGACCGCTAAATAATATCCTTGGATTTACAATTTATATTGTCGTGTCAACTTGACGCGGCACGGCACCATCGTCGTTACAGTTTATTTTGCTTCGAAGAAGTCATTTTTAACAAAACCGGTAAGACATTCCTCATACCCCGGCAGCTAGGCTGTGAGCCGATTGAGGGCTGCGGCAGAAGCCGCTGGGTATTGAAGCATGACGCTTGATTATAATTCCCTTTTGATCGCACTTGCGGTTTCGGCAGGTTGCCTTGCAGCAACCCTGTTCGGCAGCTGGTTCGGGCGTCGCACCGAGACCTTCCTGCTTAGCTGCGCTTTCGCACTGCTGCTGATAGTGGGCGGCATCATCGTTTATGGTTTGTACGTCGAGACGCCGGCTAGATGGCTCGGTGTTGTGGCCTATGTTCTTTTCCATTCGGGCTTTGCCATGGGGTGGGGCGCGGGATACCAGTTTCGCACCGGTCGCTTCCCGGTCCGGGTGACGGTAGTCTGCGCCATATCAGCCGTATTGCTCTCCGTTCCGCCGATGATCGCCGGCTACGATGGCGCTGCCTTCATCGCTGAAAATGGGCTGATTGCCGCCGTCCTTTTTGCTATTGCCTATCAATATTGGCTGGCGCGAGACGAGGCGCCTGCGCCGCTTACTGCAATTGTCTTTCTCTACTCCCTCACGGCCGTGTCCTTCGTGCTCTGCGCGGCAGTTCTGCTCGCCGGCGGCAAGCTTGTTCTAGGCGCAGCGCCGAGGAACTGGGCCGAGGACCTCAGCATCGCCATATGCATCGCCAGCATGACCGGTATCGGAGCCCTTACACTAGCGCTGCATCAGTGGCGTATCGCTGCCCGGCATCGGCTGGATGCGATAACCGACCCGCTCACCGGTCTTCTCAATCGCCGCGCCCTGTTCGACCGCTATGGCGCTGGCACGATGGACACAACAACCGCGATTGTGGTTTTCGACATCGACCATTTTAAAACGGTCAACGACACTTATGGGCACGGCGTCGGCGACCATGTGCTGAAAGTCTTTGCCGCGATTCTGGAGGCGAGCTGCAGAACCGGCGACACAGCCGCGCGGCTCGGCGGCGAGGAGTTTGCGCTGGTGCTGAGGGAAGTGATGCCGGGACGAGCGGAAGGGGTGGCGGAACGCATACGAAGAGCCTTGGAGGACTATGAGACACGCCTCGACGGGATCGTCGTACGATGCACAGTCAGTGCTGGCGTCGCGGTGGGACGACCGATCCCGACGCATTTCGACGCGATGTTGAGTGCTGCTGACAAGGCCCTCTACGCGGCCAAACGTACCGGCCGCAATCGTGTCGAGCTGTCCGGCCATCTCCACGCCGTCCAGGCCGAGACGGTGCGAACGGGCTCTTGATCGAACGCCTTGACTCCCATAAGGTCGGCATCGGCCGGATGCGGCCAGCCGCCCCGCGGCGCGAAAGCGCGATGGTGAATGCATCCAGATACATCCTTCACATCCCTTGCCGTTTGGCGATTGATGGCGAACGGGTCAGCAGACGCGGGCACTGATCGTCCCGTTTGCCGCCAACGGAAGGAATGTACCATGCGCGATTTTCGCGACGCCAAACTCATGGCGAAAACGCTGCGGCAGGCTCTCGCCGGGCGCGACATTGACCTCACCCACAGCGAAACCCTTGAGATCGTCGCCCGCCAGTTCGGCTTCGATCACTGGAATATCCTCTCGGCGAAGCTCGACGAGGAAGAGCCGGTGCCGCCATCAATCGCCATTCAGCCTCCGATCCCGATCTTCCGGATCTTCGACGTAGACAAGGCCAAGGAGTTCTATTGCGGCTTTCTCGGCTTCGCGCTCGACTGGGAGCATCGCTTCGGGGATCATTTTCCCCTCTATTGCCAGGTCTCTCGCAGCGGCATGTTGTTGCATCTGAGCGAGCATTCGGGTGACGCGAGCCCAGGTGCCAGAGCCTTTGTGCCTGTGACGGGGATACGCGTCTTTCAGGCCGAGCTTGCCGCAAAGCAGTACCGCTACATGAAGCCCGGCATCCGGGAAGCGCCCTGGGGGCTCGAGATGGAGGTCATCGATCCGTTCAACAACCGCGTGACCTTCTGCCAACGGCCGTGAACGCATGGGGTGGGACCGTTTGTCACCCGTCTTTTCGTCAGAGGATCGTCAGCGCACGCACAAAGGCGACGGAAGCGAGAAGCGAGGCGATCGTGCGAACATGATTCCACCAAGTCCAATCCTTCAGATAGGTCGCCCAGATTGCGGCCGCTTCGGGGCCGTTGCCGCTGACTCTCGCAAGTGCATCGTTCATCGGTACGTTGAAGATGATCGTCGAAGCGAATGACCCGAACAGGTAGAGTGCGGCGCCTGTGAGCATCCGGACGCTGGTGCCTTCGCGCCAGTCCAGGAAGGCAAGTCCGGCGATCACGAGACACAGGATCGCCGTCGGAACGAAGAGCAGCATGAAGGGCGACCGCACGATCGTCACGTTGATCGAGTTCATTGCCGCAATGCCCTGTTCGGGAGGGATGCGCGAAAACGCCGTCATCACAAAGGTCGAAAAAGCGAAGAAGATTCCGGCAACGAGGCCGCTGCCGATTGCGGCCGCTATGAGTGCGATAATGAGAACGAAGGTCATGGTCGCGCCCTCCAGACGCCCGCGGCTGCGGCTTCGCCAGCGTAAAGGCCGAAGTCCCTGGCTGGGCGGCCAAGAACCTCCGCAACGCCGTTCATGACATGCGAGTTGCGGCCATCGAGCACCTGGCTGAAGAGCTCGTCGAGCACGTCGATTGTTTCCTGCGGCAGACCAGCTGCGGCTAGACCGATCTTGAAATCGGCGATCAAAATCTGCCGGTAGGCAATTGTCCTGTCGGATGCTTTGGCGATCTCGTCGACAGCCTCCCCGAATGTGATTGAGCGAGGGCCGGTCAGCTCGTAGGTTTTTCCGACATGACGTTGATCGGTCAAGGCCGCAACAGCGGCGTCGGCAATATCGTCGGCATCGATGAACGGTTCCTTCACCTCGCCTACCGGGAGGGCAAGCTCCCCGGCCGCGATCGATTCCGCAAAGGCGCCTTCGCTGAAGTTCTGGCAGAACCAGGAGGCGCGCAGGATCGTGTAACCGATACCGGATGCCATCAGGGACTCTTCGCTGCGTTGCGCTCCTTCCTCGCCGCGACCGGACAGCAGCACGATGTGCCGCAGCCCACTGTCGAGTGCTGTGCCGGCAAGGGCGTCGATAGCCTCCGCCGCCCATCCGACTGCAATGTCTGGCTGAAACGTGACATAGGCGCTGGTACCCCCGGCGAGCGCACCGCGCCATGTTGACCGGTCCTGCCAGTCGAATGGAAGGCTGCTGGAGCGCGACACGAAGCGATGCCGGATGCCGCGCGCCTCCAGCCGCACTGCGACGCGGTTGCCGGTCTTTCCGGCGCCGCCGACAAGGATGATTTCGGGATTCTGCATCTGAGTACTCTCCCTGTGTCAAAATAAGAGAAAATCTCTCATTTGCAAAATGAGATAAACCCTCTTATTCTTGCCGTCAACTTAAAAAGGAGCGGCAAATGCCGGGGCGGGTCGCAGATCGTCGAAAAAAACAAGCGGATGCGACCGGTCAGCCGCGGCGGATCCCGAAGCAGCAACGCGGCCGCGACCGCTTCGAGAAGATTCTCTCGGTCGCAACGGAGCTCATTGAGAAGAATGGCAGTGACGCGCTGAAGATGAGCGAGATCGTCGAGAGAGCCGAATTGTCATTCGGTGCGCTCTATCAGTATTTCCCGGACAAGAGCTCGATCATCCGCACGCTGGCAGAGCGGTTCAACGAGCAGGGCAGGCGCTGCGTTGAGGCAGAGCTGGCCAACGTGGCGAGCGCCGAGATGTTGCGGCAGGCGCTCGGCAGCATCGTCGATCAGTATTATCACTTCTTCCGCAGTGAGCCTGTCATGCGTGACATCTGGCATGCAACACAGGCCGACAGGCTGCTGCAGCAGGTGGATGCCGAGGACATGGAATTCCACTCCCAAAGGCTGTTCGAGGTGCTGGTTAGGCTCTGGCCGCAGCCTATGCCGCAGGAGTTGCTGGCGATCGCCCGGCTGACAATGCAGCTGCTTGCCGCTGCCGTGCGATATTCAATTTCGCTCGGCGAGGAAGACGGACAGGCAGCAATCGCACTCTACAAGAAAATGCTGCCCGTCGACATCGGTCACCTCATGGCTGCGCCGTGATGCGCGCGCCCTAGCGTCCGAGTGGAGGGCATTGCGGCCTCTGTTCTTGGCGGAATAAAGCCTCCGGTCGGCGGCCGTGAGCATCGACTTCAAAGTTTCACTGGCGGCATCGCCGCTGAAGACACCGAAGCTGGCCGTCACGCGACCGGCAGGCAAAGGGCCGATGGTCTTTGCCTCCAGCTGTTTGCGCAGCCGATCGGCAATGGCAACGGCGCCGTCAACGTCGGTGCGCGGCAGAATTCTTTGCCGCCTATTCTTGCTGCGATGTCGTAGGGGCGAAGATTGTGTTGGATCGCTGCTCCGGCCGTCATCAGAACATGGTCGCCGACATCGTGGCCGAACTCGTCGTTGATCGATTTGAAGTGGTCGAGATCGAACACCACGACCGAGATTGGCATACGCTCGCGCGCCGCGCGGGCGATCTCCAGGGAACCGATATCTTTCAACCAGCGGCGATTGCCGAGACCGGTCAAACATCTGTCGTCGCTTGTCGCCGGAGTTGGGACAGCGTGGCATCGAGTTCGGTGATCAGCACGGAAATCCCGTTGGTCACCACGCCGACCTCGTCCTTGCGTGTGCTGCGAAGGGGTTTGACCGCTCCAGTGGAGCGATAGGCTTCGACCACGTCTGCGACCGCATGCAGCGGCTTGATCAGCGCCCATACAGCGGCAAGGCAGAATGCCGTTCCGGAAATTGTCGCGGTGAGCACCGTCAGCAGCACCGGCATGGCCTCGCTTCTGAAGCCGGTGACGAGATATAGGACCAAGGCCAGAAGTGGAACGTGCGTCGAGACAAAGCAGATCGAGAAGATCCTGAAGGTAAGCGAGGTGTTGAACTTCCGAAAAACCTTGGCGGTGTCTGGCCCATAGCGGCCTCCTTCGTGGTTTCTTTAGCGCCGCGAAAATGGTCGGGGACCCGTCACGCCAATCTAAAGTCAATCATTCGAATTTGAACGGTTTTCTCGATAGGAACCCGCAAGAGCGCCCACAATCATTGAGGGGCAATGTATTCCGCCGTTCGCGCGGAAGGCGATCGCGGCAAGCAACCTATCCCCGCAAGAAGGCAAAGTAGGACAGGTAACCGATTGCCCCGAGCGCGGCGGAGATGGCAGACGCTTGCGCAAGTGCAAGTCCGTATCCTCCACTGCCTGCGGTGAGCCCCAGCGCCACCTTGGTCACCATGTTGACGGCGACGGCGAGCAGAATGGCGCCGGCAGCGGTCGTCAAGTCTATCGTGGTGCCGGCAAGCTGTGCTGTCGACAATGTAATCGCGTCTACATCCACCAGGCCGGAGATCGCCGCCACCGCGAAAAGTGCCGAGGCTCCCAGGTAGGTGATCGCGGCTTTCGATAGCAGGCTGATGAGCCCGAGCAGAAGTGCGAAGGAAAGGACCGTCTGTATTTCGAAGGGGTTCTTCAACGCGATCTCTGGCACATCCGTTGAGGGCCCGGGCACATCTGTTGATGACCGGGGACGAGATACCCAGAGAAAGCCTAAAACGAGACATCCGGCAATGGCCGGCACAAGGCCCGCGGTCAGCGGGATGAGCAGACCCGGCGCCAATGCGCTGCCAATGACGATCACGCGCGCGAAAGACAGGGCGCCGGCAATGGCCGCTCCGGCTGCCAGGTGGCGTGACCCCTGCGGTGCCTCTCTGGAGTATCGCGCAAAGGAAAGCGTCAGCGCGGTCGATGAGACGAGACCGCCTGCGGCACCAGCGAGCAATACGCCGCGGTTCGTGCCCATCAGCCTGATGGCAACGTAGCCGGCAAAAGAGAGTGCCGCGATCGTGATGGTCAACAGCCAGAGCGAAAAGGGATTGATTGCTCCCCAAGGGTCGAGCGTATTGTCCGGCAACAGCGGCAGCACGACCACCGTCATGGCGAGCAGCATAAGGGCCGAGCGCAATTCCGGCCAGGTCAGCCACTGGACGAATCCGTGCAGGCTGTGTCGCGCAGCCAGAACCACCGTCATTGCCACGGCGCCCGCAGCAGCCGTGATAACATCGCCGACGGCGGCAAGGACGCCGAGCGCAAAGACCAAGAGTGCCGCGACGATCGACGTCACGCCGTAGTCTTTGTCTTCCTCCGCTTCGCGCCACTTGCCGGCGATGTAGACGGCGCCGACGAGCGCGGCGATCGTCGCCGGCAAGAACGGGCCCGTCACGGGCTGCAGCGTCCCGACGACTCCGCCGAGAAAGCCGGTCAGGCCGAAAGTCCTGATGCCGGCCGTGCGGCCGCCATCCCGGATATCGCGTTCCTGCCACCCCCGCTCGACGCCGACGAGCAGGCCTATTGCGAGCGCCACACCGAGGCGATGGAAGACGTTTATATGATCCATTCCGTCACGATATCCCCGCCGTGCTGCCACGCAAGTCCAACGGTTTGAAAAAGCTTAAAGATTTTCTCGCTGAACACTGGCGAGCCGCCGATCGGCGAATATTCCTCGGGCCGAAGCCGGAGCGGCGGCGCGTTGCTGCTATGTTTTTGCCCGCATTCTCGCTTCATCCCTCTCGCCGTTCTGGAATCTTTCTGCACTTGCTGCTATTGGCCCATAAATTTGACCAATGGAGAGAGCGATGATCCAGACGACATTCACCGGCCGTGCAGTCATGGCAGAACTGGTGGCGAAGATGCTCTGGGAGATCAAGGCAGTGCATTTCAATGCCGCGCAGCCCTACAAGTTTGCCTCCGGCATGGCGAGCCCGGTCTATATCGATTGCCGTAGGCTTCTCTCCTTCCCGCGCATCCGTTCCACTGTCATGGATTTCGCGGCAAGCGTCGTGCTCAGCGATGCGGGCTTCGAACAGTTCGATTGCATCGCCGGCGGCGAAACGGCCGGCATTCCCTTCGCAGCTCTTCTTTCCGATCGCCTCAGCCTGCCGATGATTTATGTCCGCAAGCAGCCGAAGGGCCACGGCCGTAATGCGCAGATCGAGGGCAACATGCCGGAGGGTTCGCGCGTTCTCGTCATCGAGGACCTGACGACGGCGGGCGGCAGCATGTTCAAGTTCATCGATGCGATCCGCGCCGCCGGCGGTGTCGTCGACCACGGTATCGCGCTCTTCTACTACGGTATATTCGATGAAGGCGCGCTTCGGTTTGCCGATGGTAAGGTAAAGCTGCACTACATCGCCACGTGGCGCGACGTGCTCGCTGTTGCCAAGGCGCAGAAGCTGTTCGACGAGAATACGCTGAACGAGGTCGAGTCTTTCCTCGATGCGCCGCTCGCCTGGTCGGGTCGCAACGGCGGCATTACATCGCTGTGACAGCGAATGCGTGACGAGGCGCTTTGCTTTTGCCACGAAATTATTTAATCGATTAGAATATCGAAATCGGTGAATGCACTGGGAGGTCGGAATGATTTTATGCTGTGGCGAAGCGCTGATTGACATGCTGCCGCGGGAGACCACTCTCGGCGAGAAGGGCTTCGCCCCCTATGCCGGCGGCGCGATCTTCAATACGGCGATTGCGCTCGGCAGACTGGGCATTTCCACGTCCTTCTTTACGGGTCTCGCCGACGATATGATGGGCGAAATCCTGCGCGAGACGCTGAAGGCGAGCAACGTCGACTTCAGCCTTTGTGCCATCGCGCCGCGCCCCTCCACGGTTGCCTTCGTCAAGCTCGTGAATGGCCAGGCGACCTATGCTTTCTACGACGAGGGCACGGCGGGCCGCATGATCACCACGGATGACCTGCCCGCGCTGCAGGACGACTGCGAAGCCCTGCATTTCGGCGCGATCAGCCTCATCCCCAGCCCATGCGGCGAAACCTACGAAGCGCTGCTCGACCGCGAAGCCGGCAAGCGCGTCATCTCGCTCGATCCGAATATCCGCCCCGGCTTCATCAGAAACAAGGAAGCCCACATGGCGCGCATCAAGCGCATGGCGGCCAAGTCCGACATCCTGAAGTTTTCTGACGAGGATCTGGAATGGTTCGGCCTCCAAGGCAGCCATGAAGACCTGGCGGCCTACTGGCTCAAGCATGGCGCCAAGCTCGTCGTGATCACCAAGGGTGCCGAAGGGGCCACGGGCTATACCGCCCGCCACCAGGTGTCGGTGCCGAGCCAGCGCGTGACCGTGGTCGACACAGTGGGGGCGGGTGACACATTCGATGCCGGCGTATTGGCCTCGCTGAAGCGCCAGGACTTGCTGACCAAGGCAAAGGTCGCGGCCCTTGACGCGGCCGCCATACGCGATGCCCTGGAACTGGGCGCCAGGGCGGCCGCCGTCACCGTCTCACGCGCCGGCGCCAACCCGCCCTTCGCCCATGAGATCGGCTTCTGATAGCCGCTCGCGGTGGCGGCCGGGGCGGCAATGAGTCGCCTCGTCCTCGCGGAATTCAAGGATATCGCCGGGCTGGCAGCCCAAGCGCCCGGCAGATATTCTCCAGCGTATCGAAACGCACGCCTTACCTTGCCGGATTTCAGCAGGGAGATGTTCTGCCCGGTGATCCCGACGCGCTCGGTCAGGTCTGATGTGACCGAGCACCAACAACAACCCCGCCGACGCCCAGCATCCTTGGTCCGACTGGGTTCGCATAGGTCACCAGGAGAACGCCCGCAGTTCGCGACACGATGCCCGAGACCACGCCGGCCATAGCGAACATGCTGCCCTGCGCGGAAGCTTGCCGCATTGTCGTGAAAAGCGATCACCCATCTGATGCCGGCCGAACAGGCCCACACAGCGTGCAGGTCGCTGACTGCGAGCGCCGCATTCGCCAGCCCGATGACGATGAGGCTCATGATCGCGATACGGGGCAACGTCATCGGTTTCGGATCGCTGAACAGCGCCTCGCCGACGTCGTGCTTGAATCCGTCGAAGTCGAACGCCAGTCTTCAGGCGCAATAGACCAACACGCCTTCCGATGACCGAGATCGCCAAGTTGGTTGCTGGTCTACCGGCGAACCTGGCATCGGGCGGAAAGATGGTGATCCTGGGGCCGTGTCGTCAGCCGACGTCGAGCCTTTCAGCCGAAGATAAGGGCCGAGAAGGCAGCCGGCATCCACGGCAAGGGCGGGCCTGGGCGTCGTTTTTACTGACGGCCGCGGGCGCGGCGTCTATCCTGCGGGCAATTCCCCTCGGCCGTTGGACGTCTGGCTCCAGACTGCGCCTGCGGATGACTTCATCCCGCTCATTCGAGGCGACGACCTGCAGGCGATGCTGTCGAGCGCCGGCGCGCCGACAGTGGCAAGTTGCGAATAAGATGCAATGGGCTGGGGGCCGGTCGTTGCTAATGTTTAGCCGATCCGGTCCAGAAATCCGAGCACTTCGCGATTGAAGGACTCGGGCCGCTGCAGCGGCGCGAAATGGCTGACGCCGGCCAGCGCAATGAACTCCGCGCCGGGAATGCTGCGAACGAGATGGTCGGCGTGCTCCGGCTTGATGAACTCGTCGCCGTCGCCCAATACGATGGCGACCGGCACGCTCAGCCGGCCGAGGTCCTGTGCGGAATAGTTGGGTTCCGTCGCCATCATCCGGCTGACATCGACCACGAAGGCTTCGAACTGATCCGGCGTTTCCGATAGGGCCGCGTAGTCCTTGCTGTGACGGCTGAAGCAGCGATCGATAACAGGCGTCGCGACGAATGGCTTGGTCCCGCTCGGGTCCATGCTGCATGCGAAGAAGAAGACGCCGGAGACTCGGTGCGGCTCCTGATCTGCGAGGATGAGGGCGGTGCAGGCGCCGTCGCTCCAGCCGACGAGGGCAGCCTCGTCGATTTCAAGCCGATCCATGACCGCGATAGCATCCGATGCCATCAACTCGTATGTGTAGGGCCGCTGGTCGCGGGTGCTGCGGCCGTGCCCGCGGCTGTCGATGACGACTACCTGGCGGCCCGATGCAACAATTGCCGGGACCTGGTATCCCCAGTTGCCGCTGTTGCCGAGGCCACCATGCAGAAGGATCACCGCCGGGCCGGATCCTGAGGTGGCGTACCATATCCGCGCGCCGTCGTTGTCCACGAAACCTTCGCTCCGCGCCGCAGGCAAAGGCATGGCGCCCTGCGCCTCGAAATTCACAAGTTCGTCGTCCGTTGTGTTCATCCGAGCTCTCCGGGGGCGATTTATAGAATGACGATCGGCCACGTCGATGTTCGACATCAACCATATAAAAATGCCGTTCTGTCGCAACCCTCGGCTCGAAGACTTGAATCGTCTCGGCAGTACCTACCCCAAAATTTCCAAGGGCAAAATCATTAGTGTTGACTATTTGATGAGTATCCGCTAATTGGTTATGCATGATAGAAGCTACCGAGATTTCCTCCGTCATGCGTGCGCTCGCCGATCCGACTCGCCGCGCTGTCTATGAGAGGATCGTCAGTGCGCGCGAGATTACCGTTGTCGAGCTCACCCGCGGAAGCGGCGTGACCCAAGGTGCCATTTCACAGCATCTCAAGTCGCTGAGGAAGGCCCGTCTCGTCGCCGAGCGCCCCGAGGGACGAAATGTCTATTACCGTGCGGAGCCCGATGGACTTGCGCCGCTGGTTGACTGGATGAGCCACTACGGCCTCTTCTGGCAGGAACGCTTCGACAGTCTGCGAACCCTATTGAAAGAGATCGATCCATGACCAAGGCAATGCTGCAATTCAACATTCAGGACATTGTCGTCGACGAGGTGTTTCCGCATGCAGTGGAGACGATCTGGAAGACCTTGACCTCCGGCGACATGATAGCACGCTTCATGATGAAGCCGACGGGATTCGAGCCCGTGGTGGGCAATCGCTTCACCTTTCAGACGAACCCGGCCGGGGAATGGGATGGGATCATTCATTGCGAAGTGACCGATGTCGCGCCGAACGAACATTTTGCCTACACCTGGAAGGGCGGGCACCCGGCAAACCTAGGATACGGCTCGCTGCTCGATACGATCGTTACGTGGTCGCTCAGCGTAGTGGAAGGCGGAACGCGCATCCGGCTCGTCCATTCCGGGTTCATCACGCCGAAGAACGATACGGCCTTCACGAACATGAGCGAAGGTTGGAAAAAGGTTGTTTCCCGCATGCGTCCCGTCGTGGATGAGCAGGGCTGAACCCTAAGATCCCAGAATATCATCGTTGTTTTCCAAAGGAGGATCACATGAGTGAACCCTATACAGGCGGCTGTGCATGCGGTGCGATCCGTTACAGGATAGCAGGCGATCCGGTGGTGATGCTTGACTGCCAATGCCGCCAATGTCAGCGCGAGAGCGGCACCGGGCACGCATCGCATCTGACCTTCCAGTGTGACAACGTTGTTGTCGAGGGGCAAGCAACGCATTGGCAAGCAATCGGTGACGGCGGAATTGCCAAGGACCGAGCCTTTTGCCCCACCTGCGGCTCGCCTGTATACATGACGTTTCCTGCCTTCCCTGATTACTTCGTCGTTCGTGCCGGCAGCTTAGACGACCCGACGCGCTACAAGCCACAGTTGATCAGCTGGGCCGCCGCCGCGCAGCCATGGGACCACGTCGATCCACAATTGCCAAAATTCGAAAAGATGCCGCCGAGTTGATCACGCGGTCGATCTGGCGCGACGAACTTAGACCGCTTGCTTTTCTGGTGAATGGCGCGGTGCGAGATGATTGTGTTTAGAGCCAGCGATGGGAACGCCGAGAGATTTGCGGAGATCGAAAAGCGTCTCAACAAGCTCGACATTGAAATTGCGTCGCCAAATCTCAAAGAGATTAAACCCGCGGAGCTTTCTGTCCTCTATCGTCAGTTGAATCTCGAACGAGAAACGCTCCGTCAGCCACGTAGCTAGTGGCTGTCGATATCACCCCCGGCGCCGAGCTGGCACCGATAGAGAATAAAAAGACTCTCGTAACGCGTGTCGCGGGTGTGGCGAGCGCTTCTGTTTTACGGATCGAGTTCAGCCCATTGTCAGGTTCGCCCAATAGGGCACGGCGGGCTGTCAATGTCAGAAAGGCTTTCCAAATGACGAGATTTCCAGGCATCGCAGTCGCTGCGCTTGCATTTGCCTCGCTTGCTGCGCCTTCCTTCGCCGCGACGACAATTAGAGTTATGGCGGAAGGGGAAGGCGGCGGACCAATGACGCTCTCACTTGATCATTCGACCGTGAAGGCGGGAGCAACGACGTTTACGGTGCACAACGAGGCGATGACCGAAGAGCACGAGATGGTGCTGGTGAAGTTGAAGTCGCCGGATCAGTCGATCCCGCTGATCAAAGCGAAGCACCGTGTAGACGAGAGCAAGCTGAAAAGTCTTGGCGAAGTCTCCGAGCTGAAGCCTGATACCGACGGCCAGTTGACGGTCAAGCTCACGCCCGGATCCTACCTTTTGCTTTGCAACATAAAGGGGCACTACGAAGCGGGCATGCATGCGGCACTGACGGTAACGCAATAGTAGCCGGCACTCGAAGCGCATCACGACGCTCCTTGCCGACTGATGCGCTTTCTGTCCTTCGCTCTGCTTCCATTGCGAGCCCATCCCCGCACGGTGTGGTGGCCGCAGGTGAATAATGAAATTCCGCGAGATCTAGAGCGGTACGCGAGGAGCGTGAATGACGAAAGATACTCCTACTGTGTTCTCGATCCCGCAACGTCTATTGCACTGGCTGACCGCAGGACTGGTCTTCTTCAACTTACTGCTGCCGGATGGCATAAACGATTGGAAGCGCAGTATCCGGCGTGCCGGCTCAGCCACAGCCGATCAGGTTTCCAGCGCAAACCTCCACGCATATGTTGGCGTCGCAATCCTGTTTCTGGTTGCGCTGCGTCTTTTGCTTCGTGTCACATCAGGTGTTCCGGCCTCGCCGACCGAGGTGCCGCCTATCTTCAGGATAGCGGCGAAACTAGCCCATGCGGCACTGTATTTCCTGCTTCTTGTTATGCCGATCACCGGCATGGCCGCTTATTATCTTGGCTACAACGTAGCAGGGGATATCCATGCCGACGTCCTGAAAGTTATCCTCTGGATCGTTATCGTCGGCCACATTCTTGGTGCACTGTTTCACCAATTCTATTGGAAAACCGACGTGCTTCGGCGCATGACCATCGGCTGACAATGTCCTGATTTGGTTACATAGACCATTCGCAAACGATCTCGTCGTGCATAAGAGAACGCTCCTGCAACGCCTGTCACAGGAGCGTCCTTGACCCCCGTTGTCTTTACTTGGCGAGCTTCGCCAGTGCCGCGACGAGGCCCTGCGTCGATGAATCATGGCCTGCAGCACTCTCCTTGCCTTCGATGACAGGCAGCAGGCCTGTCGCCAGTTCCTTGCCGAGCTCGACGCCCCACTGGTCGAAGGAATTAATACGGAAGAGCACACCTTCGACGAAGACGCGGTGTTCGTAGAGCGCGATGAGGCGGCCGAGCGCATAAGGCGTCAGCTTGTCGTAGACGAAGGTGATCGATGGGCGGTTTCCGGTGAAGACGCGATGCGGGGCGATGAAATCGGCTTGTCTGTCGTCCATCCCCTTGTCGGTCAGCTGCTTCTTGGCTTCCGCGAAAGTGCGGCCTTTCATCAGCGCTTCCGACTGGGCGATGACGTTGGCCATCAGCAGCTGGTGCTGGTGACGCAGCTCCGGTTCGAAGGCGTTCGCCGCAATCATGAACTCGGCTGGGATGACGCTCGTGCCCTGGTGGATCAGCTGGTAAAAGGCATGCTGACCGTTGGTGCCGGGTTCGCCCCAGACGACCGGGCCGGAATTGCCTTCGACCGGCGTGCCATCGATGGTCACGCCCTTGCCGTTCGATTCCATGTCGAGCTGCTGCAGATAGGCCGGGAAACGCGAGAGACGCTGGTCGTAAGGCAGGATCGCCCGGGTGGCGTAACCCAGCACGTTGCGGTGGTAGAAGCCGATCAGGCCGAGCAGCATCGGCAGGTTTTCCGTAACCGGCGCCTGACGGAAGTGATTGTCGGCAGCATGCGCGCCGTCAAGGAACTTGCCGAAATTCTCCGGCCCGACAGCGATCATCAGCGGCAGGCCGATCGCCGACCAGATCGAGTAGCGTCCGCCGACCCAATCCCAGAAGCCGAAGACCCGCTCGCTGTCGATGCCGAAGGTCGCGACCTTGTCGAGCGCGGTCGAAACCGCGGCGAAATGATGCTGCACGGCCGCTTCACCGAGTGCATTGGCGACGAATTTGCGTGCCGTCTGCGCGTTGGTCATCGTCTCGATGGTCGTGAAGGTCTTCGACGCGACGATGAAGAGTGTCGTTTCCGGCTTCACCAGCTTCAGGATATCCGCAATATGCGCGCTGTCGATATTGGAGACGAAATGCGCGCGCGGGCCGTCGTGGAAGGGCGCCAGCGCCAAGGTCGCCATGACCGGACCGAGGTCCGAGCCACCGATGCCGATATTGATGACGTCGGTGATCGCCTTGCCGGTCGCTCCCTTCAGCGTGCCGGACCGGATGCCGTCGGCGAACTTGCCCATTGCGGCCAGTACGCCGTTGACATCGGGCATCACATCCGTGCCGTCGACTAGCACGGGTGTGTTGGAACGGTTGCGCAGCGCCGTGTGCAGGACGGCGCGGTCCTCCGTGAAGTTGATCGCCTTGCCGGAGAACATCTCGTCGCGCTTGGCCTCGACGCTGCCGGTTTCGGCAAGCTTCACCAGGAGAGCAAGAACCTCGTCATTCACGGCCGTCTTGGAATAGTCCATCAGCAGATCGTCGAGCGACGCGGTAAAGCGGGAGAAGCGCTGCGGATCGGCCGCAAAGGCGGCGCGGATGTCGGTTGCCTCGGTGGCGGCCGCAGTGCTCTTCAGTTGTTCGACGATGGCATTCATGGGAGGCTCCTTTGCAGGGCGAGAGGGTCGCGGAAACTATTCGCTTTGTAGGGTGCAAATCAAGTTCGGCTACCTGCTGAAACGCAAAAAAGCCATCCGCGGCGGCGGATGGCTTTTTTGCTGAGAGCATCGAAATCTAGCTGCGCAGATCCTTTCGCAGGATCTTGCCGACCGGCGATTTGGGCAGTTCGGGACGGAATTCGATGAAGCGCGGGCGCTTGTAGTTGGTCAGGTTCGCAGCGCAATGGGCTTTTACGTCAGTCTCCGTCAGCGCGGGATCCTTCCTGACGACGAAAAGCTTCACGGCCTCGCCGGAGTGCCCGTCGGATACCCCGATCGCCGCGGATTCCAGGATGCCCGGGTGCATGGCAGCCACCTCCTCGATTTCGTTCGGGTAGACGTTGAAGCCGGAAACTAGGATCATATCCTTCTTGCGGTCGACGATCTTGGTGTAGCCGCGCGCATCCATGAAGCCCATGTCGCCCGTGCGGAAATAGCCGTCCGGCGTCATGGCGCGGGCTGTTTCCTCCGGCTTGTTCCAATAGCCAGCCATCACCTGCGGCCCGTGAATGCAGATTTCGCCGATTTCGCCGAGCGGCAATGATTTACCGTCCTCGTCTCGGATGTCGAGGTCGGTGGAAGGGATCGGCAGGCCGATTGAGCCGGTGAACTCGGGCGAATCGAACCGGTTGGCCGTCGCAACTGGCGATGTCTCGGACAGCCCGTAACCCTCGGTAATGTGAGACCCCGTCACTTTCAGCCAGCGCTCGGCGACCGGCCGCTGCACGGCCATGCCGCCGCCGAGCGAGATGACCAGCGCCGTAAAATCGACCTTGGCAAACTCTGCATTGTTCATCAGGGCGTTGAAGAGCGTGTTGAGGCCGGGGAAGACGTGCACGTTGGACTTGGCGAATTCCCTGACCAGGGCCGGAATATCGCGCGGATTGGCGACAAGAATGTTGTGTGCCCCAAGCGACATGCCCATCAGCGAATTCACCGTCAACGCGAAGATGTGGTAGAGGGGCAGGGCGCAGAGGAAGTTCAGCACGTCGGGCCGCGGCCTGCTCTCGAAGGCCGATTTCAGCCAGAGTTCTAGCTGAAGCTTGTTCGACAGCAGGTTCCGGTGGGTGAGGGCCGCGCCCTTGGCAACCCCTGTCGTACCGCCGGTATACTGCAGAAAGGCGATGTCGTTGCCGGTGAGAGCGGCCGGCTTGAACGCCTTAGCGGCCCCTTCGCCCAGCACCTGCCTGAAGGTCTTGTGCTCGGGGATGGACCACGAGGGAACGAGCTTTCTCACCTTGCGAACCAGCAGGTTTACGATGAGGCCCTTGGCCCCCAGCATCTCGCCGAGCGAAGTGACCACGACATGGCGCACGTCCGTCTTAACGAGCACCTGCTCGACCGTGCGCGCGAAATTTTCGAGCACGAAGATCGCCTTCGCGCCTGAGTCCCGCAGCTGGTGCTCCAGCTCGCGCGGCGTGTAGAGCGGGTTGACGTTCACGACGACCAGGCCGGCGCGCAGGATGCCGTAAACGGTAACGGGGTTCTGCAGCACGTTCGGCATCATCACGGCGACGCGGTCGCCCTTCTTCAAGCCTGCACTCTGCAGCCACGCCGCGATCCTGCGCGTTTGGCTTTCCAGTTCCCGATATGTCAATCGCTTTCCCATGCTGGAGAATGCGACGCGGTCGGCATATCGCGCGCAGGATTTGTCGAGCAGTTCCGCCAATGATGCGTATTCGAGAGGCGGAAGCTCCGCCGGGACGATCTCGGGATAGGTGGCAAGCCAAGGCTTTCCCGGCTTGGCGCCGCCTGGATGGGCGGGAATGCTGTTCATCGTGTCTCTCCCCTCGCTGCCGACCGGTGCCACCGGCAAGCCGATTGGACGATCCTCCATCTTCCAATGCGGCAGCTTATGTCATTGCCTGAATGGTTCAAGCCGAGATTAGAATTACACTAACCTTGACGTAAACGTCAATATTATTGGTGAGGATTGCGGCACCGGAAATTTGGAACCTTGAGTGTCGCGCGACGTTTTGAAACTGTAGAGCACGCACGAGGAAGCCGAGCAAACGGAGGTGCACAATGCTGCTTCAGGACGCCGACAAGAACCGCAGAAACCCCAATGTAAAGGACACGCCGACGTTGATCGCCAGCGATCGCGTCGAAGGTACGCGTGTTTATGGTGCCGATGGCAAGCACATCGGTTCGATCGAACGGCTTATCCTCGGCAAGCAAGATGGCCGCGTCGCATACGCCGTCTTGAGCTTCGGTGGTTTCATGGGCATCGGCCACGATCACTACCCGCTGCCGTGGGAAAAGTTGAGCTTTGATACCCAGCTGGACGGCTATCGCATCGACCTGACGAAGGAGCAGATCGAAGGTGCGCCGAGCTACGCGGATGATGACGACAACTGGTACAATGACAATGGCCGCCGGTTATACGATTACTACGGCATCCCGCCCTATTGGATGTAACGTCGTCCGCAGCCACATTGAACGACCACACTCCTGCGCCACGCCGATTGTAAGTTTCTTGGCGCGCGACGCGGGAGTGCGACTTGGATTGGCCGTCGACGACGAGGCCTTTGCAGGTTCAGTGTCCACCGAGGAGATCGTTGGCCGACCGGAGCACCTTTCCAAAAGCGATGTCCATCTCGGAAATGGTCTTCGATGTCTTGACCTTGAAGATGTGGCTTTCGCCCGGCAGCAGCGTCACCAGCATCGAATCCACTACGGCATCCGGCTCGATACGATCGGCCATCAGGCAGAGATCCTTCAGGAAGCTCTCGGCGGTAACGGTGACCTCGCAGCCATCGGCTGTGGGAGTAACCTTGATGGCTGCCCTTGGCTTCGGCAGCCTCAGGTCGATATCCTCGACAAAGTAGTGAAACGCGCGCCTGTCGAGCATCTGCACGACGACGACTTCGTCATGCGCAGCAGCGGGCGTCGCGATATCGTCGGGAAGCGGAAACGCCTTTGCCTCGAAGCGATCGCAGAGATGCCGCCAGAAATCGAATTCGGCGAGAAGCGTGCCGTCGAGCTTCATCCGTTTTCCGCTGATCTTTGCTCGCCAGAACAGCGTTCGCTCATTCACCGCGACCGCAGCCAATCCTCCCGCGCGCGGCTGGATTGTCAGAAGCCGCGGATCGAAGGCTTGCTGCATGGCATACCACAGCGGCTTGCGCCGCCCGGCGGAATCGAGTGCCGCCCATGATGTGACCGGCCAGCAGTCGTTGAACTGCCAGACGATCGCGCCCTTGCAGACGGCGCGATGCGAGCGCATGTGCTCGACCGCAAAGCGGATCGCACGCGCCTGATTGAGCTGCGTGGCAAAGTGCCAGTCGTCCATCGTCTGCGGTACCGGCAGATGGCCGGCGAGCCCGCGGACCAGCTTGTCGTTGCCCTGCGTTGCCTTTTGATGATGGAACACGCCATTCGAAACAGGCGTCAGCGGCGCATCGTGCACGCTCTCTTCCAGTGTTGCCCAATTGGGCGGTGCCTGCCAGCCGAATTCCGAGCAGAAGCGGGGGATGTAGCTGCGGTAGACCTCATAGCCGACGTCGTTCCACACATCCCATATGTGCTTGCACCCATGGGCATCGGCGTTCGGCTCGATATCCATGCTGCCGGAATAGGGGCTGCCGGGATAATAGGGCCTGTCCGGATCGAGCTCGGCGCAGAGCTTCGGGAGGATGTCGAGGTAGTAGCCGAGCCCCCAGCTCTCGCCATGCTTGATAACGGGCCGCCAGCCCCATTCGTCAAAGCCCCAGATGTTCTCGTTGTTGCCGTTCCAGACTATCAGCGATGGATGGGGCATCAATCGCACTACATTGTCGCGCACCTCAGCCGCGACCTCGCCGCGAAGCGGCTCTTCCTCGGGATAGGAGGCGCAGGCAAAGAGAAAGTCCTGCCATACGAGCATGCCGGCGCGGTCGCAGGCCTCGTAGAATTCATCGCGCTCGAAGATGCCGCCGCCCCAGACGCGCAGCATGTTCACGTTCGCCGCTTTCGCCTCTTCGATGCGGGACGCGTAGCGTTCCGGCGTCACGCGCGACGGGAAGCAATCATCCGGAATCCAGTTGGCCCCGCAGATGAACAGCGGCACCTCATTGACGACGAAAGTGAAGGCCGAGCCGTGTTCATCCGCTGACGTGTCCAACCGGACGGACCGGAAGCCGATCTCTTTCGAATAGGAATCGAGTAAGTCATCGCTTGCGCCGTCGGTTAGTTCGACATGTAGCGGATAGAGCGGTTGTGCGCCGAGATGATGCGGCCACCAGATCTGTGGCGAAGGCACCCGCATATCGAAGCTGATCTCGTCGGCGTCCGGCGGTATGGTGAGGACAATCTCTTCGCCAGCAATGGCTGCGGTGAGCGTACAGGGTGCAGGCTCGCCGTGTCGCGCCAATGTCGCCCGGATCGTCACCAGCCCATCGCCGCCCGCCAGGATCGCAGAAACCCGCATCTCCGCCAACCTTGCCTGGCCCCAGCTTTCCAGCCGCACGGGTTTCCAGACGCCTGAGGTCACCAGCGTCGGCCCCCAGTCCCAGCCGAAGTTGCAGGACATCTTGCGCATCAGATTGCCTGGCCCCGGATAATTGTTCGGCCGGTAGCCATATTGCTTCTCCATCTCCGCTCCATAGGCATAGGCGGAGCGGAACGAAATGCTGAGTTCGTTCTCGCCCGCCTTCAGCTGCTTCGAAACGTCGAAGCGGTAGGTACGGTGCATGTTGAAGGTCCGGCCGATCTCTTCGCCGTTGAGCGAGATTGTCGCGATCGTATCAAGCCCGTCAAAGACCAGCTCGTGGACCCTGCCGCTATCGGGCGCTGCATCGAACCTGCAGCGATAGGTCCAGTCTTCGCGACCGATCCAGTCGTTGGTGATCTCGTTGACATCGACGTACGGATCGGGGATCAGCCTGTTCGCCAGAAGGTCGAGGTGGACGCAGCCGGGGACGGCGGCGGGAATGCTCGTGGGGAGATCCGGTCTTCCTGCAACGTTGCAGGAAAGGGTCCAGCCGGGGTTCAGTTCGGTCTTCTCAATCATTGTATGCTCTTAGAGGTAACGGCCGTGGCGCTGCATAATTTCGATCTTGTAGCCGTCCGGATCGGCGATGAAAAAGAACAGCGCCAGGAGTTTGCCATCGCGATTTAGTTCGACCAGCTTCCCCGGGTTGAGACCCGCTTCTGTCAGGCTCTTGTGCTCGACAGCGACCTCGTCCACTGAAACGGCCAAATGGCCATAGCCGTCGCCGAGGTTGTAGGGCTCGACGCGACCCTTGTTGACCGTCAGCTCCAGCTCGAAGCCGGTTTCGCGGTTGCTGAGATAAATCAGCGTAAAGGTATCGAAATCAATGCGATCGGCGACCTTGAGGCCGAAAACCTTGTCGTAGAACTCGACGGAGCGCGCCTCGTCGAGAACGCGGATCATGGAGTGAATCATCTTGGCCAAGGCTGCCTCCCGTTGCCGATATCAGGGCAACCTTGGTAGCCGCAGGGTCACGCCGGGCGCAAGCCCATTCTTTGTGTAATCGTGCGTTCGACCAGACCCATTGCGTCGTAGATCAGCACCGCCATCAGGCCGACAATCAGGCCGCCCTGCAGGATGAAGGCTGTGTTGTCGGAAATCAGGCCGGCGATGATGACCTCCCCGAGCCCCTTTGCCGCAACCGTCGACCCGATCGTCGCCGTGCCGATGTTGATCACGGTCGCGACCTTCACGCCCTCAATGATTAGCGGCAGTGCCAGCGGCAGCTCGACCCTAAACAGCCGCTGCGTGGGGTTCATTCCCATTCCATCCGCCGCATCGAGCACCGTATGCGATACCTGATTGAGACCGGCGACCGTGTTCTCGAAGATCGGCAACAGGCCGTAGAGGAACAGCGCTATAAGCGTCGGCCCGGCGCCGAAGCCGATGGCGGGCACCGCAAGCGCAAGCACCGCGACCGGCGGAAAAGTCTGGCCGGCATTGGCGATGGCACGCGACAGCGGCAGGAAGTCGGCGCCGCTTTTCCGCGTTACGAAGATTCCCCCGAGGATCGCAAGCGCCGCACTCGCCACGATCGAGACGAGCACCAGCTCGAAATGTCCGGCGGCGAGCGAGGGCAGGCTATTTTGCGCATAGACGGCGGGTGCATTGTTGTTCGTCAGCGGCACCAGCAGGAACGACAGCCATTCCGTCCTGAACAACAGGATCAGCAGCAGCGCCAGCGCCGCGACGCGGAAGAGATTGGCGGTGACCAGCTTCATCCCTTTCGGCCCAATTCAAGCAGTCGCGACATGGAGATAGAGCCGACCGGGGCCATCCTGGTGCCTTCCTGGACGGCCGCTTCGTCAATGCCTTGCCAGATCATCTCCGCCAGCGCATCGCGCAGGCTGAGCGATTGCTCCAGGCTGTGGGACAGGCCGGCTTTGGGGGGCGCCATGCTGGCTTTCAACGGTAGCAGCGACATGCGCTTCAGCGCGCGGTCGGATGTGCCAGTCAGCTGTTGCACGAAGGGGTCGGCGGGCTCGGTCAGGATTTCCTCCGGTGTCGAATATTGCAGCAGCCTACCGCTTCTCATCACCGCAATCCGGTCGCCGAGGTGGAAAGCTTCGTCCATGTCGTGCGTGACGAGAATGACTGTCGTGCCGAACTGCTTCTGGATCGCCAGCAGATCGTCCTGCGCCTTGCCGCGAATGACAGGGTCGAGCGCGCCGAACGGCTCGTCCATGATCAGCACCTCAGGCTCGGCTGCAAGTGCGCGCGCCACACCGACGCGCTGCTGCTCGCCGCCGGAGAGTTGATGCGGATATTTCCCGGTGAAGATCGCCGGATCGAGGTTGAAAAGCCCGAGCAGTTCCTGGACGCGATTGTCGACCCGCGACCTGTCCCAGCCAAGAAGCTGCGGCACCGTCGCAATGTTCTGCCCCACCGTTCGATGCGGGAACAGGCCGTTGCCCTGAATGACATAGCCGATGTTGCGGCGTAGCTCGGTGGCCGGCACGTCAGCGACATTCCGGCCATCGACGAAGATCTCCCCTTCGGTGATCGGCACCAGGCGGTTGATCATGCGGATAAGGGTCGACTTTCCAGATCCGGATGTGCCGACGATGACAGTGATCGCCCCTTTCTCGACTGACATCGAGACGTTGTCGACCACGGGCGTTGTGCCGTAGCGCTTGGTGGCGTTTCTGATTTCGATCATGGTCATGCTGCGGGTCCCCGAATGCTGTCGGCGACCGCATCGAGGATGACGGCCGAGGAGAAGGCGAAGAAAACGGTCGGTACTGCGCCGAGCAGAACGAGGTCCATGGCCGTCTGGCCAAGCCCCTGGAAAATAAAGACCCCGAAGCCGCCGCCGCCGATCAGCGCGGCCACTGTAACAAGCCCGATCGCCTGCACGAGCACGATGCGGATGCCGGTGAGAATGACGGGTAGGGCAAGCGGCAGGTCGATGCCCGCGAGGACCTGCCGGGGGGTAAGACCCATGCCGGCTGCCGCGTCCCGCACTGCGGGATCGACGCCTTCCAGCCCGACGACGGTGTTGGCAACGATCGGCAGCAACGAATAGAGCACCAGCGCGATCAGCGCCGGCGCGGCGCCGATGCCGCGAATGCCGAGCGCAGCGGCCAGCGGAACATGGACCGCCAGGTAGCCGAGCGGCAGCATCAGGATGCCGAAGAGCGCCAGGCTCGGGATTGTCTGGATGAGGCTCAATCCCTGGAGCAGGGCCGTCCGGAGCTTCGGCACCCAGAAACAGACGATGCCAAGCGGCAGGCCGATTACGGAGGCGATCGCGAGCGACCCGAACGCCAGTTGCAGATGGACGAGCGCCTGCGCCCAGAACTGATCGGCGCGCGTGGAAAACTCCTTCATGATCGAAAGGCTGTCAAGCAGGCCTGACCAAAGGAAGGTGCCGAGCAAGACCGCATAGAGCGCGAGCGTGGCAATGCGCATCCATGGTGCAAGCCGAATCTTCACCAGCGCATCTGAGATGACGAGGCCGATCACGGCAAATAGCACCCAGAACCCGCCGCCCGGCGTCATGCGCGCGACAATGCTGTTCTCAGGCGTAAACGCGGATGCGACAAGACCGATTGCTGCGATCAGTGCCGCAAGACAGAGCGTTGCGATCGTCAGCCTGATATGCACGTTTTGCAGGAACAAGACCGCCAAAGCGGTCGATATCAGGAGCAGGGCGAGAGCAATCGCGGAAGGCTGGTTCAGAATCTGCGTCAGCAGCATCGGCTTGCCTGCCGCGATACGGTTTGCCTTGACATAAATGAAGGGCAGAAGCGTTGTAGCGGCGACGCCGGCAACAACAAGCACCACCCCAAGCCGGTCCAACTTCCGGACCGCCGATGTTTCTTTCATCGATCCATCCCAGTATGGAAAGAAAGGTTGCTCCGCCTCGGAAAGGCGGAGCGCCCGTTGGCTACTTCAGGAAGCCCTTTTCCTTGAGGTAGGCTTCGGCTACGGATTTGGCCGGCTCGCCATCGACCTGGATTTTTCCGTTCAGCTTGCGCAGTTCGTCTGCCGTCAGGCTTTTGAAAATGGGGGCGAGCACCTCCTCGATTTTCGGATTGGCTTTCAGCACCTCCTCGCGAATGATGGGCGTCGGGGCATAGACCTGCTGTACGTTCTTGTCGTCTTCGAGAACGGTGAGCTCGGCGGCCTGGATCGCTCCGTCGGTGCCATAGACCATGGCGGTGTTGGCGCCGTTCGTCTGGTCGGCCGCCGCCTTGATGGTCGCAGACGTATCGCCGCCCGACAGCACGATTTCCTGGTCCGGCTTCAGGGTGAAGCCATAGGTCGTCTGGAAGGCGGGAAGCGCGCCGGCAGAGTTAACGAATTCTGACGAAGCAACGAGCTTGGCGGCGCCGCCGCCGGAAACCCACTTGCCGAAATCGGACATGGTCTTGAGCTTGTTCGGCGCGGCGACATCGTTGCGAACGGCGATCGCCCAGGTGTTGTTGGCCGGCGATGGCGTCAGCCAGACAATCTTGTTGGCATCATAGTCAAGCTTCTTCGCCAGGTCGTAGCCTTGCTGAAGGTTCTTCCAGGCGGCATCCTCGGACTGGTTGAAGAAGAAGCCGGCATTGCCGGTATATTCCGGATAGATATCGATTTCCCCGGCCGTGATCGCCTTGCGAACGACCGGCGTCGCGCCAAGCGCGATACGGTCCTGTGTCTTGATGCCGTTCGCGTTGAGCGCCAGCGCAATGACGTTGCCGAGCAGCGTGCCTTCGGTATCGATCTTCGACGAAACAACCACGTCTGCGGCCTGAGCTACGCCCGCCACAAATGCTGAGAGCGTGACGGCGAGTGCAAGTTTTTTAAGCATGGATAATCCCCTTAATCGTTGAAACGCACGGAAACCTGTAGTGGGGGTTGCCGCGGATAAGATCGCTGGCGAAAAAAGCCATAGCCGCCATCAGCCGGCAAGGTATTGCTTACCAGAAATAGCGTGCCCGACAGAAAAATCGATGCGAGCGCTAAAATAGTCCGCGTGGTGCGGCAGACGCTACCGATCCCATAGCAAGTCGGCGTCGCTATCTGTCGCACAAAGCAACTGAATTTGCCTCGAACCAAGGTCATCATCAAGTCATCTCCTGCCGCCTCACGGATGCCGGGGTTCTGGCGCAATAATTCGCACAACAGGACGCTCACATCGGCTGCCGTTGTACTGGTCGGAATACAGATGTTCAGGCAAACGGAATTGCCAAAATGGGCCGAGTTGACCATTGCCTTGGGTGCCGGGACCGCATCTGCCAAATTGCGGCGAGCGAGGTATTCGTCTCTCCTCCACTTGTCGAGCCATCCTGCAACATAGCCGACGACAAACTGGCGAGAGCCGCCGCAGTCGGAAAAAAGCAGATGGCCAGTGCAGAACGCCATTGGTATTTTTGCCGAAGCCGTTGCCAGCAAGGTGGCATAAAATGCCTGGCATCACGTCATCAGTCTCCTCTGGGAGGACGCCGTGGAGAGTTGCCATCGAATGTGTTGGAAATTGGTTTAACGTGTCAATCCCATCGTCACAATCATAAATAGTGGAAAACGGGAAGCGCGGTGGCCCGCCCGCCCACAATTTCTGGACCTACTTAGGCTCGGCCTGCCGAAAGCGGCAACCTCCGAAGGAAATCACCCACGCTTGCCCTTCTGATTGACTCTTGTCAGAGGAGCCGCTTACGTTGCATTCCTCCGACTGGCGAGAGTGATTGGCAGCGCGCAGCCACGCGAAAACAGGGTGGAGGGCTTTATTGTGTGGGAGTATGCCACAGGTCTATCTGGAGTTCTTCTGGTCGCACCACGGCTTCTCGTTGCCGTCTTCCTGGGTTGCCTGGTTGGCATCGAACGTCAATGGCGGCAGCGGCACACGGGCCTGACGACGCATGCCCTGGTCTCCCTGGGTGCAGCCATCTACACGTCGCTTCCAGCGCTCCTGCACGATATTCCGGATGTCAGAATGGGAGGGCAGGTGGTAACTGGCATCGGCTTTCTCGGTGCTGGCCTCATCATGCGGGACGGGACGAATGTCCGGGGCCTCAGCACCGCCGCAACAGTGTGGGCAACCGGCGCAATCGGCGTTCTTGCCGGTTATGCGATGTTGCTCGAAGCGGTGGAGGCAACGGTTCTGATCATCGCAATCAATGTCGGCCTTCCCCGCCTTGGGATCTACATCAGCGCGCTCGCGCCCGGGCACGAGACCGTCGAGCGTTTTTACGTCATCGGGCTGAAATGCGCGGCACGCGATGAAGCGACGGTGCGCACACAGCTTCTTCAGGCCTTGAGCGCCAGCAAGCTTCGCCTTCATTCCATGGAGAGCCACGCCGTCAACGACACCAGCTTGGCGGAGGTGGAGGCTATCGTTTTCAGCACACGCGAGGAGGACGAACTGATCGAGCAGGTTATCGGCAAACTCAGCCTCGCTCCCCACATCTTCTCCAGCAGCTGGACGTCGACGGCCCCGCCGGAGTGAGCATCCCTCGATCGACGCCTGCCAAAATTGGTTCCGCGGATTAAAGAGGCGAGGGTGGAACGCCGGTCGCCGCGGGCATAGCATTGGCGTAAGACGCAGCAGACAGGCAAGGAGATTCGGGTGTGACGATCGTGTTGGAAGTGTGCGTAGACAGTCGGCGGGGGCTCGCGGCCGCAGTCGAGGGCGGGGCGGACCGAATCGAACTCTGCTCGGCGTTGGAAGTTGGCGGTCTCACCCCTGTCGCGGGTCTCATGAAGGCTGCGGCAGTGGCACCCATCCGGGTCTACGCGATGATCCGTCCGCATGCGGGACCATTTGTTTTCGACGCCGCGGACGAAGCGGCGATGATGGCTGATATCGACGCGGCGCGAGCTTTCGGCCTTGCAGGCGTCGTCATCGGCGCCAACCGCGCGGACGGGACGCTTGACCTGCCGTTGTTGCATCGGCTGAAGGGCCACGCCGCCGGTATGGGCTCGACCCTCCACCGCGCCTTCGATCTGGTTCCAGATCCGGATGTAGCGCTGCAGCAGGCAATCGAACTCGGCTGCGAACGCATCCTGACGTCGGGCTGCGTTCCGAAGGCGATCGACGGGCTCGAGACGCTGGCGCGCCTGTCGAAGGCGGCGGCGGGGCGAATTTCCATCATGCCGGGCAGCGGTGTGCGCCCGAGCAACGTCTCGGAAATCCTGCGCGCGACAGGCGCGGGCGAGGTTCACGGCTCGTGCAGCTCTCCGGTCGCAAGTGTGGATCCGCGCGCGGTTGCCTTCGGTTTTGAGGCCGCGTCCGCCAATAGAACGGATGCATCAGTTGTCCGCCTGATGCGGCAGACGATCGACGCAGCCTAGAGTAATTCCGCACGAGTGTGTGGCGCTTTGCGTGCGGAATGCGCAAACGAAATGCCCTAGTTTGCGACCCTGATGACGGCCTTGATCAGCCCGCTTTTCTCGTGCGTCCAGCGTGCGAGATCACGAGGCGCATCGGCGAGTCTGGTGCGATGGGTGATCAGCTTGTCGACCGGCACGAGGCCGTTGGCGATCGAGGCCGCGACATGCTCGAAATCGACGCGCGTCGCATTGCGGCTACCGATCAGCATCATTTCGCGCTTGTGGAACTCAGGGTCGGAGAAGCGGATGTCGTCCTTGACGACGCTGACAAGAACCAGTGCGCCGCCATGGGCAACGAAGCTGAAAGCTTTTTCCATCGAGGTGCCGTAGCCCGTAGCATCAAAAACGACGTTGAAGCCGTCGCCTTGCGTCGTCGCCTTGACCGCCTCGGTGGTGTCGTTGTTTGCAACGATGCCGGATACGAAGCCGAAGCGTTGCGCGGCCATGTCGAGGCGTTCTGCGCTGGTGTCGAGCAGGGTGACCTCGTGCCCGGCGATACGCGAAAAAATCGCGGCCCCCAGGCCGATCGGGCCGGCGCCGATGACGAGCGCGCGCGAACCTGCCGGCGCCAGCGAGCGGCGCACGGCATGCGCCCCGATTGCCAGGAACTCGACGGTTGCGGCAGCCTCAAGGGTCAGTCCGTTCGCCGCATAGAGATTTCCGGCAGGAGCGGTGATTTCCTCGCAAAAGGCACCGTCGGTATGGACGCCGAGCACCTTGATGTTGGTGCAGCAGTTCGGCTTATCCTGCCTGCAGGCAACGCAGGTTCCGCAGGAAAGATACGGATTGACGACAACGGGCGTGCCCACTGCCAGAGCAACGCCATCCCCAGCTTCGACGACGGTCGCGGATATCTCATGGCCCATGACGCGCGGATATTCGAGAAACGGATGCTTGCCTTCGAAGATGTGGTAGTCCGTGCCGCAAATGCCGACATGGCTGACGGCAAGCCTTACCCAGCCGGGCGCCGGCGTACCTGGGGAGGGGCGCTCGACGACTTCGAGGACGCCTGGTTGTTGGCAAAGCACGGCTTTCATGAGAGGTCTCGCAATCTTTAAAGGGATAAAGTCGGTCTTGCGGACCGGCTTTATATGTCGTCCCGCCTAGGAGCTGCGGCGGCGGCGCAACTGGTCGAAATAAACGATCACGATAATCAGCAGGCCGGTGATGATGCGCTGCCAGAACGAGTTGACGTTGAGGAGGTTCGCGCCGTTGTTGATAGTTGCAAGGATGAAGGCGCCGATCAGCGGGCCGTGAACCGAGCCGACTGCGCCGAAGAGGCTGGTACCGCCAATGACCGACGATGCGATCGCCTGCAACTCCCATCCGTCCGCCTGTGTCGCGTTGCCGATCGCGATACGCGAAGCAAGCAGCACTCCGACAAAGGCTGCGAACGTCGCGGACAGGATATAGGCCATGTAGATGATGGCGCTGACCCTGACGCCGGAGAGGCGCGCTGCTTCGCTGTTGGAACCGACAGCAAAGAGATAGCGGCCCCAGCGGCTCAGATGCAGCAGGACGTAGGAGGGTATGGCCACAAGAATCACCATCCAGAACAAGCTGGGAACCCCGAGGAAATCGGCGCGCGAGAAGTTGGAGAAGGCCTCATTGGTGATGTTGATCGACGAGCCGTTCGTGATGAGAAGGCCGAAACCGCGCAACGCCGTCAGTGTCGCGAGCGTGATGATGAACGGTGGCAGCCCCATATGCACGATGCCGAAGCCGTGGAAGGCGCCGATCGCCACGCCGAAGGCCAGCGTCACCAAAATTGCCGCCCACACCGGGAAACCCGCCTGCAGCAGAAGGGCGACGATGACACCGGCGAAACCGACGATGGCGCCGACCGAAAGATCGATGCCGGCCGTGATGATGACGAACGTCTCGCCAAGGGCCAGGATCGCCGTCATCGAGCCCTGGCGCAGCAGGTTGCTGATGTTGAGCGGCGTCCAGAAGCTGGTGGTAGCTAGCCCGAGGGCCACCCAGAGCCCAACCAGCAGGCCGATCAGAGTCAGCCCGAAGAGAATGTTCACTTTCCTGCGTTGCGGCGGCGCGGGGATTTCGGTGGGGGTTACGGTCATTGTCTCTCTCCCTCTTATTCCTAACTCAGACGCCGATCGCTTCGCTGAGGACTTGTTCATGTGACGCCGCATGGAATCCGTGGCTCGCCACGAGCTTGCCGGTCCGGAAGACGTGCAGTTCATCTGCCAGCTCGTAGACTTCGGGTAGGTAGGAAGAAATCAGGATGATGCCGGCTCCCTGCTTCAGAAGCCTCGCAAACAGTCGGTAGATTTCCGCCTTGGTGCCAACGTCGACGCCGACGGTCGGCTCGTCGAAGATGAAGAGCCGCGCGCCATGGCTCAGCCATTTGCCGATGACGACCTTCTGCTGGTTGCCGCCGGACATGGCCGATACCAGCACGCGCCGGCTCGGTGTTTTGATCGACAGGTCGCGGATCTGCTGATCCGCATTTTTCGCCTCGTCGGCCAGGCTGATGACCGGCCCCTTGCTGAGGCGCTGGAATACCGGCAGATTGATATTGAGGCCGATCGGCAAGTTGAGGCAAAGCCCCTGGTCGCGGCGGCTCTCGGGCGCAAGCGCAATGCCGAGTTCCATCGCCGTGCGTTCGTTCTTGATGTTGACCTTCTTGCCCATCCAGTGGATTTCGCCCGATGTGGTCTTCTCGCGCCCATAGAGACCCAAGGCGAATTCGCTGCGGCCAGCGCCGATCAGCCCATAGAGGCCTACGATCTGGCCGGCCTTGACGGAAAGCGACACATCCTCAAACCCAGGGCCGGAGAGCCCGCGGACCTCGACGATGTTTTCGCCGATCTCGATGCTTTCCTTGTGGTAGATCTGTTCGATCGAGCGGTTGATCATCAACGCGATCAATTCGTTATCGTTCGTCTCGCTGATCAGGCGGGTGCCGACGTGGGTTCCGTCGCGCAGCACCGAAACGCGGTCGGCAAGCTCGAAAACCTCTTCCATACGATGGCTTATGTAGACGATAGTGACGCCTTCACTCTGCAGGCGGCGGATCAGGCGGAACAGCTGCGCCGATTCCTGGCGCGTCAGATAGGCCGTCGGTTCGTCGAAAATCAGAAACTGGGTGCCGCGCATCGCGGCGCGCGCGGTGGCGACAAGCTGCTGCTGTCCAATCGTGAGTTCGCTGAGGAGCACGGCGGCCGGCAGGCCGAAACCGAGATCGTCGAGGACGGCCTGAGCCATCTTCACCATCTGCTTTTTGCGCATCAGGCCGAACGTGTTGACCTCATCGCCGAGAAACAGGTTGGCGGCAACCGTCAGATGCGGGCACAGCACGACTTCCTGGTGGACCGCGTTAATACCGCGCGCGATCGCCTCGTTCGGCGTCGCCAGCGCAACCGGATGGCCGCACCACACAACCTCGCCGGCGGTTCTGTTGATGACGCCGGTCAGCAGCTTGATGAGCGTCGACTTGCCGGCGCCGTTCTCACCGACGATCGCATGGATCTCTCCGGCCAGAAACGTGATCGTCGCCGGCTTCAGCGCCTGCACGTAGCCGTAGTTCTTCTGCAATCCCTTGAGTTCGAGGATGGGCGTCCCGGCCGGCACGCGGTCTGCCTCTTTCAGCGTGGCGCTGTCATCGTGGCGATGACTGATTTCTTCCAGGCTCATGGACGTCTCCTCCTCGCGAATTCCTGTCTCTCCACCAGGCATCCCCGCTCGCAGGCAGACGATGTCACTGGTGAAGAAGGGCCGCGCGTGATTTCTTACGCGCGGCCCGATCGAAGATTACTTGATCTTCGGGTTCAGAAGTGCGTCGATCTTAGGCTCGCTCATGTTGGCCTTCGTGACGAGGTTGGCCCCGGTATCGACATTGGCTTCGACCTTCTCGCCCTTGGATACGGCAAGTGCGGTCTTCACGCCGTCGTAACCCATGCGGTAGGGATCCTGCACCACGAGGCCGGCAAGTGCGCCGTCCTTGAGGAAGCCGACGGTCTTGTCGTCGCTGTCGAAGCCGATGACCTTGACCTTGTCGCCGAGCTTGTTTTCAGCGATCGCCTGCCCGACGCCCTGTGCCATGATCAGGTTGGACGCGAAGACGCCAACGATGTTCGGGTTGGCAGTGATCAGGTCGGTCATGATGTTCAGGCCGGTTGTTGCCTGGCCGTCAGCATATTTGTCGGCGACGACTTTCAGGCCCGGATACTTGGTCTTGACCTGGTCGAGGAAGCCTTCGCGGCGCTGCTCGAGCGAACCGGCGCCTGGCGTATTCGTGATGATCACGACGTCGCCTTCGTCCTTGCCGGTCATTGCCTTGATCGCGGCAGCGAGGCCGTCAGCAGCAATGCGGCCACCCTGCGTGTTGTCGGTCGTCAGGAACGACTTGAACGCCTTGGAGTCGGCGCCGGAATCGATGCCAATGATCGGAACGGACTTGGCGGCTTCATCGATCGGCTTGCCAAGTGCCTTGAACTCGGTCGGCGAGATAACGATTGCGGCCGGCTTGCCGGCTACGGCGTTTTCAAGAATGCTGATCTGGCCGTTGACATCGGTTTCAGCCTGCGCGCCGAGTTCCGGCACGTTGACGCCGAGATCCTTAGCGGCGGCGCGAGCGCCGGCGAGAACGATCTGCCAGTAGAAGGATGTGGTGTCCTTGACGATGATCGGGATCGTGACGTCGGCCGCAAAGGACGGCATCGGCATCGCCGTTGCTATCACGGCAGCGCCCGCAAGAGCGGCAAAGGCTCGGCGGGACAGGATAGAATTTATGCGCATGTAGGTTCTCCTCTCAGGTGCGTTCTCCTCCTGAAAATCTCTCGCGAACGCGAACGAGAGATTTTTATCGATAAAAAACATTTGCAATTCGGAAGCTAGCTGAGGCTCATTCCAATTGCAAGCCCAAGCGTTAAAGCCCTTTGATCCAGCCGTTCCTGTGCAAATTCGTCCGCTCACGCCAATGGCGGCGCGGTCAATTGTTGGGGCTCGGCAAAGCAATCCCGCAAGCCGAACTCAGACCTTCTTTTCTCCTCGGATTCCTCCTGGATCCGGAGACAAAAGCAGTTATACCTATCGCAATGAAACATTGGTTCCGTTAAAATGTCAATACGGAATGTTTGTTCTATTTGGTCGCTGTGCTAGCCGGTGAACACCTCGTGTGGGTGCACCACGCCCTTCTTCAAGATCAGATTGCCGTAGAGCCGAAACTCCGTGGTCGCTACAATGTAGGCCGCCTTTCGTGATCGCTCGTAAAAGGCGAAACGCTCCAAGGAAGCAATCGTAAAGTCGCCGGCGCGCGTCGATACGATGGCCTGGAACTCCGAGCATACGTCCGGCACCGCCCGCGGATCGCCGACGACCTCCATGCGCCATGCTGTCTCCGGCACGAATGTGTCGAGCGGCATGTGGGTGAGGATCGCTTCGGCCATATCGGTCGCGCTCACGCCATCGGCACGGATCGTCTCGGGCCCCAATGTGCTTGAAGGGAAGTTGGCGTCTGCAATAACGATTTCGTCTCCGTGACCCATGCGAGCGATGGCGCGAAGCAGGTCGGGATTGAGAACGGGGTGGATTCCTTTGAGCATTCTCTGTTCCTTCAGACGCGCACGGCTTCTTCGCCAAGCGGCGGTGCCACAAGCGTGCAGTTGTCGAATTCGGGGTAGATTGCCTGCGGCACCAATGGCGTGAACAGCTCCATGTTGCGCTTCAGGCTCGATGCTTTCGCGGTGCCGATCAGAACGGAAGCGACCATCGGCTCGCGCAGCGGAAATTGCAGGGCGGGTGCAGCCAGCGGTACGCCGTATTTCTCGGCAATCGTCTCCATGCAGCCAACCCGTGCAAGCACGTCGTCGGTCGCAGGCATATAGTCGAAGTTCGATCCCGGTACTGCGCCGGTCGCGAGAATGCCGGAGTTGAAGACGCCGCCGACAACAAGGGACGTGCCCCTCTGCCGGCAGAGGGGCAGCAGTTGGGCAACCGCGGTCCGGTCGAGCAGGGTGTAGCGGCCGGCCATCAAAATGCAGTCGATATCGGCGTGTCGCATGACGTCGAGACAAACAGGCACTTCGTTGACGCCTAGCCCGAAGGCCTTGATCGCGCCCGACGATTTGAGCTCTTCCAGCGCCTTGATACCGCCATCGAGAAACTGCCTTAGATAGACCGCGTTTTTCGCTGCGCCATGTGTGTAACCGCCGATGTCATGCACAAAAAGAATGTCGATGCGGTTCAGTCCAAGGCGCGCATAGCTGAACTCGACCGAGCGCATGATTCCGTCATAGGAGTAGTCGTAATCCGCGTCGAAGCAGAGCGGGTCGACATAGCTGTAGTCGGGTACCGTGCCCGTTGGCACCGGCCGCAACAGCCGTCCGACCTTGGTAGACAGCACCCATTCCGCCTCTGGCTTGTCGCGCAGAAAATCACCGACGCGCCGTTCGGCAAGGCCGAGCCCGTACCAGGGAGCGACGTCGAAATAACGGATGCCGCTGTCCCATGTGGCATCAAGCGTTTCCATCGCCTGCTCACGTGGGCAGGCACGGTATAGGCCGCCAAGCGCCGCTGCGCCGAAGCTCACTTCGGTCACAGCCAACTCTGTCTTGCCGATCCTCCTCGTCTTCATCATTCCTCCTCTGAAGACTTGATATTGCTATGATCTAGAGCGTTGCGCCGAGATGCCACGGCACGAACTCGTTATCACCGTAGCCGAACTCCTCGCTCTTGGTCTTTTTGCCCGAGGCGGTATCGATGATAAGATCGAAGATCTCGCGGCCCTTGCCGCTGATCGTCGCATCTCCGGTGGCGATCGTGCCGCAGTCGATGTCCATGTCCTCTTCCATCGAGGCATAGAGCGCCGAATTGCTGGAGAGCTTAATCGATGGTGCCGGGCGACAGCCGAAGCAGCTGCCGCGGCCGGTGGTGAACGCGATCATGTTGGCGCCGCCGGCGACCTGCCCGGTGGCAGAAACCGGATCGTAGCCGGGCGTGTCCATGAAAACGAGACCGGGAGCGGTGACCCGCTCGGCATAGCCGTAGACGGCGTTAAGCGGCGAGCGTCCGCCCTTGGCAACCGCGCCGAGCGACTTTTCCAAAATGGTGGTCAACCCGCCGCGCTTGTTGCCGGGCGATGGGTTGTTGTCGAGCGAAGCGCCGTGCATCGCCACGTATTTTTCCCACCAAGCGATCTTGTCGTCGAGCTTCCTGGCCACGTCGTCGCTGACGGCGCGGCTGCGCAGCAGGTGCTCAGCGCCATAGATTTCGGAGGTTTCCGAGAGGATTGAGGTGCCGCCGGCTGCAGCAAGCAGGTCGGCCGCGATACCGAGTGCCGGATTGGCGGTGATGCCCGAAAAGCCATCCGAGCCGCCGCATTGCAGGCCGATGATGATTTCGCCAATCGAGATCGGCACGCGCCGCTCGCGGCCGACATCGTCGGCGATCTCGCGAAGCATGCCCATGGCGCGCTCGACGGCACGGCGCGATCCACCTGCGTCCTGGATGTTGAAATGGCGCTTGGAATTGCCCGCCCCGCTCTGGCCGTAGAGCGTCAGTTGGTTGACCTCGCAGCCGAGTCCTATCATCAGCACGCCGCCGAAATTGACATGCCTGGTGTAGCCGGCAAGCGTACGGTGCAGCACGGCCATGCCGTCGCCGGTCGAACTCATGCCGCAGCCCTGGTCGTGGACGATCGGCACAAAGCCGTCGATGCCTTCGTAAAGCGGCAGGAGCGTGCGGTTTGCCGTCTCTGCAATCGCGCGACAGACCGTGGTGGAACAGTTCACGCTGGCAATGATGCCGATATAGTTGCGCGTCGCCGCACGCCCGTCGGCGCGGCGGTAGCCCAGGAAGGTGCGCGCCCTGTCAGCGGCGCTTGCTTCTTCGGGGGCCGCGTTCGCGGTCGCCGCAAGGCGGTCGTTTTCGAAATGCAGGTTGTGGCTGTGCACGTGGTCGCCGGCCTTGACGTCCGCTGTCGTGCGCCCGATCGCCTGGCCGTATTTGACGACAGGCTGCCCCAATGCGATATCGGTGAGGGCGATCTTGTGGCCGGGTTCGATCTTATCGCGGGTCTGGATGCCTGCGACATCGGAGCCGGGCGCGATCGCTGCCGTTGCAACCGCAACATTGTCGCCGGCCGACAGGATGATCCAGGGGTCATTCGTCAATAGTCTTCTCCCTAAGGAAACACACGCTACATCTGCGAATGCGCATTGATTTTGTTTTTTATCTACAATAAACATTTCCAAGTCAACGGGATTATTGATCCTGTGGACGAGGGAGGCAAACAGCCGCACGCGATCCAGACTAATATAAGGATTGCTGAAAGGTAAGCTTCTGCCATGCTCCGAAGCCCGCAACTTGCGGACCGCGGCCCATGCAGCAGGGCGAGAGGGCAGGGTGCGTATGGCAAGACAGAACACGGTCTTCAAGGAGGCCTACAATCGCTATGCCTCGGTGTTACGGGCTGATGAGGCATTGCCTTCGGAACCGGAAATCGCCGCCCAGCTCGGCATCAGTCGCAGCACTGCGCGGGCGATCCTGACTCGCCTCAGCGATGAAGGGATCATTCGCTGGAACAAGCGGCAGAAGGTCGTGCTGCGCAAGCCGATAGAGGAGGATTTCTTCCCTCCAGAGGAAACAGATTCGCTCCACAACATTATCGAACGCACCTTCATGCTGCGCATCCTGTCTGACGATGCGGCGCCCGGTATGCAGATAAACGAGCTGGAACTTGCCCGCGAAATCGGAACGGGCACCACGAGCGTACGTGAATTTCTCATTCGCTTCTCTCGCTTTGGTCTGATCGAAAAGCGGCCCAACAGCCATTGGATCCTGAAAGGGTTCACCCGCGAATTCGCGCTGGAGCTGGCCGATGTGCGCGAGATGTTCGAGCTTCACTCGGCGACGCAATTCGGCAAACTGCCGCCCGGTAACGACGCCTGGCGCGCGCTTGCCGAGATCAAGGCAGAGCACCTGGTGATGCTGCAGGATCTCGACAGGCGCTACAAGCAATTCTCCGCCCTCGACGAGCGCTTCCACCTGCTCATCCACGGAGCGGCCAAGAACCGGTTCATCGCCGATTTCTACGATGCGATCGCCATCGTCTTTCATTATCACTATCAGTGGAACAAGGCATTTGCCCGCCAGCGCAACGAGCGCGCCATTCACGAGCATCTCGATTACATCGCCGCTCTCGAATCCCGCGATCCGGCGGCGATCGAGTTCTCCTGCCGCCTGCACCTGCGTTCGGCGCGCCAGACCCTGCTGCAGTCGCTGCCGCAGAGTGCGGCGGAAACAGCCGACGCTGGCAACCTATAGAAAGATCACCTCCGCCCGCGAGCGGCCGAGTACTATTCGGTCGCCTGCGGCTTCGGCGCGCTCTTGATGCTCTTCGCCTTCTCCCGGAGCCACTGGAAGACCACGTAGAGCACCGGGATTAGGAAGATGCCGACCAGAGCTGCCCCGAGCATGCCGCCGAAGACAGCGGTTCCGACGCCGCGGCGGCTCAGCATGCCTGCACCTTCTGCTATGACAAGCGGCACGAGGCCGGCGATGAAGGCGAAGCTCGTCATCATCACGGCACGGAACCGTTCCTTGGCACCCTCCACCGCGGCCTCGGAGATGCCGAGTCCATGCTTGCGCCGCTCCATCGCGAACTCGACGATTAGAATACCGTTCTTCGCTGCAAGGGCGATCAGCACGACAAGACCGATCTGCGCGTAGAGATTGTTGTCGAGCCCGGCGATCTTCAGCGCCAGCATCGCACCGGCGATGCCGGCGGTGACCGACAGCAACACCGCGACGGGGATGGTCCAGCTCTCGTAGAGCCCCACGAGGAACAGATAAGCGAAGAGGACGGCAAGGCCGAGGATGACCGTCGTCTTGCCGCTTGCCTCGATCTCCTGCAGCGCGGTTCCGGTCCATTCGTAGCTGTAGCCGGGCGGCAGCGTTTTCGCCGACACTTCCTCCATCGCGGCGATCGCCTCGCCGGAACTGCGACCGGGCGCCGGACCGCCGTTGATCGTGGCGCTGGAGTAGTTGTTGAACCGGACGATCTGCTGCGGTCCGAGGATCAGGCGCACCTGCGCAAAGGCTTTGAGCGGAACCATCTGGCCGCTGCTGTTGCGCACGTTGATGTTGTAGATGTCGTCGATCCGCGCGCGGGCGGAAGCCTCACCCTGGACCGTCACCTGCCACGTTCGACCGAACAGGTTGAAGTCGTTGACATACGTGCTGCCGAGTACCGCCTGGAGCGCACTGAACACATCAGCGACCTGGATGCCGAGTGTCTGGACCTTCTCACGGGCGATATCGAGATAGAGCTGAGGCGTATTGGCACTGAAGGTGGTATAGACCCGGCTCAGAGCCGGATTCTGGTTGGCCGCGAAGATAAGGCCTCGCGCCGCTTGGGCAATTTCCGTAGCGCTTCCGCCGCTCAGGCTGAGAAGCTGGAACTCGAAACCGCTGCCGGTCCCAAGCCCGATGATCGGCGGCAGGTTGTAGACGATGACATTGGCGTCACGGACCGACTGAAGCTCGTCGCTCAGCTTGTTGATCAGGCCGTTGGCGGAGAGCTCGGCCGTCGTTCGGTCGGCAAAGGGCTTCAGCGTCATCACGAGCAAGGCCGCGTTCGACTTCACCTGCCCGTCGAGCAGGCTGTAGCCCACAACCGACATGACGCCCTGAACGCCCTCGGTATTGCCGATGATCGCCTCGACGCGCTTGGCGGTCGCATCCGTACGGTTGAGCGAGGCGCCTTCCGGCAGAATGATTTCGCCGAAGATGGCCCCCTGGTCCTCGGATGGCAGGAAGCCTGTTGGCGTTGTCTTGAACAGCCAGCCGGTCGCCGCGACGAGCGCTGCCAGAAGGACAAGTCCGAGAACAGCAAAGCGCACCAGCCGCCTGACGATCGACGCGTAGCCGTCGCGTGCATGGTCGATGCCCTTCAAAACATAGTGGATAGGCCCCCACCTCGGACCGTGATGAGGCTTGAGCAACACGGCGCATAGCGCAGGCGACAGGCTGAGCGCGTTGACGGCGGAAATCACCATCGACACAGATACCGCGACGGCAAATTGGCGGAAGAGTTCCCCTGATATGCCGGGGATGAAGGCCACCGGCACGAACACCGACAGGAGCACCAGCGTGATCGCGACGATCGGTGCAGTGATCTCCCCCATGGCGCGGCGCGCCGCTTCCGCCGGCGTGGCCGTCGGATCCTTCTCGAGATGTGCCTCGACGGCTTCCACCACGACGATGGCATCGTCGACGACGATCCCGATGGCGAGCACCAGTGCCAGCAGCGAGACCGTATTGGCCGAAAACCCCAACGCCATCATCACCGCGAACGTGCCGATCAACGACACCGGCACGGCGATCAGCGGAATGAGCGTCGCGCGCACGCTACCGAGGAAAAGGAATACGACGATGACGACGAGGACGAAGGCTTCCAGCAGGGTTTTGACGACCTCGTGGATACTCTCCTCCACGAACTTCGTCGTGTCGTAGGTGGTCTCGTAGTTCACTCCCTCCGGGAAGGCCGGCGATAGTTTCTGCATGAGCTGGTTGATGGCTTCGGCAGTTGCGATGGCATTGCCGCCCGGCGATTGATAGATGCCGAGCACCGCAGCCGGGGTGCCATCCTGCCGGCCGATCTGTTCGGCACCCTTCGGCGCCAGTTCGACACGGGCGACGTCGCGAATTCGCACGAAGGAGCCATCAGGCTCAGCCCTCAGCACGACGTTTCCGAACTCCTCGACGGTGGTGAGCCGTCCTTTGGTCTGGATTGTGAGCTGGAACTGTTGGTCCGGTAATGCCGGCTGCGACCCGATACGGCCGATGGCCGCCTGGATGTTCTGGCCCTTCAGTGCGTTGACGACGTCGCCAGGAGTCATCGAAAAACTGGTGAGGCGCTCCGGGGTGATCCATACGCGCATGCTGTAGTCCCAGGGCGTTAGCAGTGTCACGTCGCCGACCCCCTTTATCCGTTTCAGGCCGTCGATGATGTTGATCGTCGCGTAGTTCGACAGAAACAGCTGGTCGTGCTCTCCCTTGGTGGATGTCAGCGCGATCAGCTGCATCAGGGCCGAGGACTTCTTCTTGACGCTGATCCCTTGCGAGCGCGCCTCCTGCGGCAATTGCGCCTCGGCAAGGTTGACGCGGTTCTGCACGTTGACCGTGTTGATATCGGGATTGGTCCCGACGGTGAAGCTGACCGTCAGCGTATAGCTGCCGTCATTGCCGCTGGTGGACTTCATGTAGATCATGTTGTCGACACCGACGACGCGGGATTCGATCGGCTGGGCGATCGATTGTTGGACTACCTCCGCGCTGGCGCCCGGATAGCTCACCGACACCGAAACCTGCGGCGGTACGATATCGGGAAACTGCGCGATCGGAATGAGCTTGAGCGCGACGAGGCCGGCAATGGTGATGACGAGCGAGATGACGACCGCAAGCCGGGGCCGATCGATGAAAATCCCCGACAGCATGGCTTACGACCCCGATTTGACTTCGACCGGTGCGACGACCTGTCCCGGACGAACCTTCTGTATCCCTTCGGTGACAACCAGTTCGCCTGCCGCTAGGCCCTTGGTCACGGTAGCGTCAGCCCCCTCCATCCGTCCCGGCTCGATGTAACGCACCTCGATCTTGTTTTCCTTGGTCACGACAAGAGCAAAAGGACCAGCCTGGTCGATCTGGATCGCCGACTGAGGCACGACCAACGCTGCTTCAGAAGTGCTGTCCTGAACGATGACGTTTACGAGCTGGCCGTCGATCAGTATGCGCTGCGCATTGGGAAAAGTCGCCCGGATGGGGACGGAGTCCGTGCCCTGATTGACGGTCACGTCGACAAAATCGATCTTGCCGGGCTCGGGATACCGTGTTCCATCCGCAAGCTCCACGAGCACGACGGCTGCGTTCACCTTGTCGCCGAGTTTTCCAGTGTTGCCCAATTTTTCGCGGACGGCGAGAATTTCGCGCTGAGACACCGAGAAGGTCACATAAATGGGATCCTGGCTGACGACCGTTGCTAGCGCGTTGCTCGAAGGCCCGATGAAATTTCCAACAGAGTACTGAGAGCGACCGACGCGTCCAGCTATCGGCGTACGGATATCTGTATAGCCGAGGTTGAGTTTGGCCTGTGTCAGCGCCGCATTGAGCTGGTCGAGCTGTCCCGTCGCTTGCTGCTGCTTTGCGCGTGCGAGATCCAGCTGCGATTGCGGCGCGGCGCTCTTGGCAACCAGATCGGTCTGTCGCTTGACCTCTATGTCGGCCAGTGACAGGAGGGCCCGTGCGGCCTCCAGATTTCCCTGGGCCTGGGCGACGGCTGCCTCGTATTGACCCTTCTCCATAACGAAGAGAAGTTCGCCGGCCGTCACGTCCTGTCCTTCGACGAACAGTTTCTTCTCCAGGAAACCGTCGACGCGTGCGCGTAACTCCACCTTGTCTATCGCTTCGACACGCCCCGTGAAGGAAATCGAGGGCCGAATGTCCTTCTCGACCACTGCCGTGACAGTCACGCTGGGAGGCGCTACCGCAGGCTTGCCTGCATCCTGGCCTGCCGCGTCGAAAGTGGATGCAATCGTGGCGATCGCCATTCCTGCCAAAGCCAGGCGCGGACCGGTGCGGTTTCTCATTACCCCTCCAAATCAAGACTTTAGCAAAGGCTGCTTTAGCTTCTTCCTCCGTACGGCAACTGTCAATCTGCAGGAGCCCGGTTTTCTACATATGCGGGAGCGTGGCGGCGAGCGGCACCGTAGCCGCGAAACGTCGAGCGGCGATCGTGCCGCCATGGTATGCTAGACTTGCGTATCAAGATCGAGCGAGAGGGAATGATGAAGCTCATCGTCGGATTTTTCATGACCAAACCAGGCAAGCGCGAGGAGTACATTGCCGCCGCGCGAAATCATCTGGAAAAGAGCCGGCTCGATCCGGACTGCCTGTACATCGAGCTGGTACCCATGCCGGAGCATTCTGATAAGATCCTACTGGCGGAAGCATTCACGAGCGAAGAAGCTCACCGCCGGCATGAAGACACCGACCACATGCGCAAACTCTGGGCTGTCGGCCCCGCTCTTCTGTCGCATGTTGTCATAGACAACGTCATCTCCGCCCAGGTGCAGCACATCGACGAACGTTTTGATTGAAGAGGGGCGAGCACTCGATGCAGCTGGAAAATGGTCGGGAATCGGTCTGATGCGTCACTCCGCTGGCGCGATCTTGGAAATCTCTTCGCCGGCAAAAACGATGACGTATCCGCCAACCAAGGCGGCGTCATTCGCCCACCGGCGGAGCTGCGACAGATAGGGTTCTTGCCTCCACGCGTCAGGATGGGTCGGGTCGACCAGGATGGTGATCTGCTGTCCCTGCGCGTAGATCATCATATGCGAGTGCGATGGATGCCATTCCTCGGACAGGCCGTCGCTGATCATCCAGAGGCAGAGAAAATCCCTGCAGAGCTGTGGCCGATTCTGATAGATCGCGCAGCCACGCCCCTCGATGCAGTTGCTGCACTGCACGTTCGCCGGCTTCGAAAACGCATCGATCTCGGGAAGCCGGCAACAGAGGGTGCAGCTTCCGCAAGATCGGCCGGCAACAATGGCATAACGTGAGTCCATGGGCCGCTTGTATCATCTGAATCGCGGAAAACGCGAGAGGGTGGTGCCCTGCGGCAGCGTCAGAAAACAAATAATGAGGGTAGATCGTTCGATTACTGCAGCAACCTGCCTGCAGTGTCTGGGCGGCTCCCGGCGCGTCGTCATGTGCAAAGGTCCCGCCTTCGAGGGTCGCAATCCGTCTCGTCACTGGCCTGTTGAATTTCTAACGGCTCCGATCCCGCCGGCTTCTCCATGCGTCGTCTTTGCAGACGCGTTACCGGCGAGCGGCCCAGTTGAGGCCGCGGCGCAGAATGAGCGGCATATGGGGGTGGTCGAATTCCGCAGCAATGTGGCCGAGCGCTGAATAGAAGACGCGGCCGGCGCCGAAATGACGCTTGAAGACGACTGGCATGGTGACGTTTTGTGCCGCCGGGTCATGTTCGCCAGTGAAGGTCGTGGTAGCGAGGATTTCGACCGAAGGGTCGTAATGGAGATAATATTGCTCCGAGCGATAGTCGAAATCCGCAATGCCCTCCATGACCGGGTCGTCCTGACGGGTGATCGCGACGCGGAAGTCGATGACATTGCCGGGATGCGCGACCCATGTCACGCCCGAGACATAGCGGAAGGGAGCGCTTTCCTTGAACGAGGTGGCAAGCGCGCCATGGTGGCCGCCCAGGCCGAGGCCGCCGCGTACGGCCTCGACAAGCGCATCCGCCTGGGCCTTTTCAAGGGTTTCGCCGGTGATGACAGGCACAAGCAGATCTGCTTCTGCAAGCATCGGGGAACCGAGGATACCGAGATCGTTGGTGATCTCCGTCCGGAAGCCATCTTCCACCAGAAGGTCGCCGACGATGCCTGCACATTGCTCCGGCTCATGGCCCTGCCATCCGCCCCAAACGATGATCGCCTTACGCATGGTGCTCCCCTATGCCGGATCGCCTGTATTGTCGGCAGAGCCCGCAACACGCGGGCTCCTTGTCGGTCAGTGCCATGCTCGACGACCCTCAGCTCCGGATCGTGGCCTTCCCTTCCTTGACCAGCCGGGCTGCTGCATCAGCGGGTGTCGTCTGCTCGAATGCCAGCTCGTCGGCAATCGGGCGGAACACACGCTGGTCGAACTCGGTCGATCCCAATGGCGCAGGGGCGGGATAGTCGCCAACCTGATCCTTCAGAAGGTTGACGTATCTGACCGTAGCCTGCTCCGTCGAGTTGAGGTTCGGCAATATGGCCTCGCGCACCGCCGGCGACATCGGAACGCCGCGCTCGACGCCAAGGATCTTGCCGGCCTCCGGATCATTGACGAAGAAGTCGATGAACTTTCCGGCGGCTTCGCCGTTCTTCGTCGTCGCGCCAACGCTCCAGATGAGTGCTGGGCGATAATAATGCCCCGAGGGACCGCCCTTCTTCTCGCGCGGCAACATGGTGATGGCCAGCTTGCTCTTCGAGATCAGCTGGTAGCCGACGAGCTGGTTGGAATAGGCCATGCCCATCGCCGACTTGCCGAGCGCCAGCGCGTTGGTGTCGATCGTGTTCTGGTCCAGCGTCTGGACATCGGCCCCCACTGTCCCACCCTTCTTGCGCAGCTCCTCCCAGAAGCTGTACCACTCGTTGGCATCCTCGACGTCGAAACCGAGCGTGCCGTTGTCGTAGAGGCTCTTTCCACGCTGGCGCAGCCAGGCATCGAACACATAGGTGTAGCGGGCGCCGTAAGGGCCACCCCAATAGTTGTCCTTGCCGCCAGCCTTTGTCAGTTCCACGGCCAGCTTGGCATATTCGTCCCAGGTCAGATCAGGCGTGGGGAGCGGAATGCCGGCCTTCTCGAAGGCCGTCTGATCGAAGAACAGCGCGAAGGAATTGAGGCCGAGCCCGATGCCGTAGAGCTTTCCGTCAACGGTCGTCAGCTTCAGCACGTCCTTGCCGAAAGCATCGACCTTAAGCGTCGAGGGCACGAATTCGTCGAGCGGCAGGCACGCGCCGCGCTTGGAATAGTCAGAGATCGTTCCCGGCTCGAGCTGGAAGACATCGGCGATCGAGCGGCCCGCCATCTGTGTCGCGAGTTTCGTCCAGTAGCCGTCCCCGCTGAGTGATTCGCCGATGATCGTCACGCCTGGTGTCTTGCTTTGATAAAGCTTTGCGACATCCAACGTGCGCTTTGCGCGGTCGTTCGAGCCCCACCACATGGCACGGAGTTGTGCGTCTTCGGCGAAGGCAGGCATGGTGCTTGCCGCGCCGAATGCGAGGCCGGTTGCAACGCCGGCCGAACCCATCAGAAATGAACGTCGATTGATCTGCATGATGATCCTCCTTTTGCATGCCCTTGGCGTCCTCCAACGTCTTTCGGGCACTTTCAGGTGCCAGACTACGCAAATGATTCATTTTTGCAATAGAATATCTTTCTCTTGCAAATTTGCGTAATTTGCATAACAGTTGCTCTATGAGAGAAATCAAACCGAAGCGGCCGCGCCAGGCCGATATTGCAGCCACCGCGGGCGTCTCCGTAGCGACCGTGTCTCGCGTTCTGGCCAATGAGCCGGGCATTAGCGTGATCGTTCGTGAGCACATTCTGCGCGTTGCTGCTGAACATGGCTATCAGGCGAAAACCACGTCAGAACCGGCACTCGGCGGCCTTGCACTCATCGCCAGCGACGGCATGACAGGAGGGCTTAGCGTCTTTTACGAATCGATCGTCGAGGGCTTGCGTGCGGGTGCCCTGGATGGCGCAATGCCCTTCGAGGTCAGGCTTGTTCGAGAGGATCGCGCAACGCCAGACGTCATTCGCGACTATATGTCGACCGCCAAGGCGGAAGGACTGTTCCTCGTCGGCATCGATCCGAGCCCTGCTTTGCGGCGATGGATCGAGGCAGAAAGAATCCCCGTGGTCCTTGTCAACGGCACCGACCCTCAGCTTCGCCTCGATGGCGTTTCGCCGGCGAATTTCTTCGGTGCCCTTCAGGCCGTCGATCGGCTACTTGCGGCGGGGCATCGCAAGATCCTGCATTTTACCGGCTCACATCGCCATACCATTCGCGAGCGCGTCAGGGGCTTTGACGCGGCGGTCGCAGCCGTGGAGGGTGCCGACAGCCGGATCGTTCCCATGAGTTTTCAAGGGAGTGCCAGCCGAGAAGCGCATGAGCTGGCAGCCGCCATACTCGCCGAGGACGCGGGTTTCACCGCTGCCTTCTGCATGAACGACTTCATTGCGGTCGGCGTGCTCGAGGCCGTGACCGAGGCGGGGCTCGGTGTGCCAGAGGACTTCGCGATCGTCGGCTTCGACGATTTGCCCTGTGCCCTGATGACGGATCCGCCGCTTTCCACCATGCGGGTCGATCGCGCCGCGCTTGGCCGCGAGGCAATTGGCCTGATGCTCGCCCGTTTCCGGGACCGGGCGGCACCTGCACGCCACGTATGCCATGCGGTCGTCCCCGTCGCCGGGGGCACCGTGCCAATGCCGAAAACCGATGAGTGATACAGATGACCTATGATCCGGCCAGCGCCAATCCGCTAGCAGGCAATCCGCTTGAAACGCGCGAAGACATGAGTCGCGCCCTCCTCGACCTCTTCAATCCGCTGCTTCCCTACTTTTCCGAAGGCAATGCCCGCGTTCGGCTGGACGGCGCGGGTGCCCATTTCGATCGGGCGGCCGCCGACCTCGAAGGTTTTGCCCGTCCGCTCTGGGGGCTGGCGCCCCTGGGTGCCGGAGGGGGCGACTTTGCCCACTGGCAGCGTTTTGCCGAGGGCCTCGCCAACGGAACTGATCCCGATCACCCGGAATATTGGGGCACGGTCAACGGCCGCGACCAGCGCATGGTCGAGCTGGCGGCGCTCGGTTTTGCGCTCGCGCTCGTTCCGGACAAGATCTGGGCGCCGCTTGGCGACAGGGCGCGCGGAAACGTAATCAACTATCTCAAGCACGCGCGGCAGTTCGACTATGCCGACAACAACTGGAAATTCTTCCGCATCTTCGTCGATATCGCCCTCGATCGCGTCGGTGCCGAATTCGACCGCAGCCTGACAAGACAGTATCTCGAAGAGCTTGAGGGATTCTATGTCGGCGATGGCTGGTATCGCGACGGCAACGTGCGCCGAGTCGACCACTACATTCCCTTCGCCATGCATTTCTATGGGCTGATCTACTCCAAACTCGTCGATGACGACTACGCCAGGCGCTATCGCGAGCGCGCCGTTCTGTTTGCCAAGGATTTCCGCAACTGGTTCGCGGCGGATGGTGCCACGATCCCTTTCGGCAGAAGCCTGACCTACCGGTTTGCCTGTGCCGGTTTCTGGTCGGCGCTCGCTTTTGCCGACCTGGAAGCGCTCCCTTGGGGAGAGGTGAAGCATCTTTGCCTCCATCATCTGCGCTGGTGGAGGGATAAGCCGATGACCAATCGGGAGGGCATCCTGTCGATTGGCTTCGGATATCCAAACCTGCTGATGTCGGAGAGCTACAACTCGGCGGGTTCGCCCTATTGGGCGTTCAAGGCCTTCCTGCCGCTGGCCATTCCGGATGATCACCCCTTCTGGACCGTGAAGGAAAACGCTCCGGCCCTGCGGGACGGCGTCGCATCGCAGCGCCATCCAGGCATGGTTCTGATGCGAGCCGGCGGCGACGTCGTGGCGCTCTCGTCGGGGCAGGAGAATCTTCAGATGCGGTTTGGCACGGAGAAATACGCCAAATTCGCATATTCGGCGCGATACGGCTTCAGCGTCGAAGCCGATGAGCGCAGTTTCGCCGGCGGGGTCTTTGATTCCGCACTCGCCTTCAGCGATGACGGATTGCATTACCGCGTGCGCGAGACGAACACCGAGGCGAAACTCGCGGGCGATATCCTTTATTCCAGGTGGTCGCCTTTCAAGGATGTATCCGTCGAGACGTGGCTGGTTCCAGCCGCGCCGTGGCACATCCGCGTCCACCGAATCAATTCGCCGCGTGTCCTGCAGACCGCCGAAGGGGGCTTCGCGATCGCCAAACGCGATTTCGACCTCGATACGTTCGCCGCCGAGGAGGGGGGCGCTCACGCGATCGGAGAAGCAGATTTCTCCGGCATTGCCGATCTTGGCTCCAGCGTGAAGCGCATGGGGCTGGCCCAGAAAGCGTTGCCGAACACTAACATAATCGTCGCAAAGACGCTGGTGCCGCAACTACGCGGCGAGATCCCCGCGGGTGAAACAATCCTGCTGACGGCTGTGCTGGCAATCGACGATCCGGCGGCCGTTTCCGGCGCATGGACGAAGTGCCCGGCAGCACCAGCTATCTCCGCGCTTGAAGCCAAGGTGGCCAAAGAGGGCGTCACCGTCAGCGCTATAGAAGCGCCGGGACAGATGCCATGAACCGTCCGGGCATAGTGCTTGCCATGAAGCCGGGCCGGACCGAGCACGTCCTGCCGGATCGTCTGCTTGATCGTCTGGACGCCTTGGGCCGTTTGCTGGACCGTGAGCCTTTGCAGACCTTTGAAGACGAGCGCGCCAGGCGGCTCCTGCCCGAGACGGAGATCCTGATCACCGGCTGGGGTGCTCCTTATGTCGGTCGCGACGTGCTTTCGGCCGCCGGAGGTCTGAAGATCGTCGCCCATGCTGCGGGAACGGTGAAAGGCATCATCGGAGACGAGGTGTTCGAGGCCGGCATTGCCGTCAGTCATGCGGCCGAAGCCAATTCCGTGCCGGTTGCCGAGTTTGCGCTCGCTGCCATTCTCTTTGCCGGCAAACAGGTCTTCCGGTTCCGCGAGTTCTACACTTCAGATCGCAATCGGGACCGAACCTATTCGATGCAGCGGCTCGCAATCGGCAATTACGGCCGGACCGTCGGCATCGTCGGTGCTTCCCGCATAGGCCGCCGCGTCATCGAGCTGCTGAAGCCGTTCGATTTTAAGGTCCTGCTCTTCGACCCCACCCTGAGCACAACGGAATGCGCGGCGATCGGCGTGGAGAAAGCGGATCTTGATACGCTCATGCGCAACGCGGACATCGTATCGCTGCACGCGCCGTCTTTGCCCTCGACACGCCATATGATCGATGCCCAGAAACTGGCACTGATGAAGGACGGAGCAACGCTCATCAATACTGCGCGGGGCGCCATCATCGACGAGGTGGCGCTCCTGTTGACGCTTTCCACCGGCCGGATCGACGCGATCATCGACGTGACGGATCCGGAGATACCCGACCCGCCATCTGCTTTTTACGATCTGCCGAACGTCTTTCTGACCCCGCACATCGCAGGCGCAGTCGGCCTCGAACGCACGCGGCTGGGTGAAATGGCAATAGATGAGATCGAGCGCTTGCTGAAGGGCCAGCCGCTCAAATACGGCCTCAAGCTCGCCGACTTGGAAAAAATGGCTTGATTTGGCGTTGCCGGCAATGACCGCCTTGGTCTGGCCCACGGTATCGGGGCCCCAATGTCTACAACTAGAAGGGTCCGCGTCGCCCCCGGCACTGTGTGCGCAATGCACTGGCATGCGATTGTTTCCGCGTGATAGATTGCTGTTTGCGGCGCAAACGCCTGGCAAGGAGAAGCATAGATGAGCAGATTTCGGGTATTTGTAGCAGCAGGAGCGCTGATCAGTCTTTCGGCACTCACGTCCGCGTGCGCGACCCCCCCGAATTCAATGGGCTCGGCATCAGGCTATCAGCCGGGCGATTCGATGAACCTGGCATGTGCGGATGGATTCCGACCCAACGACGGCCGTTCGTGCAGTTATTGAGTACCGCGGCAAGCGGCGTCTGATGAATACCTTTTCGTGAAGACCTTGCCCTTACATAGCTTCGGCTTTCGCGCGGGGCTCTGACCCTGCGAGGGGAACATGGTTCCGCTTGCAGGACTCGAACCTGCGACCCCATCCTTGCGAAGGGTGTGCTCCAGTCAACGACATCAATAAGTTAAGTTTTTTGCGTGTACATAAACAGTGAAATTTAGTGCTTTGGCGATTATCCAATCTACGGCGAAGACTGTACGCCGCGATCCGAACCCACACCGTGCCCTGAGACTGCTTCCTATCACCTGACTTTCCATCCAGCCGGCATGGGCATAGGCTCCGGTGAGTTTCCCTGAGTCTCCCGGAGTTCGAGTTCCATGCGTGACCTGCACATGCCCGGCCGTTCCGTCGTCATGGGCCGGCACGGCGCCGCCGCCACCTCGCACTTTCTTTCCACGCTCACGGCCATCGAGATCCTTCGCCGCGGCGGCAACGCCGCTGACGCTGCTATCGCCGCCTGCGCCGTGCAATGCGTGGTCGAGCCGGGCTCGACCGGTATTGGCGGCGACAATTTCGTTCTCTTCGCCCCCGCTGGTACCGACACTGCGAAGGGCGGCAAGGTCTATGGCCTGAACGGCTCGGGCCGCGCGCCCAAGGGCCTCACCGTCGAGCATCTGCTGACGCAGGGACTGAAAGAAATCGGGCTGACTTCGGTGCATGCCGTCACCATCCCCGGCGCGATCGATTCTTGGTGCAAGCTGAACCAGCGTTTCGGCTCCATGCCGCTGGCTGAGCTGCTGCAGCCCGCCATTCGCCACGCCGAGGAAGGCTTTGCAGTGACCGAGCGTGTCGCCACCGATTGGAGCCGCAACGAAGACAAGCTGAAGGCGGACGCCAATTCCGCGCGCATGTGGTTGAAAGACGGCGGCCGCGCCCCGAAGGCCGGTGAGGTTTTCCACCAACCCGAGCATGCGAAAGTCTTCCACGCGATCGCTGCTGAAGGTCGCGACGGCTTTTATACAGGCTGGGTTGCCGACGACATGGTGGCCCACTTGCGTAGCTTGGGGGGCATGCACGCGCTGGAGGATTTCGCCACGCAAGAGGCATTCTGGGTCGAGCCGATTTCGACGACCTATCGCGGTATCGAGCTGCTGGAGGTCCCGCCGAACGGCGTCGGCATCACGACATTGCTGATGCTCAACATCCTGAGCGGCTTTGACTTGAGCATATACGATCCGGTCGGCGTCGAACGTTTCCATATCGAAGCCGAGGCGACCAAGCTCGCCTTCCAGGCGCGCGACATGTATGTGGCCGACCCCGCCTTTGCCGATGTGCCGGTGCATAAGCTGCTCTCGGCCGCCTTCGCCGACGAGTTGCGCGCCCGCATAGATCTGAAGAAAGCCATGCCGGCGCTAGGCCCGGCCGGCGACACCACCTGTCGCGAAACGGTTTATATCAGTGTGGTCGACCAGCAGGGCAATGCCTGCTCCTTCATCAACTCGCTGTTCTGGCCCTTTGGCACCGGCCTGAGCAGCCCGAAGACCGGGGTGCTGTTGCAGAACCGTGGTGCCGGCTTCCGCGTCGATCCCGCGCATCCCAATTGTGTGGCACCATGGAAGCGCCCGCTGCATACCATCATCCCGGCGATGGCCATGAAGAACGGCAATCCCTGGCTCTGCTTCGGCGTGATGGGTGGCGGCTTCCAACCGGTCGGCCAAAGCCATGTACTGACCAATATCCTCGACTTTGGCATGAATGTGCAGGAAGCCATCGACTGTGCCCGCGGCTTCCACCAGATGGGCAGCTTCGAGGCAGAGCGTAGCATCCGCGAGGATGTGCTGAACGGCCTCGCGACTTTAGGCCACGAGATCAAGATAGCCGAGATGCCCCATGGCGGTGGCCAGGCGATCATGATCGACGCGACCAACGGCGTACTGCAGGCCGGCTCGGACCCGCGCAAGGACGGCTGCGCGCTTGCTTACTGAAGCACCGGGGCACGATCGCGATAGCCAGGGCGGTTCTGAGTGTAGCTCTGGTTTGCCTAGGCACATCGAGTCGTCAGGGATTTGAGGCTGCTCACCGTCGTATGAGCGTTGTCAGGTTCAAACGTGCGATCCAATGTTAGGGCAAACCAAGCGGATGTTGAGGGGTAGGAGTCATCAAAACTGCTATCCACTTGGTTAGCACATCGACAAACCATGGGACGAATAAACAAAAGCGCTTGGTGCATAGCATCCGTGCAAAGCGCCAGACCGACGCGTCTGTTGGTGACGGCAAGCGTGGGTGAACGAGCTGTGGAGTCAGCGGCCGCTGAACGGCGTGCCGAAACAGCCCGGGCGGTGGCGCTTGGCGATGGCACGGCGGGAGTGCCGCTCTACTGCTGGGTGCAACTCGAGGACGGAAAGGCGCTAGTCTCCTTCGACGACGCCGAAACGCTCGCCGCCGCATCACGGGCGCGCAGGGGGTCTACAGCGTTTCGCCGGCGCAAACCCGTCTTTCGCGCCTGATCGTTGATGGCCAGGACCCTCGCCTTGGTCTCCGATCAGCTCGGGGTCAGCGTCAACACGTTGCCCACCCAATACAGCGCATCCTCGTTAAGACTGGCATTCGCGCCGCCCTGGTCCGCGTGCTCCTGAGCGCCGAGACCAGGGGCCGGGTCATCGGAACCAATGCGTTAGCTGTGCTGGCGGCGACCACAGCTGCTGTGGCATCTGGCAGCAAATAATTGGAATGCCCAAGCATATTTTCAGAGTTCACTGAGGTAACGCCACGCTCCAGCAGCATTTCATCAACAAAGGACTAAGCGCAGCGTAAACCTGAAATACAGCCAGACAGAATTCGAGATGATCTGTTACAAAAAAAACGGTGGCGCTTGTAGCTGACAGCAGAACTATTCATACGACCGTCTCGTTTCTAAATTTACTGATGCCGCGTTTATGTGACAACACCCATAGTATGCTTCGGGTTGGGTAGAAAGACTGCGTTGCATAGGCCAGAAATGTAGATAGGTTGCATTCTATTCAGCTGACGACCGCCATAATTGTCAGCAACTTGGCAAAATCTGTCCCTGTTGTGCTGGACCAAAAGAATGGAAATTCAGCAATGCGTCATCTGGCTCCCCTTAAAGATATTGTCACCATTGCGCGCGCGGGTTCCATCCGTAAGGCATCCGAGATCCTGTGCATAAGTTCGACCGCCTTGAACCGAAGGCTTTTAGCGATGGAAGAGGATTTTGGCGTCCTGATTTTCGAACGCCTGCCAAGGGGCCTTCGGCTCTCCTCATCGGGTGAGCTCATTCTTCAGCACATGCAAAACCAGCTTTCAGAGCATGAGCATCTGTGTTCTCAGATCGTTGATCTTTCTGGCCTGCGGCGCGGGCATGTTTCTATTGCTTGTAGCCAAGCGCTTCTTCCCCACTTCCTGCCGCAACAGATATCGAGCTACAGGAAGGCCCATCCCGACGTGACTTTCAGCGTTCACCTTCGCGACAGGGAGGCGGCGGAGATCGCCCTGCAAGGCCATTCCGCCGATCTTGCTATTGTCCTGGAGCCAGTGAATCTAAGCGTGTTCCACAATGTTCTATCTGTGCACCAGCCCATTTGGTGTCTGATGCGTGAGACCCATCCCCTGGCAAAGAACGAGATGATCCGCCTAAGTGACTGCTCGCAATATCCGGTTGCGTTACCAGAATCCAATTATGGTGTCCGGTACCTAATCGACCGAGCACTCATGCGAGGTTCTTTCGCCATTAACATGGTCATCGAAGCCGACAGCTTCGAGTTTCTTCGGGGTCTAGCGTTATACGAAGACCTGCTCACGTTTCACATTCCGATCAGCCTGCCGGTGCGACCAAGTGAAGGCCTTGTCTATCGACCCTTGGACCCACGTGATGTGGAAGCCGGGCGACTATCCGTAGGTTACCTGCGCGGGCGCAATCCTCCGGTAGCCGTGGTTAGATTTATGGAACAAATTTGTGGCGATCTAACCGATCGATTTGGCCTCTGACTTTATCTTGGTGGAGGCAAGCAGCGAATATAATTGACAGGCTCAGTTGGGCTGGTGGTTGTCCCTGTTAGTCGTTTGCGGATGATCGTCGCCGGCGGCGCCACAAATCCAGTTGCTTCAGTCTTTCTGGTTTTTCCTACTTGAGCTATGACGACCGAACTCATCGATTGCGAAATGTTCTCGCAATAGCGTGTAGTCTCCGTGTCAACTATTTGATTCGCAAAGGATTGGACAACACCGAAAATAAATATCGTGCTGAATGCAAGCGGGATTGCAACTAATGATTTCCGGGGTGGCAAGGCTATAACAAGCATAATATTCCCCTGTGGTATTTTTTTACTTAAGAGTGCTGCTTTCTGTGCAGTTGGCATCATAAAAGCCGGCATGCTCAGATCTTGAGGTGAGGCGTTGAAATTGTCGCCTGATATGTTTGCATCAGCGCGGTGCGGAAAACGCACTGCAACGTAAGTGCGTAGGCAACCCCACGTAGCGTGGTGTCTCGATTTCGCTCATTTTCTGCGTGAATCATGCGGGAGTCCTATGAGTGACGATGTGAATCATGTCCGGACGTTCGAAGTTCTGACGGCGGAGCCGGTTCGGAAGCGGCGAAAGCCGAAGTTTCGGTCCAATGCGGAAAAGGCCCGGACCCGTGAAGAGTCGCTGGTCCTTGGCGCGGATGTATGTGCAGTCGCCCGAGCATATGGCGTGGACCCCTCCCAGCTTTTTGGCTGGCGTCGAGCAGCTCTTACGTCAGGTGCTGTGCGGCGACTTGGAAAAGCTCGCTCGTATTGACCGGCCAATCGTTGCGATCGATCGCCAAGGAAACCCCACGCTGTCGCGCGCCAAGGCCGGCGAGTACCGGCTACCGACCGCCGAGATATTCCAACGCGTCGAACGGGTTTGGAAAGCTGCCGGCGACCCTGTCGTGAAATAGCGTCGCCGTTGACGAAATGATCCATCCATAAGAAGATTCGTATACTTCGGGGAACGGAGCTGAACGTCTGTGGACGGACGCGAACGAAGTTGGCATTACGTCCCGTCGGTCGTCATGTAGTACAAAGACGGGGAACGGAAGGGCACCGTTTCCCGCTCGGAAAGCGCCCCCGGCTTAGCTGAATTGGAAGCCAGGCTTGAGGCAATGAGCAGAAGGCGGCGTTTGTGGCCGAGATCAAGGTCCTCGATCCCGAGGCAGTCCGCGAGCAGCTTCCACGGCTCTAGAGGAAGATCGATCAACTCCTGGACGCGCGTCACCGACCTTTTTAGGGGCCGTGATCCATCATGGTGTTGTCGAACTGCTTCGGGACTGGGGAGAAGCCAATCTTCGCGGGAGAGCTGTCCAAGCAGTCGCAGTGCGCGAGGGGTTCCAGAACGAGATTGAACTACGAGCCGACACATAGCGGCGGATGCCTGGAATTGCCGGCAGAGAAGTTTCGAGGTCAACATTGCCCACTGGAAGCCGAGGCGAAGGCCGCGCATGAATGGCTTGTCGAATACTGGCGTTCAAGGCTGGGGAGAGGCGAGATCGCCGCAGAATAGTCCTGCGGTGGTCTGAAGCACCAGCCACTGCACCCAGGGCGAGAGAGGTCGGAGAGTCGCGTGTTGCGAACACGACGGCCCGATTGGGAGTTGTGGCGCGGGGTTTCACAAACGGGACATCATCAACCTGCCTTGATGATGTCAGGAGCGTCCTCGGATCAACAAAAAGACTCCGGCGAGGCTATACGCTGGGGTCTTTTGTTTAACTTCGACAAGTTTCGAGATCGATGCTTTTTGAAGCCGGAATCGATTCCGTCTTCCTTATTTAGAACGTTCCTATATGTTCGCGGCCGATGTCGGTCGTGGTGATTGGATGGAAGGTCTCGTTCCGTGTCCGGCATCGGGGGTAGCCAATCCGCCAGAGTAGTGCCGAAAGAATTTGACGACCGCTTGCACTTGGACATTTTTTCCAGCGCTGAGTTTTCGAGTTATCATGGGTGGTCGCGCAGATCACCCATAGAACAATTCAGCCTGCACACGAAAAGGGATATCAATGAGAAACTTCGTGACACTTATCGCGGCGATGTCAGTATCGCTTTCGTCTGCGATGACAGCCTACGCGCAAGCGCCCGTTCCCAAGGCAAGTGATGTGCTTGTCAAATATGGGGAGGTTGAGGACTGGACCGTCTATACAAATCAAACCCGCGGAGATTGCCTGATCGTGCGGGATTTTGGTCTCGGTTCGGTGCAAATGGGCGTTACCGCAAATCAGGACGTGGGGTATCTTGGCGTATTCTCGAAGCTTGATATCGGCCTTCAGAACGGGACCAGTTCGGAAGTCTTCGTCTCCATGGGAGGCCATCTCTATGGTGGTGTTGCCACCAGCACCCACGGTGAACTCAAGGGCGGATATTCGGGAGGCTACATTTTGACAGACAGCCCGGAGTTCAAGCGCGACGTAGCGAAGAAATATGAAATGATCGTGTTTCCTGAAACCAAGGGAACCTTTGTCGTCGATCTGAAGGGAACCTACAAGGCAATGGCACTGGGCCGCAAGTGCCTCAAGCATTGACAGCCTGCGCCTAGAGGCCACTTCGATGTTTACGAACAGTTCGCGTGAGGTCTGTGATCTTGAGGTCGCCCGTGACTGGTCTCGCGCATCGTGTGCATTCGGGTGGAGTTTTCTTTTGGTGGCCTAATTTGTGAATGGCGGTGACCTCGGTCACTACCGTCCCTTTTCTTGGACGCTGGTGGATCCACCGCATTCGCGGTGGTCCGTCAAATAAACGAAGGCCAGCTAAGCAGGCGGCGACGGACTGCAGAAACCGTCGCCGCCTTGAGTCGAAGTAGCCGGTGCGCTCAAAGCCGCCCGATCCCTCGATGACGCGCCCTATGACTGTTGGGGCGAGGTCGATAGATCAGGCGGCGGGCTCGCCGACTATCCTTGGATCATGAACAATGAAACGGCGGTACGATGCCATTTCTGCTTTGTTGATAGAGTGAGGCATGGGCAATGCCGTCCTGCAACCGGTCACGACCGAACGATTGGATTATTGGAGAAATAGCGCGGGGCGCTAAGCAAAGACTGTAGAAAATTGGTGCCGCTTGCAGGACTCGAACCTGCGACCCCATCATTACGAATGATGTGCTCTACCACCTGAGCTAAAGCGGCCAATCTGGGACGAACGATGCGGCCCGCGATTTGCATGGCGCTGATACAGGCATTGCCTGAAGATTTCAAGCGCCCTGTCGCGTCTTTGCTAAAAAAGAGCGGCGCTGTGGAAAATCGCGAGGGCCCGCTCAGATGGCCAGCCGCGCGCGCGCCTCATAGTACTCCTTTTCTAGGCGGTCGACGAGCGTGCCGACGGGTTCGACGGCCTTTATGGCGCCGATACCCTGGCCGCTGCCCCATATGTCCTTCCAGGCCTTGGCGCCGCCGACGGCCTGCTCAAAATCCATTTTCGAAGGGTCGGCGGCCGGCAGGTTGTCTGGGTCGAGGCCGACCGCTTGGACCGAGGGCTTCAGGTAGTTGCCATGCACCCCGGTGAAATAATTGGAATAGACGATGTCGTTTGCTGCGCCCTCGACGATTGCCTGCTTGTAGGCGTCCGATGCGCGTGCCTCCTCGGTCGCGATGAAGGGCGAGCCGATATAGGCCATGTCGGCGCCCATGGCCTGGGCTGCGAGGATGGCTCCGCCATTGGCAATCGCGCCGGCAAGCAGCAGCGGTCCGTCGAACCATTCGCGGATTTCCTGCACCAGGGCAAAAGGAGAGAGTGTTCCGGCATGGCCGCCGGCGCCGGCGGCAACGGCGATCAGCCCATCCGCGCCCTTGCGGATGGCGGAATTGGCATGGCGGTTGTTGATGACGTCGTGCAAGACGATGCCGCCATAGGAATGCACCGCCGCGTTCACCTCCGGAACGGCGCCCAGCGACGAGATCACCACCGGCACCTCGTATTTGACGCAAAGCCGCAGATCGTGCTCGAGCCGCTTATTGGACATGTGGACGATCTGGTTGACGGCGAAGGGGGCGGCCGGCCGCTCCGGATGCGCCGCATTGTGGGCGGCCAGATCCTCGGTCATCTTCGCGAGCCATTCATCCAGCTGGCTCTCCGGCCGCGCGTTTAGCGCCGGAAAAGCCCCGACGATGCCGGCTTGGCATTGCGCAAGTGTCAGGGCTGGATGGGAAATGATGAAAAGTGGCGAGGCGACCACCGGCAGTCTGAGGTTTTGCGTCAGGATGGGGGGCAGGGCCATGGGACACCGTGAGGATTGACGTTTACGAAAACGTCAATCTGATAGCAGAGACTTTTGCTGAGGAAAAGGCTGCTCTATCGGTTCGGCAAATATCGGTTATTGTTGTCGATAATGAACGCGAAGCGAGGTGGGGCGCCGTTATCCCCTGCCGACACAGAGTTGAAAGTTGCGCAAGGCTTGCGGTTTCCTGCGCCACCAGATACCGCATTTGCAAATTGTTAAGCATGATGCCCAGTTCTCAAAATGAAGAATGGGGTCTCAGAACGAAGGACCGGACGTGAGCGGATTAGAAACTGCTATCAGAACGGCGCTCAGCAATGCCGATCGCGACAATCCCGAAGTCCGAGCCAAGATCTATCAGTCGGCGCGCCAGGCGCTGGAAACCGGCTTGCGCAAGCAGGACATCATCGACGCGGAAGCCGTCAAGCATCATCGCCACAGGCTGGAGATGACGATCCATATGATCGAGGCTGAGGAAAGGGAACGCCTGCATCCCCGCCAGGGACCGCCGGAAGTTTCGGTGCCGCCCGTGGTCGAAATTCCGCCGCCGGCCGCGCACCGCGTTCGCGAGGATGCGGACAGCCCGACGATCGGCGGCGAGACGCGCGCCCCTGCCGGCCCCGATCCACGCTTCGACGATGAATCCAGCCTTGCCGCCGTGCATGCGGGCAGCGCCGACCATCTGGGCGCACCGGAATCCAGCGGAACCGTCGGGGCTGACAAGAGACCGGCCAATATGGATTTCCGGCCTGAACGGGCCGCCGCTCGGCGCAGGCCGCGGAAGTTCTTCTCTCGGCTTCTCGTCTGGTGCGTGCTGCTTGCCTTCATCGGCATGGGCGCATGGTGGGCGCATACCTCCGGGCTGCTGATGACGGCTGCCGAGCGAGACACAAGCGTTGCCAATCCGCCGGCGAGCACGGCTCCGGAAGATTTCGACGGCGCCGACGAGAATGGCCAGACGGCAGCTTCGGGCAACGGCCAGACGCCGGTGACGATCGACCCTCAAAATTCGTTCTCGGCTGCCTGGATCGAGGTGTTCGCGCCCTCCGACGCGAACAAGATCATGAAAGGTGCGCAATCGAGAACGGAAAATGTCGCCGAGAGTGACGGCCCGGCCGTCCGCCTGATTTCGCAAACCGGCGACCGCGACGGCAATGTGGGCATCAGCATTCCCGCCGACGTGCTGCAGCAGCTTGCCGGAAAGTCTTCCACCATCGCGATCACGCTGCAATCGACCTCGGACGAGCCGACGCAGATTGCCGTCGAGTGCGATTTCCAGTCGCTCGGCGATTGTGCGCGCCATCGATTCACGGTGACGCGCGAGAAATCGGACGTGCTCCTGCAGGTGCGTTTCGACCAAACGCTGTCGCCGAGCTCCTCAGGCACCCTGTTGATCAACAGCGATCTGGATGGCAAGGCGAGAGGCGTCAACCTCTACGCCGTGCGTATTCTGCCGGGGCAATAGGCTATTTCAGGTAACCCGGTCCCGAGCCGATGATCTTGTCGTCCAGCTTGCCGATGGCGTCCTTGTCCTTGCCGTCGTAGTCTATTGTCTTCAGCAGGTGACGGATCAGGTTCAGCCGGGCGCGGCGCTTGTCGTTGGCATGGATGACCGTCCAGGGTGCGAACTCCGTATGCGTCTCTTTCAGCATGCGGTCGCGCTTTTCGCTGTAGTCGCCCCATTTCGTCAGCGCCGCGATGTCCATCGATGACAGCTTCCAGACTTTCAGCGGGTCGTGCCGCCGGTCGTGGAAGCGCTTCAGCTGCATTTCCCGTCCGATATCGAGATAGAACTTGAAGAAGAAGATGCCTTCGTGTGCGATCACCTTCTCGACCTGCGGGGCCTGCGCCAGAAAATCCTCGTATTGCTTCGGAGTACAGAAGCCCATGACAGGCTCGACACCCGCCCGGTTGTACCAGGAACGGTCGAATAGAACAAATTCGCCCGCTGTTGGAAACTGGGCGACGTAGCGCTGGAAATACCATTGTCCGGCCTCACGGTCGGTCGGTTTGGTGAGGGCGACGACGCGCGCGAGACGAGGGTTCATGTGGGCGGAGGAAGCGGAAATCGCGCCGCCCTTGCCAGCAGCATCGCGCCCTTCGAAGAGCGCCATCACCCGCTTGCCGGTAGCCTGCAGCCAGAATTGCACCTTGACCAACTCCACCTGCAGTTTCTCAAGGTCCTCGATGTATTCCTCTTCTTTCAGCTTCTTGTTGTAGGGAAAGCCTCCGGATTGCAGCGCGTCCTCGTCGACCCAATCAGGCAGGACGGGATCGTCGACATCGAAGACACGCCTCTTGCCGCGGATATCCAGTTCAACTGCTCTGCTTTCGACATCGTCGGCCATGGGTACCCTCCTCGGATCCTGTCGCGAGCAGGCGACCACATTTTCTTTTGAAAATCAAACGTCTTGCCGTTGGGCTGAAATCCTGTGCTTATCTCCGCGATTTATTCGATCGCTGCAGCAGCCGAAAACTTCTGTCATGAATAGGGGCTATCAGGCAAAGTTTGAAGCCAGAGAAGTACGAATCGACGTCGCGAGGGGCACTTGGAAGAGGAAACGCCATGGACACGCAGCCTGATGGCACGCATCCGTCAGGAGAGCTTCGTTCTCTTCGCAGCACTGGCGATTGCGCTGATCGCGATCAGCGCGGGGATGAACGCGTGGGGCGCATTTGGGCTGCTGCTGGTTATGGCTGTGGCCGTTCTCTGGTATTCCACGCCGGCCTCTGGAACGCCGCCGGTACCACCGGCCGTTGAGACCCAGGCGCCTGTCAGCCGAAGTCTCCTGCCTGAGGTTTCCGCCACGCTGTCGGCCCTCGACGTCCCGGTCATGGTGCTTTCGGGCGACGCGTCGGTACTGTTTCAGAACCGTGCGGCCGAAAAGGCGTTCGGCGAGGTCGTGCTCGGCGCGCATATCTCAGCTCGGCTACGCTCGCCGGGTATTCTCGACATGGTCGGCGAAACCATCGCGACCAACGCGCCGAACCAGATCGAACATTCGGAGCGCTTGCCGTCGGAGCGCGTCTATATCGTCCGTAGCTCCCCGGTTGAGCTCAGGCACGACGACAGTGCGGGCGAGCATCTGTTCGTACTATCTTTCCGCGACATTTCCGAAGTCCGTCGGATCGACCGCATGCGCTCGGATTTCGTCGCCAATGCCAGCCACGAGCTGCGCACGCCGCTAGCCTCCCTGCGCGGTTTCATCGAGACCATCCAGGGACCGGCAAAGAACGATCTGAAGGCGCAGGACCGTTTCCTCGGGATCATGTTCGACCAGACGACGCGCATGAGCCGGCTGGTTGACGATCTGCTGTCGCTGTCACGGCTGGAATTGAAGTCGCACATTGCGCCGGACGAGAAGGTGGATCTCGTCCCGTTGCTGGGTCATGTCAGGGATTCGCTGCTGCCGTTGGCCAGGGATGTCGGCGTCGAAATCGGGCTGCATGTTCCGGAGGGAAAAGCGGAGGTACTTGGCGACCGGGACGAGCTCGTTCAGGTCTTTGAAAATCTGATGGAAAACGCCTGCAAGTACGGTCAGGAAGGAAAGGCCGTCGATGTTTTCCTGAAGGCAGGTCAAGGGGAGCCCGTGGAGGTCACGGTTGTTGACCAGGGTCCAGGCATTCCGGCCGAGCATGTGCCTCGCCTGACGGAACGTTTCTATCGCGTGAATATCGAAGACAGCCGCTCGAAGAAAGGCACCGGCCTTGGCCTTGCCATCGTCAAGCACATCCTGACGCGCCACCGCGCACGGCTGATCGTTAAGTCCGAAGTGGGCAAGGGAACGAGCTTTACCGTGCGGTTCTGACATAAAAGCGTAATACGGCGGTCGCCGGTTGAAAATTTATATAATAAATTCAATCATATGATCCGTCACAAATGTTTCATCAAACTGACATAAAACCTCTAGGCATCGGGGGCTAAAGAGAGCGTGCCGCTGAAGAAGACGGCACCGCAAGGGGCCGCCCAAGGCCACACTCAGACCGCTATATGCCCGGGAGATTTGATATGAACGCTTTTAAACTTACGGTCGCCGCACTTGCTGCTTCCGCCGCTTTCGCAGGCGCGGCATTTGCTCGCGACCAGGTCCAGGTCAGTGGGTCTTCCACGGTTCTGCCTTACGCCAAGATCGTTGCTGAAACGTTCGGCGAAACCTTCAAGGACTTCAAGACGCCGGTCGTCGAATCCGGCGGCACCGGTGCCGGCCTCAAGGAATTCTGCAAGGGCGTCGGCCCTGACACCATCGACGTCGCAAACGCGTCGCGCCCGATCAATGCCAAGGAACTGGACGCCTGCAAGGCAGCCGGCGTGACGGACATCCAGGAAGTGAAGATCGGCTATGATGGCATCGTCTTCGCAACCGACTCTTCCAACCCCGACGTCGCCTACGTTCCGGCTGACATCTACAAGGCTCTGGCCGCTCAAGTCGTCGTCGACGGCAAGCTCGTCGCCAACCCTTACAAGAAGTGGTCCGAAGTCAATCCGAAGCTTCCCGCTGTTGACATCGCTGCCTATATCCCGGGCGAAAAGCACGGCACCCGCGAAGTCTTCGAAGTGAACGTTCTCGCAGCAGGCTGCAAGGCTTCGGGCGCGCTCGACGTCATCAAGGCTTCGATCACCGAGGCGGCCGCTCAGAACAAGGCTTGCGTTGCAGTCCGCAAGGACGGCGCTGCTGTGGACATCGACGGCGACTATCCGGAAACGCTGGCACGCATCGCTGCCAACAAGACGGGTGTCGGCGTATTCGGCCTGTCCTTTTACGAAAACAATGCCGACAAGCTGAAGGTTGCAACCGTCAACGGCATCGTTCCGTCGACCGAAACGATCTCGGACGGCACATACCCGGTTTCCCGCCCGCTGTTCTTCTACGTGAAGAAGGCACACCTCGGCGTCATCCCCGGTCTGAAGGAATACGTCAACTTCTTCGTTTCCGAGCAGATGATCGGCCCTGACAGCCCGCTCGTCGAATACGGTCTCGTTGCCGCTCCCGATGCAGAGCGCGAAGCGATCCGCAAGTCGGTCGAAGACGGCAAGACCATGTAATGAACTTTGCCGGCGCGACCCCAAAGTCGCGCCGGCATTGTCTTTGTCTGCGCCATTGAAGCAGCAAAGTTCGAATTCTCCATGATCGGAAGCCAGATCGGCCTGCCTGCCGTGAACGCTTTTTTGGGGCCAAGGGCCTGGGGACCTTAACGAATGAGTACATCCGTCATACTCTTGTGCCTCGTGGTGCTCGGCGCCGTTGCCTTCCTGGCAGCACGCAGCCGCGCGACTGCGCTTGCCGGGGGCAAGTCCTCGGCGCTGCATTCTCGGCCGGGCTACTACGGTGCCCATGCCGCCATTTGGGCGATCCTGCCGGGCCTGATCGTGCTCTGTGCCTGGTTGGCCATCAGCCCCTCCATTATCGAATCGTCCGTCCGTGGCGGGTTCCCGGATGACGTCAAGGCGCAGTCCGCCGCCCAGCAGAACCTAAGCTTCGGCATGGTCAGCGCGATTGCGCGCGGCCTGCCTCTGCTCACCCAGGAAGATATTGGGGCCGGTGTAAGCGATCCGGCCGGTCTTCAGGCGAAGCTGGCTGCAAACGGTGTTCCGCTCGCGGGCGAACCCAAGCCCTATATGATCGAAGCCGCCCAGAAGCTGAATGTCGAGAGCGGTGCAAGCCGTGCCGTCATCACGGCGGTTGTTCTCGTCCTGGCCGTTGCCGGCGGTTTCTATGCGCTTCGCAAGGTCGCGCCCCGCTTTCGGGCCCGCAATAGCGTGGAGCGCGTCATGCTCTGGGGTCTCGTGCTGGCATCCTCGATCGCAATCCTGACAACCATCGGCATCGTTCTGTCGATGCTGTCGGAGGCGGCGCACTTCTTCGCCGCGGTTCCAGCCGCCGACTTCTTCTTCGGCACCGTCTGGGATCCGCGCTTTGCCGGCGCAGGTAGCTCCTCTTTCGGTCAATTCGGCCTGATTCCTCTGCTTCTCGGCACGCTCTACATCGGCTTCGTGGCCATGTTGGTCGCCGTTCCGGTCGGCCTGTTCGCGGCGATCTACATGGCGGAGTATGCCGCCCCGAAGGTTCGCTCGGTTGCCAAGCCGCTTCTTGAGGTGCTGGCCGGGATCCCGACCATCGTTTACGGCTTCTTCGCGCTGATCACCGTCGGTCCCTTCCTGCGTGATCTGTCGTCCCAGGTGAATGGTCTTCTGACCGGCGATTATACCAACTTCATTCAGGCGCAGAGCGTTCTGACTGCAGGCATCGTCATGGGCATCATGCTGATCCCGTACGTCTCCTCTCTCTCGGACGACATTATAACAGCCGTGCCCGGCGCGCTCCGCGACGGTTCGCTTGGCCTGGGCGCCACGCGTTCCGAGACAATCAAGAAGGTCGTCCTGCCGGCGGCGCTCCCCGGCATCGTCGGCGCGCTGCTGATGACCGCATCGCGCGCCATCGGCGAGACAATGATCGTCGTGCTCGCTGCCGGTGTCGCAGCGCGTATCCAGATCAACCCGTTCGAGCCGATGACAACGGTGACGGTCAAGATCGTCAACCAGCTGACAGGCGACCTCGAGTTCACTTCACCGCAGACGCTTGTGGCTTTCGCGCTCGGCATCACGCTGTTCTTCATCACGCTTTGCCTCAACATCTACGCGCTCTACATCGTGCGCAAATACCGGGAGCAGTACGAATGACGAATATTGTTTCTCCGGTTCAGGGCGTGGTCGTTTCCAAGGCCCCGGCCCGCCGCGATATTGGCATCAAGCGCCGCTACGCCGCGGAACGCCGGTTCCAGGCCTATGGCATCGCTGCCATTTCCTTCGGCCTGATTTTCCTTGCGATCCTTCTGACCACCATCGTCGGCAAAGGCTACACCGCCTTCCAGCAGACGGCGATCACGCTGCCGATCGAGTTCAGCGAGAAGACGCTCGATCCGAACAACAAGCGCGCCACCGATCCGTCGGTGCTGGTTGCCGCCAACTACCCGGTTCTGATCCGCGACGCGATGATCAAGATGCTGGGTGTCAACGCCGCCAGCCGTCCCGAAGTGCGCGACGCAACGGCAATGATATCCAAGGGCGCTCCGGTCGTGCTGCGCGACATGGTCGTCGCCGACCCGTCGCTCATCGGCAAGACTGTCGACGTCACCCTGCTCGCCGACGCCAACATCGACTCTGCCAACAAGGGCCAGATCGATCTCAAGGTCGACGAGAAGAACCGCAAGGTAAACGACCGGCAGGTTGGCTGGATGAACCAGCTCGCATCCAGCGGCGCCCTGCACAAGGAATTCAACACGGGTCTCTTCGTCAATGGCAACTCCAGCCGTCCTGAGGCCGCCGGCCTCGGCGTCGCGCTCATCGGCTCGCTCTACCTGATGCTGATCGTTCTCGTCCTCGCGCTGCCGATCGGCGTTGCCGCTTCGATCTACCTCGAAGAGTTCGCGCCGAAGAACAAACTCACGGACCTGATCGAGGTCAACATCAACAACCTCGCCGCCGTTCCATCGATAGTCTACGGTCTCCTCGGTCTTGCGGTCTTCATCAACTTCGCAGGCCTGCCGCGTTCGGCATCGCTGGTCGGCGGTCTGGTGTTGACCCTGATGACGCTGCCGACGATCATCATCGCAACCCGCGCAGCGCTTCGGGCCGTACCGCCGTCCATCCGGGCCGCAGCCCTCGGACTCGGTGCCTCGAAGATGCAGATGGTGTTCCACCACGTCCTGCCGCTTGCCATGCCCGGTATCCTGACCGGCACCATCATCGGTCTGGCGCACGCGCTCGGCGAAACCGCGCCGCTGCTCCTCATTGGGATGGTCGCCTTTGTGGCCAATGCTCCGACCACCCCGCTCGACCCTTCCACGGCTCTGCCGGTGCAGGTCTACATGTGGGCCAACGAAGCCGAGCGCGCCTTCACCGAGCGCACTTCAGGCGCCATCATCGTCCTGCTCCTGTTCCTGATCGTCATGAACTTTGGAGCCATCCTCTTGCGTCGTCGCTTTGAGCGCCGCTGGTAAACGGAGTAAACATCATGAACATGTTGACGGAAGCAGCAGTTGAGAAGGCGCTTGATCAGAAGATGAATACCATTCCGTATAAGATGATCGGCCAGGACGTCTCGGTTTACTACGGCGACAAGCGCGCGCTTTTCGACGTCAAGCTGAACATCCGCGAAAACACCGTGACGGCTCTCATCGGCCCGTCCGGCTGCGGCAAGTCCACCTTCCTGCGCAGCCTGAACCGCATGAACGACACGATCGACAATTGCCGCGTCACCGGCAAGATCACACTCGACGGCGACGATATCTACGATCCGGATATCGACGTCGTCGAACTGCGCGCCCGCGTCGGCATGGTGTTCCAGAAGCCAAACCCGTTCCCGAAGACGATCTACGAAAATGTCGCCTACGGCCCGCGCATTCACGGTCTCGCCAAGGCCAAGTCCGACATGGACCAGATCGTCGAACAGAGCCTCCAGCGCGCCGGCCTCTGGAACGAGGTGAAGGACCGCGTGCATGAATCGGGAACCGGCCTGTCCGGTGGCCAGCAGCAGCGTCTGTGCATCGCCCGCGCTATCGCAGTCAGCCCGGAGGTCATTCTGATGGACGAGCCCTGCTCGGCGCTGGACCCGATCGCAACCGCAAAGGTCGAGGAACTCATCCACGAACTGCGCGAGAGCTACACGATCGTCATCGTCACGCACTCGATGCAGCAGGCGGCCCGCGTTTCGCAGCGCACCGCCATGTTCCACCTCGGCAACCTCGTTGAGGAAAACGATACCGACAAGATGTTCACCAACCCGGACGACCCGCGCACCCAGGATTATATCATGGGCCGCTTCGGTTGATCGCCGGCGTCGGAAACCCTCAGGACATTCAAGGATAAGCCCTATGGCATCGACACATATCTACTCCGCCTATGACGACGACCTGAAATTCCTGTCCCGCCGTATTTCGGAAATGGGCGGCCTCGCCGAGCAGATGGTGTCGGACGCCGTCCGCGCGCTGGTCAACGGCGATACGTCGCTTGCACAGAAAGTCATCTCCGACGACGTGATCCTCGATCACGCGGAGCGTGAGATCGGGGACAAGGCGATCATCACTATCGCCCGTCGCCAGCCGATGGCTGCCGACCTTCGCGAGATCATGGGCTCGATCCGTATCGCGGCCGACCTGGAGCGCGTTGGCGATCTTGGAAAGAACACGGCCAAGCGCGTCATTGCCGTTCAGAGCAGCGGCGTTCCGCGCAAGCTTGCCCGTGGCCTCGAACACCTCTCCGAACTGGCGCTCGTCCAGCTCAAGGAAGTGCTCGACGTCTACACCAGCCGCGCCGCCGACAAGGCGAAATCGATCCGCGAGCGCGACGAGGAAATCGACGCGATGTACACCTCGCTCTTCCGCGAGATGCTGACCTACATGATGGAAGATCCGCGCAACATCACCAGCTGCACGCATCTCCTTTTCTGCGCCAAGAACATCGAGCGCATCGGCGACCACGCCACCAACATTGCCGAAACCATCTACTACATGGCGACCGGCGCCCAGCCGGAAGGCGAACGTCCGAAGGACGACACCGCCAACACCGTTGGTGCTGTCACGGAATAACCGTTCCGGAACCGCATCCCCAGGAGACCGAAACGAATGATCCCAAGAGTTGCAGTTGTTGAAGACGAAGAGGCGCTCAGCGTGCTTCTTCGCTATAACCTCGAGGCCGAAGGCTTCGAGGTCGATACCATTCTGCGCGGAGATGAGGCCGAGATCAGGCTTCAGGAGCGAACGCCCGATCTTCTGATCCTCGATTGGATGCTGCCCGGCGTTTCTGGCATCGAGCTTTGCCGGCGGCTGCGTCAGCGGCCGGAAACCGAACGTCTGCCGATTATCATGCTGACGGCCCGCGGCGAGGAGAATGAGCGCGTTCGCGGCCTCTCGACCGGCGCCGACGATTACGTCGTCAAGCCGTTCTCGACACCGGAGCTCGTTGCTCGCGTCAAGGCGATGCTGCGCCGCGCAAAGCCCGAGGTTCTGTCGTCTCTGCTGAAATGCGGCGATATCGAACTCGACCGCGAAACGCACCGTGTCCATCGTAAGAGCCGCGAAGTCCGCCTGGGCCCGACCGAGTTCCGCCTTCTGGAATTCCTGATGGCTTCGCCTGGTCGCGTTTTCTCGCGTTCGCAGCTTCTGGACGGCGTCTGGGGCCATGACATCTACGTGGACGAACGCACCGTCGATGTCCACGTCGGCCGCCTGCGCAAGGCGTTGAACTTCTCCAATATGCAGGATGTCATCCGCACCGTTCGCGGTGCCGGGTACTCCATGGAAGTCTGAGCTGTTTCAGTGCCACAACAAACGAAAAACGGGCCCGCGAAGGCCCGTTTCTGTTTGTTTATCCGGCTTCCGGATCAGGCGACGCGGTTGGCTGCCCTGCGGCGCTCGTTGACCGGTTGGTAGGCCATGCGCTGGTGGTAGGTGCAGTAGGGCGAGGAGTCCGGGGACTCGCAGCCGCAGAAGTGGAAATCGTCCTTCAGTGGATCGCCGACCGGCCACTTGCAGGTGCGCTCGGTCAGTTCCGTCAGGCCGAGGCGCCGCGAGATCGGCAGGACGACATTTGAAGAAGGACGGTAGCTCACCTCCTCGATCGCATCGATTTCGATGTCTTCCTTCAGCAACGTCGCGCCCTGCTGGCGAGTGACGGTGCGGGTGGCGATCCGGGATGCGTAGTTCGGAGCGCGCGGCGCCGATGTGGCGCGCTTGGGTGTTCTCGCGGTTGCCGCAGTGCCGCCAGCCTTGGCGCGGCCCGGCAGGCACAGCCGATGGACCTTGCCGATTACAGCATTGCGGCTGACTCCGCCAAGCTGTGCTGCGATCTGGCTGGCGCTAAGGCCTTCGGCCCAAAGCTTTTTCAGTTTTTCAACGCGCTCGTCTGTCCAGTTCATGCCCCTGTCTCCGCCTTAATTGCGTTGGTGTAGGCAGAATCCTTCACCGCTGCCTCGGACGCATCCGAAGCAACAAACGCTTGCTCGATGTTGGTGACTAGTTCCGCCGCATGCAGTCTAGTAATTGAGTTTTAACCTAGTGTGAGGCCGACTCCGTGACAAGAGTCGGTTGAATCCCGAAGAATCGAATCTCAAGTTTTCCCCAACTTGCTGGGCGTGAGAGTCATTTCTGCAACATTAGCTGTTGATAGGTCAGGGTGACCCGAATGGCAGCTTGACGCATGCAGTAAAAGCTCAGTTTTGTTGACATCGCAGTGCGAAAAGTAAATAGTGCTGCTCGCCGCCGAAAGGCGGCATTTTTAATTTTTCGGACCCGCTTCTTAGCCGGAGTCCGGTTGCTCGTTTGCCAATGACAGGAGATCGCGCCATGGCTGAAGCCGCGCCGCTTTATGATACCTACTCTCGTGCCCCGTTGCGGTTCGAGCGAGGAGAGGGCGTGTGGCTGATTACCGAAACTGGCGAACGATATCTCGATTTCGGTGCGGGCGTCGCCGTGACCTCCGTCGGCCATGGCCACCCGCATGTCGTCGGCGCTCTGAAGGAACAGGCCGACAAGGTCTGGCACCTCTCCAATATCTATGAGATCGCCGGCCAGGAAACGCTGGCCAAGCGTTTGACCAGTGCAACCTTCGCGGAAAAGGTGTTCTTCACAAACTCTGGCGCCGAAGCGCTCGAATGCGCGATCAAGACCGCGCGCCGCTACCAATATTCGAAGGGTCATCCCGAGCGGTTCCATATCATCACCTTCGAAGGCGCGTTCCACGGCCGCACGCTGGCGACGATCGCCGCCGGCGGACAGGAAAAGTATCTCGAAGGCTTCGGTCCCAAGGCGCCTGGCTTCGATCAGGTTCCGTTCGGCGATGTCGAAGCCGTTCGTGCGGCCATCACCAACGAAACGGCGGCTATCCTTATCGAGCCCGTTCAGGGCGAGGGCGGTGTCCGTCCGGCGACCAACGAGTTCATGAGGGCGTTGCGCCAGCTCTGCGACGAGAACGGCCTGCTGCTCGTCCTCGACGAGGTCCAGACCGGCGTCGGCCGCACCGGCAAGCTGTTTGCCCACGAGTGGTCCGGCATTGCGCCTGACATCATGGCGGTTGCCAAGGGTATCGGCGGCGGCTTCCCTCTCGGCGCCTGCCTTGCCACGGCCGAGGCAGCCTCGGGCATGAAGGCCGGCACTCACGGTTCGACTTATGGCGGCAACCCGCTCGCCATGGCTGTCGGAAATGCCGTGCTCGACGTCGTTCTCGAAGACGGCTTCCTCCAGCACGTGAATGACGTTTCCCTCGTTTTCCGCCAGGGTCTGGCGTCGCTCAAGGACCGCTTTCCCGATGTGATCGAGGATGTGCGCGGCGAAGGCCTTCTGCTCGGCGTCAAGGCAGCCGTGCCATCGACGGAGTTGCTGCAGGCGATTCGTGCCGCTCATCTTCTGGCGATCCCGGCGGGCGACAATGTCATCCGCCTGCTCCCGCCTCTCGTCGTCACCGCGGACGAAGCCCGCGAAGGGCTCGTCCGACTTGAGCGCGCCGCCGAGAGCGTGCGCGCTTCCAAGATCAAGAAGACGGCTTGAACGGATTAAGGTGCCCAGCCGGACGGCGGGCTTGATAGGTAAAGACACATGGCTTCCCCCAAACACTTCCTCGATCTCTCTGCAGTCACGGCATCCGACCTCAGAGTCATCATGAACGACGCCATTTCACGCAAGCAGGCATTCAAGGCCGGTCAGGGCGACAAGCCGCTCGCCGGCAAGATGCTGGCGATGATCTTCGAAAAGCCCTCGACCCGCACGCGTGTTTCCTTCGATGTCGGCATGCGTCAGCTCGGCGGCGAGACGCTGTTCCTGTCGGGCACGGAAATGCAGCTCGGACGCGCCGAGACGATCGGCGACACGGCCAAGGTCCTGTCGCGCTATGTCGATGCGATCATGATCCGCACCACCGAGCATTCGCGGCTGCTGGAGCTTGCCGAGCACGCAACCGTTCCTGTGATCAATGCGCTGACGGACGACACCCATCCGTGCCAGATCATGGCCGATATCATGACCTTCGAGGAGCATCGTGGCCCTATCAAGGGCAAGACGGTTGCCTGGACGGGCGATGGTAACAACGTGCTGCATTCGCTGATCGAAGGGGCTGCCCGTTTCGGTTATCGCATGAACATGGCGGTGCCTCTTGGTTCCGAGCCAAAGGATCACTATCTGAACTGGGCCCGCAATGAGGGCGCCGAAATCATGCTTGGTCATGATGCCGATCGTGCGGTCGCCGGCGTCGATTGCGTGGTGACCGATACCTGGGTCTCCATGAATCAGGAGCATCGGGCCCGGGGTCACAACGTCTTCCAGCCTTATCAGGTCAATTCGGCTTTGATGGCACAGGCCGGCAAGGATGCATTGTTCATGCATTGCCTGCCTGCCCATCGTGGTGAGGAAGTAACGGACGAGGTGATCGACGGCCCGCAATCCGTGGTCTTCGATGAAGCGGAAAACCGTCTTCATGCGCAGAAGTCGATTCTTGCTTGGTGCCTGGGCGCGATCTGAACCATAATGGACGCCACATTTGGCCGGAAGGGCCTGTGGCCGCGCGAGCGGATGGACCACCTGTCTGCCGCTCTGACGACTAGGAGAAGACCATGGCAGAAGCAGCAGCCGCCCTCGGCGAGTTCGATTTCGCCGGCGACGATCATGTCGTTCCCTTTCAGGTCGAAGGTCTCGACGTGCGTGGGCGCGCCGTGCAGCTCGGCCCGATGCTCGATGCAATCCTCGAGCGCCACAGCTATCCCGCCCCGGTCGCCCGGCTGCTGGCCGAGGTCATAGCGCTCACGGTTCTGCTCGGGACGTCGCTGAAATTCGAAGGCAAATTCACCGTTCAGACCAAGGGCGATGGCCCCGTCGACCTGCTCGTCGCCGATTTCGCGACGCCGGAGAATGTGCGTGCCTACGCACGCTTCGATCAGGCCTTGCTGGACAAGGCTGTCGCCGCCGGTGAGACCGAGCCGGAACAGCTGCTCGGCAAGGGCATGCTCGCCTTCACCATCGATCAGGGCAAGTACAGCCAGCCGTATCAGGGCATCGTTGCGCTCGACGGCGCGACCCTCGAAGACATCGCCGGCACCTACTTCCGCCAGTCGGAACAGATCCCGACGCGCGTCCGCCTGGCCGCGGCCGAGCTGTTTGACCGGGACGAAACGGGCAAGCCGCGCCACCGCTGGCGGGCAGGGGGCCTGATCGCTCAGTTCCTGCCTGAGGCGCCGGAGCGCATGCGCCAGCCCGATCTTCACGGTGGAGATGGCGATACGAGTGCGAACCATCACACCGATGACGACGCTTGGGCCGAGGCGCGTTCGCTCGTCGAGACGATCGATGCAGACGAGTTGACTGATCCGTTGGTCGGCACCGAGCGCCTGCTCTTCCGGCTGTTTCATGAACGTGGCGTGCGCGTCTACGAGCCTCGCGCGGTCTTTGATCGCTGTTCCTGTTCGCGGGAGAAGATCAAGGGCGTCCTCAGGGGCTTTTCGGCCGAGGAAATTGACGCAAGCCAGGAGGAGGGACAGGTGGCCGTCACCTGCGAATTCTGCTCCACGACCTATCGTTTCGAGGTCGAAGAACTGACCCAGGCGGCAGAATGATCAGTTAAGCACTCTGAGCAGTCCGGGCGAGTCCAGGGAGAAGGCGGGTATCTCGACATCGAAGAACTCGCCTTCGGCGGTCTCCATCTGGTAGTGGCCGAACATCAGGCCTGATGGCGTATCGAGAGGGCAGCCGGAAGAGTATTCGTAGGTATCGCCCGGTTCCAGCCGCGGCTGCTCGCCGACCACCCCGGCACCCGTCACCTCGTCCACCACGCCATTCTGGTCGGTAATGTTCCAGTAACGGTTCACAAGACGGACGGTGAGATCGGAATTGTTGCTGATGACGATCCGGTAGCCCCAGACATAGCGATCATCCTCCGGGTCGGATTGCTCCTCCAGGTAAAAGGGCTCGACGATAACTTCAATGTCTCGTGTCAGGGCGCGGTACATGCCTACACCTTAGTCAAAATACGTTACTGGTATCTTATAAGAGGCTCGGCACGTCAATAAACCCGGTGGCCATCGTCCGTTAAATGCCCGTAATGGCGACCTTTTCGCGTGTTAAGGGTAATTCCTTGCCAGTCTGGCGCGAGTGGCGGTGGTGCTGCCGCTTATTGAGGCTGGTCGGATCAAATGCGATCCGATCAGCCTCAGCGCTTTTTTACGCCTGGACCCTGGTAAGTGCCTGGGCAAAATCCTCGATCAGATCGTCGGTGTCCTCGATGCCGGCGGAGAGACGAACGGTGCCCGGCGAAATGCCGAGTTCGGCGCGCGCTTCGTCCGTTAGGTTCTTGTGCGTCGTCGTCGCCGGATGCGTGATCAGGCTCTTGGCGTCGCCGAGATTGTTGGAGATCCTGACGATCTCAAGCGCATTCTGCAGCGCAAAGGCTGCTTCCTTGCCGCCCTTCAGCTCGATGGCAACAAGCGTCGAGCCCCCCTTCATCTGCTTGGCGACAATATCGGCCTGCGGATGGTCCTTGCGGCCAGGATAGATGACCTTGGCGACCTGCTTCTGGTCGGCAAGGAAATCCGCGATCCTGGCGGCATTCTCTGTCTGCTGCTTGACGCGCAGCGGCAACGTCTCGAGGCCCTTCAGCAGAGTCCATGCCGTAAACGGCGACATTGCCGGGCCGGTATGGCGGTAATAGTCCTGCAGATGCTCCGTCACCCATTCCCTGTCGGAAAGGATCACGCCGCCGAGGCTGCGTCCCTGACCGTCGATGTGCTTCGTGGCGGAGTAGACAACGATATGGGCACCCAGTTCCAGCGGCTTCTGGAAGATCGGCGTCGCAAACACGTTATCGACGACAACAGTGGCGCCGATCTGGTTGGCGAGCTTGGCGACGCCCGCGATATCGACCACTTCGAGCGTCGGGTTGGTCGGGCTTTCCAGGAAGAACACCTTGGTATTGGGGCGGATCGCCTTTTCCCAGTTTTCCAGGGAACGTCCGTCGACCAGCGTGAATTCGATGCCGTACCTCGGCGCCAGCGTCTCCACCACCCAGCGGCAGGAGCCGAACAGGGCGCGGGCGGCGACGATATGGTCGCCGGCCCTCACCTGGCAAAGAATAGCCGCAGCGACGGCGGCCATCCCCGAGGCCGTGGCGCGGGCTTCCTCGGCGCCTTCCATCGCGCACATGCGCTTTTCGAACATGTCGTTGGTGGGGCTTCCATAGCGGGCATAGATGTAGCCCTCGGTCTCGCCCTTGAAGCGCGCTTCGGCGGCTTCCGCAGTATCGTAGACGAAACCTTGGGTTAGGTAGATTGCCTCGGAGGTTTCGCCGTATTGCGAGCGGATCGTTCCGCCGTGGACGAGTTGGGTTGCCGGGCGCCAGGTCTTGCTCATGCCATCACCACTTTCAAACACAAAAAAACCGGCCGCGAATGCAGACCGGTTTAACCCCGGTCTATTTAGCCACTTGTTTAACGTGGCTGCAAGCCGACCGGCCAAATCACCACGGGATAAAGCTGCAATACTGCCGTTCCGTGCTTGCGTCAATTCCTCGAGTTTGGTTTTCTCTGCGGCAAAATATGGATGTGGCAAGATGGCTCGCGAAACAGGAATTTTGGCAGACCGCGCGATATCAGCGCTGTTTGATACGGGGCGTCTCATCGCCGAGCGCGAGATGGATCAGGATCAGATCCAGCCGGCGAGCCTGGATCTGCGGCTTGGCGCCAAGGCGTTTCGCGTTCGTGCGAGCTTCATGCCGGGACCGTCGCACCTCGTTTCCGACAAACTGGACCGCCTGAGCCTTCACGTCGTCGATCTCAGTGAAGGTGCGGTGCTGGAGACAGGCTGCGTCTACATCGTGCCGCTGATGGAGAAACTGGATCTGCCCGCCGACATGTCGGCCTCCGCAAACCCCAAGAGTTCGACCGGCCGCCTCGATATCTTCACCCGCGTCATCACCGACTACGCGCAGGAGTTCGACAAGATTCCCGCCGGCTATTCGGGGCCGCTCTATCTCGAGATCAGCCCGCGCACCTTCCCGATCGTCGTTCGTCGTGGTTCGCGCCTGTCGCAGATCCGCTTCCGCGTCGGCCATGCTCTGCTGGGCGAACCTGAATTGCTGGCGCTGCACGATGCCGAAACGCTTGTCGCGAGCAAAGTGCCGAACGTGTCGGGTGGGGCCATTGCGCTATCGATAGACCTCGCAGGCGACAAGGACGGCCTGATCGGCTACCGCGGCAAGCATCACACGGCCGTCGTCGATGTCGACAAAAAGGCGCAGCACGATATCTACGATTTCTGGGAGCCGCTTTTCAGCCGCGGGCGCAACGAACTCATCCTCGATCCGGATGAGTTCTATATCCTCGTCTCGCGCGAAGCTGTGCACGTACCCCCCCACTACGCTGCCGAAATGACGCCTTTCGATCCGCTGGTCGGCGAGTTCCGCGTTCACTACGCCGGCTTCTTCGACCCCGGCTTCGGCCACGCGCCGGCCGGCGGCCGCGGCAGCCGCGCCGTTCTCGAAGTGCGCAGCCACGAAGTGCCCTTCATCCTCGAGGATGGCCAGATCGTCGGCCGTCTCGTCTACGAACACATGCAGGAGCATCCATCGAGCCTATACGGCTCCGGCCTGGGATCGAACTATCAGGCACAGGGCTTGAAGCTCTCGAAACACTTCCGCTTATGACAGCGAGCCGCGCCGCTTGACATCGGGCCCCTTCTGTTGGAAATCTCGCTCTGACGCGGGTGTAGCTCAATGGTAGAGCAGCAGCTTCCCAAGCTGAATACGAGGGTTCGATTCCCTTCACCCGCTCCAGAAATCTTTTCAATAACTTATATAGAGTTTCGAACTGGGGAACAAACCGTGGTTTTACGGCGCCTGTTCGTACTTCGTGCTTTTTGAGTATATCTTTTCCTGCTTGCAAGCTTTGTTGACTCTTATTTTTCAATTTTGACCGGCAGCAATGACCTACGCGATCAGCTTGGATCCTGTTCGACTTTACTGCACGCTGCCCGTCGCGCCCATCAGGCGCGAGTTCGCGCGTGTCGGTGCGAGCGCACCGCGGGTGTGCGTCCGCTACACCGATGCCGGCAATTCGCCGCGAGATGTGCTGATCGAGCGATACGGGCCGCGGTTTACCCTGGTCCTCGAGGGAACTGCGCCGCAGACGGTGGCGTTTGCCCGATGATCTATGCGATGTGCCTGGATGGGCCGGCGCAACTGCCCACCAAGGCACTCAAGGTCTACCTGCTGCGAGGAAGGCGACATGAGTTGCCCGGTCCCGGCCGCGAACTGACATCCGCAGCCGATCTTCGCGCAAGAATGATGCATGGCGGCGAATCTCGAACGCACCCCGCTCGCCGTTTACTTCATTTCGCCTGCTTGACGATCCGCTAACAGATATGGTTAATTTTTAACTATTCTTCGGTACATGGAACTGAGGCGGCATGTCGACCGTTATCAGGCTCACGAGGAGGAATAGCGCAATGCTCCTGAAAATTTTCACTGCGAAACGCGACATCGGCGACGCCAGAGATACCGGTACCTATGCGGATGGCTATCACATGCCTGAAATGGAGATCGCTGCGTACAAACGCGATGACAGCCGGTCCTCCTACGAGCGTGACTATGGTCGTGGCCGGAAAGTCGAGGAAGTTCCTCTGGGGTTTGCCTAAGCGACGTTTTTTCAAGCAAATCGGATTGGCATATGTCGATATGAAAATGGGCGGCCTTGAGCCGCCCATTTCGTTGTTGTGAATGGCCTTCCGCCGAATCAGAACTCGGTCCAGTCTGCCTCCTGGTTTGCATTGGAAGACGCGTTGCTTCCTCCGCTGAAAGCACTTGCAAGCTGTTGTCCAAGTGCCCGTGCGGGCGAAGTGGTGGCGCGCGATACGCCAGGGGTCGCAATCCGGACCGGGGCCTTGCGCGTGACGACAGGCTTCCCGACGGATCGGGACGAGACTGCCTGCACGGAGCCGGTCTGCATCGGTGCTGAGGTGGACGCCATGCCGCCGGTCCCGGTCAGCTTGAATTGACCAAGCAGATTGTTGAGGGCGGCGGCCTCTGTCGCGAGCTTGTGGCTTGCGGCAGTGCTTTCCTCGACCATGGCCGCATTCTTCTGCGTTCCCTGATCCATCGTGTTGACGGCTGTATTGATCTCCTGCAGGCCCGTCGATTGTTCGCGCGCGGCCTCCGCGATCGCATGGACGTGCTGGTTGATCTTCTGAACTTCCTGGACGATCGCGTCGAGCTGGTTTCCGGTTTCGCCAACCAGCGAAACACCGGCTTCCACATGCCCTCCAGAGGTGGTGATCAGCGACTTGATCTCCTTGGCTGCGTTGGCCGAGCGCTGCGCGAGCTCGCGCACTTCCTGAGCGACGACGGCAAAACCCTTGCCGGCCTCGCCGGCGCGCGCGGCCTCGACTCCGGCATTGAGAGCCAGAAGATTGGTCTGGAAGGCGATGTCGTCGATCACTCCGATGATGTTGCCGATCTCGACGGAAGACTGTTCGATCTGATGCATCGCACTCACGGCCTTGCGCACCACCTCGCCTGATTTCTCGGCGCCGGCACGGGTCCTTGCGACCAGCGATCGTGCTTCCTCCGCACGCTTGGCGGCGTCCTTGACCGTTGTCGTGATCTGTTCCAGGGCGGCAGCCGTCTCCTCGACGGAGGCTGCCTGCTGCTCGGTGCGCTTCGATAGTTCGTCGGCGCAAGAGCGGATCTCGCTTGCGCCGGCGGTAATGGCTTGAGCGTTGGAACCAACCGCCTGCATCGTCTCATTGAGCTTGAAGACGGAGTTGTTGAAGTCCTGACGCAAGGCGTCGAGCTCACCGACAAATGGCGTATTGATCTGCGAGACAAGATCGCCCGCTGCCAGCCTGCGGAGGCCGTCACCGAGTGCGCTGACGGTGCGCGAAACGTCGGCGGCTTCCGTAGCGCGCTGCGCTTCGCGCTCCCGGCGTTCGCTGTCGCTAAGATTGCGGTTTTTCTCCGCATCGCTTTCCAGCCGAACACGGTCGATGGCGTTGTCGCGGAAGACTGCGACAGTTCCGGCCATCTGGCCTATTTCGTCGCGGCGGTCCAGACCGTCGATCGCACTTGCCGTCTCGCCTTGGGCGAGGTGCATCATGCGCTCGCGCAGTCGTGCCAGCGGTGAGGTAATGCCTGCCTGCGCTATCCAGATGCTGAGACCGATCGACCCGAGCACGGCAATGCTGATCAGCGCGATAGAGAGATTGATCCTTGCATTGACCTTGGCCGAAAGAGCATCGCCGCCATCGTTGAGCAGGTCCATCAACGTGTCGTTGTTGGCGATCATCTTCGCTGTGACGACGGAGAGCTTGGTGTTCAGGTCTTCGACCGCGTTGTGCACGCCGGCAGCGTCCTTGGCCTTGGCAAGGTCCAAGACTTTCCTGGTCAGCGCGTCCATTTCATCGATACCGGCGATGATCTCCGATATGGCGGCCTTCCGGCTCGGAACAAGTTCGGCCGCCTTTTCCAGTCGCTCTCGCGCTTGCGGCATCTTGCTCGGCTGAGACAGGGCTGCTTCGAAGGCAGGCGTATCGGGCGTCAGCTCGGCGATCACCGTTGCTTGCAGAACTGCGGCGGTGGCGGAGGCGCTCGCTCGGGACGACAACATCGCCGCGAGCGCTTCACGGTCGATGAAGTCGTTATAAGCACCATCGGCGCCGTGGAATTCATTAACGATGTAGAGGAGGCTACTAATGGCGATCACCCCGAGGAGTGCCACGACGGATATGATCTTGGTCCGGATTCTTAGGTGTTTCAACATGGCTGTTTCCATCTGCGGCCCGGCATGTTGCCTGCCGGCCGCACTTGCTTTTCGAGAGACGGGAATGACGCGGTCTAAGGCATTGGTAAGATGCCTTGACAGGCTCGACACGCGCATCATGCATTCGGCGAAGGGGACCGACGTCGTCGAGGCCAAATAGAATCGATATTGCTTAATGCCGACCTAATGCATACCCGGTACGGCCTCGGTACCTGCCATTTGTCCTCGGGAAAAATTTGCGCACCGGTATCTGAGCCGGTAAACCCGCATGCCGAGATCCGCGTCCTCGGTCACATTGTAAGGGATCCCAGCCGCTGCAGGCTTTGAACTCGGCGACACGGAGTGGTTGGACGTGCCACCCAGCGCTATGGCAGCCGGTGTTTCGCCAGCATCGGCAGCAGCATGCGCAACAGCGCGGCATATTGCAAAGGCAGCGCTGATCCACGATTCCATGGTGCTTGAATGCAGACCACGTGCGCGCTCGAGACGAATTTTGCCTGGGCCGCGCGTAGCTGATCCGGATGAGGTCGATCCCGTGTCGTAGATGACGACGAATTCGCCGCCGTGCAGCGTTTCAGTGCGCGCGTCGATGAGCTGAGTGTCGAGCTTCCTGTCGTCGTTTGCGAGTGCGGCGTCGATGGCGTGAAGGAAGGGAAGCCGAAGGACTCGCGCCAGGCTGCAATAGTACCTCTCGGGATCGACCCAACCGTTCGCAATGAGTTCGCGCTCGATAGTCGTGCCGTTGCGGCGGGCAGCAAGGGCGGCCTGCGAGATGGTCGGCTTGTCCATGCCGAGCGCGACCAGAGCGGTGACCTTCGCCTGCTAAGAATCACCGGCGGTCCGCGCGGTCGCAGCCGCCGCACGTGGCGACAGGGAATACTCGGCAGATTGTTCGCGTGGCGCCTGGTAGCTGTCTTCTGATCCCGCGCGGCGCATATTCCCCGATACGCATGACTCTGATACACCGTCGTTCTAATGGCAGCGCATGCTAACCCCGAGGGCAGATATACCGATGCAATTTAAACGCGCATCCTTCAATCGCAAGGGGTTTAGCCGCTTTTGGCCGTTTCTTGCATTGTTTCTATTGCCGTTCCCGCTGCTGGCGCAGCAGTCCGCGCCGTCCTTGCCGCTGCTGTTCGACGCCAGGGAGCGGCTGGCCAAGCCGGACCTATCGACACTGGTGCGTCTTCGCTTCCTGACATCCGTCGATTTTCCGCCATTCAATTTTATGGATCAGAACGGAAAGCTCTCGGGCTTCAACGTCGATCTTGCCCGCGAAATCTGCGCCGAGCTGGAGATAGCCGACAAGTGCCAGATCCAAGCGCTGCCGTTCGTTGATCTCAAGGATGCGCTTGCCGCCTCACAGGGAGACGCGGTGATTGCCGGCGTCGCCGTGGGTGAGGAGTTACGCAGGCAGTTTGCCTTTTCACGTCCCTATCTGATGCTGCCCGCACGCTTCGCCCGCAATCTCAAGACGCCGCTTAAGGGAGACGGTGCTGCAGGGCTTGCGGACCGCCCGGTGGGAGTGGTCAAGGCGACGGCGCATGAGGCGATGCTTGCTGCCTATTTTCCGCATATGAAGGCCGTGCCGTTCGACAGCAAGGAGGCGCTGCTCGCGGCGCTCAGGGACGGCAAGGTCGATGCGGCCTTTGCGGACGCGCTGCAACTTTCTTTCTGGGTGTCATCTCAGGCTTCGGCGAAATGCTGTGCGCTTCTGGACGGTCCCTATATGTCCGAGCACTTCCTGGGCGAGGGCATGACGATCATGTTGCGTCAGAAGGACGACGTTCTTAGGTCCGCCTTCGATCACGCGCTCGCCGCGCTGTCGCGCAACGGTCGCCTGCAGGAGATCTACCTGCGCTATTTCCCCTATGGTCTCTACTAGATACAGTTGTCCGAACAGCCGGGGCAGGTGCGCTAGCCCTTTCGGAAACGGGCGATCGCGCTGCGCTCGATCGCAGCACAGGTCAGCTTGTCGAGGCTGAGCCGGTCACGCAGCAGGCTGAGGAGACGCAGTTCCTCTGCCTTCACCGAAAGGTCGGCGGAAGCAACCTCGACCGCGAGCGCGTAAGCCGTATCGTAGAGGCGCGGGGGCAAGGTGTCCTTCACGGTCTCCAAGACGACATCCAGCCCCTCGGGGCCGGAAAGGAGCGCAGCGCAATCGCGCGCAACGGAGATCAGCTTGTCTTCGTCGAAATCGCGGAAGACGGGCAGAAAGCTGATCAATTGGCCGATGCGCTCCAGTTCGCGGTCATTCATGGTGCTGTCGACCGCGGATGCGATGACCATCACGTAAATCAGTGCGTCGTGGGCGGAAAGCGGCTTGTTCATGTCTCGACGGTTCCTCTCAGATGAGCCCAGAGTTTAGGAATTGACCGAGCGTATTACAAGGGATCGGGAGGGCCGGTCTGCAGCGGGTCCTCCTCAATCGTGATCGCTGCGCCCTTGCGGGGGTCGCCGCCGTTCAGCCCCTTCTTTTCCTGCCTTGCCTTTGCGCCGGCGTCAGCTAGAGCCGACCCGTCCGCTGCCTCGGCCCAACCGTTTTCGACCAGCCATCGCGACACGTCCTGTGTGCCGATCTTGCAGGAAGCGGAAACGGTGCCTTGCCAATCGGCGCTGTCGAGCTCGCAGTTGACGGTCCGCAGCCTCAGGAAAAGCCGAAAGTTGGTCTTGGCCAGCATGCCGCACGGCCATTCCGCACCATCCGCGTCGGTGCAGATCTTGTCGGCCGGCGTCGGGCTGATACCGGCAAGCCGCAGACGTTTGTCGCCGAACGCAAGAATGCCGGCGCTCTCGGCGACAGGGCGGGGAAGATCGATACCCTTCTCGCCCTCTGCTTTCGGCTTCTCGGGCTCCGGCGCTGCGACGCGCTCGAGGGGCTTGCCATCCACCACCGCAGGATAGAACTGGCTGACGTCATCCACCGTCCGCGCATTCATGCTTGCCTCCGGATCCGCCGCGGGCCGTGCGGCCGTGGCGATCTTCGCGCTGCCAGTCTCCGGCGTCGATTCGGCAGACTCGGTTGCGTTCATCGCGCCGCCAAGTCGTTGCCCGCCGGCAGCAATGAGGCCGACAACGATCGTGATCCCTGCAAAAGCCGTCACAAGTGCCGCAGGACGCATGGAAGATTTTCCTATTGGCTTGCCCAGATGATACGGGCGATCCAGTCGACGTCGGAAAGCTCCAGGGTTCGGTTCGGGTGTTCCGGGTTCAGCGACATTAGCTCGATGGTGCGCGGGCTCTGGCGTAAAAGCACCTTGGCCATGACCTCGCCTTCGCAAGTTTTGACGACGACGCGGTCGTTGCGGCGGACCTGAGCGCCGGGCTCGACGATGAGAACGTCGCCATCGCGGTAGAGTGGCATCATGCTTTCGCCCTGCACTTCGAGTGCATAGACGCCGGCCTTCTGGGAAGGCGCCGCCGGAAATTCCACGACGTCCCAGCCTTGTCCGGCCGGGAACCCGCCGTCGTCGAAGAAGCCGCCTGCGCCTGCCTGTGCAAAATCCAGCAACGGTATGGAACTGCCCTGCGGCGGAAAGGCGCCCTCGGGGAGGGTGGAGAAGCTGCTTGCAGGACGCATGAAGGCCATGAACTCTTCCATGGTGGACGTGGTTGCGTCCAGCACCTTGGCGATTGATTCCGTCGAGGGCCAGCGAAGCCGCCCGTCGGCCGACAGCCGCTTGGATTTGTTGAACGAAGTGGGGTCAAGGCCCGCTCGTCGGGCAAGACCTGATGGCGTCAGCGCATGACGCTCGGCAAGCCGGTCGATTGCTCCCCAGATCTGCTCGTGTGAAAGCATGTTTCCCGATTCCGTCCGCCCGCGTGCGCGGGCCTCTTCAATCGGCTAAAATTTTAACGGCAGGCGACGCAGGAGTAAAGAGAGGAGAGGAATAAAATCCTTTTCATCAGGTTCACGCAACCAGTGCCATGTTGATCTTGCCGAGCTGGATCACTGCCTGCGTACGGCTGTCGACATCGAGCTTCAGCAGGATGGCGGAAACATGTGCCTTGATGGTCGCCTCCGATACGCTGAGTTCATAGGCGATCTGTTTGTTGAGCAGCCCCTCGGCGAGCATCGTTAGAACCCGGCTCTGCTGCGGGGTCAGGGTATGCAGTCGATGGATAAGCCTGGCGACGTCGGGATCCTGCTCCTGGCCGTCGCGATAATTCTCAGGCGTGGCAATATCGCCGGCGAGCACGGTTTGGATGCCACGGCGGATGTCGTCGATGCCGGAGGACTTCGAGATGAAGCCGGAGGCGCCAAGCTCCAAGGCGCGGCGGATTGTCGTCGTGTCATCGCTGGCGGAAACGATGACGATCGGCAGGCCGATGAACTCGGACCGCAAGGCCATCAGTCCGGAAAAGCCGCTGACCCCAGGCATGGCGAGATCAAGCAGCATCAAGTCCGCCTCCGGGTGGTCGCCTGCGGCCTTCCGCGCGGCGGCGAAGTCGCCCGCCTCGACGATTTCCTGGTGGCCGTCCATGCCGACGACGGCTTGGCACAGCGCGTCGCGAAACAGCGGATGATCGTCGGCAATAATGATTGTCTGTTCATGCATCGAAAACCCCCTCCCAAGAGCTCGATCACCTCCTCACGCACCGCGAACTTCCGCAAGGCATGCCTCCGTCTCGCAGAGAGTATAACAAATCATGTCTTTTGAGGAAGGGCGTTACGCTGGTCTTCGCTCTGGAATTCCTTGACTATCCCCATGAAGCTCCGCATCCAGCGCTCCATGATGCCGATCGAGCGGTCGATTTCGGCGTCTGACGGCAGCGCCTTGTTGACGATGCTCTTGTTCTCAAGCGCCGTCACCCTGGCCGATAGCCGGTCGAGTTCGTCTTCATAGGCGGCGCGTTCGTCCGCGGCCATCCGGCAGACGAGCGAGCCCTCTTTCTCCTCGCAAAGCGACATGGCGCCGGTCTGTCGGTCGAGCCGCACGAAATGATCGCCGCTGCGCTCGAGCTGGAAGCGGGAGGCATCCTGTTCCGCGGCATGCGCGGCAAGCGGCAGGAAAATGGCGAGAACGCCGATTGCGATCGTCTTCATTGGTTCCTCCGGAAATAGCGATGGCCAGCGTATTTTTCGCGTCAGGGCGTGGACATCGTCCTCTCTTTGCGGCAAAGCCCGGGAAAGACCCGAATTCATGAGGCCATCATGACCCTGACACCCACGCTTTACAAGATCGTGACGGAAACGCTCTGGCAGGATGCCAGACAGGCTGGCCTGTTTCGAGGCGCTCCCATCGATCTGAAGGACGGCTTCGTTCACTTCTCGACGGCGGCCCAGGTCAGGCAGACCGCCTCTCTTCACTTTACGGGCCAGGCAGGACTGCTTCTGGTTGCGGTCGATGCTGCAAAGCTTGGCGACAAGCTCGTCTTCGAACCCTCTCGTGGCGGCGATCTCTTCCCGCACCTTTACGCGGACCTGCCGTTGTCAGCCGTGCTTTGGGAAAAGCCGCTGCCGTTGGATGGCGCAGGCCAACATATCTTTCCGGAACTTCAGCCATGATCGATCTTTTCAAGAGTGCCGCCCGCAAGGGCCTCTTCCTCTTCGATCCCGAGACAGCTCACGGCATGTCGATCGCGGCGCTGAAGTCCGGCCTCGTGCCTGCCTGCGGCGTCCAATCCGATCCGCGCCTGCGTCAGAGCGTTGCCGGTCTCGACTTCGTCAATCCGCTTGGCATGGCTGCCGGTTACGACAAGAATGCCGAGGTGCCGCAGGCGCTGTTGAAGATCGGTTTCGGCTTTACCGAAATCGGCACGGTGACGCCGAAGCCGCAATCGGGAAATCCCCGGCCGCGCATCTTTCGCCTAGTCGAGGACGAAGGCGTCATCAATCGCCTCGGCTTCAATAACGAGGGCCATGACGCGGCTTTTGCGCGCCTCTCCGGTGGTCGCGTCAGCGGCATCGTCGGCGTCAACATCGGCGCCAACAAGGACAGCGAAGACCGCATCGACGACTATGTGAAGGGTATTCGCCGCTTCTATTCCGTGGCGCGTTATTTCACGGCCAACATCTCGTCGCCGAACACGCCTGGCCTGCGCGATCTGCAGGCACGCGAAAGTCTGTCGGCTCTTCTGTCAGCTGTTCTAGCAGCCCGCGACGAGGAAGCCGCAAGGTCGGGCAGGAAAATCCCGGTCTTCCTGAAGATCGCCCCCGATCTTACGGAGGAGGGGATGGACGATATCGCCGCCGAGGCGCTTTCACATGCTCTGGACGGCTTGATTGTCTCCAACACCACGCTTTCCCGTGAGGGTCTGAAGGACCAGCGACAGGCAAGGGAAGCGGGCGGTCTCTCCGGCAGGCCGCTCTTCGAAAAGTCGACGGCAGTACTGGCGAGAATCCGCAAACGCGTCGGCCCGGCATTGCCGATCATCGGCGTCGGCGGGGTATCCTCGGCGGAAACGGCGCTGGAGAAGATCAAGGCGGGGGCTGACCTCGTCCAGCTCTATTCCTGCATGGTCTATGAAGGTCCGGGCCTGCCGGGCGAGATCGTCCGGGGCCTGTCGAAGTTGCTTGACCGCGAGAAGGTCGCTTCCATTCGCGACTTGCGCGACAGCCGGGCGGATTACTGGGCAGCGCGGAACGTCTGATCGGCGCGCGGCTTCACCAGCACCGCCAGGAAGAAGCCGCGGAAGAGCAGAAAGCCGTTCATCGCCAGCCATAGGCCGTGATTGCCGAAAAACGGCACACAGACGACAAGCGCCGCGAGGTAACCGGCAAACGACATGAGCATGCGGTTGCGCATGTCGGTCGACCAGGTCGCGCCGATGAAGACGCCGACCATCAGGAAGGCGAGCGCGCCGGTCAGACCGGTGATGGCCGCCCAAGGGAGGTAGGTCTCCGCCGCCTGCCGCACCTCGGGCGATGTGGTCAACACTGAAATCAGCCAGGGGCCGGCCAGCAGGAAGAATACCGAGATGACGCCGGCGAGCCCGAACGACCAGAGTATCGTCAATTTCAGTCCTCGGTCGAAGGCCGGCCGGTAGCGTGCGCCGATCGCCCGCCCCGTAATCTGCTCGGCGGCATTGGCGAGCCCGTCGAGGTAATAACCCGAAAGCAGGAAGAAGTTCATCAGCACGGCATTGGCTGCCAGGGTAACCGCGCCGAAGCTGGTGCCGATCCGTGTCATCAGCGTGAAGGCGCCCAGCAGCACGAAGGTGCGGATCAGGATATCGCGGTTGAGCGCGAAGAGTTCGGCCAGCTGGTGGCGGGACAGGATCTCCGCACGCTTCGGCCGGTGGGCCCGGTCGAAGCCGTGCAGGACGATGACCAACCCCACCAATGCGCCGGCGGTCTCGCCCACCATCGTGCCCCACGCGACGCCGGCGACGCCCCGGTCTAACCAGAGACCGAGGAAGATCGCAAGCACGATGTTGATGCCATTGATGATCGTTTGCAGCAGCAGGCCGATTGTGCCCTGACCGCGGCCGAGCACGAAGCCGAGGATGGCGTAGTTGGCAAGCGCTGCCGGCCCGGCGAGCATGCGGATCGAGAAATAGGTGGTGGTCGCCTCGGCAACGGCCGCTTCCGGCCCCATCAGCTTGAGACCCGCCGCCAATAGCAGCGGCGAAAGACAGAGAAGTGCCAGGCCGCAACCAAGCGCCGATATCAGCGCCCGCCAAAAGACGCTCTGCTGGGCGCGATGGTCGTGTCGTCCATAGGCCTGTGCGGTCAGCCCTGTCGTCGAGGCGCGCAGGAAATTGAAGCTGCCGAGGATGAGATCGAAGAGCATGGCGCCGATCGCCAGCCCCGCCAGCGCATCGGGCTCGCCCATATGCCCGACGACGCCAGTGCCCACGAGACCAAGCAACGGCGTCGTTATGAATCCCAGCGTCATGGGAATGGCGATCGAGAGCACCAGGCGGTGCGTTACATCGAATGCAAGTCTGTTTTCGCTGCCCCGGACGTCCATCTCTGCCTCGGAAAAAGAGAGGCAGAATCGCCTCAGTTGGAAAGCACCATTGCCCAGTACGGCACGTTTTTGGAGTCAGGATTATGCGCCACGGCGACGCCGAGGCCGGTATAACGGCCCAGCATGTTCTCGAGGTGGTGGGGCGAGTTGATCCAGGCCGTCACCACTGCTGGAACCGACTGCTGGCCGGCAGCAATGTTCTCGGCAGCCGGCAGCTGTACGCCGCTCGCCTTGACGCGTGGGCCGAAGCCGTCGGCAATCCCCATCACATGCTTCATCTTGCCGGCGGACGCCATGCGCTTGGCCTGGAATAGGGCTGCAGTCGTTGCCGCCGGATCGACGGAAAGCGGTGGCAGACCGTTCTTGGCGCGAAGCTGGTTGACGAGCGGCAGGGCCGCTGCAGTCTGGTCGTCGCCGTTGGAGGGGATAGAGGACTGCTTGGGCGCGGTCGCGCAGCTGGCGACGCCCGCCGCCAGAGCAAGACCGGAGAGCCGCAGAATGCCGCGGCGGGAAAAGTCGAATGAGGTCATGTTACCGCCGATAGCTGAAGAGACGGATGAGGAGGAAGATCGGAATGACGACGGTAGCGCCGAGTAAAAGATAGTCGCCGACGCGGCCGAGCGCGGAGAAGCCGCGATGCCAGACTTCCAGAACGAAATTGCGGACGCCAAAGACGAAGTCGAGCGGCGCCCAGCCGAAGATGGCCATGATGAACCCGACGATCAGCGACACGACCAAAAGCTTGATCAATGTACGGCCGAGCGAGTCGCCCAGAAACTTGTTCACCTGTTCGGACATGCGCCATCTCCTGTTTATCCCTGAAATACGGGCGCGAATCATTGCTCGCAAGCCTTTTTCAGAGCTGGCGCCTCTGCCTCTGAAATAGGACTTGAGTTTTTTTGTGGCCGTCGCCAAATGCAGGCCGTCCCAAGAGGTCCCCATCATGCAGCCCAACCAGCTCACATCAGGCGATGTTATCGCCGACCGCCGCGCCGATTATGCTAAAATGCTAGACGAAGGCGGCGAGAGCAACGCGGCGGCCGAGCTGATGGAGCAGGCGCTGGAACTTGCGCCCGCATGGGCCGCCGGCTGGTACCGCATGGCCACCTATCGGGAGAAGGCCGGCAACACGGCAGGGGCCATCGAGGCCTACCGACGGACGCTCGATCTCGGGCCGGACGACATTTTTGGCGCCGAGCTAAAGCTCGCGCTTCTCGGCGATATCGCGACCCCCGACCAGCCGCCGAGCAGCTATGTCGAGCGCCTCTTCGACGACTATGCCGATCGTTTCGAAACGTCGCTGGTCGAAAAGCTCGATTATAGCGTGCCCCGGAAACTGGCGAGCCTTGTTGCGTCGACGGGCCGCCGCTACCGGTGCGGCGTCGATCTCGGCTGCGGCACCGGCCTGCTCGGACCCGAAATCCGCGATCGCGTGGATTGCCTCGAAGGCTTCGACCTGTCGCAGAACATGCTGGCCAAGGCGGGCGAAAAGCACGTCTATGATCACCTCGCGCAGGCCGACCTGTCGCTCGCGCCGAAGGCGACCGGCCTCTTCGCGGAGGGGGCCGAGCACCGCGCCGATCTGGTCACGGCAGCCGATGTGCTGATGTACCTCGGCAATCTGGAAAGCGTTTTCGACGCCGTTGTCGCCTTGTCTGTTCCCGAGGCCGATTTTGCCTTTTCGGTAGAGGATGCAGGCGAGCGGGAGGACTTCCACCTCGCGCCATCCCTGCGCTATGCGCACTCCGAACTCTACGTCCGCGGGCTTTGCTCCCGTCACGGCCTCGAGGTCTTGGAGATGACACGGACGGCCATTCGCAAAGATGGCGCCGATGTGATATCAGGCATTCTGTTCCTTGCCCGCAAGGCGGCATGAGCGAACAATTCTTGCGAAGATATAATAGGTCAGCATTGCTTACGTATTTCGCTTGAAAGGACGCGAAAGCGCCTGATAATCCTTCTGCCGAATGGAAGTTGGCGCTCGCGAGAGCGCAAAGCAAGCCCGGCATCATTCATAATTCACATTGCCTCCCGCTCGGGTTGGTCCGCGCGTACTGTAACTTGCCTGCCGTTGGAGATTGGCGACATGACACAGCTCATCAATGCGCTTGGTTTCTGGAATACAAGCGCGACCCGCCACACCCCCATCGAGGATGTGCAGGGCATTTTTTCCGGCAGCCTCGTCGCCGCACTCGGATTTTATGTGCTGGCAAGCGCCGGGCTGCTCACCGGCAGCACGGCGGGCGTCGCCTTTCTCCTGCATTATGCGTTCGGCGTGAACTTCGGTCTTGCCTTCTTCCTGCTCAACCTGCCGTTCTTCTACCTGTCGTGGAGGCGCCTCGGCATCTCTTTCACGGTGAAGACGTTCATAGCCATCGGCCTGACGTCGCTGCTCACCAGCCTGCAGCCGAAGGTCATGAACATCGCCACCATTCACCCGGCCTGGGCGGCACTTCTCGGCGGACTGCTGCTCGGCTTTGGGCTGCTTGCGCTCTACCGCCACCGCGCCAGCCTTGGCGGCGTCGGCATTCTCGGTATCTACATGCAGGAGCGCTTCGGCATTCGCGCCGGTCTCGTGCAGATGGCGATCGATCTCTGCGTTCTCGCCGCAGCCTTCTTCGTCACCACGCCCCCGGTGGTCTTCTACTCGGTTCTCGGCGCGATTGTGCTGAACCTCTTCCTGGCGATCAATCACAGGGCCGATCGCTACGTCGCTCTTTGAGAGCAGGCGGGCGTGAGCTCGCCAAGTTCCCGAACCTGACCGAATAGATCCGGTCGCGGCCGAGAAGGTGCGCGATCAACGACGCGTGGTCGAAAAGTCCCTTCATCGCCTTGTGGCGAAGATCGAGGCCGCCGCTCATGACGCCGAAGGCGGGCATCAGCATGCGGGCGCCATCGGTCGCGAAACACGGGCGACGGACGGATTTTTCGCGGCGGCGGACGGTGGCGGACGGATGCAGGTGACCGGCGATCTCGCCGGTCTGCAGACCGCTCTTGGGCGCGTGGCAGAAGGTCAGGCCGCCATAGCACATTTCGTCGACAGATGAGCCCGGCAGGTTCACCGTTCCGTCAGGATCGTGGTTACCGTTGATCCAGATCCATTCGCGGCCACGCGCCATGTCCGATATCAGCGTCCGAAATGTCTCTGGCAGATGCGCCGAGCCGATGCGGTCGTGGAAATTGTCGCCCAGCGAGACCACCAGTTTCGGATTATAGCGGGAGATAACAGCTGACAGAACGGTCAGCGTCGCGAGCGTATCGTAAGGCGGCAGCATCATGCCGCGCCGGGCGAAAGCGGCACCTTTCTCGAGGTGCAGATCGGACACGACGAGGATGCCGGCGTCGGGCAGATAGAGCGAGCCAAGCGGATCGCAGGCGGCCGCGACCCCGTGGACAGACGTTTCAACGCCGGGCATCGCGGCCACTCCGTTCAATTCACGCGCAAGCGCCAGGCGGTTCATCAATTTCTCTAATCCAATCCTATCTGAGCGCTTCGGCAATCAGATCGTCTGCGGCTTCGGCCAGAACGGCGTCATGAGCCTCGCCGTGAACGGGCTCCTTGCCGATCTCCAGCATCACCGGCACGGCGAGCGGCGATATATGATCGAGCGCGCGGTGGGTGATGTGCCCCTTGATTCGTCTCAGCATATCCCCAAGCCGGCCAATGTCCAAAAGGCCGCTTGCCGCATCCTGCCGCGTCGCCTGCAGCAGAATATGGTCTGGCTCGTGGGTTCTAAGCACGTCGTAGATCAGGTCTGCCGATGCCGTGACCTGCCGTCCGCTCTTTTCTTTCCCCGGATGACGTCGCTCGATCAAGCCTGCAATCACGGCACAATTGCGGAAGGTACGCTTCAGCAGGAAGGATTCGTCGAGCCAGGCTTCCAGATCGTCGCCGAGCATGTCCTCGTCGAACAGATCGGCAAGGCCGAGGCGGCCGTTGCGAATCATCACGCCCATGTCTTCGAAGCCCCAGATGCCGAGCGAGTAGTCGGTGGCGACGAAGCCGAGCGGCTTGGTCCCGGCCCGCTCCAGCCGGCGGGTGAGAAGCATGCCCAGCGTCTGGTGGGCAAGGCGCCCCTCGAAGGGATAGGCCACCATGTAACAGCGGCTGCCGCGCGGAAAGGTCTCGATCAGCAACTCGTCGCGCTTCGGCAGCATCGACTTCTCTTTCTGGATCGCAAGCCAGTCGCGCACCTGATCCGGCAGGTGATGCCAGCGGTCGGGATCGGCCAACATCAAGCGCACCTGATCGGCAAGATAGGTGGAGAGCGGAAACTTGCCGCCGGCGTAGGAGGGAATTTTCGGATCCAGCGAATAGGCCTGGCTGACGAGGCATTCGCTCTCGCGGATGCCTTCGAAACGGAGCACCTTGCCTGAGAAAATAAATGTATCGCCGGGAGAAAGCTGCTCGAGGAAATACTCTTCGACCTTGCCGAGCGTTGCGCCGCCCCTGCCGATCCTGCCGGCCTCGCCGCGCTTGACCATGCGGATGTTCAGCATCGGACTTTCGACGATGGTCCCGAGATTCAGACGGTATTGCTGTGCGACCTGCGGATTGGAGACGCGCCAGCGTCCCTCCTTGGTCTTGCGGATACGCGCGTATCGTTCGTAAGTGCGCAGTGCATAGCCCCCGGTGGCGACGAAATCGACGATCCGCTCGAAGGTCTCCCAATCGAGATCCGAATAGGGCGAAGCGCTGATGACCTCGTCGTAAAGCTCGAGCATGTCGAAGGGCTCGGCGCAGGCCATGCCGAGCACATGCTGCGCGAGGACATCGAGTGCCCCTCTGCCGACAGGCGGCGTATCCTGCGCGCCGATGTAGTTCGCGTCGAGTGCTGCCTGGCATTCCATCACCTCGAAGCGATTGGCGGGAACAAGGATGGCCTTCGAAGGCTCGTCCATGCGGTGATTGGCGCGACCGATGCGCTGGGCAAGGCGGGAGGCGCCCTTCGGCGCGCCCACATGGATGACGAGGTCGACGTCGCCCCAGTCGATGCCAAGGTCGAGCGTCGAAGTGGCGACGACGGCGCGCAGGCGATTGGCGGCCATCGCAGCCTCGACCTTGCGGCGCTGGGCGACATCGAGCGAGCCGTGATGGAGCGCGATCGGCAGGTTTTCCTCGTTGACGGTCCAGAGTTCCTGGAACAGCATTTCCGCCTGGCTTCGCGTATTGACGAAGAGCAGCGTCGTCTGGTGTTCGGTCAGCTGCCTGTAGACATCTGGGATAGCATATTTGGCCGAATGCCCGGACCACGGGATGCGCTCCTCGGTCGACAGGATGGAGATCTCGGGCTTGGCGCCGCCATCGACGATGACGAGGCCGGCATGATGCTCTTCTTCCTCCTTCTGCGCCACCAGCCATTTCTGCAGATCCATCGGCTCGGCTACGGTCGCGGAAAGGCCGATGGTCTGAAGGTTGGGAGCAAGACGGCGCAGGCGTGCCAGCCCTAGTGACAGCATATGGCCGCGTTTGGAGGTGACCAGCGAATGCAACTCGTCGAGGACGATATATCTCAGGTCCTTGAAGAAGCGCTCCGCCTCGCGGTTGGCGAGCAGTAGCGCCACCTGCTCGGGCGTCGTCAGCAGAATGTCGGGTGGGTTCAGCTTTTGCCGTTGGCGCTTTGCAGTCGGCGTATCGCCGGTCCGGTTCTCCACGGTCACTGGCAGGCCCATCTCCTCGACAGGCTTCATCAGGTTGCGCTCGATATCGACAGCGAGCGCCTTCAGCGGCGAGACGTAGAGCGTGTGGATACCTGTAAATGCCGAACCCGGAGGGATCTTGCCGCGGCGGGTAAGATCGATCAGCGAGGGCAGGAAGCCGGCCAGCGTCTTGCCGGCGCCAGTGGGGGCGATCAGGAGTGTGCTTTCGCCTGCTCGGGCGCGGCCGAGCAACTCCACCTGATGCGCACGCGGGCTCCAGCCCTTGGCCGCAAACCAGCGCAGGAAAGGCGGGGGGAGGGTTTCTGCGCTGGTGGCGGAATCGATCTGGCTCACGCGAGTGAATCTAGCGCAAATGCGAGGAATTTGAAGCCCGGGGCGGGCGCTGGCCAATAAGTCAGTCCATCCGCCACGCGCCAATGGTGTGGTCGCTCGGGCCCGGAGCCACGGAACATACCGGTGTACTGCCCGCGACCGTCAATAGTGGCGACCTCGCCGAGCAGATGCACGTGATGCGTCGTTGTGGTCATCGTATCGTGGCCAAGGCCACCGGATCCGATCGCCGCGAGAATGGCTGTGCAGGGATCGGACCACGCTCCGGCGTCACCACCACCCAGTCCTCCGGATGAAGGCCGGGACCCGGGCGGGATCGTTGGAAACGATCGCCGCGTTGAAGGCTCTTTCGACTTCCTCCAGCCTTTCAACGGCCTCGGCATTCATGTTCGATGGTCTGCGACGCATCCAGCGATGACCGAAGGGATCAACCGGAGAGCCTCCGACGGTATCGGGAGGCGCTTGCCCGAGGAGAGATCGTCCCGCCGCTTGATATGGAGGCGCTGCTCGACATGATCTACGGACCGATCTTGTTCCGGCTGCTGGTCGGGCCCGCTCTCGCCGGAGTTCGGCGATGCGATGGTCAAGACCGAATTGCGGCCGTCGCGCCGCCAAGGGCGTGAGCCCTCGCATCGCGATGGCCCGCCGACGTTCCGCCGATGAGATGGGTCGGTTCTACAGGAAGCGCTGCGGGTGGAAAGGCACAGGATCGGCAAAGGGCATGCCGCCGCACATCTGTTCGGACAGCAGTCGGCCGCAGGCGGGGCCGAGTGTCAGTCCGTGATGCGCATGGCCGAAGTTGAACCACAGGCCGCGATGGCGCGGGGCCCGGCCGATCACCGGCCGCATGTCGGGCAGACAGGGTCGAAGGCCGAGCCACGGCGTCTGCTCGACCGGCTCGCCGAGCGGGAACAACCGGCGCGCATAATCCTCGTCGCGGCGGATCTGGATCATGTTGGCAGGCGCCTTGGGATCGGCGAATTCAATGCCCGTTGTCAGCCGGACACCCCGAGCCATCGGGGCCAGCACGTAGCCGGCTTCTTCATCCACGACGGAATGGGAGAGAGGCTGGCCGTCGTCCTGTGCGTAATGGCGGTGGTAGCCGCGCTTGATCGCCAGCGGCAGCGGGTAGCCGAACTTGCGGAAAATCAAGCCGGACTGCGGACCGAGCGCGACAACGACCTCGCGGGCATGGATCGTTTCGCCTGTCCGCGTCTTGAGCGACCAGCCGTTGCTCTCTTGGCGCAGTCCACTTGCGTCGGCGTTGAGCACCGTGCCTCCGCCGCGGACGAAAAGGTCGGCATAGGCCTTGGTAAGCGCCTGCGGATCGGAGACGGTCTTCGGATCGAGCCAATGGATGCCACCGGTGATCTTCACGGTGCCGGTAGCGAAGGCAGGCTCGAGAGCCGCGAATTCCTGTCCGGAGAGAACGCGCATCGAAAGGCCGAAGCCAGACAGACCCGCCGCTTCTGCACACGCGGCCGCGAAGCGGCGTTCATCCTTGTAGAACGAGACCCACCCGCGCGAACGAATGAGGTGAGACGCGCCCGCACGCTCGATCAGCTTGTCATGTTCGGAAACGCTTGCCTCGACCAGCGGCAGCAGGGCACGGGTCGCCTTCTGCAGATTGGCGGGTGAAGAGTGCCACCAGTACCTTGCAAGCCACGGGGCGATGCGCGGCAGATAGGCCGGGTTGTAGCGGACATCCGACGAGCGGTTCATCGCATATTTCAGCAATGCGCCGAGTTGGCGCGGAAACGCATAGGGAATGACCGAAGAGCGCTCGATCAGCCCGGCATTGCCGAAGCTGGTGCCGCCGCCCGGCGCGCCCCGATCGGCCACCACCACCGAACGGCCGCGATCCTGCAGATGAAGGGCGGCACTGACGCCGACGATACCGGCGCCGAGAACGAGAATGTCTGTTTTCATGGGAGAGCTTAATGGTCAAAGGTGCGGAGGCATTGCTCCTCCGCACGATACGAGATGGGTCGGTCAATAGATATCGAAGGGGAAATACTTCTTGGTGATCTCCTGGTAGGTGCCGTTGGCCACCAGCGCGTCGATCGCCTTGTTGAAGCGTTCCTTGAGTTCCGGTTCGCCCTGGCGCAGGCCGATGCCGGCCTGGGTTTCCGTACCCGGAACATCGCCGAGCAGCTTGCAGCAATCCTTGCCGGCCTTGTTCAGCCAGTCTACGACCACGAACTTGTCGGAGATCAGCGCGTCCATTCTGCCGTTCTGCAGATCGGCGACAGCTTCGTCCTGTGTCGGGTACATCTTGGCTTCCGCACCGCCCTTGGCGTAGACGTCGTTGAGGTAGTCGGCCTGCGTGGTGGACGCCTGGGCGCCGACGACCTTGCCCTTCATGTCGTCTACGCTGACGCCCTTGAGCGCGCTGTCCTTGGGGACCGCAACCGCGAGCGGGGTCGTGTAATACTTGTTGGTGAAGTCGATCTGCTTCTTGCGCTCTTCGGTGATGCTCATCGAGGCGATGATCGCGTCGTATTTCTTGGCGAGCAGGCCCGGGATGATGCCGTCCCAATCCTGTGCCACGATCGTGCATTTCGCCTTCATCTCCTTGCAGAGAGCGTTGGCCATGTCGACGTCTAGCCCCTTCAGGCTCCCGTCCGATTCAACATAGTTGAAGGGAGGATAAGCACCCTCTGTGGCAATACGGATGGCGTCCTCGGCCGACGCCAGGTGCGTCGTGGCAAGCAGCGTAGCCGCTGCGAGGAAAACTGTCTTTTTCATTGCTGTTCCCTTTTTGGAATTTGTTTTCGCATTGCGCCGCGACTTTAGCGAATCCATCCCGCATCACAACCCCGCGGAGATCCTTCGAATGCGTAATATAAGGCGATCGAACCGGGTCAGCCACCGCCAGAAGAGGAATAGGCTTGACAAGGTCGCCTATCGTGGATAAATTTTATCCACGAATTGAGGAGACGGTTCCATGAGATTTGGCGACGGTGTCGAACAGGCCATTCATAGCGTTGCGATGCTGTCGGGTCTTTCCGAGGGTGGCGTGCTCTCTGCAGCGGCACTGGCCGAGTTTCACGGCGTGTCCACGAGCTATCTGCTAAAACACCTGCAGGCGCTTTCGGGTGCCGGCATTCTCGCCACAGTGCCAGGTCCCAAGGGGGGCTATCGGCTGGCAAGGACGCCGGATGAGATCACGCTGCTCGACATCGTGCTCGCCGTCGAAGGGCCGGCACCGGCGTTTCGCTGCAACGAAATCCGGCAGCGGGGGCCGAACCCCGCGCCGGACCGCTTCTTCGCCAAGCCCTGCAATATCGCGTCCGCCATGCATAGGGCCGAGCGCGTCTATCGCGCCGAACTTGCAAAAACCACCATTGCCGATGTTGGCGCCGAACTCGCAACGATCGACGACGGGACGATCGCAGCACGAAGCTGCGCCTTCCTGGATATTCACGAACGCAGAACGGCTCGCTGAGCCACAACAACAGGAGACTACCCATGCAACAGCGTTTCAACTTCGCAAAGGCATCGCCCGCATCCTACAAGGCCGTGGCCGCACTGGAAGAATTCGTCCAGACTTCCGGCCTTGATCGGCGCTTCATCCACCTGATCAAGCTGCGCGCATCGCAGATCAATGGCTGCGCCTACTGCGTGGACATGCACGTCAGGGAAGCCCGCCACGACGGCCTCTCCGAGCAATGGATCAACCTGATGTGCGTTTGGCGTGAATCGCCTGTGTACGATGATCGCGAGCGTGCTCTGCTCGGTTGGGTCGACGCGGTGACGAAGATTGCGGAAACCGGTGCGCCGGATGCCGACTTTGAGGCGCTCAAGGCCAACTTCAGCGAAGAGGAGATCACCAAGATTACCGTCGCGATTGGCACCATCAACATCTGGAACCGGCTGGCCGTGGGCTTCCGCTCGCAGCATCCGCTCGACAAGCCCGCGCAGGCAGCCTAAGCGCCACAAAGCGCATCTCTCCAGGTCGATCAGCCACCGAGAGCCAGCTGGCGAGCAAAGCCGCCAGCGACCGTTGTGGAACCGCTAGGTTCAGTTGCAGCTCTGCAACTGCTGCTGATAGGACGCCGCCATGTTGGCGAACTTTTGCGCCGTTTTCTGCAACTGCGCATTCGAGCGCCAGTCGCCGCGCATATAGCCCTTCGGACCGGAGTAATAGGCGAGATAGAGGCTGTAGGCGTCATTCAGCTGAATGCCCGTGATCTGACCGTTCTGGTAATGATACCAGCCGATGAAATCGATCGCGTCTGAAAAGTTGGTGCGCCGCGCGGCCCAGTTTCCAGTCGCGGACTGATAGTGGTCCCAGGTGCCGTCGAGCGCCTGCGAATACCCATAGGCAGTCGATTGCCGCGTCCAGGGAATGAATCCGAAGAGTTTGGTGCGCGGCGGCCGCGCATTCGGCTGGAAGCCGGACTCCGTGTACATCGTCGCCATCAGGATGGGCACGGGAACGCCGAATTTCTTCTCGGTGCGTTCGGCTGCACGCTGCCAGTTGGTGAACACGCCGTCGCGCTGCTCGAAGACGGCGCAGATGTTGCGGGTCTGACCGGGCGCCGTGGCGCAGCCGGCAACCAACGCCAGAAGCCCAAGGACGAGGAGAGTACGGATACGCATTACAAGAAACCTCTCGTTTCCGAGAGATGACTAAACCGTAAATCTTAATGGCCGGTTTTTAGACAAAGGCGAACTTGTGTATATAGTGCGGCAAGAGTCAGGCCGACCGTATGAAGGGTGCTGTCGGCGTGCCGCGTTCCCCCTGTCAGGCCGCTCCCTGATTGGCTCGCAGCGCAGGATAACCGCACTTTTTCTGGGTCACGGACGAATCGAGCAGCCTGAATGCCTGTGCTGCCTTTGTCACCGGTGCTCGGGTGCATGACCGAGGCCTATCTCGATGTCGTTGCCAGCAACAAGAAATCCTCCTGATCATTCCTTGCGGAAGACGACGCTGGCGCCCCAGCCGGTCACGAGCGCCAGGAACACGGCAAACATGCCATAGGCGATCGGCTGCTCATGCGCCGCATCGGTGATCGTCTGCTCGATCCCCGTCTTGATGACACGCAGCGGCACCGATTTCTCGGTAACGAAGGTGCCGCTCTTGAAGAGATAGGCTCGTACGATATGGACGCCGTTCGGAATATTCGCCGGCAGCCGCAGGCTTGCCTTGAAGAGGTTGGAGCTGACGAACCGTACGCCGCTCGGATCCCGGTCGTAGAGGCCGCCTCTTTCCTGCAGTCTGCGGAAGGCCTCCCGGAATTCGCCGAGATTGCTGGCATTACCGACGAAGCCGACAGGCGTCAGCGGAATGTGGTCGATGCCGATCCCCTGATCGGTGAGGTCGAGAGGCGTGGTCAAATCGTCGAGCATCCGCGAACTTGACATTGAATAGGAGTGCGGCACGGCCTCGAAGGTCATCGATCGCGTATTGATCCAGATCCCGAATACGCGTTCCTTCTTGCGCACCGTCGCATCCTCGCGCGGTCCTTCCAGCACAACGATGACGTCATATTGCCCAATGGCGAGCAGCAGGCTGTCGGTATTGGTCACTGCGCCGAAGACCGTCAGATCCGCGCCATGGAAATCGGAGGTGATCGCGATCTCGCTGGTAGACGTGCCGATCTCGAGTCCTTCGCCGGTGGTCTGCGACGCCGGACCGGGGAGCATCATCTGTGCACCGGCAGCACCAGGAAGCAGCATGAGGGGAAGGAGCAGGGCGAGCAGGATGGCGCGCATCAGTTGCCTCCCATGACCACGGAATAGATATCCGAGGGAGTCACCACCAGCGCAACGGCCAAGCGAAGGCCGACTGCGAGAACCAGAAGCCCGAGCAGCGCACGCAGCTGCTCGCCGCGCAGCTTCTGCCCGACGCGAACGCCGTACTGGGCGCCGATCACGCCGGCGAGCATGAGGATGAAGGCAAGCACGATGTCGACCGAAAAGTTGGTGGCCGCCTGTACGACCGTCGTATAGGCCGTCACGAAGATGATCTGGAACAGCGACGTTCCGACAACGACGTTCGTTGGAATGCGCAGGAGGTAGATCATCGCCGGCACCATGATGAAGCCGCCGCCGACGCCCATGACCGATGTCAGGATGCCGATCCCGAAACCGAGCGCGACGATCGGAATGACGCTGAGGAAGATCTTCGATTTCTTGAACCGCATCTTCAGCGGCAGGCGGTGCACCCAGTGGTGATGGCCGGGCTTGCGCGCTGCCGGCGGGACGTTCCTTGACGCGCGGCGCATCGCGTTCACGCTTTCGAGCAGCATCAGGCCGCCGACGGTGCCGAGGAACACGACGTAAAGCAGCGAAATGAAGAGGTCGAGCTGACCCAGGCGTCGCAGCAGCGAAAAGATCCAGATCCCCACTGTGGCGCCTGAAAGGCCGCCGACAAGCAGCACAGACCCGAGTTTCACGTCGAGCGTGCCGCGCCGGAAGTGGGTGATGGCGCCTGAGATCGAGGATGCAACCACCTGGTTGGCGCCGGTGGCGACGGCAACGACGGGCGGAATGTTGTAGAATATCAGCAGTGGGGTGATCAGAAAGCCGCCGCCCACCCCGAACATCCCGGACAGGAAGCCGACGGCCGCACCCATGCCGAGAATGATGAAAATATTCACCGACAATTCTGCGATAGGCAGATAGATTGTCACAGCCGACCCCGATTTGCGAGCTGCCCGGCGGGCAGGCGTGTTCCCACGTCCCGTTCGAATAGGGCACGATACGGCGAAATCATTGCCATAGGCTTTCGATCAGCGACATGTGGCCCTCTAAACATCCATGGATTATGAATAATCGGGCTTTTTTCAGGTCCTGTGACAATCCGGAGACGGTGAGCGCTGTTGTTTCACTGAAGGACACGTGCTCGGCCGAGCCCCCTGAGGTCCTGCGTCATTGAAAGCCGGCCGTCCCCCGCCTAGATTGGCTGGCGACGAGATGTTTTGCGAGGGTTGCGTGAGGTTAGGCGTTCGGGTTTTGGTGCTGGGGTTGTCGGTCGCGGCAGCGCCCGACGTTGCGCTTGCACAGTGGCAGGCAATCGAGGAGGTGCGGACCTATCCGATCGCCGGCAGCTCGGGCTCCGAGCTCTATCGCTCGATCGGCGAAAACGGGCCGCTGGTCGGCGGGCAGGCGCGCGTCATTGCCCACACCACCTTCAAGCTTACCTGGACCCGAAAATACGAGCCGCAGAACAACACCTGCGTCCTTGTCACCGCCAAGCCGAAACTCGTCATCTTCTACACGCTGCCCAAGCCGTCCGCTCCTCTGGCCGGGTCGGTAAAAGCCAGTTGGGATGCCTTCCTCGACGGCGTCCGCAACCACGAGAAGGTTCATGGTGAGACCATCGTCGACATGGTGCGGCAGATCGAGGCTATGAGCGTCGGCCTGTCCGCGCCGGACGATCCCGACTGCCGCAAGATCAGAGTGGATCTGACGAAGCGCCTTGGCGAGCTGTCCGCTAGGCAGCGTCAGCTTGGCCGCGATTTCGACCGAACCGAAATGGGCGACGGCGGGAATATCCGTGGGCTCGTCCTGAAGCTTGTGAACGGCCCCTGACGGCGAATGCCGCGGGGCCGGCGTTCAGCGTTCTCAGCCCATTGCCGCGACAACTGGCGCCACGTGAGGCCACACTTCCATTGCCCCGCGATAGATCATGTGCAGAGCGACATAAAGGATGATCGCGAGACCGACATAGGCAATCCAGTGGTAGCGGTTCAGCAGTCGGGCGATGAAGTTGGCTGCGATACCCATCATGGCGATTGAAAGAACGAGACCGATGACGAGAATGGTCGGATGCTCGCGGGCAGCGCCTGCGACGGCCAGGACGTTGTCGAGAGACATGGACACGTCGGCCACGACGATCTGCGTGGCCGCCTGCACGAAGGTCTTCCGTGGCGCGGCGGAGCCGTTCGCATTCGCGCCTTCGGCATCGGCGGCTTGGCCGGCGCGAAGCTCGCGCCACATCTTCCAGCAGACCCAGAGCAACAGAATGCCACCGGCGAGCAGCAGGCCGATGATCTCCAGAAGCTGCACCGTCACGGTTGCAAGTGCGATGCGTAGAACGGTGGCGGCAATAATGCCCACCAGAATGGCTTTCTTCCGCTGATCGGGCGCGAGGCCCGCTGCCGCCAGGCCGATAACCACGGCATTGTCGCCGGCCAGAACCAGGTCGATCAGAATGACCTGCAAAAGCGCCACCAAACCGGCCGACGTGAAAATTTCCATCATGCGATAATGTCCTTACCCTACGCGAAGCGCCTCCCCGGCGTAACCAACGCTTAAAGGATGGTTCGCCAGCGGATCAAGTGCCGTCGCAGCGGCTCAAGCGTTTAAATTTCGGCTGGCGCGGACGGTTCCGCATGATCGCTACATTGATGTCCGGGAAGGCGATGGTCGAAATCTGCGGCGATATCAGCTACGGTCACCGAACGAAAGCGTTCGAGCAAGAGTGTCTCCGCCGCCCGCAACGCGTCCCCGAGCTTGGCATCGACGGCCTGTTCCACAAGACAGTCGGGCTGATCGACCGACGGCCCGATGGCAAAGATCGGCGGCTCGCCGATGGCCCGATAAATGTCGAGAAGAGTTATTTCATCGAGGCCGCGCGCCAGCTCCCAGCCGCCGCCGTGGCCCTGCTCGGAGCGAACATAGCCCTGCTGCCTAAGGCCCGCCATGGTGCGCCGAACGACGACCGCGTTCGTGCCGAGCATTTTAGAAATCGTGTCCGAGGTTGCGCGCTTGTAATGGCGATCCATGTGGATCAGCACATGCAGCATGCGAGATAGGCGACTGTCGCGTCTCATCCGAGTCTTACTCCGTGTCCCCATCAAGCTAGCCCGATACGCCATCTGTAACAAGATGGGTTACGTGTATTGACGGAGCGTCGCTATCCGTAACATATGAAGATGCAAAAACAGGAGCACGTCATGTTTTACGATGTCATTGTCATAGGCGGCAGTTTTGCCGGCCAATCCGCGGCCATGCAGCTGGCGCGCGCGTCGCAAGGTTCTGGTTGTCGACGGCCGCAAGCCGCGCAATCGCTTTGCGGGGACCTCGCACGGCTTTCTCGGCCAAGATGGAAAGGCGCCGGCGATAATCATCGATGAAGCGTCGCGCCAGCTTGCTGCCTATCCAACCGTCACTCAGATCCACGGGGAGGCCGTTCAGGCAGGCCGGGAGAAGGGTCAATTCAGTGTCAGCCTTGCCGACGGCCGGCAGATGCCTGCTGCGCGCATTGTGCTTGCAACAGGTGTTCGCGATGAATTGCCCAACATCGCCGGAATCGAAGAGCGCTGGGGCAAGACCGTCCTGCATTGTCCCTATTGCCACGGCTATGAAGTCGCCGACCGTCCGCTCGGACGACGGTCGCGGGCATATTTGCGGCTGGTGATGCGGCAAGGCCGATGGCAAATGCCACGCTCGCATCGGCGGCCGGCGTGATGGCCGGCGTGGCCGCACACAGATCGCTGTTGATGCCGGCCTAGCGCCTATACGCGACCGGAGACCAGCCAACGCAAATGCCCGGCAGACGTGTTCCTGCCGGGCATTTGCATTGTCCTCGTCAATCAGGCTTTCGTCGCCGGTGCCTTGTTGCGCGCGAGCAGCGCCTTCACGGTGTCGTCGTTGATCTTGCCGCTGGGATCCTGCCCGATGGACTTCTGGAAGCTCTTGATGGCGGCAACCGTCTTTGCGCCCATCTCGCCGTCCGGCTGACCGGCGTCGAAGCCGCTGTTGTTCAGGATCGCCTGAATGTTACGTATCGCCCGCTTCATGTCGACAGTCGATGTCTTTGTGGCGACACCGGCCCACTCGTCGGGCACATCGATCGCATTTGCCTTGTTGTCCATCGGCTCGACCTTCCAGAGGTCGGCCTTGGCGCGTGCCTTCTCGAGCTGATCGGGCTTCATTGCGTTTGCGACTTCGTCGCGCTTCTGGGAGGCGTCCTTGTCGCCACCCTTGGCTGCGATCGCAAACCACTTGTAGGATTCCGTCAGGTCCTGGACCACCCCGTTGCCGCGGGCGCAAAGGATCGCCAGGTTGAACTGGCTGTCGGTGATGCCGAGGTTGGCAGCCTTGGTGAACCAGTTGGCCGCCGACGTGTAGTCCTGCTGGCCAAGCGCGCCGGAGGCGTACAGGACGGCAAGGTTGTGCATGGCGCTGGCGTTCCCTTGAATGGCTGCCTGCTCGTAGTACTGCTTGGCCTTGTTGATGTCGCGCGGGACGCCGGTGCCCTTCTCATAGATGCTGCCGACACGGTATTCGGCCGGCGCGAAGCCCTTGTCGGCTGCGAGCTGGTACCAGGTTGCCGCCTCCTTCGGGTCTGCAGCCAGGCCGGCACGGCCATCGCTGTAGCGCGCGCCGATTTCAAACAGTGCCACTGGATCGCCGCCCTTTGCCGCATCGGCAAGCGACTTCGGCTGAACGGCGTCCGGAACCGCGATCGTCGATGCAGCCGGCGGCGCTGCCACGGCGGCCGTTGCCGGGGCACTGTCTTTTAAGACGAAGCCGGAGGCATCCTGCGGCGCGCCGGCGGGGGCAAGCGGAATGGCATCGTCACCGCCCAGCGGCGCTGTGGCGGTCAGGTGCTCGGCTGAGGCAGGTTCGGTCGTCGGAGACGGTAGCGGTGCAGCGGCGGCCGGCGGTGCCTGCATGTCGGCAGCGGGAGCTTCGGGCGCGGCGGCGAGCGGCGCAGGAGCCATGCGAGGCTCAGGCGCGGTTTCGCTATCTGTGGGGAGCTGCTGATTTCTTGTGTCGGCCAGCGTCGCGACTTCCAAGGAAGGAGCCGGTGCGCCGTTTGTCAGGGTGCGGGCAAGCGGGAACGCCATGATCGCCAGTAGCACGGCGCCGACCGCGAGCAGGATCGGGCGGCGGAAACGGGAGAAGGCGCTCCCTTTCGCTGGATCCTTGGTCTTGGTTTTCTTCTCGCCTTTTTGGTTTGCGCCCGCGTCCACTTCCATGGCCGCCGCTTGTGCGGCCCGGCGTGCAGCGGCAATATAGTCGGCGCGGTCCGTGTCGCTAGCGGGCTTGGGGTTGTTCCGGGCGGCATTCTGGCTTGCGCGCACGCGCTCGAGGATCTTCTTGACGTCGGGCGCGCCGGACCCAGGCTCCAGCGGTTCGTTGGCCGCTTCCGGCGGCATCACATCGATCGGGTCGATCGACGGTGCAGGATGGATGATCGTGCGTTCGCTCGTCTTGGCTTTCTTGCTCGGCAGCAGGCGCTTGCCGAGGCTGACGAGCAGGCTGCCCTTTGCCTGCGCGGTAGCGGGTGCAGGTTTGGTGGCCGCCTCGATGGCAAGCGCGCTAGTCTCGATCGAGGCCATTGCCGGAGCATCGTGGCCGACGTCGTGGTGGAGCATCGTCGGCGCTCCCCGCGTGCCGAATACGGCCGGCTTGTCCGCGTCCTCGGCGCCTGCCGGGATCAGCGAATAGGGGTCGACAGTGAAATCGACACCAGCTGCGGGCATACGTGGGGCCTGACCGACGCCGCGGCCCTCCATGTCGTCGAGCCTGTCGGCGATCTGGACGAGGGTTTCGTGCAGCGCCTGGAAGGTCTTGTGCGTGCGCTCCTCGCTGTTGCGGCTGAGATCCTCGAGGTGGCGCAGATCGGCGGCAAGCGCATTGAGGGCGGAGATGTCGGCGGACGCAGCACCGCCGTGAATGTTGCCGTGGCGTACATAGGCTTCCACCACAGCCTCGGCTGCCTGGCGGGCCGCTTCGACGATGTAGTCGTCGCTTGTCGCCAAATGGTCTTCGATCGCGCCCATGCGGCGGTCGAAATCGGCCGGAATTTCGGCACCCGGCCGCGGTTCGCTCATCAGCGCAGAAAGATGGGAGATCTGATCTTCGAGATTGCGCAGTGCCTCAGTATCGCTAGCGGGTGCGGCAGCGCTCTCGTCGAGGCGCGCGGCGATGTCGCTGAGCCTGCCTTCGATCCGCAGAAAGGCCCCATCGTCGATCGGCGCAGAGAGGGGCTGAAGCGGCTGGAACTCCATCTCGTCGATGCGGCGGGCAAGATAGTCCAGGCGCTGTGCGAGCACGTCGTTGACGGCGCCGCTTTCGAGCGCGTCGATCTTGCGGGAGATATCGGCAAGCGCGCCGGTCAGCTCCGGCTGCGGTGCCGCCCTCTGGCCCTTCTCGAGCATGAGTGAGAGATGTTCGAGCCGTTCGTCGAGCCGAGAGGATGCCTCGACATTGGCGAGCTCCTCGACGCGTGCCGTCAGTGCTTCCAGACGGTCGGCCAGATCGTCGGTGGGGGCCGCCCGGTTAGCCACGCTGTGACCCATCAATTCTATCTGTTCCGCAAGGCCGTTCAGCCGGCCTTCGAGACGATGCATCAGGGCCGTGTCACCGCTGGCAGTTGCACGGCCAGTTGCGGCAATCGCCCGGCTGATCTCGTCGAGACGGCTGTCAACTGCGGCGAACTGCTCGGACATCGCCCGGTCATGCGGCTGGATCATGCTGCCGAATTGCTCCATCGCCGTCGCAATGGAGATCAGCTTGTCTTCGAGTGCGCGCACAGCCGGGCTCTCGCCCATGCCGCCGATGTGGCGCTTGATATCGTCGAGACGGTAGGCAAGTGCTACCAGCTCTTCCTGCAGGCCGGCGGTGTCCAGCGCGTGCAGCTGGGTTTCAAAGCCGTCCCAACGGTCTTCTATGTGACGCAGCGAATCCTCGCGCGCCAGCCCGTCCATCAGCGAACGCAGTTCCTCGAACTCGCCGCGCAGGCCGTGGGCATCCGCAGTATCCGAACGGCCTGCGAGCTGATTGATGCTTTCCGCAAGCCGACCCATGTCCGCGTGGATGTCACTGGCGAAATGCCCGCCCGCAGCACTTGTCGTGATTTCGCGAAGCTCGCTGCGCAGCGCATTCATTTCGCGGGTGACGCCTTCGGAAATGTCGCGCTTCAGATCCTGACGCAGGTTGACGAGCGCCTGCGCGATTTCGGTCATCGTGTCGTCCGACGCACGGTGGGCAGCGACCGGTGCTGCCGGCTGCGGCATCGCAGCGCGTGGCGCGGGGAGAGGGCGTTCGGGAGCGGGAGTGTGAACAGGTGCCGATTGCCGCGGATACTCGGTCCGCTCGCGCGTCGCATAAGGTGCTTGCTCGCGCACGGTCGGCCGTTCGCGGTCTGCATCGATCATGCGCTGGCGTCGACGGATTTCCGCCAGCGGATCAGGCCGGGGCTCGGCGGCGTAAGGCGCTCGCGGGGCGTAGGCTTCGGACAAAGTCTCGTGTTCGGGCGCGGCCGGGCGTGGCCGCTGGTCCCGGACGCTATTGCCGATCAGGCCCTCGATTCGAGCCTCGAGCCCTTCGATCGTGCGGTTCAGCGCATCGAGCGACGCTCTGTCGGAATGCCGTGGGGAATTTGATCGCGATCCGTTCATCTTCTTGCTCGCTTCGACTTTCCGAACCCTCGTCAGGGTCGATCTTTGGGCTTTTCCGTCAGCGCCGCACCGGAGTGCGAACCAGAGAGCGCCGTTTATGAGGAAGTAATCAATTAGGCTTTCCTCAACCTGTACGGCTTAGCGGCATCCATAAAACGCGAGACTTGAACCAAAGAATGCAAGCCGCCATTGCTCAACAAGCACCATTCACGAAACGTGGTAAACAACCCGTTAATCCGCGTGCAAATTTTCTAATTTTTGATGAATCTCGGGAGGCTTCTGCACCGAAACATGCCGCAGCGAATCCGCGCGCGTCGCAAGGTCACGTAGGCAGGAATGCTATGTAGTTGTCAGAAGGATTCCGTCCACGGCCGCAACTCGATCTCGTGCGACCAGGCGCTTCGATGCTGCAGAAGGACGCCGATGTAGCTTTGCGCGATAGCCTCCGGATCGAGCATGCCATCAGGCTTGTCCGGATTTTCCGGTCGCACGGCGGATCGGATTGCCCCGTCGATGACGAAGTGCGCGACGTGAATGCCCTTCGGTCCGAGCTCGCGGGCCGCGCTTTGGGCGAGGCCACGAAGCGCGAACTTGCCCATCGCGAAGGCTGCCGACTGGGAAAATCCCTTGATACTCGCCGTGGCGCCGGTAAACAGGATCGCACCCCGACCGCGCGGAATCATGCGTCTTGCTGCCTGCTGGCTTACCAGAAAACCGCCGAACGCACTGACGGCAATTGCCTGTTGTACCTCGCTGGGATCGAGTTCGGTCAAGGGGCCGCGGACCCGGCCGCTGGCATTGTAGATCACGACCTCGGGGTCGCCGATGGCGTCGGCGACATCATCGAACAGCGCGGTGACGGATAACGGCTGCGCCGCGTCGGCGGCAAATACCTTCGCGCCCGTCACGTTCGCCACACTCTTCAGCTTGTCGACGCCGCGTGCCGCCAGCGCGACCTTGACGCCACGCGCAGAGAGGTGCCGGGCCAGTGAAGTACTGACGCCGGGGCCGGCCCCGACGATGAGTGCTGTGCCATAGGGAAAATCGGTCATGAACAGGCTCCTCCGGATCGATGCATCTCGGAATTAGGTATTGGGAAGGCACGGAACCACCGGTAACGGAAAAAGAATTCGGCGGTCTTCAGCAGAATCTATGGAAAGGAGGCCGGGCCAACTGTCTGGTTGCCGGCGACCAGCGGGACTAAACCCGTCGCGCCTTGATTGTATTCATCACGAAGCTCGTCTCGATCGTATCGACGCATTTGAGGCGGGCGATCTTCTCCTTGATGAAGCGTTCGTATTGATCGAGACCGGCGCTCATCACCTTCAGCACGTAGTCGCGCGACCCGGTGACCAAATGGCACTCCAGAACCTCGTCCCACTCGCGCACCGCATTTTCAAACATCTGGATCTCGTCCTCGTGCTGGCGGCTGAGACGGACGGAGGCGAGCGCTGTCATCGTCCAGCCTTCGATCGCCGGATCGATGACGGCGGTATATCCCTGAATGATATCAGCCTCTTCCAGCCGCCGCAGCCGGCGAAGACAGGCCGAGGCCGATAGTCCGACGCGCTCGGCGAGCTCGTTGTTCGCGACGCGGGCGTCGGTCATGAGGACTTTCAGGATCTTTCGGTCCATGCCGTCTGCAATTTTCTGCGCCATAAAGCTTCATTCTCCGCAATAAGTTGTCTCATAGGGCTCGTGCGCGTGGCAAATAGCAAGGACTGTCGGCGGGTTTTGATATAATTTGCAAGCTTCATCGGCATCCATCCAGGCAGGAGACGACAATGACCGCGCCGCATCCCTCCAAGACCCATATCGGCAACCACGCCCTGCATCCCGAAACGCAGATGCTGAACTACGGGTACGATCCGGAACTATCGGAAGGCGCCGTCAAGCCACCGGTCTTCCTGACCTCGACTTTCGTATTCAAATCCGCCGAGGACGGCCGCGATTTCTTCGACTATGTTTCGGGACGCAAGGAGCCGCCGGAAGGCAAGGGCGCGGGCCTCGTCTATTCCCGCTTCAATCATCCGAACAGCGAGATCGTCGAGGATCGCCTTGCCGTCTACGAGCGGACTGAAAGCTGCGTCCTTTTTTCCTCCGGCATGTCGGCCATCGCAACGACGCTGCTTGCCTTCGTGCGCCCCGGCGATGCCGTGCTTCACTCGCAGCCGCTATACGGCGGCACCGAGACGTTGCTTGCGAAGACGTTCCTCAATCTCGGCGTTAAGGCTGTCGGCTTCGCCGATGGCGTTAGCGAGACATCGGTGCAGGCGGCTGCGGAGGAGGCCATGGCAAAGGGTCGCGTGTCGGTGATTCTCATCGAAACCCCCGCCAACCCGACAAACAGCCTCGTTGACGTCGCGATGATCCGCCGGGTTGGCGATGCGATCGGCAAGAAGCAGGGACACACGCCCATCATAGCCTGCGACAACACGCTGCTCGGCCCGGTCTTCCAGCGCCCGATTGAGCATGGCGCCGACATCTCGCTCTATTCCCTGACGAAGTACGTGGGTGGTCATTCTGATCTGATTGCCGGCGCGGCAATGGGTCCCAAGGCTGTGATGAAGCAGGTGAAGGCCCTACGCGGCGCGATAGGCACGCAGCTCGATCCGCATTCCTGCTGGATGCTTGGCCGCTCGTTGGAAACGCTGCAGATCCGCATGGAACGGGCAAACAGCAATGCGCTCGCAGTCGCCGATTTCCTGCGCGCCCATCCCAAGGTCGAGGCGATCCACTATCTGCCCTACCATGACGCAGCTTCGCCGCTCGGGCGAACGTTCGCGGCGCAGTGCACGGGCGCTGGGTCGACCTTTTCCTTCGATATCAAGGGTGGCCAACCGTCATCGTTCAAATTCCTGAATGCGCTTCAGATCTTCAAGCTGGCAGTCAGCCTCGGGGGCACCGAATCACTTGCGAGCCATCCCGCGACTATGACGCATTCCGGCGTCCCGGCTGAGGTCCGTCAGCGCATCGGCGTGCTGGAATCGACCATTCGCCTGTCGATCGGCATCGAGCATCCGGATGATCTCATCGCCGATCTGACGCAGGCGCTTGACGCAGCGTGAAGATGCTGCGGCGGGTTAGGCCGCCGCCGTCTCCCTGACGTCGTCGAGCAGGAAATGCACCGTCACGTATTTCGTCGTGTAGTGACGCCCGCTGTCGGCGACATTGTCAACGCTGCCGCCATCGGCCGGATGCCAGCGGTGATAATGCGGGTTCGTGGTGATCAGGGTTATCGCTTTGCCCGCAAGCTCGCCGCCGAGCCTGTAACGCATCTCGGCCAGTGGCCAGATACGTTCATACTCCTCCATCGGCATGCTGACCTTCAGGGCCTTGCGGCTGACCGCTTCGGTGTGCGATCCGTCCTCATGTTCGATCAACGGCAGGTCGAGTGTGACTTCGTCTGCGCCGTTCAGGATGGAGTTGAACTCTTCAGGCCACGTCCGTCTCATGAAATCGCTCCTCCCAAGCTTTTTCGTCGGTTAGCCAGCAAAATCTAGCGTGTCTTGGCGCAGATGCAAACGGTCGTTGCCGAATTTTGCGGAGAGAAATGCGTACAGCATTGGAACTGTTCAACTTATCCACCCTCGTGCGAGGAAATGGGATCATCGCCAAGCCGGTTTTCGGCCGGCGCGGAGGACCCGTCGAGCAACCGCCCTGATACCACCTGACGGCACGTGAACTCGTCGAAGCTTCAAAGAGTCTGTCTTGATCTCGGCCCGCGCTGCGTCATCTACCGGCCGGAAGGCATCCCGGCCCGCCAGAACGGCGCCGCCTATTGTTGCCAGCGGACAGCAATATATGTGCCCGAATGCTTACCTTCGCGGCCGTAGGTGATCTCCGCCCCGAGCGTCGTTGCCATTGCGTTGATCAGGCGCGTTCCTAGACCGGTTCCCTTTGGTCCACTGGCGCGGTTATATCCGATTCCGTCGTCCTCGACGGACAGAAGGGCGATGCCCTCGGCGGTTGATTGCAGGACGATTCGCACCTCGCCGATTCCCGCCGGATAGGCGTATTTCGTCGAGTTGGTAACAAGCTCGATCAGTATAACGCCGAGCGCTACAGCCCTGTCTGCAGACGTAGCAATCCGACAAAGATCAGGCTTCAGCGATATGCCTTGGGCAGCTGCATTCGTGCTCTCGAGCTCTGCAAGCAGCGGGCCCAGATAGACGTTGAGCTGCACCTCTCCGACATTCTCCGAGGTGTAGAGGCTGCGGTGAACGCCGGCGATTGCGGTGATGCGGTTCTGGGTTTCGTTGAGTGCCGTCTTGGTCTCTTCGCTGCCGGAAATCTGCATCTGCATGCGGATCATTGCGGAAACCAGCGAAAGACTGTTGGCGATGCGATGGTTCATCTCGGCAAGCAGCAGTTCCGCCCGCTCCTTGGCGACAACAAGCTGCCGATCCGCTTCATCCTTCTCGCTGCGAAGGCGCGCATTTTCCAGCGCCTGGTTCAGCGCGCTTACGAGCAGGGGGAAGAAGTCGTCGGTCGCCGTTTTCACGACGTAGTCGGCTGCGCCGCCCTTGAGCGCCCTGATCGCTACGTCGGCATCGCTCGATCCGGTCACGTAGAGAACCGGTGTCGGCCTTCCGATCTCGGCGATCGCTTCCAGAAAATTCAGGCCGGTCTGGTTCTCGAAATAGTGGTCCAGAACGACGGCCTCGAATGCCTCGGCCGCAAACAACTCCAGACCGATCTCTATCGAAGGGGCATGGACGACTTCGAAATCGCTGCGCGCAAGAACCCGCGTGGCAAGTCGGGCAAGGGCCGGATCATCGTCGACATAAAGGATGCGCACAGATTTTGGCTACTCGTTAGGGAACTTGAATGACGGAGAAGAAGAGACCGAGATTGCGGATCGCCGTCGCAAATCCGTCGTAGTCCACGGGCTTGGTGATATAGACGTTTGCGCCGAGATCATAGCACTTCTGGATCTCGCGCTCGTCGTCGGTCGTCGTCAGCACGACGACCGGGAGTCGGCGGGTATGCTCGTTGCCCTTTATCTGCGCCAGAATGTCGAGGCCGGACATGTCAGGCAGGTTGAGGTCGAGAAGTACGAGCAGGTAACGATCTCTGCTGGGCGTCCCGTCGCGGTTCGGCCCGAGAATGTAGTCCAGCGCGTTCTTGCCGAGGGTGAACGGTACGATCTCGTTGTGAACGCCGGCGCGGCGCACGTTCTTTTCGATGAGGCGGGCGTGCCCCTCGTCATCCTCGATCATGACGATCGTGACTTCCTGACCCGTAGCTTTCATGGTTCCATACTCCGTACGATTTTGGTGAGGTCCGACGGTAGCGTCAGAGTGAACGTACTGCCGTGCCCAAGTTCGGACTCGACCGTAATATCTCCGCCCAAATTTCGGATTAGCGAGCGCACGTGTGCAAGGCCGATGCCCTCGCCACGCTGATCCTGCTCGCCGGCTCTGCGAAACAGCTCGAAGACGCGCTCAAGATCCTGTGGGGCTATGCCGCGGCCGTTGTCTTTGACGTCTATCCGGATGCGTCCCGGACCGTCGGGATAGGCATCGATGTTCAGCATCAGCGGGCGCCCCGGCATCTGGTACTTCACCGCGTTGTCGAAAAGGTTCCCGAATGTCTGTTCGAGCGAGAAGCGATCGGTGACGATGGTGCCGATCCGCGCACGCACTTCGGTGCTGCCGCCCGTTTCCAGCAGCTGGTGGTGAACATTCGCCGCAGCCGCTTCGACAAGCGCCCTGAGGTCGATCCGATCCGGCTGCAGCTTGCGGCGTCCGTCGCGGGAGATCTTCAGGATCGCGTTGATCAGCGAATCCATCTTTCTCGTCGACGAGCGAATAAAGCCGAGCGCTTCCGGAAGATCCTCTTCGACGGCCTGCCGGGCTTCGCGGATTTCCTCTGTGCTGGGCGTCTTCTCGTCGGCAAGGATATAGGTCGAAACGGCCTTCATCGCCGTGTCGAGCTCGCTGAGAAATCCCATGATGTTGACAAGCGGCGCCCGCAGATCGTGGGTGACGATGTACGCGAACTTCTGGATTTCCTGGTTGGCGCGGATGAGGTCCTGGGTGCGCTCATTTACGCGCGCCTCCAGCCCGACATTGAGCAGTTCGACTTCTTCCGTCGCCTTTGCCAGGTCGCGGACATGCTGGACAATGATCAGGACTGCGCCGCCGAGCACGAGCAGGATCGCAACCGCACCGCCGATCGTAACCCATTGCAGATTGCTGGCCGCCGAAAGCTGTGTTTCGACCAGCACGCGCAGCCGAGCATCGGTCTGCTCCAGGAAGTTGGCGAGGATCGTTCGGACCTTGTCCATGAATTCCCGGCCGGCATCGTCGCGGACCACCGCAATCGCCTCCGGCAGCTTGCCGTCCTTGGCCAGCTGAACGGTCGTGGACAGCTCGTTGATCTTGCCGTCGATCGCGGCCTTCAGTGCGTCGAGCTGCGACGCGTAGCTTGGACGCTGCGACACATTGTCGATCAGAGCCTGCCTTCGGGCCGGGAGGTTTTCCAGTGCTTTGGTATAGGGGCCCAGATAGGCCGGGTCATTCGTCAAAAGAAAGCCACGCTGGCCTGTTTCGGCATCCTGAACCGTTGTCAGGAGATTGACGATCGCACTGCGCAAGCGACGAAGTGAGGCGGTTTCGTCCGACGCAGAACGGTTCGTCTGCACCAGCCACAGAGAAGAGCCTACAATGCCGCACAATATCAGGACTCCAACGGCAAGCATGAGCAAGCTGGAACGAAAGAAAGCGGCTGTCGAAGTCATGAAGCGTCCGTCAAATCAGGTCTCGATGACTTCTACACATAGCTATCGCGGAAAGATAGCACCCTTATAATGTGCCGTTTCATCTGTTCCGTGCCAGGCGCGATGTTACCGTTTCAGCGATAGGCTTCCCGGAGCTTGGCGATGTCGAGCTTGACCATGCCCAGCATGGCTTCGGTGGCCCGCTTGGCGCGCTCGCGATCCGGATCGGAGATCATGTCGATGAGCTCGCGCGCAACGATCTGCCAGCTGAGGCCCCAGCGATCCCGGAGCCAGCCGCACTGTTCCTCGACGCCGCCGTTCTCAAGGAAGGCCTTCCATATCCGGTCGATCTCCTCCTGCGTCTCGCATTGGACCGAAATGGAGAAAGAGTGGTTGAAGGCATCGAGGGGGCCCGCCTCCATTGCGGTGAATTCCTGATCTCCCAGCTTGAATTCGATGATCTTGACGCTTCCAGGAGGACCGCTCGGACTTTCTGCGGGCAGCACCGTCAGTCTGCCCACGGACGAGTTCGGAACGACGGATACATAAAATTCGACGGCCTTGCGTGCTTCTTTCTCGAACCATAGATTTGAACTGATCTTGGACATCGGGGTGCCTCCTCCTTGGTGTCCTGAGGGAATATATGACAGCCCGAGGACGTTCTCACCTGATCGTTTCCGACAGCCAGGTCGAAAGTCCGCTCACAAATTCGAGCTGGCGTAAAATTTGACGTTTACGCAAACGTCAATATTTTGTAAGAGACTTCCAAATGCCGGTGTCGTCCGGCGTGCCGAATTGGAGGAATTCGAACGATGCCAGTCTACAAGGCCCCGGTTAACGACACACTCTTCGTCCTGAACGACGTGTTGGGTCTGGAACGCTACAACAATCTGCCCGGTTTTGCCGATGCAACGCCTGACATGATCGAGGCCATTCTCGGCGAGGCGGGCAAGGTTGCCGAAGAACTGCTGTTCCCGCTCAACTATTCCGGCGACCAGGAAGGCTGCGTTCGCCACGACGACGGTTCGGTCTCGGCGCCGAAGGGTTTCAAGGAGGCCTATGACGGCTATTGCCAGGGCGGCTGGACTGGTCTTGCGGTTCCCGAGGAATTCGGCGGCCAGGGCCTTCCCTATACGCTGCACGCCGCTGTCGGCGAATATACCTCGGCCGCCAACATGTCGCTGATGATGTATCCGGGCCTGACGCAGGGCGCGATCGCGGCGATCATCGTCCATGGCTCGGACGAGCAGAAGAAGACCTACCTCCCGAAGATGGTCTCCGGCGAATGGTCGGGCACCATGAACCTGACGGAGCCGCATTGCGGCACCGACCTTGGCCTCTTGCGTACCAAGGCCGTGCCGCAGGCTGATGGCAGCTACAAGATCTCCGGCCAGAAGATCTTCATCTCGGCCGGCGAGCACGACATGACCGGAAATATCGTCCATCTGGTTCTCGCCCGTATCGAGGGCGCACCCGAGGGGACCAAGGGAATTTCTCTCTTTATCGTGCCGAAATTCATGGTCGGCGACGATGGAGGCGCAGGCGCTCGCAATGCCGTTTCATGCGGCGCGCTCGAGCACAAGATGGGCATCCACGGCAACGCCACCTGCGTCATGAACTACGACGAGGCGACCGGCTTTCTCATCGGGGCGGAGAACCGGGGCCTCAACGCCATGTTCGTGATGATGAACGAGGCACGCCTCAGCGTCGGCCTGCAGGGCCTGGCAATCTCTGAGATCGCCTACCAGAATGCCGCGAACTATGCGCGCGAGCGCATTCAGGGCCGGTCGCTGTCCGGTCCGAAGGCGCCTGAAAAGAAGGCCGATCCGATCATCGTCCATCCCGATATTCGGCGCACGCTGATGACCATCCGCGCCTTCAACGAGGCCGGTCGCGCCTTCCTGCTGTGGACCGCGCTGAAATCCGACATCGCCCACCGCTCGGGCGACGAGAAGCAGCGGCAGACCGCCGACGATATCCTTGGTCTCGTCACCCCTATCCTCAAGGGCGTGATGACCGACAAGGGCTTCGACCATGCGGTAATGGCCCAGCAGGTCTATGGCGGCCATGGCTACATCGAAGAACACGGCATGAGCCAGTATGTCCGCGATGCCCGCATCGCGATGATCTACGAAGGTGCCAACGGCATCCAGGCGCTCGACCTCGTCGGCCGCAAGCTCGGCCAGAATGGCGGCCGCGCCGTCGTGGCGCTGTTCAAGGAAATCGGCGATTTCTGCGAGGAAAACCGCAGCGACGAGCAGATGAGCTTCTTCACCAAGAACCTCAAGAAGGGCTTGAACGACGTGCAGGCGGCAACCATGTGGTTCATGCAGCATGCGATGGCGAAGCCCGACAACGCCGGGGCCGGCTCGACAGACTACATGCATCTCTTCGGTCTCGTCATTCTCGGCTACATGTGGGCGAAAATGGCGAAGGCTGCCGAGGATGGCATTGCTAGCGGTGACATCGAGCGCGAAAGCTACCTGCGCAACAAGCTGGTGACGGCCCGCTTCTTCATGGAGCGTATCATGCCGGAGACGGCGCTGCGCAAGGTCCGCATCGAGACCGGCGCGGAGACGATGATGACGCTGGCCGCCGACGCGTTTTGATTGGCGATTTCCCTCTTCTCCCCAACGGGGAGAGGAGAAGACGCACAGAATTCACCGGCGTCACTGCCGATAGGGAGACGAGACAAATGACCGAGGTTTTCATCTACGATCACGTCCGCACGCCGCGCGGCCGGGGAAAGAAGGACGGTTCGCTGCATGAGGTGCCGTCGGTGCGCCTCGCCGCCAAGACCCTGGAGGCTATCCGCGACCGCAACGGCCTCGACACGTCAACCGTCGACGATATCATCATGGGATGCGTCGATCCCGTCATGGACGCCGGCGCCGTCATTCCCAAAGCCGCTGCGTTCGAGGCAGGCTATTCCACCAGGGTACCCGGCATGCAGATTTCCCGCTTCTGCGCATCCGGCCTGGATGCCGTGAATTTCGCGGCCGGCAAGATTGCCCAAGGGGCAGATGACATCGTGATCGCCGGCGGCGTCGAAAGCATGTCGCGCGTCGGTCTCGGCATGTCCGGCGGCGCCTGGTTCATGGATCCCTCAGTCAACTTTCCGGCCTATTTTATGCCGCAGGGCGTTTCTGCCGACCTGATCGCGACCAAATACGGTTTCAGCAGGGACGACGTCGATGCCTATGCCGTCGAAAGCCAGAAGCGCGCCGCCAACGCCTGGGACAAGGGTTACTTCAAGAACTCGGTTGTCCCGGTGAAGGATCAAAACGGCCTGACGATCCTGGCTCATGACGAGCACATGCGCCCCGGCACAGACATGCAGGCGCTGGCCTCGCTCAACGCCTCCTTCCAGATGCCCGGGGAGATGGGCGGTTTCGAAGCCGTCGGCATCCAGGCCCATCCGGAGGTCGAGCGCATCAACTATATACATCACGCCGGAAATTCCTCCGGCATCGTCGACGGCGCGGCGGCCGTCCTGCTCGGCTCCAGGGCTGGCGGCGAAAGCATGGGCTTGAAACCCCGCGGCCGCATCAAGGCCTTCGCCAACATCGGCTCGGATCCTGCGCTGATGCTGACCGGGCCGGTCGACGTCACCGAGAAGCTTTTGAAGCGCACGGGCATGACGCTTGAAGACATCGATCTCTTCGAGCTCAACGAAGCCTTCGCGGCCGTGGTGTTGCGCTACATGCAGGCCTTCGGGATCCCGCACGACCAGATCAACGTCAACGGGGGCGCGATTGCCATGGGCCACCCGCTCGGCGCCACCGGCGCCATGATCCTCGGCACGGTGCTGGACGAATTGGAACGCCGCGACCTCAACACGGCGCTGGTCACCCTCTGCATTGGTGCGGGGATGGGCACGGCAACGGTTATTGAACGGGTCTGAGTGGTCTGGCCCTCACGCTTGCGGGGAGGGTCGAGCGAATGCGAGGGTGGGGTTTTGCCACAAGCTCCCTTCCCAACGCCTCCCCACAAGGGGGGCTTAGCCGCCAGAGAATTCAGGGAAGAGGAATCCCCCATGAGCACGTACACCAATTTCACCGTCGAATCCGACGAAGACGGCATCGCCCTCGTCACTTGGGACATGCCCGGCAAATCCATGAACGTCTTCACGGCGGACGTGATGGAGGAGCTGAACGCCATCATCGACCAGACGGTTGCCGATAGCGCCGTCAAGGGCGTGGTCGTCACCTCGGGCAAGTCCACCTTTTCTGGTGGAGCCGATCTGTCGATGATCAAGTCGATGTTTACTTTCTACAATCAAGAGAAGGTAAGCGATCCGGCCAACGCCGCCCAGAAGTTGTTCGATCTCGTTGGCCGTATGACCGGCCTTTTCCGCAAGCTGGAAACATCGGGCAAGCCATGGGTGTCCGCGATCAACGGCACCTGCATGGGCGGCGCGCTGGAAATGTCGCTTGCCTGCCATGGCCGGGTCGCCTCCAATGCGAAGAGCGTCAAGATCGCGCTTCCCGAGGTCAAGGTCGGCATCTTCCCCGGTGCCGGTGGAACGCAGCGCGTCTCGCGCCTCGCGGACGTCCAGTCGGCGCTGCAAATGATGACGACCGGCCAGTCGCTGACGGCCGCACGCGCCAAGGCCATGAACCTCGTGCATCAGGTGGTCGATCCGGATCAGTTGATCCCGGCCGCCAAACAGATGATCAAGGATGGACTGAAGCCCGTCGCCCCCTGGGACGAAAGAGGGTTCAAAGCGCCAGGCGGCGGCATCTGGACGCCGGCGTCGGCCCAACTCTGGCCGGCAGCGCCAGCCATCCTGCGCCGCGAGACGGCGGGCAATTATCCCGGCGCCCTGGCGATCCTGAAATGCGTCTATGAGGGCCTGCAGGTTCCGTTCGATACGGCGCTCAAGATCGAGCAGCGTTATTTCACCGAGGTGCTGCAGACCACCGAAGCCTTCTCGATGATCCGCTCGCTGTTCATCTCCATGCAGGAGCTCGGCAAGGGCGCACGCCGCCCAGCCGGGATCCCCAAGACGGAGTTCAAGAAGGTGGGTGTTGTCGGCGCCGGCTTCATGGGCGCGTCGATCGCCTATGTCACTGCAGCGGCAGGCATTCCCGTCACCCTCGTGGATCGCGACATCGAAGCGGCGACCAAGGGGAAGTCAGTATCCGAAGGTCTGGTGAAGGATTCTATCGGTAAGGGACGTCTTACACATGAAGAGGGCGCGGCACTCCTGTCCCACATCACCCCGTCGGCCGAATTCGCCGATCTCGAGGACGTCGGCCTGGTGATCGAGGCGGTGTTCGAGGATCGCGACGTGAAGAAGGCGGTGATCGAGGCTGTTGAAGCAGTTCTGCCCGAGGGCGCGATCTTTGCCTCCAATACCTCGACGCTGCCGATCTCAGGCCTTGCGAAAAACTCGAGGCGTCCGGCCAATTTCATTGGCGTGCACTTTTTCTCCCCCGTAGAGAAGATGATGCTGACGGAGGTTATTCTCGGCGAGGAAACCGGCGACAAGGCACTCGCGGTCGCACTCGACTATGTCGCGGCCATTAAGAAGACGCCTATCGTCGTCAATGACACCCGCGGCTTCTTCGTCAATCGCTGCGTCTTCCGCTATATCCACGAAGCCTATGATATGCTTATCGAAGGCGTGCCCGCCGCGATGATCGAGAATGCCGCCAAGATGGCCGGCATGCCCGTCGGCCCGCTGTCGCTAAACGACGAAGTGGCGATCGATCTCAGCCAGAAGATCCTCAAGGCCACCGTCGCCGATCTCGGCGAAGCCGCCGTCGATCCGAAGCACCTTGCGCTGATCAACAGGATGGTCGACGAGCTCGACCGTCGAGGCCGCAAGAACGGCAAGGGCTTCTACGACTACCCGGCGAAACCGGCCAAGAAGTCGCTTTGGCCTGAACTCAAGACGTTCTATCCGCAGAAGAAGGCCGATGAGGTCGACGTCGCCGTCCTCAAGGAGCGCTTCCTCGTCACGATCGCGCTGGAGGCCGCCCGCGCGATCGAGGAGGGCATCGTCACCGACCCGCGCGAGGCCGACGTCGGCTCCATCCTCGGTTTTGGCTTTGCGCCCTACACCGGCGGCGTGCTCTCCTACATCGACGGCATGGGCGTAAAGACCTTCGTCGCGCTGTGCGGGAAGCTTGCGGCCTCGTATGGTCAGCACTTCGAGCCAACGGCGCTATTGAAGGACATGGCCGCGAGCGGCGAAATGTTCTACGGACGTTTTGATCCGTATGCAGGGCCGAAAGAGGCGGCATAGATAGGCAGCCTTTGCCACCGGGCGATACCTTCGCGAGCAGTCGACCATAGCCGCTGGCGTTCACGCCGGCGGCTATTCCAAGCCAAGTCTGCCGAACCGGCCGGGCGACTGAGGTTGATAAATCGCGCCACTATCAAGCGGGCCATTCCGATCGTGCACCTCCTTTTTGGGATCAGGAAAGGCAAGCGGCACGACTTGCCAAAAGCGCCTTGCGTTGAACACAATTTCCGAGTAAAAGCTCGGCCATCGATCTTGCTAGATGGACTTTGTTTCGGCCACTCGTGCCGTTCCTGGCGAACTTCCTCCAAAATCGGTCTTCATCGCACTTCGGTTTGGCCGGCGTGTATATTCTATGTACGATTTGAAAAGGATATCGTCATGAGCACAGGTACAGTTAAGTGGTTCAACGCAACCAAGGGCTTCGGCTTCATTCAGCCTGACGACGGCGCTGCAGACGTTTTTGTTCACATCTCTGCAGTTGAACGTGCTGGCATGCGCGACCTCACGGACGGCCAGAAGCTGTCCTACGAGCTCGTAGCTGACAAGCGTTCCGGCAAGATGTCGGCAGATCGCCTGCAGGCTATCTGAGCTTAACAGGCTAGAAATATCATCTCCGAACCGTGACCACGGATGTACTGGCACGGTTCGTTGAGATGGAAGGGAAGGTCGGGTTTGCCCGGCCTTTTTTCGTTTTGCTCTCCGTCTGCCTCGCGATCCGTCTCGACCTTGGTCAGACCAGCGCCGATGGGCGTGTGCCTCAGGCTGCCCGGCGCGCTGTCTTCGCCTGCGCGGCGCGAAGCCCGACCCAGCCGGCGCCGGTCACAAGAATGATCGCCGTGGCGTAGATGTCGGTCGTCAGCTGGTAGCCAAGCGATTTCGCCAGGAAGCCTGCGAGGATCGCCGGCAGGCTGAACGCGAGATAGCTCTGGATGTAGAAGGCGGAGAGCAGCTCTGCCCTTTCGTCGGCCTTGGCCAGCGGCATGATCGTTCCGATGGATCCGAGGAAATTGGTGCCGAAGCCGACGCCGGTCAGAACCGTTCCGGCGAGCAGCAGCGGCACGCTGCCGTGATGGACGCCGGCAACGACCGTCAGGATGCCGAGCGTGGTCGCGAGCGTCCCAAAGCCGAGGTTTTCCATCGCGGATTTGCCGCGCCTGAGATAGACGGCGGTGGCGCCGGCCACCATCAGCGCGGTTACTACGGAGCCGCCCGTGAGTGGTGCATGGTTTCCTGTGGTGCTCACGACGAGGGAGGGCACCAGCGACAGATAGAAGCCGCCAAGCGTCCAGTTGGCGATATTGATCGGCGTTACCAGCGCGAGTGAGGGCCTGACCTGCGGCGGTATTGAAATACGCGGCTTCAGCGATCCCCATACGCCCGGCCGCGTTCCGCCCGTCTCGTCTGTGGCCCAAATTGCCGCCGCCTGGACGATGAAGGCAACCAGCAGGATCGCGTAGACCAGATGCAGCGGAAACGGCCCGTACTGGATCAGCGCGCTGGTCCCGATCGCGCCGATTGCCATGCCCGAAAGCGGTGCTATGGAATTGACGAGCTGTCCCTTCGCCCGATCGACATCCACCAGCGCCGCCCCGATGGAAGCGCCAGCAATGCCGGTCGCCAACCCCTGCACGATCCGCCCCGCAATCAGCCAGCCGGGACCGCTGGCAACCACGAACAACGCCATCGCGATGATTTCCAGGACCAGTGCGGAAAAGATCACCGGCTTGCGGCCGAGATGGTCGGAGATTGAGCCCGCAACCAGCAGAGAGCAGAGAAGCGCAAAGGCGTAGACCGCAAAAATGACCGTGATCAGGACCGGGGAGACCGCAAAGTTCTCCTGGTAGATCCGGTAGAGCGGCGTCGGGGCCGCGGACGCACCGAAGAATGTCGCGAGCGTCACGGCGTGGAAACTGATGGGATTTGGCTTTGTCTCTATGGATTCACTGGCGCCGAACATATATATGCCTCTTAAAGCTAAGTCGTTGCGTTAGCCGCATGTAGGCGCGATGCAGGCTAAAAGCAAATAGTTTGCGTTACCAAATGCGTCAAAGATTTTGAATCACGACGCTGCGAAGAAAAGGTTAGGTCGTTGCATTGGCGGTAAAAGAGAATCTTCGCCCGGGCGGGCGCAGCGCCAGGGTCCAGGGATCCGTGCACAAGGCGGTTCAGGCGCTGTTGAAGTCGACGGACCGCGCCGAGGTCACGATCCCGATGATCGCGGCCGAAGCCGGCGTGACTCCGTCCACGATCTATCGCCGCTGGGGCGATCTTCAGGAGCTGCTCGCCGACGTCGCTGTGGAACGTCTCCGCCCGGACATGCAGCCGGTGGATACCGGCAGCGGCAAGGACGATCTTGAAGCATGGGCCGAGCAGTATGCCGAGGAGATGTCGTCGGGCATCGGTCGTGAGATGATCCGGGACGTGCTTGCCGCGCGAGACAACGCGAATGCCTGCATGTGCTACGCTTTTACCAGGCAGCAGATCGAGCTGATCGGCAAGCGGGCGAAAAGCCGGGGCGAGGCCTTCCCGCCCCTCGACGCTGTCATCGATCGCGTCGTGGCGCCGATCATATATCGTATCCTTTTCGGCGACGAGCCGACTGCAGATTACGTGCGCGATCTGGTGGCTGGTGTCATGGACTGCGAAAGCGTCGCTACTCCGCGGCAGCGCGCTTCTGCGCGGAAATCTGGATGATGTAGGCCCGAAGTGCGGCGGGCCGCACAGGTTTATGCTGGATGCCAATCGCGTGACGCTCCGCCTCGGCGCGAACCTCCGGTGTGCGGTCCGCGGTGACGATCAGGCCGGGTATGTAAGACGCAAACTGCTCGCGCGCAGCAAGGATGGCGGCGACACCTGTCCCGTCGCCAAGATGGTAATCGGCGATGATAAGGTCGGGCGCTCGCTGGTGGCTGTCGAGCCGAGCTATTGCGGCCAGCGAATTCGCCGATTGAACATCGCAGCCCCAGCCCCCGATCAGTAATTGCATCCCGTCGAGTATATGCGGTTCATTGTCGATGCAGAGGATTTTCAACCCCTTGAGATTTTTGCCCGGCCGGTCAGCCGGTGTTGCGGGCGTGGCGACGTTGGCCTGCCTAGAAGTTTCGCGCGGCATGACGATTCGGAAATCCGTGCCCTTGCCATGGGTGGAGTGCAGCTCGACGGGGTGACTGAGTACGCGCGCTATGCGGTCGACGATGGAGAGCCCGAGCCCAAGCCCGGAGGCCGTTCTGGCACCTTCGTCGAGCCGCGCGAACTCCTTGAATACGGTTTTGAATTTTGATGGCGGTATGCCTATGCCGGAATCCAGGACCTGGATCATCACCTGATTGCCGCGGCGGCGGGCTCCGATCAGCACCTTGCCGCTGATCGTATACTTGATGGCATTGGATACGAGATTCTGGACGAGACGGCGCAAAAGGTTGGGGTCAGAGCGAACCCTGAGCGATGTCGGCATGACGACGAGCTTCAGTTTCTTCTCGCGGGCGATCGGCGCAAAATCCGTATGAATGCGCTCCAGAAGATCGGCAAGCGGGACCGAGGCGAGGCGTGGGCGCATGGCGCCCGTATCCAGCCGCGAGAGGTCGAGCACCGCCCCGAGAATGCTCTCGACGGATTCCAAAGCGGAATCGATGTTGCGGACGATGGCGCTGCTTTCCGACTGCCCCATCCGTTCCACCAGCGCAGAGGAATACAGCCGTGCCGCATTGAGCGGCTGCAGGATGTCATGCCCCGCGGCAGCGAAGAAGCGGGTTTTGCCAACGTTTGCCTCGTCGGCAACCGCGCGCGCCTCGACGAGTTCGTGATTGACGCGGGTGAGCTCGGCCGTTCGCTCGGCAACACGCTGCTCCAGCGTTTCGTTGGCTTGCTTCAGCGCCCGGTCGGCGGTGACGCGCTGGGTGATGTCGGTGAAAGTGGCGACGATCCCCTTGTCGGGCATCGCGTTGGAGCGAACTTCGATGATGCGCTCTCCGCCACCGAGAACAAGTGCAAAGGGCTTGTCGAGGGTGAGGAAATGCCGGACGGTCTGGCCGACGTCGCCGGTGGGAACATCGCCCCGCTGGCTGAGGATGGCAACGATCTCCGAGAGCGGGAAGCCGACTTGGCCCGCGGTTTCGGGAAGATCAAGCAATTGCCGGAAACGCCGGTTCCAGATCGTCAGGTGGTTCGAACTGTCGAAGACGGCGATCCCCTGATCCATCTGCGAAAGCGCCGTCTGCAGCATATCCTGGTTATATTGCAGAGCCTCGCTCGCCTGGTCGAGAAGCCATGCAGTATCGGCCGAGGCATCCTCGACCTTCTGCAGGATCAGTGACAGAACGAGACGCGCCGATGACGAGCCGATGGCGCTGCCGAGCAGCTGCTCGGTGAAATGGATGAGGGCCATGTCCGCCGGATGCTCGTCCTCCAGTTTTCGGCCGGAGTTCTGCTGGTAGGTTTGGAACGAGCGCTCCATCCGTTCTTCGCCGAGATAGCGCGAGATGGTCACCTTAAGATCCCCGACGCTGATCCGGGTTTTCCAGCCTCGCGTGGCAAATTGCGATCGGGATTGCCGCTTGACGAAGATGCCCGCCTGGATGCGCTCGAGCGGCCGCGCGTTGCGGGTTACCGAGCCGATGATGAAGAAAGCCGTGTTGACGAGCAGGCTCATCAACGTTGCGTTAACGAGCGGGTCGGAATTGGGCGTGGTGAAGACGGTGGTACCGGGAAAGATGAAGCCGAGCACGGCGCTCGCAACCGAGGAGTAGTCTGGGCCGCCGAGCGAGGGAAGGAACAGCAGGTAGATCCAGATCACGAAACCCGAGGTAAGGCCGAGGATTGCGCCACGCGCATTTGCCCGCCGCCAGATCAGGCCGCCGAAGAGCGAAGGCGCCATCTGGGCGATGGCGGCGAACGAGAGCAGACCGATCGAGGCGAGGCCGGTAGTGCTATCAGTGGAGCGGTAGTAGGCATAGCCGAGCAGCAGCACGGCGAAGATCGCGCTGCGCCGGATATTGAGGAGTGTCTTGGCAAAATCCTCCCGCTGTCCGGTGCGCCCCGCGAGCTTGCGGTGCAGGAAGATCGGCATGACGATATCGTTGGACACCATGATCGAGAGCGCGACGGAGGCGACGATCACCATCGCCGTCGCTGCTGAAAAGCCACCGATGAATGTGATCAGCGAGACAAGCGGCATTTGGCCCGCAATCGGAAGCGAAAGCATGTAGAGATCCGCATTGCCGTTGCCACCAAAGGTAAGCAGTCCGGCGATCGCCATAGGAAGCACGAAGATATTGATGGCGACGAGGTAGAGCGGGAACAGCAAGCCCGCGAGCCGAAGTTCCTTTGAGGTCCTGTTTTCCACCACCGTGACATGGAATTGCCGCGGCAGCATGATGATCGCGAAGGCGGAGAGTAGTGTCAGGGTGATCCAGCGGCTGATCGGCGTCTGGTAGCTCAGGGCCGAATGCACCAGCGCATTGTTGGAGGCCTTCTGCCAGAGATCAGCTGGCCCATCGAACAAGAGCCAGACGACGCAGACGCCTGCGGTCAGGAAGGCGAACAGCTTGACCACGGATTCCATGGCGATGGCCAGGATCAAGCCGTCCTGATGCTCTGTCGCATCCGTGTGCCGGGTGCCGAACATGATCGCGAAACACGCGAGCACCAGTGTTACGAGCAACGGGAGGTCGAGGAAGTAGAGATTGCCGCTGCCGATGCCGTAGTCCGATGGATTGAGCATCGCCGTCACGGTGCTCGACACGGATTTGAGCTGCAACGCGATGTAGGGAATGGCGCCGACAAGCGAGATCAGCGCGACGATCGTCCCGACCGTCGAGTTCTTGCCGTAGCGCGCGGAAATGAAATCGGCAACAGAGGTGAGCTTCTCGGCCTTCGCGAGTTCGATGATCCGCCGAAGGACAGGCATGCCGAGCGTGAAGACAAGGATCGGGCCGATATAGATGCCGGTGAACTCGAGCCCGCGCTGGGAGGCGAGCCCGACGCCGCCGAAGTAGGTCCAGGATGTGCAATATATGGCAAGGCTCAGAGCATAGACGGCCGGTCGCCCATCTGCAGGCACGCCAAAGCGCCTGCGTCGACTATCACCGTGGCTTGCGACGGCAAAAAGCAACAGCAGGTAGCCGAACGCGGATGCGACTATGACCCAACCTGGCAGCATTGACCCTCCCCGGCGCCTGCGCGGCGGTTCTCCCGGACGGTTTGAGACTACGGCAATTGCAGCGCTTTGGAAATTGGGCGGCATCTAGGCCTTAAGTCAAAGAGACGCGTGATATGCGAAAATCTGTAATTTGCAATTGAATAATTACATCGAAGATGTAGCTAATAAAAACAATGGCCTGTCAGTAGGATTGCATCAAAGGGAGACAGATCGGATGCTCAACGAGTTCAAGGCGTTTATTGCTCGCGGCAATGTTATGGACCTTGCTGTCGGTGTGATCATCGGCGGTGCCTTCGGCGGAATCGTCAAATCGCTTGTCGACGACATCATCATGCCGATCGTTGGTGCCATCTTCGGCGGTTTCGACTTTTCAAACTACTTCATTGGTCTGTCGTCCAACGTCAACGCGCCGACCTTGGCTGCTGCCCGCCAGCAGGGCGCTGTTCTCGCCTATGGCAGTTTCATCACCGTACTGATCAATTTCATGATCCTCGCCTGGATCATCTTCTTGTTGGTAAGGGGCGTTAACACGCTTCAGAAGCAGGTGGAAAAGCAAAAGAAGGCTGCTCCGGAAGAGGCCGCTGCGCCGCCGGCAGATGTTGTCCTTCTCACGGAAATTCGCGATCTGCTGGCCAAGCGCCCGGCGGTCTGATCGAAGGGAAGAGCTTTGCCGGCGCGGCCGGGCTCATCCATCACGGAAATCGATATTGCATCACCGATTGTCATGGGATTTGGCCTCATATTTGATTTATGAAGGCGAAAACCGGAGTGATGCATGTCGATTGTGAATAGTCTCAGCCCGCGCGCCGTATCGGCGCCTGAAAGCGGGATCGTCGAAGTCGTCAATTATGCTCGTGGTCGCGAAGGCCTGCTGCCTCTTTGGGTCGGCGAGGGTGATCTGCCGAGCCCCGACTTCGTCAACAGGGCGGCGATGGACGCGCTGGCTGCCGGCGAAACCTTCTACACCTATCAACGTGGCATTCCGGAGCTTCGCCAGGCTTTATCGCACTACTACGTCCGACATTTCGGGGTCAGCCTGCCGGTGGAGCACTTCTTCGTCACCGGGTCAGGTATGCAGGCGATCCAGATTGCGGTGCAGGCGCTGACCTCGCCCGGCGACGAACTCCTCTGTCTGACGCCGGCATGGCCCAACATCGCCGCGGCACTTGAGATTGCAGGGGCCCGTGCTGTCGGTGTGCAACTTGAGTTCGAAGGCGGCAAGTGGGCGATCGATCTCGAGCGTGTCGAAGCGGCGATCACGCCGAAGACCAAGGCTCTGTTCGTCAACACGCCATCCAACCCGACGGGCTGGACCGCTTCGAAACAGGATCTTGCCGCGATTCTTGCACTGGCGCGTAAGCACGACCTCTGGATCATGGCGGACGAGATCTACGCTTGCTACTACTATCCGGGAGGCCGTGCGCCCTCGTTCCTCGATGTGATGGAAGCCGAGGACAAGGTTATGTTCGTCAACTCCTTCTCGAAGAACTGGTCGATGACTGGCTGGCGTGTCGGCTGGATCGTGGCGCCGCCGCAGACAGGCCAGGTGCTTGAAAACCTTATCCAGTATTCGACATCGGGTGTTGCCCAGTTCATGCAGAAGGGCGCAGTTGCAGCGCTAAACGACGGGGACGCCTTCGTGCAGGCGAACATCGACAAGGCACGGCGCTCGCGCAACATTCTCTGCGATGCGCTGATCGCAACCAACCGCGTCGAAACACTAAAGCCGGATGGCGCGCTCTATGCTTTCCTCAAGATCGACGGCGTGACAGACAGCCGCAAAGCGGCGATCGACATCGTGGACAAGACTGGTGTCGGCCTGGCCCCCGGGACGGCATTCGGCCCTGGAGGCGAGCTGTTCCTGCGGGCCTGTTTCTTGCGTGATCCGGCGCAGATTGAGACCGCGGCCGACCGGCTGTGCGACTACATCCTCAAGCTCTAGATGCTTCCGATGCCGTTCGGGTGGGCGTTACGGTGGAATTCCCCGCCCGAAATGACGCGTCGATAAAATTGTAGCGAAACCCGAAGTCGGTATCTAACCACGTCTCCAAACATACCGGGCCCGAGACCGTCGGACGGGCCCTTCGATAAGAAGTTCATAAAGGAAAGCTGCTTCAGATGTCCCCCGTGAGATGACGTTGGGAAATGCGGGACATGGCAATTTTGGTCACCGGCGGAGCGGGCTATATCGGTAGCCACATGGTCTGGACGCTGCTCGACGCAGGCGAGGAAGTCGTTGTGCTCGATCGTCTGTCGACCGGCTTTCGATGGGCGGTCGCACCCGGTGCACGCTTTTACCTTGGCGATGTTGCCGATGTGGATGTGCTGAAGGTGATTTTCAACGAGAACGACATCGAGGCCATCATCCACTTTGCCGGCTCGGCGGTGGTTCCCGCCTCGGTCTCCGATCCGCTCTCCTATTACGACAACAATTGCGGAAAGACTCGCGCGCTGATGAGCGCGGCGATCGATGCCGGCGTCCGTCACTTCGTATTCTCCTCGACGGCCGCCGTATACGGTCCTCAGAGGACATCCGATCCAGTCAGGGAAGACGCGTCGCTCAATCCGGAAAATCCCTACGGCCAGTCGAAGCTGATGACCGAGTTCATGCTCCGCGATGCCGCGGCCGCCTATGATTTCAATTACGTGGCACTTCGCTACTTCAACGTGGCCGGCGCTGACCCTGAAGGCCGTGCCGGGCAGTCGACTGCCAGTGCAACGCATCTGATTAAGGTCGCTTGCGAGGCTGCGCTCGGCAAGCGCGGCAGCGTCAATGTCTACGGCATAGACTATCCGACGCATGATGGTACCGGCGTGCGCGACTACATCCATGTCACCGACCTCGCCGTGGCACATCTGAAAGCCTTGCAGCATCTGCGCAAGGGGCGTGGGTCGCTGGTTGCCAACTGCGGCTATGGCACCGGTTACTCCGTGCTCGATGTACTCAACATGGTGACCCGTCTGCACGGGCATTCCTTCAAGATACATATGGCCCCGAGGCGCCCCGGCGACGCTGCAAGCGTCGTTGCCGATTCCACGCTGGCGCAGCGCCTGCTCGATTGGGCCCCGAAGCACGATTCCCTCGAGACGATCGTTCGCAGCGCGCTCGATTGGGAGATGCTGTTGCTGATGAACCGGAATGGATCTGCAGGCCATTCATCGAGTGCGGGCAGCCCCATCTTTCTGATGCGGCCGGCAATTCTCGACCTTGCGAAAAGCCAGCGTTAACCGACCTGCGCCAGCTTCCTTCACCCGCGGCCATCGACTATATGGCCTAACGCGATAAGTTCTTGGGGAATAGGTCGTCGTGTCCTCCCTGCAGTGCGAAGGTCGCATGGAAGGCGGCTATGCTGGATCTATCGACGGCAATCGCAACAAGGAGACGGGAATGCACGACAAAGTCGACGACGTGGTACTGGAGCGTCGCGGCTCTGCAGGCATCATTCGGCTGAATCGGCCGCGGGCCTTGAACAGTTTGACGCTGATCATGATCCGGTCGATCGGCGAAGCGTTGGACCAATTCGCTGCCGATGTGAACGTCGCGACCGTGGTCGTGGCAGGGGAGGGCGAGCGGGGCTTCTGTGCCGGCGGCGATATTCGCGCGCTGCATGAAAGCGGCCGGGACGGCACCACGGCTGCGGAGAACTTCTGGCGCGAGGAATTCCGGCTCAATCACCGCATAGCTACCTATCCGAAGCCCTACGTCGCGCTCATGGACGGGATCACTATGGGCGGCGGCGTAGGGCTTTCTTCGCACGGCCGCCATCGCGTCGTGACGGAGCGCACCAGATTTGCAATGCCGGAAACCGGCATAGGCTATTTCCCGGATGTCGGCGCGACATGGCTGTTGCCGCGCGCTCCCGGCGAAATCGGCACCTGGATGGGATTGACGGGGCTGGAAGTGGGAGCCGCCGATGTCATTTACGCCGGGCTCGCCGATGTCCTCGTTTCCGCATTTCAGTTGCCGGAGCTTTTGGATACGCTTGCCGGCCTTTCGCGGGGGGCCAGTCACCGCGATGTCGATGCCGTTCTTAAGAACCTCTCTGATGATCCGGGGAGAGGGCCTCTCCGGGAAAATGGCGACATGGTTCAGCGCACGTTCCGCTCCAACAAGGTCAGCGAAATCCTGCTCGCTCTCCAAGGAGAAGCCTCGGACTTTGCAGCCGAGACGCAGCGTGCGCTGCAAACGCGTTCGCCAACCAGCCTGACACTCGCACTGCGCCTGTTGCGCGAGGGCAAGCAGAGTAGAAACCTGGCGGAGTGCCTTCGCCGAGAGTTCGGCGCCTGCCTGCAAATACTGAAGAGTCCCGATTTCTACGAAGGCATCAGGGCTGCCGTCATCGACAAGGACCGCAATCCGAAATGGATGCCGCCGACCCTCGAAGCGGTCGATCAGTCCGCGATCGATGCTTTCTTCCATCAGCCCGAGCCGCCGCTCGCCCTGTAGCGGGCGAATCAGAAGCCCCGTGCGCCCGGCCTAAAGCGGGAGGTCGGGTATGTATTCGCGTCGGGTCAGCTTCAGGGTCCGGTCTGGCTGCAGGATGTAGGTCTCCAGCACCTTGATTCCGCGCGAATCGTAGAACGAGTTTTTGATGACGCTGCCGGGCGGAGACATGGTCAGCTTGGTGCGCGGCTGCCCATTGTAGGTGATGCTGCCCGGAATGGGCTTGACCTCAGCTTCCCCCGTCGTGCAGCCTGCAAGAAAAGCGGCTCCAAGAACCGCCGATATCAAGACTTTCATCGTCACCACCCGAACCGCATCGTTGTCTATATGGCGCGAGACGAGTTATGCGCCAATAGTGCCACGACCGAGCGGTCAAGAATATCGCTGGTATTAGCAGGCCTTGTGCAACGAAATCCCGCCCCGCAGCGTTAACCAGTACAGAAGTACGTTCGGAGGCGATGATGGTACTGCGATTTCAGACGTCGGAAGACCACGGAGACTGTTGTGGCCGCGGGCATAGCTTGGCATCGACGCGGGCATCGGTAGAGAGCGCCTTGAGCGTAGCTGAAGACCTCGATTCCACCGAGATTATCGTGACGGTCCTTGGCCCCTATGTTGTCCTGGAAGGGTTCGTCCGCGCTAGGGACGACATAGCGCGCGCTACCGATATCGCCGAAGAGGTGGTGGGCAGGGGCCATGTTCAGGCCAGGATGTTGCGTCGATAACGCCTCCGCCCTCAGCGGTACGCCTGGTGCAGACAGCCGCAGTCATGAAGTCGCCTACGTCGGTGCGATAAGGCTCCTACTCCCAACCCAAACCTTGAGATACCCAAAACATGCGAAAGAGGTAGCGGGCAGGCGGAACTAAACTTGGTATTTATTAGTTATCGCTTAAATCAAGCACGGGAGAAGGGAATGAAGCGTTTTCTTCGATTTGGAATGCCAGCTTTCGCCTTGGCCACTGGCGCGTTTGCCCTGCCTGCCTTGGCGTCGTTGGAGTTCACCGGCGACTATTCCGCTCTCGCGCACGACGACATTGCATTGGCGGAATATGCCGGTGCTGTCTCCTGTGCCACGCCAAGTGCGCACTACGTTCCCTCGTTCATCCGCACCCTCGACGGCACCATCATTGGCGTCGGCTACGTGGAAGTCGAAAGTGCGGCATCGGGCTGTTGAGTGGTTAGATCTTTGTTAACCATGAGGTCTATCCGAGATCCATCAAGCACTTCGCGGCTGGTCGCATAGCGAGGTTTCATGGCTGGACTGTGGTGGGTAAGTGTTTGTTGCTCTGAGGAAACCGACGAGGCTCGTCTGCTTGTTTCGAAGCAGAGGGTGACGAGCCTCTGACCCTCATCATGATGGCTGACGCCGTTCTATTGAGGTGCAGGCTCGCATGACAACGCCTTTCTTCCGAGCCCCACGACAAGCTATGGCGAGGGTTAAGCAAAAATAAACTATCGCGTTGTTTCGATACACTTTCCGGCAGGAGTTCCGGGCGTGGTCGCTCAAATCTGGTTCAATGCACCCGGAGTTTTGCTTCCTCGGCCGCGGCCACGAACTCGGCGCGAGCTTCTTCGAGGCTCTTGCGGCCGTCAAGCGCTGCGCGGCACGTGCTTCTGGCTTTGAGATATTGCAGACCGCGCGCGTTGGGCCAAAGTTCGGTCAGGCACTTCAGTGCGTCGAACGGCCCCAGAACCGTACGCGCTTCGGCCGCTTCAAAGCCCACATGGATCGGGTCATTCCATTTTTCGCTGGCCATCGGCGCACTCCTCCATTGTTCACGTCAAAACATGCATAGCGCTCTGATCGCTCCTCCTGCGAGCAGTGTGCAAACGTATTTTAGCTACAATTTAAAAACCCGCAAACGGGAAAACGCCAGGCATCCGAAGGGTGGTGTTGGTGAATTGCGCTTCTACGCATGATCCACCCCGAATTAAGCTGGGGACCCAATGATGCGCAGAAGCAGCCGCGTCGTCAGTCACATATGCGGGTCGTTTTCGTCACCACGCGCCCATGGCTCTGGTATCTGACTGTCTTCATCCGGCAGTCGTACCGTACGGGATGGCGGCGGTCCCAATCGCGTGGATGAGCCCTGTCGGGATAGCCGTAATAAGGGCGACGATCATCGTGGTGGTAGTATCTGTCGTAGCCGGGATTTCCGACCGTAACGGTGAAGCTATCGGCGAAGGATGGCATCGCCGTCGCTGTCAGCGATGAAATGGCGACGATAGCGGCGGTAATCAGCTTTCTCATGCAAGTCTCCGTTCGTTTAGCCCTGTTACAACGCCCCGACGAGGCGATTGTTTCAAACCTATGCCGCGCCGAATGAACGTGCCCTGCGAGGTCCGTTCAGCCAGCGGTCATCCGGACGGGGACGAACTGACCCATCAAAACCTAAGGTTTTCGGGCACTTGGGCGTCGTGCGGCAGATCTTAGACCTGATGGCAGGGTCTTTCGAAACCGGGCACCCATCCGCGGGTCATGCCGCGGCTCATTGCGCCTTCGGCCAGCACGAGTTGCTGCCGCAGATAGCGGATGTCTTTAAGCAGGGTGGCAATGGTGGCCCGCGAGTCATCGACGTGCCAGGCGAGTGCCGCCTCGATTTGCCGATTGAGCCCGTCGTCCATCGCGACCTGTTGCGGGCGCGGGATTTCCTTCTCCACCCATGCCAGTTCCTTCGAACATCAATGAGATTGGATGTCAGGACGCGTTGAGATCCGCGATTTCGCCATGCTGGGCCAGCAGGCGGGGAGAGGTCATGTCGCCGCTTTCCTCGTCAACCATGACCGCATAGGCAGCAACTCCGACGAAGCGGGCCGACATCGACAATGCGATCTTCTCCGCACTGACCGCATTCGACGCCTGCCGCATCTCGCCGGGAACGATATTTCCGCGGTTCTTCTTGTAAGGCAAGATGATGAACTTCTCAGACATCGACATGGCATTCATCCTAATTTGTTCTCAACATGTTCTGGTTCTTGCACGAAGTCAATGCGCGCGACTGCATCCCTGTCGAAGCTTGGCCGACGGCAAGTGGGCGGGCTATCGAATGGATTTTTCCATGCGAAAGTTTGTCAACGTCTGCCCTCGCTTTTCCACGCTCTGGCGGGCGAGCGTGACGAAACCCTTGCATTCGAAGAAGGGCCTTGCGGTCAGGCTCGCTTCCGTGAACACGCGCCTGAGCCCCTTTACCGCGGCTTCCGCCTCGACCGTTGCCAGCAACAGGCCGGCTGCACCGATGCCCTGAAAATCCGGATGAACAAACAACATGTCCAGATGGCCATCAGGCTCCAGATCCGAAAAGCCGACGGGCACCCTATTGCGCTCGGCGATCCAGGTGGGCCGGCTTGATCTGCGTCGCGCCCATCCCCCTGGGTCGTCCACGTGAGCCCAGGCATCGACCTGCGCTTGACTGTAGTCCTTCGACGCAACCTCCCGGATTGCCCGGAGAAATAGGTCTATCGTCGCATCGCAATCCGCCGCGACGTAGGGCCTGACCGTAAGCGTGCTCATCGCAACGTTGAGTTCATCGCCGTTCATCGCTTGTCTTCCTCATGCCCCGGGACGCGCCATCCCGGGTGGGATCGAATCGATGAGGCCCTATTCGCAAGCGAAGAAAGTCGAGTAATTTCCGGCGACGGAAATGCCCGCGTATCGCAGATTGGGTCGAAGCATATTCGTATTATGGGCTGAGGAGTTCCTCCATCCGGAAAAAAGATGCTGTGCATTTTGATAGCCGACTCCCACGTTTTCTGCACATATTCCCTTCAGCCCAGCAGCCCTAGCTTGCGCCGATCTCTGGCGGAAGCCGTCGTGGTTCATTGTTCGCCGGGCTGCCTGGTCACGGCTGTGTTGCCGCGCAAGGGCTTTCAAAGTGCCATTTGCCGCCAACGGAGGCAGGCCACGGCTTGTCCTGTAGGAATTGATGAGGACCAGCGTCTGCGGGCCAAAATCGACTGTCAATTCCGGCGGCTGTGCCGCACCGATGGATCCCCCGATCAGAACCGCAAGCGCAACTGTCTGTAGGATTTTCATTGTCGGATTCCCCTGCCTACCCCCAAAACGCTTCGCCTCGGTGCTTTCATTCGTAACTGCTCCGCGGTGAAAGTTCCACCCCGCGTTCGGCTGCGTGGCAAGGCCGCAAGCGCGTTGGGCCGTGGTTAGACCTGCCGGTTTGGATGTGTTTCGCGCGTTGCTTCGAGGCCGAGATCGATGTCGCCGTAGAAGGTCGCACGGCTGCTACATGCGGCAAGCGCGGACTAAGGACGGCCACCTAAGAAACGCGCTGCACGGATATTCAGGTGCTGAACTGTCTTGCAATGGATTTTTGTGAAGAGAGCTGGTGCTGCCGAGTGGGATTGAACCACCGACCTCACCCTTACCAAGGGTGTGCTCTACCACTGAGCTACGGCAGCGAGGACCAGACGCACAACCGAACCGGCTGCATTGCGTGAACGGGGGGGCTATTGCCACAGCTTCACGGCAAGCGCAAGACGCAATTTCCATCTTCGCATAGAATAAGACGAGGGCACTTTTGAATCTGTGCAAATTCGGGTAAGCCTGCAGCATGAGCGAAGACACTGAAAAAGCCCAGACAACCCGCAAAGCCGAGATCGAACGTCAAGCGAAATTGCGCCGCGACCGGGCTGCCGAAAAACTTCGGGAAAATCTCTCACGCCGAAAACAGCAGACGCGCGCACGCCGATCCGGGCAGGCGGACGAGACAAATGGACTGCCTGCCGCAAAAATGGACGAATCGTAATGTTCGGTCCGCGACGAATTGAAGCGTTTTGTAAATTCGTCTAAACACCCGCAACCTTTTAAAAGACAGCCTTTCAGAAAGGCGGGCCCCGCCCGTAAGAGCACATGGATCGTATTAGAATTGTCGGCGGTAATGAGCTCAATGGCATCATTCCGATTTCCGGTGCCAAGAATGCCGCCCTGCCGCTGATGATCGCCTCGCTGCTCACCAGCGATACGCTGACGCTCGAGAACGTGCCGCACCTGGCCGACGTCGAGCTGCTGATGCGCATTCTCGGCAATCATGGCGTCGACGTTGCGGTCAACGGTCGCCGCGAACGACAGGACGATGCGTATTCGCGCACCATCCACTTCACCTGCCGCACCATCGTCGATACTACCGCTCCTTACGAGCTGGTGTCGAAGATGCGCGCCTCCTTCTGGGTGATCGGCCCGTTGCTTGCGCGCGAAGGCCAATGCCGCGTCTCGCTGCCGGGCGGCTGCGCTATCGGCACGCGTCCTGTCGACCTGTTCCTCGATGGCCTGGCGGCACTCGGCGCCAACCTCGAAATCGACAGCGGCTACATCAACGCCACGGCGCCGAAGGGCGGCCTGATCGGCGCGCGATATATCTTCCCGAAGGTTTCCGTTGGTGCCACGCACGTCATGTTGATGGCGGCAACACTTGCTCGCGGCACCACCGTCATCGGCAACGCCGCCCGCGAGCCTGAAGTTGTCGATCTCGCCAACTGCCTGATCGCCATGGGCGCAAAGATCTCCGGCGCCGGCACGAGCACGATCACCATCGAAGGCGTGACGTCGCTGTCGGGCGCACGCCACCGCGTTCTGCCTGATCGCATCGAGACCGGCACCTATGCCATGGCCGTCGCCATGGCCGGCGGGGACGTTACGCTCGAAAACACCGACGTCGCGCTGCTCGACACGGCGCTCGAGACGCTTCGCCGTGCCGGCGCGGAGATTTCGCCGACCAACAACGGTATGCGCGTTCGCCGCAACGGTGCCGGCATCCGGCCGGTCGATATCGTCACCGATCCGTTCCCGGGCTTTCCCACCGATCTGCAGGCGCAGTTCATGGCTTTGATGACGCGCTCTACCGGCATCTCGCATGTCACCGAGACGATCTTCGAGAACCGCTTCATGCATGTGCAGGAACTGGCCCGTCTGGGCGCAAAGATCTCGCTCTCTGGTCAGACGGCTAAGATCGAAGGCGTGTCGCGGCTGAAAGGAGCGCCTGTCATGGCGACCGATTTACGTGCCTCCGTTTCGCTCGTCATTGCCGGCCTTGCGGCCGAGGGCGAAACGATGGTGTCGCGCGTCTACCACCTCGATCGCGGCTTCGAACGTCTTGAAGAGAAGCTCACCCGCTGCGGCGCGCTCGTCGAGCGCGTCAGCGAATAAGCAAAGGGCGAGCCTCGCGGGATGTGCACTGCATATCCCGGTTGCGAATTGGGCTGTCGCGCCTTATGTCCGTTGTCTGACGGCATCGCCATCCCGGCGATGCCCTTGGCAATGGGGTGCTGCCTGAATGACCGACCTGAAGCTTGTTGCGCTTGATGGCGAAGATCTTGCCGTCGTTTCGGCACACATGCAGGATAGCGTTTTCAAGGTCGCCGATATCGCGTGGTCGCCGCGCGACGCGCAGTTTTCCATCGCGGCCAATCGTTTTGTCTGGGAAGAGGCCGGCAGGAAGCGCAAGGGCTTCGAGCGTCGCCGGACCGCGCTCGTCTTCAAGCGCGTGCTGGCCGTGCGTTCGACCGGCATCGACCGCAAGAACCGCGACGACGTCCTGTCCCTTCTCACGGTCCGCTTCGAAACCAAAGGCGAGGGACCGGAGGGCACCATCGAACTCGCGCTCGCGGGCGCTGCGACCATTGTGTTTGATGTCGAATGCATCGAAGTTCAGCTTGCGGATATCGGTGGCGCGTGGGAAACCGCATCGAAGCCGCGCCATCCTGGCGCCTAGTCTCAGTTTGATCGAGTACGGAAGAGGAGTATCGGCGTTGGCAATCTGGCTGGATCAGTCGTCGGAAGGTTTCGAACAGCGTTTCGCGGCTTTCCTGACCACGAAGCGCGAAGTATCCGAGGATGTGAACGCCGTGGTGCGGGCCATCATCAATGACGTGCGCGCCCGCGGCGATGTTGCCCTGGCCGAGTATTCGAAGAAGTTTGAGGGGATCGATTTCGCCGTGACGCCGATGCGCGTCACCGAGGCCGAGATCGACGCTGCTGTCGAAGCAGTTCCCGCCGAAGTGCTGGGCGCGCTCAAGGTCGCCGCCCTCCGCATTGAATCGCATCACCGCCGCCAGCTGCCGAAGGACGATATATACGAAGACGACATGGGCGTCGGCCTCGGCTCCCGCTGGACGGCCATCGAGGCGGTCGGTCTCTACGTGCCGGGTGGGACGGCGAGCTATCCGAGCTCGGTGCTGATGAACGCCGTGCCGGCCAAGGTCGCAGGCGTCGACCGCATCGTCATCGTGGTTCCGGCAACAGGCGGTCAGGTCAATCCTGCCGTGCTGGCGGCTGCAAAAATTGCGGGCGTGACGGAGATCTATCGCGTGGGCGGCGCCCAGGCCGTGGCGGCTCTTGCCTACGGCACTGAGACGATCGCGCCGGTCGCCAAGATCACCGGTCCCGGCAATGCCTATGTGGCTGCCGCCAAGCGCCACGTCTTTGGGACCGTCGGCATCGACATGATTGCCGGTCCCTCGGAGGTGCTTGTGATCGCCGACAGGGACAACAATCCCGATTGGATCGCGGCCGATCTCCTGGCCCAGGCCGAGCATGACGCCAGCGCGCAGGCGATCCTCGCCACCGATGACGTGGAGTTCGCCAAGTCGGTCGAGGCGGCGGTCGAACAGCAGATGAAGACGTTGGACCGCGCCGAGACGGCGGCGGCGAGCTGGCGCGATTTCGGGGCGATCATTCTCGTGAAAGACCTGAAGGACGCTATTCCGCTCGCCAACCGCATTGCGCCCGAGCACCTGGAACTTGCCGTTGTCCATCCTGACGCGCTGCTTGACGGCATCCGCAACGCCGGTGCGATCTTTGTTGGCTCGCATACGCCCGAAGTGATCGGGGACTATGTCGGCGGATCGAACCATATATTGCCGACGGCGCGTTCGGCTCGGTTCTCATCGGGGCTTTCGGTCCTCGACTTCGTCAAGCGTACGTCGATCCTGCGCCTTGGACCCGACCAGCTTCGCATGCTGGGTCCGGCGGCGATCGCGCTTGCCGTTTCTGAAGGACTCGACGCACATGCGCGATCGGTCGCGATCCGCCTCAATCTGGAGCGGTAGGGCATGGCCACGGGCGACTTCCGGCTTTGCGACGTCGTCCTGGACGACACCATCGGCCGATCGACGCCCGATGTCGAGCATGAGCGCGCCGTCGCCATCTTCGATCTCATCGAGGAAAACACCTTCACGCCCATCGGCCACGCCGGCGGGCCCTATCGGCTGAACATTTCGCTGGTCGATGCCAAGCTCGTCTTTTCTATCGCGACCGATGTCGACGATGCTGTTGCCACCCACATTCTGTCGCTGACCCCGTTCCGGCGTATCGTGAAGGACTACTTCATGATCTGCGAAAGCTACTATGAGGCGATCCGGTCGGCCTCGCCGAGCCGCATCGAAGCGATCGACATGGGTCGGCGCGGTATCCACAACGAGGGTTCGCAGACGCTGAAGGATCGTCTGAACGGCAAGATCGACGTCGATTTTGACACTGCCCGCAGGCTCTTCACGCTGGTCTGCGTGCTCTACTGGCGTGGATGAGAACGATGGAAGACGCGGGAAGAAAGAGCGAAGGGGCGAGGCCGGGCGCTATCCTCTTCATGTGCGGCATGAACTCCATCCGCTCCCCCATGGCCGAGGCGATTGCCCGTAGCCTTCTGCCAGGCAATACCTATATACGGTCTGCAGGCGTTCGCGCCGGCGAAAGGGATCCGTTCGTCGATGTCGTTCTGGAGGAAATAGGTCTCTCGCTGGGGCGCCATCATCCACACACGCTGGAAGAGCTCGAGGACGACTATTTCGATCTCATCATCACGCTGTCTCCGCAGGCCCACCATGCAGCGCTCGAACTGACGCGCGCCAGCGCCGTTGAAGTCGTCTACTGGCCGACCATGGATCCGACTGTCGCGCAGGGAACGCGAGATCAGATTCTCCACAGCTATCGCGAGGTTCGAAACTCTCTCAGCGATCACATCGAGAGCCGGCTACTCAAGAGAAACGGTATTGCCGCACAATCGGCATGAAACAAATAACGGAAACCCGATCAATGAGGTTCACAAACCTCCCCTGATTGTGTAGTTTCCGCGCAAATTTTGAGGCGGCCGCTGCCGTCATCTCAACCGACAGGAAGAAAACCCTTATATGCCTAAAGAAGAAGTCCTAGAATTTCCGGGTATCGTCACCGAACTGCTGCCGAATGCGACGTTCCGCGTAAAGCTCGAAAACGAACACGAAATCATCGCTCACACGGCTGGCCGCATGCGCAAGAACCGCATCCGTGTTCTCGCGGGCGACAAGGTTCTTGTGGAAATGACGCCCTACGACCTGACCAAGGGCCGCATCACGTATCGTTTCAAGTAGGCTTGGCCCTAAGCCTCACAAGGCTTTCGCTTCCGTCTGCCCGGTGGTCGAGGTTCCATGACGCTCAAATTCAAGCTCATTCTGGCTTCCGGCTCGCCTCGCCGCGTTGACCTGCTCAATCAGGCAGGGATCGAACCGTCGCGCCTGATGCCGATGGACATCGACGAGACGCCAAAAAAGTCGGAGCATCCGCGCTCGCTCGCTCGCCGGCTCTCGACCGAGAAGGCGGAGGCGGCCCTGGCTGCCATCAAGGGCGACATGACGTGGAAGGGCAGCTATATCCTTTCCGCGGACACTGTCGTTGCGGTCGGTCGCCGTATTCTCGGCAAGGCCGAGTTCGCCGACGAGGCGTCCGCCTCGCTCCACCTGCTGTCCGGCCGAAGCCATTGGGTCTACACCGGTGTCTGCCTGGTGACGCCCGACCGGAAAGTTCGCCAGAAGATCGTCGAGACCAAGGTGCGCTTCAAGCGCCTTTCCGGTTTCGAGATCGAGAACTATCTGGCCTCGGGCCAGTGGCGGGGCAAGGCCGGCGCCTACGGCATCCAGGGGCTGGCCGGCACATTCGTGCAGAAAATGGTGGGTTCCTACACCAATGTCGTTGGTCTGCCACTTTATGAGACCATTCTGCTTCTGACCGGTGAGGGCTTCGATGTCCACAGCCGGTGGCCCGAGGGCTGAAGCCGACGGGCGAGAAAATCCCGAAGGACGAACTATGTTTGACGAAAAGAAAACCAGCGCCAAAGTCGAGCCGCTGCGCAAGACGCGGCCTTGCCCGGAATGCGGCAAGTCTTCGCACCGCGAACACTATCCCTTCTGCTCGAACCGCTGCCGCGAAGTTGATCTTTCTCGATGGCTGACAGGCTCCTATGCCATCCCCGTTGCCGACGATGAGGCGAAAGCGGAGTATCCCGACGAGGATTGAGCAATCTTTTCCACAGGGAAACCATTAATTTTGCTCGCGAATCTGGAAAATTCCTTGAGCTATCAAAAAACTCTCATTTGACGCTTGCCATGGCCGAACAAGATGCTATAACCCCGCTCGCTTCCGGGGTGAACCAAGCCCCCGCAGTTCTTCATAGCGGGAACTGCGACGAAGTCGGTTAGCCCAGATAGCTCAGTTGGTAGAGCAGCGGATTGAAAATCCGCGTGTCCGTGGTTCAAATCCGCGTCTGGGCACCACTCCTAATGCCTTCATTCAGTCCCGGTTGTTTTTCTGTTTTGCGTGTTGGATTGTCGGTGAAGTGGCATTGGCGCGAGCGTTCCTCGTCCGGATACCTAGCAAAGAGCGAGATGACATGCCCAAGAAGGAAAAGCTCGAACACTCCGAATTCGCCGGCGAATTCACAGACGACGATGTCACGGTTCTCGTCGACATATTCCGACCCTCGGGCACCAACGGTGACTGGACGATGCAGGTCATCACGCAGGACGAGGATCTGATCGAGTGGGAAGAACCATTCGCGACCGACCGCGAGGCCTTCGATGAATTTCTTGCGACTGTTGAGCGCGACGGTATCAGAACATTTCTCGATGACGCGGACCCATCCGTCCATTGAGTACGTCCGCCTGTGGCCTGGTGTCGTGATTGGGCAACAATATGTCGCGTATAAGAACTCGCGAAAATAATCCGAAACTAAAGTGGGCCGCACCGAAAGAATAGTGCGCGTAAATCGCGCCGGGAACAGCACACATGAAGGCGTCGGAATACAGAGCCGCACTTGCGGTCCTAGGGCTGACTGCGTCTGCCGCAGAGAAGCTGTTTGGGGTAGATCAGTTGACAAGCCGCCGATGGGCCTCTGGTGAGCAGGAGGTGCCGCGTGCCGTGGGGTTGTGTCTGCTACTGATGGCCTCTCACAACACCTCGGTCATCCAGGCCCAGATACTGGCCGATGGGGTCGATACAAGGTTCGCCCGGTCGGCCTAAGTCCGACAGAAGACACGCGTCCGGCTACGAGGGACTGGCGCCGTCGGGGAGGCTCAGGCAGCCGTCGTTTGCACCATCTCTCTGAGCATATCGCAAAGGCTTCTTGCATCATCATTGGCGGCGAGCATCTGCATGCGGTCTTGCGCGAGGCAAAGGATCGCCTGGATGCTTTCAAGTTCGCTCCAGCCCGCTGCCGTCGACGCGGTGACAAAATCCTGAAAGGCAAACTGCATCGCGTCCTGGCAGCGCAACTCCCGGTCCGGATCATCGCCGGCGACAAACGGCCTGTAGATGTCTCTCATCTCACTCCTCCGCATATCAGCATAAGAACCACAGTGGCTGATAGAGCTTAAGAAACTGCTGATTTAGTTCTCCGCGCGGTATTCGCAGTATAGCTGGCGACAAAAATCCATGTTTCTCGTTCTCAATTTTTCGTCGCGATGGTAGTACTGGCGGTCGGAAAAACGGAGGGGAATATCTATGCCACGTATTGCGCAGCTATACTTCAAGACTGCAATCCTGTTCCTGATCGTCGGGATCGCTATGGGATTGAACATGGCGATTTCACAAGACCACAGCGTCATCGGCGCTCACGCGCACTGTAATCTGCTCGGCTGGGTGACGATGGCGATTTTCGGGGGCTATCACGCCCTCAATCCCCGCAAGGCCGAACGCCGCCTCGCCATGATCCAATATTGCGTCTACACTGCCGGTATCGTGCTGATGGTGCCGAGCCTGTACCTGATGCTGCTTGGCAATGCCGCGATGGAGCCGATCGTCGCTATTGCATCGATCGTAACGTTCATTGGCGTCCTGCTCTTTGCCTTCATCATCTTCTCAGGCGAGGAAGTGGCGATGACGCCGTCGCCGCAATCCTATCGATGATCGCTGCCGTATATTCATGTTCCAACGCTGGCGGTGCTCTCCCGCGAGGTAGAGCACCGTCCACCGTTGCTAGTGCACGATCTGAATGCGAATTTGCTCTTTTGCTGCGTAGGAGTGGCAGTCGGTCGCCGCATCGCCGACAAATATCACGTCGCCATCTGAATCGAAGAGACCCCAGCAGGGCTCGTCGTCAACGTACACTTTCCTGACGTAGCCAAACGGTTCGGCATCGAAAAAAACGTTGGGTGCAGCTGCAACAGTTTCAAGTTCTCGCATGGACAGCTCCGATGAGTCGCTTCTGTATTAGTGCATGCGTATATTGCCTTCCCAAGCTGACGCGGAGCTATCCTGAAAAATAGGGAAGGGAAATTGAGCTTGACGTTCCGGCATCGTGCGATCTGCGAATCGCTGGGACAATTCGGCCCGGCACTCATAGGCTGCCCCGGATCGCCCGAAAATCATGACGCAGCCAAGGCACTACCAAGTGCATTGCGCGTGGCTGTTGAACTCCCTATCTAGGGCCGGAATTCATCATTGAAGGATTGTCCCATGGCCGATTTGAAGGCTCGTCCCCGTCCCGTTGGCGCCACTGCCGTCCTTGGCCGTACCGGCTTCCCGCACGTCACTTCAGCCACCAAGGGCGAGATCGATATCGTCACTGGACCCTCGCAGCCCGGGTTCAACCCGTTGGACCTGCTCTACTCGTCGCTGTCGGCGTGCCTCGTCCTCAGTGCCCGCATCGCCGCGAGCCAGCTCGGCGTTCTCGACAGGATCACTGAGATCACCGCCGACGTGACCGGAGAGAAGGCGACCGAAGGGCTCTCGCGAGTGCAGAAGTTCAATATTGCCTTTTCCATCAAGGGCGATGTCGATGAGGAAATGCGCCTGAAGATCGCGCATGCGGCGGAAGACGAAATTTGCACGGTGAGCAACACCATCCGTGGCAATCCCGAGTTTTCGACCGTCATTTCGGGCTGATTGATGCCTTTTTCGCCGCGGGCACGGCAAATCGCCGTGTGTTGCTGATTTTGCCCGTGCCTGTCGTTCTGCGACTATTCTCTGCAGATCGCTTCTGTTAGTCGGCTGTTGGAAGGCGTCGCACACAAGTGCGACGCAGAAAGCACCGGAAACATGTCGCAGGCCTCATCCGCCGTCACCCAGCCCGCTCCGGCCAATCGATTTGCCCTGACTGCCCTGGTTCTGGGTGGTGCGGCGATAGGTGGCTCGCCGATTTTTGTGCGCCTATCAGACGTCGGCCCGATGGCGACCGCCTTCTGGCGCGTGGCACTGGCGCTGATCCCGATCTTCATCTTCTCGCTCGTCAAGGGCAGCGACGCAGGCCCGAAGCCGCAGAAGCTGTCTGAATACGGCATGCTGATCCTGCCGGGCGTCATTCTCGCCATGGATCTCGCTGCATGGCATCTCTCCATCACAGTGACATCGGTTGCAAACGCAACGCTGCTTGCCAATCTGGCGCCTGTCTTCGTGACGGCGATCGGGCTTGTGTTCTTCCACGCGACCGCGACGCGTGTCTTCCTCTTCGGATTGGCGCTTGCGCTTACCGGCGTGGTCATCCTGAAAGGCGGGCCGGCCGCGCTCGGCAATGGCGACTTGCGGGGTGACGGCATCGCAATCGTCGCGGCAATCTTCTATGCAGGTTACATTCTCGCAATCGGCAAGCTGCGCAGCCGCTTCGATACCATCCGCATCATGCTCTGGAGCACGACATCGGCTGCCGTCTGTACGTTCCCGCTGGCATTTTTCTTCGAGGGTCACATGTTGCCGGCAACGGTGCACGGATGGGCCATGGTTTTAGGGCTGGCGGTCGTCAGCCACGCGGGCGGCCAGGTGGCGATCACCTATGCGCTTGCCTATCTGCCGCCGGCGTTCTCGTCACTGACGCTGCTGCTGCAGCCCGTCGTGGCTGCGATCCTCGCCTGGATCTTGCTGAGCGAGCCGATCGGCCCGATGCAGGCGGTCGGCGGTATGGTGGTGCTCGCCGGGATTCTGGTGGCCCGGCGAGGTTGATTACGCTCAGGCAACCACGGCTTGCTCGACCCGGCGCGCGTCGAGAATCGCCAATGCATCATCGACTGTAGGTGCAAGGGCCGCCCTGTCGCCGTTGCATGTGCCCCAAGCCTCAATGAAGCTGCTGGTCTTGCCGTAGCTGTTGTCGAGCACGCAATGATCGGCTCCGATCAGCACGGACATGATGTGTCCATGCATGCGGTCGGTGATCACCTGTCGCGCCGAACTCAGGAGCGCAACGCCGCGATCGAAGCGCTGCTGCGCCCGTTCGCGATAAGCAAGCTCCGTCATCCTTGCGCGACCGCCGATGCGACCCGTCATCAAACCCTTGAGGATGGCGGCATGCTTCGTCTGCCGCTGGAAATCGGCGGGGTCGTCGGTCCAGTCGGACTTCACCGTACCGGGACGGATCGTCGCGGCCGTAAGATCCTGCGCTGCGCCGACCTCCACATCATCGCGAAGGTTCAGTAGCAGTTCGTGCTGCGGTGCCGGGCGTTTCACCGGGCCGATGCAGAACGCCATGTCGGGGCACATGCGCACCTCGCACTGGAACCATAGCTTGGCAAATTCGAAGCTCTTCTTGTCGCGCACAAGTAGCGTGAAGTTGCCGTGCCTTTCAATGGCGCGTGCCATACTGTCGATGTTTTCCTGCGCGCGGAACTGGATCGTCTGCGGCATCTGCACGATGGGTCGGCCCTGATACTGGCCAAGCAGGTATTCACGAAAGTTGCTGTAGTGCGGCCAGACGTCGCCGAAGTTGCCGCCGCCGTTGATGAAGATACGGCCATGGCCGATCGCACCATCCATGCGCTCGCCGTCGAAGGTGGACATCTCGCTGACATAGGACGGCCGCGCGCGGTGGCGCTCGAAATAGGCAAGGGCGCCGAGCCAGATGGCGCTGTCGCCGATATTGGTGTGGTTCGGGAAATTCAGGAGCGCAAAACGCTCGGAAGGATCGAAGAGATCCCCGTGGCAATTGGTGATCAGACCCTGGAGGCGATTGATCGTCATGTTGTTCGATTCAGGCATGGAAGGCTCCTTGTGTCACTGACAAGAGGTCTGCATGGAAGCTCATGTTCTCTGCGTATCGGCCTGTCTGCGCGAAGGCAGCAAGGAGAGAGCGAGCGCGATATAGGGGCGAATGGCCGAACGGCCGAAGGTCGGCAGGAAGGCAGCGTAGATCAAAGCACCGAGGCCAACGCTGAGGCCCAGCGAAAGCCATCGGTTCGCCACATGGGCGACGATGACGGGATGGGCGAGCCAGACGCAGATTGCCATGAGCGCCGCGCCGCAGAAGGGTACTGCTACGGCCCTGAAAGTGCCCTTGGCGTCAATGCCGGCATATTTGCTCAGCACATACTGCTGGTAAGGCATGGTCAGCCAGGCGCGCAGCGTATAGCCCGCAGCAACGGCGACAACGCCGTAGGGAACGAGCAGCCAGGTCAGCACCAGCGTTGCGCCAAGCTGCAGCGCGGCCACCGAAAGGATCGATTCCGCCCGATTGACGGCCGACAGCGCCGAGGACGCGAAGAAATTCATGACGAACGGCACCGACATCAGCACGAGCACGGTGGCGATGTCGCCCGCATTGCCCCACTTGTCGCCGAAGAGAAGCGCGATCATGTCGTTGGACAGTGCGCCGAAGCCGAGAAGCAGCGGGATCGTGCCAAGCGCCGCAGCGCCGACGATCTTGTTGTACGCATTTCGGAAGGCCACCCGGTCATTCTGCAGCCGCGACAGCGTCACCAGGGCCACGCTGCCGATAGGCGCGAGCACCGCTTGTCCGATCAGTTCGATCAGCCTCCAGGCGATGCGATAGCGGCCGACTTCAACCGGGCCGTACCAGCGCGAGATAAAGATGTCCTGCACGCGGGCAAGCAGCATCCACATCAGCTGCGTGACGACGAGGCTGATGCTGAACAGAAAGACCGAACGGAACAGCGGGACGTTGAAGCGGAATTTCGGCATCCAGGGATAGGCGACCCAGCCAAGTAGGACCGTTACCACAGCGTTGACGGCGGTCTGAGCGACGAGTGCCCATACGCCCCAGCCGAGGTAGGCGCACACCACGGCGGTGATCCCGGAAAGCAGGCTGGCGGCGATCGCCTGCGCTGCGAGGTTCTTATGGCCGAATTCGCGGGCAAGGCGCGCGTTGTGAATGACCGCGAGCGAGGATACCGGCAGCAACGGCGCCAGCCAGCGCAAGATGCCTGCGACGGAGGGATCCCGGACCAGATCGCCGTAATAGGGTGCAAACACGAAGACGATAGCCCCCACCATGCCGCTGAAGGCAATCGTCGCCCAGAAAGCGGTGTCGGCGAGCTCTTCGTCAAGATCGAGCTGCCGGGTGATGGCATCGCCAAGTCCCGCATAGGCGAGAACGCGCCCGATCTCCACGAAAAGGCTGGCCAGCGCGAAGGTCCCGAAATCGCCTGGGCCGAGAATTCGTGCGAGGATGACGAAGATCACGAAAGTCGCGACGGTGCTCCAGGCAACGCGGATGACCGACCAGAGGACGGAGAGGGCGGTTTTCTTCTTGAGCTCGGCGCGGGCAATTGCCGTATCAGCCATTCACTGTCCAATCGAATAGGCGCGAGGAATCGCGCATTTGTCCTGCTGGCGCTAGGCCGTTAAGCGGGGCGTCCCGACTTCTGGCCTCGCCAATAGGCGAGCATGCCGGTGAGGTTGTCACGAAGCTGGCTGCGATAAGTGAGGCCAAGCTCGTCGCTGAGCTTGCGGCGCCCGATCGCTTCCAGAACAGCCTGCCGGATATCCCAGCGCAGCATGCCGCGCATGTTGGAGCGGCGGTCGAATAGATATTTGGCGTAGAGCGCCCCGTTGCCGAACGCGTAGCCGCTCTGGAGCTTCTTGACGTCGCCCAGCTCCCGGCGTCCATGGAAATGCTTGACCGCAAAGTCAGGCAGATATTCCACCCGGATGCCGGCGTTGAAGGCGCGGTGCACGTAATCGGTGTCCTCGCCGGAGCGGAACGGCGAGCCGGCCCCGAAGCGGGTATCGAACAGGCCCACCTTCTCGATGAGCGTGCGCGGAAAAGCCATGTTCGCACCGTGAATGAAGCCGCCGGCATGCAGGTCGCTGGTAAGCACTGCGGGATCCAGCTCGGTCTTGATCGTGACAGGCAGGTCGCGTGCGTCTCCAAGTTCAATCCGGCCGCCACGAATGACAGGGTGCTTATCGGCTGCAAACAGCGCCGCGAGTCGGCTGAAATAGTCGGCAAAGATCTCGCAATCGTCGTCGGTGAAGGCGAGGATGCGACCTCGCGCTGCCTTCAGACCGGCGTTTCGTGCAACGGCAAGCCCCGCTGTCCCCTCGTAGATCAGGTTGGCGTTGATCGGAGCGCTCGTCGCCCATTCACGCACGAGGTCGGAGGTAGAATCGGTGGAACCGTTGTCGACAAAGACCAGTTCCAGTCTGAGGTAGCTTGCCTGGCGGGCGGCAGTAGAAACGGCATCCAGGCAGTTCGTCAGTCCATATGCCCGATTTCTCGACGAGATGATCAAGCTGATGTCCACGGGCTGAGGAGGCATTCATTTTCCCCTTCTGCGGTCGATGTTGAAGCGAGGATAGGGCGCACATCCGGCCTCGACAAGGAACATTTTGCATTGCAGCAAAACAGTACAGGAGGTTGAAAAACCAAAAGAATGTGGTGATTTCTTGCTTGTTTATTATAAATCGCTGCGGATGGGTTTTAAATACGAAATAATACGAATCTAAAGAATAGTAATTGTAATAATTCGTGTTTTCCAAATATTGGAATCGATAGATTGTTTAGTGTTTACAAATGTTTTCACGATCTGAATTGAAGGTATATTTGAGAAATTTGCATTTTTATGTTCTGGCCGCGTGAGGTTCGTATCGCGGCGCGTCATTTGCCATTTACGGTTCTTCGCACTTGCGAAAAGCGCGATGCCGGAAAGAATAGTGTTTCGACTTGCACGGATTCATTGGTGAAATCGCCAGACCGCTTCATGATTTGCCGCTGCACACGGGTGGCCTTCGCTTCCAGAAGCGGCGCCGCAGCAGTAGTCACGCAGACGTTCTGCGCACGAGAACATCACGGCTGAACGGTGATAGTCGGCAATGCTTCAGAGTCCGGAGGCAATGCCAACATAGACCGTGGCATTGCTTCCGGACGGCGGGGGAACATGGTCATTACTGGTCTTCGTTCAGCCATTTGCGAATAACAGGCACATCTGCGTCCCCAAGATCATGGCCACTGGGGATGACGGTCGAATCAACCGTGGCGCCAGAGCTCTTCAGGCGGGACTCGAGATCGGTCGCATATTTGCCGTAGGCGTCTGTCTTTCCGCTAATGACAAGCAGGTCCGTGCCCTTGAGGTCGGCATGCGGGAAGTCGCTGAGAACCGGCATGGAACGTAGTAGCACTGCTTTATGCACCAGGTTCGGGTGGAGATAGAGCAACGAGTTCAAGAGATTTGCGCCATTGGAATAGCCGACATAGACGAGCTTTTTCGGGTCAAGCCCATAGGATTTGACGGCCCCGTCGATGAAGGCCGCGAAGGCTTCCGCCTCGTTCTTGATGTCCTGCTGATCGAAGGAGAAGGGCGTGATGCGCTTGTACCAGCGCGGGATACCCTCTTCCGTGGCGCGTCCGCGTACGCCGAGCAGCGTGGCGCGGGGTGCCACCTGGTGCAAAAGCGGCATGAGCGTCGTTTCGTTTCCGCCCGAACCGTGCAGCAACACCAGAACGCTGCCGTCCGGATCGGGCGGCGTGTAGAACCGGTGCACGAAGGGCAGCTCTCGATAATTGATGCGTGGTTCGCCAGGCATCGAAAATTGCGGCAGCACGACCTTCAGGTGCTTGAGGTCGGTGATCGCGTCCTTGGGAACGAAAAGTTTGCTGCCGAGCGTGTTCTGCGGTTCGTCCACCGTCATGCCGGGCTTGTCGGTCGCCAGCTCGATCAGCGTTCCTCCCGGCTCGCGAACGTAGAGCGAGCGGAAATATTTGCGGTCATGCATGTTGGTGGCCGACGTGCCCTCCGCTTCGAGTACTTTGTGTACGCCGCGCAGCGCGTCGCCGTCTGCCGCCCGAAAGGCGACGTGATCGAATGTCCCCGTTCCCGGTGCGCCGGACCAGAACCCCTGGGCATTACGGATATCGATGATATCGCCCGATTGTGAAACAAGCCGGTCTATGTTGCCGCGATTTTCCTGGAAACGGTAGCCGAAGTGGCTTTCCACGAAGCTGCGGCTTTCCGCCGGCTTCTCCGTTAGCATCGTGGCGCCGCGTACCCGCTGGATTGCATGCGCCAGCGGAACGCCGGCGCCCTCCCATACCGCCTGAGACTTGAGCTTCGGTGCGCCGGCAAGCTTGACGATGATATTGTCGGGATCTTTCATCCGCATAACCGGCTCGCCGAATTCGTCCGCGGGACCTTCGGATCGAAAGCCGAAGCTCATGGCGCGCGTCAGCCAGTAGCCGATGCTCGTCGGATCGATCGCCAGCGACAGCTCGCTCAGCTGGCCGAAGCCGGCGCGCCCTGGCGCACCGTCCTCCCAAACGAGAAACGTGACGAGCGAGCCGGGTGTACCGGCGGCGTCGCCATAAAAGAGATGGAGCTGTGTTGCATCCTCGAAGCCGGCCGTCTGCTTGACCAATCGCAGGCCGAGGAAGCCTGCATAGAAATCGACGTTTGCCTGCACCTTTCGGGTAAGAAGCGTGATGTGATGAATGCCAGATACCATGGAAAGCAGCCCGGATTGAATGGGGGATAGAAACAGCGCGGAGATAAGAGCGAGTATGAGTGTCATGCCGTTGCGGATGGAGTGTGTCGTTGTTGTTCTGCACACAGAATTAGGGCATCCTCGCGGGGCTGCAAATCCAAAGTGTCGATGCCCTTGAGCGCCAGCTCCAGCTGCCGCAGCGTTGGCGGCTTGACCATGTAGGCGCGCGCGCCGAGCGCCTTGGCCCGTTGCCTGTCGTCCTCGTCGCTCGATGTGCTGAGAACGCAGACGGGCATCCGGTTCAACCGTCCATTCGCCGAAAGCGCGCTCAGCACCTCGAACCCGTCCATGATCGGCATATTGATGTCGAGCAGCATCAGGTCGATCGGCGGATCACGGCCACCGATTGCGCGCTCTTCCAGAAGCCGCATGGCATCGCGCCCGTTGTTTGCGATATGAAGATTGAGCCTGACCTTCTCGCGCTTCATCAACTTGATCTCGATCTGTACGTCGGCGGGGCTGTCCTCGACGAGCAGGACTTCCGCCGGGCGCCGAGGTCGCTCCGCACGCTGGTGGGCCCGCTGTTCCTGTTGGACGCTGTGAGGCATGTCCAGCGCCGCGGGCCGCGCAAGCGGCAGTTCCAGGATGAACGTCGCCCCCGCGCGCGGCCGTCTTCGCACCAGATGGCTCCGCCGTGCAGCTGCGCGATGCGTTTGCAGATGGCGAGTCCTAGCCCGGTCCCCTCGACGTTGCGTCCGACAAGGCGCTTGAATGCCTGGAAGACGAGTTCGCGATATTCCGGATTGATGCCCGGGCCGTTGTCGCTGACAGAAATCCGCCAGCGCGCGCCGTCGTTCTCAGCGGAAATCCGCACCTCGGAACTATCTTCATCACAATAGTGGATGGCGTTCGAGACCAGGTTCTGCAGAAGCTGCACCAGCAAGGTGGCGTCGCCCATCACGGGCAGCGCGGCTCGAAGGACGGTTGCCCGGCGGCTGGCAGTACTGAGGTCATCAAGCAGAATTTCTGCATACATAGCGATATGCCGTAGCGGCGACTGGAGATCATGGGATGCGATCGTCAGGAAACGCTTCATACGTTCATCGTCGCCGGCTGATGCATCTGACCGCTCGGATGACATGCTGAAAACCTCCAATCCCAAGCGGCCGGAGAATAGAAAGCGGGCGGCGGTTCTGCAACCGGCGCCCGCTTAATTTCGCATCGGCAAATCTTCTTAGCCGGCCGACTTGCGCGGCTCCGGCGGAAGGATTTCTGCCTTTGCCTCGGTGGCTGTGACAGCCGCACGATGGCGGCGGCGCCAGTCGCCGAGGAAGAGCAGGATCGGTGCTGCGATGAAGACCGACGAAGCGGCCGCAACGAGGATGCCGAATACCATCGGAACCGCGAAGCTCTCCACCGCGCTGCCGCCCCAGATTGCCATTGGAAGCATGGCGAGGAAGGCCGTGGCGCCGGTGTAGAGGCTTCGTGCCAGCGTCTCGTTGATCGACTTGTCGATGATCTCGCGAAGCGGCATCGACTTGTAGAGGCGCATGTTTTCACGCATGCGGTCGTAGACGACCACCTTGTCGTTCACCGAATAGCCGACGAGCGTCAAAAGAGCTGCGATGGCTGTCAGGTTGAAGTCGAGGCCGGTCAGCGCAAAGAAGCCGACGACCTTCGTCACGTCGAGGACGAGCGTTGCGATCGCGCCGACCGCGAACGGCCATTCGAAGCGCCACCAGATGTAGAACAGCATCGCAAGGCTGGCGAGCACGACCGACATAATGCCTGCCCATGCCAGCTCGCCGCTGACCTTCGGTCCGATGACGTCGGTACCGGTGACGGTGGCCTGCGGGTCGAGCTTGACGATTTCATCCTTCAGCTTGGTGACTGCGGCCGTCTGAGCCTCTTCGCCGCCTTCCTGGCGCTGCGCGCGCACGGCCATGGTATTGTTGTCGCCGAAGGACTGCAGCGAAACCTCGCCGAGCCCAAGCTCGTTGAGCCCCGTGCGGAAGGCTGACAGGTCTACGGTGCCGCTCGTCTTGACCGACATCTGAATGCCGCCCTTAAAGTCGACGCCATAGTTGAGGCCCGGGGTGATGAAGAGGACGATTGATGCGACCGACAGGATGGCCGAAACCGTCACACCGATAAATCGTGCCTTCATGAAGTGGATGTTCGTGCCATCGGGGATCAGGTGCAGCGGCAGAAGCGGCTTGATGTGGATGACCTTCATCTTGCGGCGGCGGGCGATCGCGATCATCACGACGCGCACGATTGCCACGGCCGTGAACATCGAGATCATGATGCCGAGGCCCATGGTGACCGCGAAGCCGCGAACCGGTCCGGAGCCGAACCAGAAGAGGATGGCGGCGGCGATCAGCGCTGTCATGTTGCCGTCGACGATCGTCGAGTAGGCGCGGCTGAAGCCGGCGTCGATGGCGGCAAACGCGCTCTTGCCCTTGCGGGTTTCTTCGCGGATGCGCTCGTTGATGAGGACGTTCGCGTCGACTGCAAGGCCGATGCCGAGCACGACACCGGCGATGCCGGGTAGCGTCAGGGTCGAGCCGATCAGCGTCAGGCCTGCAAAGGTCAGGATGACGTTGAGCGCCAGAGCGGCGTTGGCCAGGAGTCCCCAGGCACCGTAGAGGAAGAAGATGAAGGCGGCGACGAAGGCGAAGCCGATCAGGCCGGAGTAAACGCCTTTCTTAATGGCGTCGGCGCCAAGATCGGCACCGACAGTGCGCTCTTCGATGACGGTGAGCTTGGCGGGCAGGGCGCCGGCGCGCAGCATGGCGGCCAGCGTCGTCGCGCTGTCGGCGGAGAAGCTGCCGGAGATCTGGCCGGAGCCGCCGGTGATCGGTTCGCGGATGACGGGTGCGCTCAGCACCTTGTCGTCGAGTACGATGGCAAAGGGATTGCCGACGTTCTGGCGGGTGATCTCAGCAAAGCGGGTGGCGCCTGCACTGTCGAAGCGGAAGCTGACGACCGGCTCATGCGTGTTCGGATCGAAGCTCACACGAGCATCCGACAGGCGGTCGCCCGAAATCTCGACGCGGTCAAGAACGGGATAGGCCTCGCCCTTTTCATCCTTCAACATCGTCACGCCGGGTCCCGGCGCGTTGGTTGGTGAGAGCATGTGGAAGGACATCTTCGCGGTCGAACCGAGAAGCTGGCGAAGGCGTGTGGGATCCTGGGCGCCCGGCAGCTGAACGAGGACGCGATTTGCGCCGATGCGCTGGATGGTCGGTTCGGCGACTCCCACCTGGTCAACGCGCTGGCGGATGACCTCGAGGCTCTGCTGGACTGCCGAATCGACGTTGCTGGCGATGCCGGCAGGCGAGAAGCCGACCGTAATGTTGCCGCCGCTTGCGTTGACCGACAGATCCGACTGGCCGGCGCTGATGCCGGTCCCGATCGTATTGCCGAGCGTCTTGAGCTGGGTCACCGCAGCGTCGCTTTGCGCCGGATCGGTCAGCACGACGACGATCTGGTTCTGATTGCGAACCACCGATTTCGTGGCGATGCTCTTTTCGCGAAGCACGCGGCGGGCATCCTGCAGAAGCGACTGCAGCCGCTCGCGGGTCAGGTCCGCTTCATCGACTTCGAGAACGAGGTGCGAGCCGCCGCGAAGGTCGAGGCCCAGGGAAACCTGGCTATGCGGCAGCCAGGAAGGCATGCGCTGCAGGACGGATTGCGGCAGGGCGTTGGGCAAGGCGATCAGAACGCCGAGGAGAATGATCACCGTGTAGGTGATCACCAGCCATGGTGAAGTGCGCATATGGTTGTTTATCCTTGATAACGCCTGAGCCTGCGCGTGTGGCGCGGGCGGCGTGTCGTAAATGCAGATAGGAAGCGCCAAGTCAGGCGCGCGTGATCAGGCCGTTGCCGGCGGCGGGCCGTGCGAATCGTAGGCTTTGGCGCCCGTCGCATGAAGTGGCAGGCCAAGGGGCAAAGAGAGTGACGGACCGCGACCGAAGGCGAATTTGATGGTCGGCGGATTTGCAAGGATCGCTTTGCCGGAATCGTAGGCCACATATTTCGGCGCAACCCTGCGGTCGGCCGCGAGAATCCCGCGCACCACGTCCCGCGCGCTGAGTTGCAGCGGCTGGCCTTCCTTGCTCGAAGACGAGAATGCATTCGGCCCACGCGCCGGACCCAGAACGAGGTTGCCGCCAAAGAGAAGTCCGATGTAGGCGAAGATCGCGACGGCAAGAGAAACGGCAACACGACACGTCATGCGGCGCGTGTCGAGCCTCATCCCGTGGTCGTCTGCATTTTCAATCTCGAACCGGCTCAACGGCGCAGAAGTCTCTCATTCTTTTTCAATGTAAGGCGTTTCTTCGGCCCGGATTGTACCAGCCTCGGCCTCGTCTTCATAGTCTGCACTGTCATGATGCACTTGAGAGAGGCGGTCAAGCATGCCCATCGCGATTTCCCGCTCGCCCATTATGACTGTGTCGGCGCCGTATTCCTTGAGTTCTTCCACTTCCGCGTCGGAGTGGGCACGGGCGACGATGAGGACGCCCGGATTGGCGGCGCGCCCCTGTTCCGCCACGCCGCATGCCTCGAAGGCATTCGGAATCGCGATGACGAGGCTTCGCGCGCCGGCAAGGTTCGCGAGGTTCAGCACGTCGCGCGAAACGGCGTTGCCGCTGATGACCTCGATCCCCTGATCTCTGAGTTCGGAAATACGCTTGTCTGAATCCTCGATGACGAGAAAGGGCGTTCCCGAGGACTTCAGGTTTTGACCGACGATACTGCCGACGCGGCCGTAGCCGACCAGGATGGCGTGTCCGCGAAGATCGGTCTTGCGCACGTCGTCCGCGACAGCCAGCGGCACTTCGGCGGGCTCGGGGACTGTCTCTTCCTTAATCTCTGTGACCGGCTCTTCGCGTTTGGCCGGTTCGAGGAGCGGACGCAGCCGGTCGCATGCATAGAAGACAAGAGGGTTGAGGATGATCGAGATGATCGCGCCGGCGAGGATCAGATCGCGTCCCTCTTCGGGCAGCAGCCCAAGATCGACGCCGAGCGCGGCCAGAATGAAGGAGAATTCACCGATCTGCCCCAGGCTTGCCGAAATGGTCAGCGCCGTTCCTATCGGCTTGCGGAACACCAGCACGATGAGAAAGGCGGCCAGCGACTTTCCGATAACGATGATGAAGACGGTGGCAAGCAACGGGATTGGCTTGTCGACCAGGATGTTCGGATCAAACAGCATGCCGACCGACACGAAGAACAACACCGCGAAGGCATCGCGAAGCGGCAGGCTTTCCTGCGCGGCCCGGTGGCTGAGCTCGCTTTCGGCCAGAACCATCCCGGCAAAGAAGGCGCCGAGCGCCAGCGACACGCCGAAGAGCTTCGAAGCTCCGAAGGCGACGCCGAGAGCGATGGCAAGCACGCCGAGGCGGAAAAGCTCGCGGGAGCCGGTGTGAGCGATGCGGTGCATCGTCCAGGGGATGACGCGGCGGCCGAAAATCAGCATCACGCCGACGAACAGCGCCACTTTCACAAGCGTCATGCCAATGATCCCGCCGATGCCGAGATCCAGGCCGAACAATCGGCTGACGGCTGCGGAAAGTGGCTCGACTGCTCCATGCCCGCCACCGAGGCTAGCGGCCGCAGGGATGAGGACGAGCGCCAGAACCATGGCAAGGTCCTCGACGATCAGCCAACCGACCGCGATCTTGCCGCGTTCGGTCTCGACCAGCCGTCGCTCCTGCAGCGCCTTCAGAAGAACCACTGTCGAAGCAACGGAAAGAGCGAGGCCGAAGACGAGGCTCCCTCCCGTTGGCCATCCCATGATCGCTCCCAATCCCCAACCGAGCAGTGTGGCAAAGGCGATCTGGACGATAGCTCCGGGCACGGCGATGCCCCGCACGGAGAGAAGATCCTTGAGCGAGAAATGCAGGCCGACACCGAACATCAAGAGAATGACGCCGATTTCCGCGAGCTCAGGCGCCAATCCCTGGTCTGCCACGAAGCCGGGCGTGTGCGGGCCGACCAGAACGCCGGCGACGAGATAGCCGACCAAGGGGGGCAGGCGGAGCCTGTTGGCAAGCGCGCCAAGGATGAACGCAAGCACGAGACCCCCGACGATCGTCGAAATCAAAGGCGTATCGTGCGGCATCATTCTCTCCCGAGCTGGAAATCCCATTTAAAATATGACATATATGACTGATATCAACCAATATGGGTGGTTTGACGATATGGGTCAAGGCGCGAAAGAAACAATTCTGACACCGGCACTATGCCGCGCCGCTCGCGGATTGCTCGATTGGACGCAACTCGATCTTGCCGATCAGGCTGCGGTCTCGCGAAGCACGATCCGAGACTACGAAGGAAGGCATCACGAAATCCACCGCGCGACCGAAGCACAGTTGCGCACGGCCTTTGAAAAAGGTGGCGTTGCGTTTGTCGAAGTCGAGGGCGTAGGGACCTGTCTGTGCCTTCCATCGACGCAATGATAAGTTACTTGGTGCCCGCCAAGCAGCTCGGCGAGACTTTATACGTGTAGATGGTCTTGCCGCGATAGTAGCCGTCAGTCGGCTCCCAGGATGTGGTGGCCTTTGATGCGTGCAAGCAATCGATGGGCTGCGTTGTGACGAAGAGAACGTCCTGGCTGATGTCGCCCGGCAGCGCGAAGGTCTGTTCGTAGTAGTTCTCGGGAGCGCCTGCCGGCGGCCGCGCGTAAATGCGCAGCGGTTCGGTTCTGAGCGTATGGAACATATCGGCAAGAATGTCGCGGCTGTCGCTGACGATGATCGTGGTGCCGGACTGGCGTGCCAGATCGCCTGCCTTGCGGCTGATGGCACTCCGTCCGAGATAGCGCTTCATTGCCTCGTCGCCGTTCGGCAGCACGAGTTGATGCGCGAAGACCGCTGCCAGGGGGAAGAAGATGCTGGCGAAGCCGTTGATGGCCAGCGAAACCCGCAACCCTTTCGGCCACTCGCGGTGAAGCAGCCAGACGGCAAGGATCGTGCCGGCGACGTATGCGGTCACGGCCCAGTTGGCGTAGGCCTTGGCGACCACCGCCTGGAAGGTGATGAGAAGGATGACGGGAACCGAAAGCCAGATCAGGAGCTTTTCGAATGCATTGCTATTGCCCCTTATGGCTCGGTAGACTGCCCATAGAATGGCAAGGAACACGATCGGTCCAACGACGCCGAATTGCGCAGCAAAGAACTCGATGCCGTGGCGCAAGTCGATGCCGGGAGCGCTCCAATGCGCAATGCTCGTGGTATGCTTCACCGTCGTCGCATCGTGCATGACGTTCCACCACAAGTTCGGCGAGGCCACAGCCACGGCCGCGGCAGCGGAAATGAAGAAGTCTCTCCAGGCGATGCTGGCCGATGGCATCAGCATCAATGCGATCAAACCGCCGGGAACGACGAACAGGATTGCATACTTGGACAGAAAGGCGCAGCCGACGGCGATACCCATGAGCAGCGCCCGCCCGATCGAGCGCTGCCGGGTAAGCCCGAAATAGGCAAGGAGCGCAACGGCGAGGAAAAAGAGGAGCACAACGTCAGTCGAGAAGAAGACCGATGACAGCGCTACGCCCGGCAGCGTGATGTAGGTAACGCCAGTCCAACCTTCGACTTCGGCCCCGACGAACCGCTTCGCCGTCTTCATCAACACAAGGGCGGTCGCCATGTGGACCAGCGGCCCGCAGAGTCGGATCCAGAATATCGACGTTGACCCGGAAATTTCGGTCATCGCCCGGATGATCCAGGCGATCATGGGCGGCTTTGAATAGTAGCCGAAATCGATATTTTGCGACCAGAGCCAGTATTGCGCCTCATCGACAAACAGATCCGTGTTGTCGAAATGGAGCGTGATGACACGCCACAGCGTAATGCCGCTGATGATGAAGAGACCTAGCCGGGCAGACATGAACCGGATTTCCGTTGAACTGCCCAAGGACCCATGAGGGGCCGGTACAGCTGGTGCGTGACTATTAACGCGTCAGCGTTGTCGTACTGCGGTTTTATGACGAAAATTCAAAGGACGCGAAGAGACAAAGCGCCGCGGTTTGCGGCGATACGATCCAGCAGCGCAACGGCTGCGAGAACGGCTATCGCCAGTAAGCAGGAACCCAATCCGAGAACAATCATTGCTCAATCCTTCAGACGTCATGTCGCATTTTGGCGGGATATAGCACGAAGCTTGCTTCAGACTTGTAGCAGCCAAGCAACGCAAGCCCAGTAATTCATAGATGGTTATTTGCGTTCCCACGAAAGCGGGCCTTCATAAAATGCGCATTAACCTTCACGCAAGGAATTAACCATAAACATTGCACCACACGTCGGAATGGGAAGATTGACTCGTCCCCACCAGGCATGACGCCGAACCGCCGTACCGGGTCGATCCGGTATCCATCTCTCAAGCAGCTTTGCAACAGTATGCACTGATCGGGAGGCTTCAGCCCGCTGGCGATTGCCGGTGTTCTGCTGCGCCTGTGATCTGCGCATATTGGATGAAGCATGGATTTTTTCCGGGCGTCCGCCCGGACAGTGTTGGGGACAGACGTTGGGGCAGGATATGCCATCGGATCAGGGACGAGGAGCACAGGCAGGCAGCCTGCGCGACCGCCTGCGCTTTGCTGGCCTCGATAGCGATCAGTGCGACATGGTCCGCCGCCACCGGCCCGCTCTTCAGCAGCATCTGACGGCCGGCCTTCGTGATCTCTTCCACCGTTTCCAGTCTTTTCCAGACGCTGCGCGCAATTTCGAAAGTGAGCGTCAGGTCGAGCGTCTGCACGATCTCCAGGCATCCCATTGGGATGTCCTGACGGATGCGCGGTTTGATAGCCTCTACGCGGAGCGCGTGAAGGTCCTGTCGGATACGGAGAGCAAAATGGGCCTCGACCCGCGCTGGCATATCGCCGGCCATGGCGTCGTGCTCGAACATGCGATCGCAGGTCTCGCCGACGAGCTTTCGGGCCATTCGTTCCTGCCGGGCGCCAAGCGCCGGGCCCGGGAAACCACCGAACTGATGAACGCCATCATCCGGCTTGTGATGGTGGATGTCGAGATTGCCGTTTCACTGCGCTTCAATGCGCTGCGGGCGTCCCAACAGCGGCAGCTTGCCGACCAGCGCGACACCGACAAGGCCGCGGTCTCCCGGTTGTTTGCGGATGTCATCGAAGGCCTTGCCGCCCGCGACCTCACGGTTCGTGCTGCCGTCGAACCAGACAGTGCACATGGCGACATCGCCGAAGCGCTGAACCGCGCGCTCGATGTCTTGCAGTCTGAATTCAGGGCGATCAGCGAGAAGTCAGCAGCCGCGGAGGCTTCGGTGCAGGTGCTGGGTGACTCCTCGCGGTGCCTCGCCGTCAACACGTCCGGTCATGCCGAAGAGTTGCTATCTTCGGCCGCAGCTCTTGCCGATCTTTCCGAAGGGGTTCGCCAGGGTGCCGCGGGTAGCCGCGCAGCCGAGCAGGCCTCCGCCTCGACCCGGGTCGCCGCGGAAGAAAGCGGACAGGTCGTCGGGCGCGCGATCGAGGCGATGGCGGATATAGAGAAGTCCGCCGAACGGATCGGCCAGATCATCGGCGCGATCGATGAAATAGCCTTTCAAACCAATCTTCTTGCCCTCAACGCCGGCATCGAGGCGGCACGGGCCGGCGATTCCGGCCGCGGCTTTGCTGTCGTCGCGCAGGAAGTACGCGCCCTGGCACAGCGTTCTGCCGATGCCGCGCGCGAAATCAAAACGCTGGTCAGCACGACCAAAGCCCAGGTCGGCGCCGGCGTCCAGATGGTCGGTCGCACGCAGGATTCGATCGGCAGCATCGCCCGCCAGGTCACTGAGATCAACGCCGCGATCGCGACGGTCGCCAGCCAGGCCAACGAGCACGCCTCGGCGCTCGATATGGTCACCACAGACGTCAAGGGTCTCGGCGTGCGCGTCGCGCAGGGCGCCGGCGCGGCAACGCAATCCGCTGAAAGCGCCGACGATCTTCACTCCGTGATCGTCGAACTCGGACGAACCGTTCGCGAGTTCCGTCTGGCACGGCAAAATGCCCAGACGGAGCGCTGGCCCGCGCGCGCCATTGCGGTGCAGCCTGTCCGGGCGGGGGTGGAAAACGAGGACGAAGGTTTTGATTTCGTCCGGCCGCTCGCAAGCCTCGGGGGAGGTCGGAGTGTTTACTGAATCACTGGAATATGATGACGGCTCACATTTGTCGGGCGCACATCTGGGGACAAGGAAAAGCTGATGGCAGCAAAGAAGAGTGCGAAAACGCTGAACCTGGCAGCGGTCCTCGATCTCAACGAAGCGACAGTCTTGCGCGACAAGCTCTTGTCGCTCCGGGGTAGCGACGTGCAGATCGATGCCTCTGCCGTCGAGCGCGTCGGAACGCTTGGCGCGCAGGTGCTCATGGCGGGAGCCAAGACTTGGGATGAGGACAAACTGGCGTTCACCTTCACCAAGGTCTCGGACGCATTTCAGAAAACCATGCAGCTGATTGGTGTCGACATTCACCATCTGCTTGCCAAGGAGATCCGGCAATGAAGAAAAAAGTACTTACCGTGGATGATTCACGGACCATCCGCAACATGCTTCTCGTGACCCTGAACAATGCGGGCTTCGAGACGATCCAGGCAGAAGATGGCATCGAAGGGCTTGAGGTTTTGGAAGAATCCAACCCGGACGTCATCGTCACCGACATCAACATGCCGCGTCTCGATGGTTTCGGATTCATCGAAGGTGTTCGCCGCAACGAGAAATACCGGGCAATTCCAATCCTGGTTCTGACGACCGAAAGCGATGCGGAAAAGAAGAACCGCGCGCGCCAGGCCGGCGCCACCGGCTGGATCGTAAAGCCTTTCGACCCTGCCAAGCTGATCGATGCCATTGAGCGCGTAACCGCTTAAACCCAGGATTTTCGCCTATGGATATGAACGAAATCAAAGAGATCTTTTTCCAGGAGTGCGAGGAACAGCTCGCCGAACTGGAGTCCGGTCTTCTGAAAATGAATGATGGCGATCGCGATCCGGAAACCGTCAACGCGGTCTTCCGTGCCGTCCATTCGATCAAGGGCGGTGCTGGCGCTTTCGGCCTGGACGATCTCGTCGCCTTCGCACATGTGTTTGAGACCACTCTTGATTGCGTTCGTTCCAACAAGCTTGAACCGACGCAGGACGTCTTGAAGGTCATGCTGAAGTCGGCAGACGTTCTCGCAGACCTGACCAACGCTGCACGCGATGGCGGCGGCGTCGATGAGAGCCGCAGCCGCGGTCTCGTCAAGGAACTGGAGGCGCTGGCCAATGGCGAGCTTCCGTCTCCGTCCGCGGCCGCAGAAGCGCCGGCACCTGTCGCAGCCGCACCGAAGACTGCCGACGACAGCGGCTTTCAGCCGATCCCCTTCTCGTTCGATGATTTCGGCGACGAGGAAGAGGCGAACGCGGGAATGCCTTCGTACGAAATTGCGTTCAAGCCGCGGTCCGACCTCTATTCCAAGGGCAATGACGCCACACTTCTGCTGCGCGATTTGAGCCGCCTCGGCGAGATGAGCTGCTATTGCAACATGGATGGGCTGACGGGTCTCGAGGAGCTCGATCCGGAGGCCGCCTATTTCCACTGGAGCGTCACCCTCAAGACCGACAAGGGCGAGGACGCTATCCGTACCGTCTTCGAATTTGCGGAATGGGATTGTGACCTTGAGATCACGGTTGCCGAAGTAGCTGCCAAGGTCGCCGCCAGTGAAGAATTGCCGATGATCCCGGTTCCGTTCGATCTGTCGGTCCTCGACGTAGATGCCGCCGACGTTCCGCACGACCTGCCGAAATCCGACGTTGTCACCGCGGTATCAGCCGCTGAAACAGCGTCCAACGTCACGCAGATTGCTGCTGCCCGCGTCGAAAAGAAGGAATCCGCTGCCGCTGCAGCCGCAAACGCCGCCGCGGCAGCCCAGAACAACGCCGCCGCAAGCGCCGGCCAGACGATCCGCGTCGATCTCGATCGCGTCGACCGCCTGATCAACCTCGTCGGCGAGCTCGTTATCAATCAGGCGATGCTCTCGCAGAGCGTTATCGAGAACGACACGACCGGCACCTCTTCGATCAACATGGGCCTTGAAGAGCTGCAGCAGCTGACACGCGAGATCCAGGATTCGGTCATGGCGATTCGCGCGCAGCCGGTGAAGCCGGTCTTCCAGCGCATGTCGCGTATCGTTCGCGAAATCGCCGACATGACGGGCAAGACGATCCGCCTGATCACCGAAGGCGAAAACACCGAAGTCGACAAGACGGTGATCGACAAGTTGGCCGAGCCGCTGACGCACATGATCCGCAATGCAGTCGACCACGGCATCGAAACCCCCGAGAAGCGCGCTGCCGCCGGCAAGAACGTCGAAGGCACGGTTCGCCTGACTGCGAAGCATCGTTCGGGCCGCATCCTGATCGAGCTTGCCGACGACGGTGCCGGCATCAACCGCGAGAAGGTTCGCCAGAAGGCGATTGCCAACGAGTTGATCCCGGCCGACAGCAACCTGACGGATGAGGAAATCGACAACCTGATCTTCCTGCCGGGCTTCTCGACCGCGGATAAGATCTCCGACATCTCAGGCCGCGGCGTCGGCATGGACGTCGTCAAGCGGTCGATCCAGGCGCTCGGTGGCCGCATCAACATCACCTCCAGGCCGGGGCAGGGTTCCGTCTTCACGATGAGCCTGCCATTGACGCTCGCCGTTCTCGACGGCATGGTCGTCACCGTCGCCGGACAGACGCTGGTGGTGCCGCTGACTGCAATCGTGGAAACCTTGCAGCCGGAAGCAGCCGCGATCCATTCCTTCGGCGCCAACCATCGCCTGATCTCGATCCGCAACAGCTTCTGCCCGCTGGTCGATGTCGGTCGTATCCTGAACTTCCGCGCGACGCAGGCCAACCCCGTCGATGGTGTCGCTCTTCTCGTCGAATCCGAAGGCGGCGGTCAGCGCGCCCTGATGGTCGACGCGATCCAGGGCCAGCGTCAGGTCGTCATCAAGAGCCTGGAGGCGAACTATACGCACGTTCCGGGCATCGCTGCTGCGACCATTCTGGGCGACGGCCGCGTGGCACTCATCCTGGACGTCGACGCAGTGGTTGGAGCTTCCCGCGGCCAGGCGTTGAAGCAGGAAATGTCGCTGGCAGCGGTGGGATAGTCTTATGTCGTACGCCGTGAAGAGTCTGAAGGATGGGGATCGCGAGCTGATCGCGTTCCGCATCGGCGATCAGGAATTTTGCGTGAATGTCATGTCGGTGCGCGAGATTCGCGGCTGGACGCCGGCAACGGCGATGCCGCACTCGCCCGCCTACATGAAGGGCGTTATCAATCTACGCGGTGCCGTGCTGCCGATTATCGATCTGTCGGCCCGCCTCGGCATGCCGGCGACCGTGCCGACAGCGCGTCACGTTATTATCGTCGCGCAGGTTTACCGCAAGGTCGTGGGTCTGCTGGTTGATGCCGTGTCCGACATTCTGACCGTTACCGAAGATAACGTTCAGCCCACGCCGGAAATCGCCTCGGAAATGCAGCGCCAGTTTGCTCGCGGTGTCCTGGCTATCGACAAGCGCATGATCTGCCTCCTCGAACTCGAAGCCATCTTCCCCGAATCGGAAAGCGAAGCAGCATGAGTGTCCTGAGTGCTAAAGACGCGAGGCAGGGGAGCCCCGACGAGGTTCTGGCGAGTGGCGAATATCCGCTGACGCGCCGCGATCTTACCGAAATTGCGGCGATGATCTACTCGGACGCAGGAATCTTCCTGAACGAGACCAAGGCATCGCTGGTCTATTCGCGTCTTTCCAAGCACATCCGGAACCTTGGGCTTTCGGGTTTCCGGGAGTATTGCTCGCTCGTCTCTTCGCCAGCCGGGGCGGCCCCTCGCCGGGAGATGCTCTCGCATCTGACGACGAATTTCACGCGCTTCTTCCGCGAGAACCATCACTTCGAGCATCTGCGCGATCATGTGCTGCCCGAATTGCTGCAGCGTGCCAAGATGGGCGGCAGGATTCGTATCTGGTCCGCTGCTTCTTCGGACGGCCAGGAGCCGTATTCGATCGCGCTCACCGTCCTGTCTATGATGCCGAATATCGCCGACTACGACTTCAGGATACTGGCGACGGATATCGATCCTAAGATTCTCGCCATTGCCCGTGCCGGCGCCTACGACGAAGCCGCCCTCGAAACCGTCTCGCCTGCGATGCGCAAGCAGTGGTTCAGCGAAGTCGAGATCCACGGACGGCGGAAGTTCCAAGTCGACGAACGCGTCAAGCGGCTGATCACCTACAACGAGCTGAACCTGATGGCCCAGTGGCCGTTCAAGGGCAAGTTCGACGTCATCTTCTGCCGCAACGTCGTGATCTATTTCGACGAGCCGACGCAGATGAAAATCTGGTCGCGCTTCGGCGAGCTGCTGCCGGAAGGTGGCCACCTCTATATCGGCCATTCCGAGCGCGTCTCCGGAGACGCCAAGAACGTCTTCGACAATATCGGCATTACCACATACCGCTACACGACCAAGGGTTTCGGGAGGAAGGCATGAGCGCGCCTGCACGGGTTCTTGTCGTCGATGATTCTGCAACCATGCGCGGCCTGATCACGGCGGTGCTGAGTTCGGACCCGGACGTAAACGTCATCGGTCAGGCGGGCGATGCGCTAGAGGCGCGCGAGGCGATCAAGAAGCTGAACCCCGACGTGCTGACGCTCGATATCGAGATGCCGAACATGAACGGCCTGGAGTTTCTCGATAAGATCATGCGGCTTCGCCCGATGCCTGTCATCATGGTTTCGACGCTTACGCATCGCGGCGCCGACGCAACGCTGGCGGCGCTTGAGATTGGCGCCTTCGATTGTGTCGGCAAGCCGCAGCCGGGCGACGCTCGCCCATTCGCCGACCTTGCGGAAAAGGTCAAGGCCGCAGCCCGCGCGCAACGCCGCCAATATACCCAGCCCGCACCGGTCACGCCGCCTCCTGCCGTTGCCGATTTTCGTGTCGGCCGCAAAATCGTCGCGATCGGTTCATCGACCGGCGGTGTCGAAGCGCTGATTGCCGTCTTGCAGAAATTCCCGGCCAATTGCCCACCGACCGTCATCACGCAGCATATGCCGCCGACCTTCACCAAGAGCTTTGCCGATCGCCTCAATCGCCTCTGCGCGCCGGTGGTTCAGGAAGCAACCGATGGTGCTCGCCTGGAGATTGGCAAGATCTACCTCGCCCCGGGCGGTGAGCGCCATCTGCAGGTCGTCAATGCGCACGCACCCTGTTGTCGCCTCATTGAGCTCGACCCCGTAAACGGCCATCGGCCGTCGGTCGATGTGCTGTTCGATTCCGTTGCCGAACTTGCCGGCCGCAATGCCGTCGGCGTGATCTTGACCGGCATGGGGCGCGATGGCGCCGCCGGTCTCCTGAAGATGCGCCATTCCGGCGCCCGCACGCTCGGACAGAACGAGAAGACCTGCGTGGTCTACGGCATGCCGCGGGTCGCCCACGAACTCGGTGCCGTCGAGCAGCAGTTGCCGCTGAACGCCATCGGCGAAGAAATCTTGAAAATGACAGCCGCCCGAAAGGAAGGAATCGACTAATGTCTATCGCAGAGAAAATCAAAGTACTGATCGTCGACGATCAGGTAACCAGCCGCCTGCTGCTCAGCGACGCTCTGACCCAGCTCGGCTTCAAGCAGATCACATCCGCAGGCGACGGCGAACAGGGCATGAAGATCATGGCCCAGCAACCGCATCACCTGGTGATCTCCGATTTCAACATGCCGAAGATGGATGGTCTCGGCCTGCTGCAGGCAGTCCGCAGCAATCCGGCAACGAAAAAGGCAGCCTTCATCATCCTGACAGCACAGGGCGACCGTGCGTTGGTGACCAAGGCCGCCGCACTTGGCGCAAACAATGTCCTGGCCAAGCCCTTTACCATCGAAAAGATGAAGGCGGCCATCGAGGCCGTATTCGGAGCATTGAAATGAATGTCGAGGTTGCGGCCCGCCGCGTCCACATCATTCAGGGCGAATGGAAGGTCCTGAACGATCCGAACGCGGTATTGACGACCATTCTTGGCTCGTGCGTGGCTGCATGCTTGCGGGATCCCGTGGCAGGCGTCGGAGGCATGAACCACTTCCTCCTTCCGGGCAATGCGACGACTCCGATGACCGGCGGGGATGCGACGCGCTACGGCGTGCATCTCATGGAGCTGCTGATCAACGGTCTTCTCAAGCAGGGCGCGCGACGCGACCGGCTGGAAGCGAAGATCTTCGGTGGGGCAAAGACAATCTCGACGTTCTCCAATGTGGGAGAGCAGAACGCTGCCTTCGCCACGCAGTTCCTGAGGGACGAAGGCATTCCAGTCGTCGGTTCAAGCACCGGCGGCGACCATGGGCGCAAGCTCGAGTTCTGGCCGGTCTCCGGCCGCGCCCGGCAATACCCACTGACAGGTGCGGAGACGCAAAGAACCGTCGCCCTCGAGCAGCGTCCGGTTGTTCCCCAAAAGCCGGTCGAAACCAGCATCGAATTCTTCTGAACCGAGGTTCCAATGAGCGTGAATACCAAGATGGAGCAACCGTCGCCGACCGAGGCGCTTCCCGATATATTGATGCGGGTTGTCTCGGAACTGCACGACGTCGCCTATCTGATCGAGCGGATCGAGCCTCAACTGCTGGACCTGGGCGGTGGCACCGATCTCCTGAATTCGCCTGAAAGCATGAAGGTCATGCAGGGTATCGACCTTGCCGTCCAGAAGACCCGTGGGCTCGCTGAGTTCATCGATACCATCACCAGTGAGATTTCCAATGATTGGATGGTCGATGTCGCCACCGCGCTCAGGCTCGTCAAGTTGAGCGAGATGCAGCATGCGTTGGCCGGTGCCCTGCGTCACGGCCATTCGCAGCCCCTCAACAAGGCCGCCGGAGACTTCGACTTCTTCTAAACGGATGTCTCCTCGCACGTCGATACGAAACGCTCGCACAAGTTTCGGCCCCTATGGTCGAATGAGGCAATAAGCCTGCTTTGTCTGTGAAGATCGTGCGAGAACAGAATGAATCTGTTAAATCAATTAGTTCAGATTATTAGGAACTTCAGTTCGTTAGGACGGAATCGCTTGCTGGCGTTGGCCGGCATTGGGGTGGTTTCCGTTGCCCTTATTCTGGGCGCGGCCTTTTTGGTCAATAAACCCGCTCAAGAAACGCTTTATGTCGGGCTCGACGCGCCGGATCTGAACCAGATCAGCATCGCGCTTGCCGAAGCAAATATCGGTTTCCAGGTCGGCACGGATGGCACCAGCCTTACCGTTCCCGCAGGCATGACCGGCAAAGCACGTCTGCTGCTTGCCGAGCGCGGCCTGCCGAACAGCGCCAATGCGGGCTATGAGCTGTTCGACAATGTCGGTTCACTCGGTCTGACCTCATTCATGCAGGAAGTGACGCGGGTTCGGGCGCTTGAGGGCGAGATCGGTCGTACGATCCAGTCCATCTCCGGCATCACCGCAGCGCGCGTCCATATCGTCATGCCAGAGGTCGGCAACTTCCGCAGGGCGGAGCAGAAGCCGACGGCTTCCGTCATGATCCGCGCCGGCGCCTCCACCGGACGTACCGCAGCCACCTCGATCCGTCATCTTGTTGCCTCGGCAGTGCCGGGGCTGGACGTCGGCGACGTCACCATCCTTGATTCCGCCGGCCAACTGCTTGCATCCGGCGACGAGGCAAGTAACAGCTCCCTGAACCGTTCGCTGAACATCGTCCAGAACGTTCAGGACGAAGTCGAATCGAACATCGACAAGGCGCTCGCCCCCTTCCTCGGGATGGACAACTTCCGCTCCAGCGTGACGGCCGATCTCAATACGGACAGCCAGCAGATCCAGGAAACGACCTACGATCCGGAATCGAAGGTCGAACGCTCCATCCGCACGACCAAGGAAGCGTCCCAGTCGCAGCAGAAGCAATCCGACAACGCAACCACGGTCGAACAGAACATTCCGCAGGCAGCACCCGACTCTGGCGGCCCCACTGGGCCTGAGTCGCAGGACAAGTCGGATAAGAAGGAAGAGCAGACCAACTACGAAATCAACAGCAAGACCACCGCAACGACCCGTAACAGCTACAAGGTCGAAAAGCTCTCCGTCGCCGTTGTGGTAAACAAGGGTCGTATTGCAAAGATGGTCGGTGAACCGGTCGACCAGGCCAAGGTCGACGCCTATCTGGCCGAAATGCAGAAGATCGTGGCCTCCGCCGCCGGCACCAGCACCAATCGCGGCGACGTCGTCACGGTCACGGCGATGGATTTTCTGGACAACCAGCTCCTCGAAGATACCGGTACCGGCGTCCGTGTGATGGATATGCTGAGCCGTAACCTGGCAGGCATCATCAACTCGCTTGCCTTCGTCGCGGTCGCCTTCCTGGTCGTCTGGATGGGTGTCCGTCCGATGGTCCGCAGCATGGCCGGGGGCGCATCCCTGGAAGGTGACACCTCGCCCCAGAGTGCCGGTCTGGAACTGCCGGACTTTGCCCCGGCGGCCGGCGTGGGCAGCGGGGGCGCGCTGATGGACGGCTTCGGATCGGATTTCGGTTTCGACAGTACGGAAGATCTTCTCAGCCTGGGCGACGACGACGGCAACTTCAATCGCCGCGTCAAGGAGGGTCCGGAACGCAAGCTGAGCCGAATGGTCGAAATCAACGAGGAACGTGCTGCGAAAATCCTCCGAAAATGGGCGGTCGGAAACGCCGCATAACAGAAGGCCGGGCAACCGGCCTTTTTTCATTTGTGCGCGCTCAAAGAAACGGTTCACAGCTTCGATTCGCGTTTGACGCGAATCGTGTTGCCACAAGGCCTAGAATCATCCTAGTTTCAAGAGGCTTTCAAAAGACGAGATCGGTGTGCGAATCGGCGCACAAAATGCAGCGGAAGTAAATCCCAAGAACTCGGAGATAGCGATTTTTCGCGCTTGGCTTAGGCTTGGGTGATTCGCGGAGAAGCTGCATAACGGTTCAGGAAACCGCGGATCTAGCTTCTGTCGTGATCGGTTCTCAGCCGCAGGATTTGCCAATGGACATGCATATATTGCAAGCTCTCAAGAGCGATACGCACACGGCAAACTTCGTCGGCATCGCCGCAACGAACCTGTCATCGCGCGACGAGCTGATAAGTCAGTTGTCCGGAGCTCTAAGCACGGGAAAGTTGCAGCCAGGACTTCGTATCCTAACCGACTACGTCGGCGCTTCTCATTATCTTCTTGCCCGGGCCGACCTGGTCCAGGAAGCCGGCCTGGACTTTGTCGTCACATCGGATTGGCCGTTTGACTTGGTCACCAACCTTGGCGATACGTTTGCCGGAGGCTTTGCCCGCGCCACCGAGCTGGAAAAATGCATGCAGCTTTTCCAGCCCCACTTTGCCCTCCTGCCGGCGACGGCCGAGGTGCCGGACGGCGCAAGCCGCCAGTACTGTTCGCTGATGTTCAACATCGGCCGCTCGCGGCTGGCATTGATGTTCCTGTTCGACGACGGCTTCATCCTGTCGCAGGAGCGGTTGCGAGACGTCGGCCTGCTTACCGCCTATTTTACCAGCTTGCTGCAGTGCGGCGTTTCCAAGAGCGATCGCGACTTCGAGTTGACGGACCGGGAGCTGGAATGCCTCTTCTGGATCGCCGAAGGCAAGACGAGTGACGAGATAGCCATGATCCTCGGTATCTCGCGCAATACCATCAACAACTACATCACCAGCGTCATGCGAAAGACAGCGACAAAGACTCGCTCTGAAGCCATAGCGTTCGCGGTCAGGAACAATCTCGTTTAGGGGAACGGCTAATGGCGCATTCAGTAGGCAGGACCTTAGGCAATTCGGATGGCATGCGGGCTTTGCGCAGCAGCAAGGTTAGCAGCCGATCGGACCTTTTCCCGCGCCTCGTTGCGATGCAGAAGCTTGCCGATGCTCAGAATTTTGCCGTTTACCGAATGACCGGTTCGGGCTTGCCTGCCAAGCAGCGGCTGGTCTGCGAGTTGGAGAATTGGGGTCCCGCCAACGGCGGTTTCAGCAAGGCTTTTGCCGATGCATACGGTGACGCGCTGCTGGAGCACATCGAGAAGTCGCTTCTGCCGTTGGCCTGGGCCGGAGGACACGATCGCGGGCTTCCCGGTCCCGCGGGTATCGGGCCGTTCATGGCGCGCCTGCAGGATGGGCTCGTGCCGTTTTCGGGTATGGCCTTTCCGGTTCGCCTCGGCGCGATCGGAAATGGCTTTGTGGTGTTCACCGGCGACGACCTCCACCCGCCGAGCGACATGATCGTGGAACTGCACGGTCGATCCTGTCATGTGATCATAGACCTCTTGTCTCTGGACGAACGACGCGTGTCTGCCGCCGAGGCGCTTAGCGAGCGCGAGATCGCCTGCCTGCAACTGGCCGGAGACGGGCGGATCAGCGAAGAGATTGCTGAAAAGCTCGGGCTGTCGGTTCACACCGTCAACGCCTATCTCGGCTCCGCGACAATCAAGCTAGATTCGGTCAACCGTATTCAAGCGATCGCAAAAGCAATCCGGCTTGGCTACATCAGCTAGGCCGAAGGACGTGGCGGACATTCAGCTTGCCAGTGCCTGCAGGGGCGGGACGTTGTAACGAGCGTTCTGAAGGCTACGCTCCAGGAAGGCGGTGTTCTCGTCGGGATCGGCCGAGGGATTTTCGAACGCGATATGGTTGATCTCGATGCCCGCAAACTCCGCGGCGAGCGTCAGCTGCGCATACACGGTCACGCCGCGCGGCTTGATTTCGAGATCGATCACGACCTCCGGCTTGCCACCCCATTCCAACGAGTAGCTGCCTCCGTGGCCGAAGTTGACCGTGCCGGGGTGGAAAAACATCTCGGCTGCCGAAGAAACGAGATCGGTAAGGTTGCCGTAGTACTCAAAGCGCAGGATCGAGATCAGGTCTGAAGCATCCAGAAGTCGCAATTCGGTGGCGACCGGGCTGATTGCTTCGGCAAGGATTTTTTCACGCTGGGCAGAGTAGGGGCATTTTTTCATTCGGCTATCTTACCCGTTTGTTCTTGGCCTGGGTCGCGTAAACCCGATGAATGAGCTCTGCGACGGCCTTGTAAAATACAGACGGGATGACGTTATCGACCGAGACTTGCGCAAACATGGAGCGCGCGAGAGGTGGATCCTCGAAAACGGGAATCCCGTTCGTTTCCGCGATTTCTCTGATTTTCAAGGCGATTAGGTCCTGGCCCTTTGCAATGACAACGGGTGCATCATTCTCTTCTCGCACGTATCGCAGAGCCACCGCGTAGTGAGTCGGGTTGGCGATCACCATGGTCGCTCGGGGTACACTGGCGATCATTCGGCGCCTCGCGCGGTCGCGCATCAGGGAGCGTTGGCGGCTTTTTACGAATGGGTCGCCTTGCGACTGCTTGTTTTCTTCCTTCACCTCATGCCGGGTCATCTTGAGTTCGGTGAACCAATGATGCCGTGTCCAGAAGAAGTCGGCGATAGCGACCACAGCAGTCGCGATGAGGACGACGATCGTAATCTTCTGCATCCCCGACATCATGCGCGTGAAAATCGTCGAAGGATCGGAGAACATTGCGTCGATCGCGCCGAAATATTCGCTCCTCAGAACGAAGAACATCACGACACCGACGATCAGGATCTTGACAAACGATTTGCCGAACTCGATCAACCCCTGCACACTGAACATCCGTGACCAGCCCTTGGCCAACGAAATGCGCGAGAATTGCGGACGTATGCGCTCAAGCACCGGCGTCGGCAGGTTTTGTGCGATCGACGCCGCGACGCCAAACGTCATGAACAGGATCATGGCCGGCGCCAGAAGTGCCGCGGCAACCCAGGCGAGATGCACGAACAGGGACAGTGCGTCCGGACCGGTCTCGAGCTTCCATTGATCCGGCTGTTCGAAAATATCCTTGAGCGCCTCTCCAACCCGACTGAGGCCTGTCGGCAGGAAGAAGATCAGATAGATAAACGTGGCAAGAACTGTCGCAAAAAGCGGCAGCTCACGCGAAAACGGCACGTTGCCTTTTTCCGCCGCGTCGCCTTTCTTTTTCGCGGTAGGGTCTTCTGTTTTGCTGTCCTTGTCGTCGTCGGCCAAGGTCGAGACCCTCCATCAAAAAGAAACGGCCGCACCAGAGTGCGGCCGTTTCCAAAGCTACCTGTGGCGACTGTCCCAATCAATCGCGACAATCGAAAGCAGCCAAACTGTGCACAACAACAGCGCCTTATGCCGCTTCCGCGCCGTCGCCTTCCGCTTCCTTGAGCTGGATCTGGCCGGAATTGGACAGGCGAATCGCCTCCTGGGCAATGGCGCGTCGTGCGATTGCTATCTCGCGCGGGTTGATACCGACCGTTCCGCTCTGCAGATCCGACTCGATCATGCGGCGCTGGCGCGGGCTGATCGAGGCAAGAGCCGTCTCGCGCATCTCCGAGGAGGCGCCCCGTAGCGCCATGGTCAGGATATCCGCCGCAGTGTCGTTCAGCAGCATCACGCGACTGCGCTGCGGCATGAGCATGAGGTCCTCGAACAGGAAGATCTTCGGACGGACCTTGTTGACCGATTCGCGGCTGATCGATTCCAGCGACGTAAGCAGCGTATCGACCTGCGGCTTCTCCATCTCGTTCATCAGTTCCGCGACCTTCGCCGAACCGATCGAATTCTTCTCCGCATCGATCTCGGCAAGCAGCGTCATCACCTGCTTCTCGATGATCAGCGCGGCCTTCGGGCTGACGGCTTTCAGGTTGACCGTGCGGTTCATGATATCCGCTCTCCTGCTGTCCGGGATCTGCATCAGGACCTTGGCGCCGAAGGAGGACGGCATCATGGAAAGGATGTAGGCGACAGTCTGCGGATGTTCGCGCAGCAGGAACTTGCCGATGAAGACGGGGTCGCCTTCGCCGAGACGGTCCCAGATAGACGTTTCGTAGCCCTGGAAAGCCGTGCGCCGGCCCAGCAGGCTGTCCACTTCATCAGGCGTGAGGCCTTCCTCGAGGATGCTTTCGATTGCCCGGGCGTTGTCCATCAGGCCCGCGCCCTCGGTGAAGAGATCCTCGAACTCTGCGACGAGACTCAGCAATTCATCCGGCGGGATGGCGCGCAATGCCTGCGCCGATCCGATAATTGTCTGCAGCTCGGCTTGCGTGAAATACTTCAACAGCCTGCCAGCGACCCCTTTTCCCATAGCGAGAAGAACGGCCGCTGCTTTTTCAGCCTGGGTCAACGGTTTCCCGGCAAGAGCGCCGCCGAAATCGTCAAAGTCCATCATGGTCTAACCTCTCCGTCCCAACATAGGGATCAGGCTCTCTTTGTGCTCAGAACTTCAATCAACTTCACACCAAATCGCGTGTCGTCGTTTTCCAGAACAGTGATCTCGCCGCGCGCAATCTTGCGACCGTTGACCATAATTTCGACCGGCTCGCCGATCTTCTTGTCGAGGGCGATCGTCGCGCCCTCGTTGAGGTTCATCAGGCCGGACACCTGCATGCGGCTGCTGCCGAGCATGATCTGAACATCGATCGGAATATCCAGGATCAGGTCCAGGTTCGACTGCATGGCGCTGCCAAGCGGTGCTGCGACCGAGGCGGAAGCGCCGAACGACGAATCGCCGAACGACGAATCGCCTAGGTCTGTGGCTCCATCGAAGTCCGTGGCACCAAAGTCCAAGGAGCCGCCGAATGTCGTCTCGCCGACGGCGTCGAGATCGCCGCCGAAGGTCGAGAGATCGGTGCCGCCGCCAAACGCGTCGGCTTCGTCGCTGAAATCAGGCATTGCGCCGTCCGCGTCGGTCTTCAGAACGCCGCGCAGGTCGTCGATAGCCTGATCAAGTTCGGCCTCGTTGCCCGGAAGCTCTAGTGAAAGATCGCTGTTCTGGTTTGTCTTATTCGTCGCCATGAAATCACTATTCCAGTTGAAACTTGCCTCAACCTGCCTTGGGGCAGGGGGACGGAAATGGGCTAATTCATTAAGTGGCGGATGAGCTCGTCATCCGAGTTGATCGTATCCTTGACCCGAACGGTATAATGCTCGCCCGAGCGTCCAAACTCACACACGTACAGGTCCCTGCTGTTGGCGCTGACATCGACCCGCACGTCGCCGCTGTCATGGAAGGGGATCACGTCGCCTGCTGCCAGTTTCGAGATCGTCCTGAGCGTCAGGTCCTGCAAGCGAATCTTGGCATCAAGGGTGACCTGTGAGCGATGCACCTGCTCCGTGAGTTGTTCCGTCCACATGGATGATTTTGCGGTCTGGTTCTGCGCTCGCGGGGCGGTAACCGTGGTTTTCAGCAGTGCTGCCTGCGGCGCGATCAGCGAGAACTCGGACGTAATCCCGGAAAGCGTGATCGACATGGTGATGGCGGCAGCGAATTCGTCGACCTTGTCGTCGGCGGATTTCGTCGCAGTTTCGATCGCATGCGGCTGCTCCAGAATGGGCTCGAAGCCGCCTGGCGCGTTCACGGCGGAACGAAGCACGTTGGCGATCTTTTCGAAGACCGTAACGGCAAGTTCCAGCTCGATGGCGGAAAGCACGCGGTCGGCGGGTTGCTCCACTGTTTCCGGCGACGCTCCCAACAGGTGTTCCATCAGGGTGATGATGAAGCGGTTGCCGCAAGCGAGCGTCACATTCTGCGACCAGTTGCGCAGCACCGCATGAACGAGCGTGACGCTCTCGCCAAGAGCGGCAATCAGGTCGCTTTTATAGCCGCGGTGACAGCCGATGTAGCTTACCACGACGTCCAGATCGGTTTCGCTCTTGATGATGTCCGGCAGGAATTCGCAGTAGACGTTGCCGAAGGAGCTGCAGAGCTTTTCGATCGTTGTGCGGTCGCCCAGCCTGCCTGTCAGCTTCGCGAGAAGAGCGTCGTCCATCACGGGTTTCTTGAGTGGAGCATTCATGTGCTTATGCCGCCTTGTTCTCGCCGCCGGGGTTCATCATTTCCTGCTCGACGGCATCGATGGAGGGTCGCTCATAGGCCGAAATCGTCTTGCGGCCGTATTCCAGGGCGACTTGTGGTACCGAGCCGTTCATGTAGGCAAGCAACGTCTGCTTCACGATGACGTAGAGACGATGTTGCTTCGAACGCACAACCTTGATCTGCGAGACCAGCGGCGAGCAGAGGCAATAGGAAAGCAGAATGCCGAGGAAGGTTCCGACAAGCGCGGAGCCGATCAGGTGGCCGAGAACTTCTGGCGAATCGTTGATATGAGCCATCGCCTTGATGACGCCGAGAACGGCGGCCACGATACCGATCGCCGGGAAGGCGTCGCCCATAATCTGGATGGCGTGATACGGCTTCATCTTGTCGTGAAGGATCGTATTGATCTCTTCATCCATCAGCGCCTCGATCTCATGCGAGCGGGCATTGCCGATGATGATCAGGCGCACGTAGTCGCAGATGAACGCCGTGATCTCCTTGTTCTTAAGGACAGTCGGAGCCGCTTGAAAGATCGACGATTCCGCCGGGTTGTCGATGTGGGCTTCAATCTCGTTGCGCGACTTCGTGCGCAGGTCGCGCATGAGCGAATAGAGGACGCCGAGCGTATCGAGGTAGTTCCGCTCCTTCGGGACGGAGTGCTTGAAAGCCTCTCCAAGCGCCTTTCCCGAATCCTTAACGACCTTCATCGGGTTGGCCATGATGAAGCTGCCCAGGCCGGCGCCGCCGATGATCACGAGTTCGAATGGCTGCCAGAGCGCGTCTATATGCCCGCCCATCGCCATGAAGCTGCCGACGATGCAGCCGCAGGTAATCACAAATCCGATAATGATATTCATCGTCAGTCCAAACCTGATCGTTATTTTCAACCGAATGGATAGGACTGTTGGCTTGCGTGAGGCTGATGATCGGCCCTGAAAACAAGCCTCCTGCATGCCAGCTTCGCACAAGGATTTGCTGTCAGGTTGCAGGTGACGAATGGGCATCCGTGCCCGTTTCTGAGATGCCGCCTCAGCGAGCCCGTGGTCGAACCGACTGCAAACGCATGGGTCTCGTACTGTTCATCGCCAATGCCAGGAGCTTACCTTAATGCAATCCGGTCTTTATGTTTCGTTGTCGTCCCAGATGGCGCTTGAACGGCGCCTCGATACTATCGCCGACAACATGGCGAACGTGAACACGACCGGTTTCCGCGGTACGGAGGTGAAATTCAACCAGATGCTGAGTGAGACGGGCAACAAGATCAATGCCAAGATCGCCTATGTCTCGCAGGGCAATGATTATCTGTCCGGTGACAATGGCGAACTCGAGCACACCGGCAACATGCTCGACTTTGCGATCAAGGGTGATGCATGGTTCTCGCTTGAGACGCCTGCCGGCAAGGTTCTGACCAAGGACGGCCGCTTTACGCTGAAGGATTCCGGGGAACTTGTGTCCGTACGCGGTTACCCGGTCCTCGATGCCGGTGGTGCGCCGATCCAGCTCAACAAGGCCGGCGGAGAGCCCAAGGTAGGCTCTGACGGGTTGATCTACCAGGACAACAAGCAGGCCGGTTCGCTTGGTCTGTTCGAAACAGACATCAGCAAGGGTTATCTTCGCTATGAAAACAGCGGGATCATGACCACCGAAACGCCGCGCGCCATCACCGACCGCTTCAATGTCGGTGTCCAACAGGGCTATCTGGAAAACTCCAACGTCAATGCCATGCGCGAAATCACGCAGCTGATCGAAGTGAACCGGGCCTTCGAGAGCATAGCCTCGCTTTCCAAGGACAGCGAGGCTTCCTTCGGCGAGGCGATCAAGACGCTCGGGGGCAGCCGCTAGGCGGAAGATCTGAAGCATGTCGAACGCACCCCTCACCGAAGGCGGCCTCTCGCCCAAGCTCTCGCACCTCGCAGGCCTGGTGGAGCGCTACGCCAACCCGGCTCTTCTCGTCGCTCCCGGCGGCCACGTGCAGACGATTGCGGCAGGCCACTACACCGTCACCGGCATGTCGCGCCATGTACGCCTGGGCGAGTTCGTCGCTCACAAATCGCCGACCGGCGTCCACCTCGGCGAAGTCGTCAGGGTGGAGCCGGAGCTGACCTATGTTTGCCCGATCGAACCGGGCGAGCCGATCGGCATCCACGACACTGTGATACGCAAGGGCGCCTTTCGGATTTCCCCGTCCGCCAGCTGGTGCGGCCGCACGGTCAATTCGCTTTGCGAGCCGATCGATGGCCTCGGCCCGATCTCCGAGGGGCTGGACCGCCGCTCGATATCGAATACAGCGCCGCCCTCGATGACACGCCAGCGCGTGGAAAAGGGTTTCAAAACAGGCGTACGGGCGATCGACATTTTCTCGCCGCTCTGCCTTGGGCAGCGCCTTGGCATTTTCGCCGGCTCGGGTGTGGGCAAGTCGACGCTCCTGTCTATGCTCGCGCGCGCCGACGCTTTCGACAAGGTTGTGATCGCGCTGGTTGGCGAGCGCGGCCGAGAAGTGCGCGAATTCATCGAAGACACCCTTGGCGCCAACATGAAGAAGTCGATTGCAGTTGTCGCAACCAGCGACGAAAGCCCGATGCTCCGCAAGATGGCGCCGATGACGGCCGTAACGATCGCGGAGTATTTCCGGGATCAGGGCGAGAACGTCCTCTTGATCGTCGACAGCGTAACCCGCTTCGCCCACGCGATCCGCGAAGTCGCCACTGCCTCGGGAGAGCCGCCCATCGCACGCGGTTATCCAGCTTCGGTATTCACGGAGTTGCCGCGCCTGCTGGAGCGAGCCGGACCGGGTCCGGAAGGTACGGGAACGATCACCGCAATCATCTCCATTCTCGTCGATGGTGACAACCACAACGATCCAATCGCCGACTCGACCCGCGGTATTCTCGACGGCCACATCGTGCTGCAGCGCAGCCTCGCCGAGGAAGGGCGCTATCCCCCGATCGATCCTCTGGCCTCGATATCGCGCCTGGCGCGCAAGGCCTGGACGCCGGACCAGGAAAAGCTGGTCTCGCGTTTGAAGACGCTGGTTCATCGGTTCGAAGAGACACGCGATCTGCGGCTGATCGGCGGCTACCGGCAGGGCGCTGATCCGGATCTGGACATGGCGGTCAAGCAGGTACCGATTATTTACGATGTTTTGAAACAGTCGCCCGGCGATGCCGATTCGCAAGACGCCTTCGCCGACCTAGCCGGCGCGCTGAAGGCAGCTGCTGGAATCGGCAGCCAGCCGGGCATTCGACGATAGAAAGGCGACATGTGACCGATTTCGACGATGACGAGAAGATCGCCCCGCTGAAGCCGGAGGGGCGCCGGAGAACCGCCTTTCACGACCGCGCGCTGACCGTGGCCGGCCTGCTGCTGGCCGGCGCCTCCGCGGTTTTCCCATGGTACGTCTTCTTCAACGAGGACAAGTTCGGCATCAGCGTCGCGCAGGGAGATCGCACGCGCGATCTGCCGGACTGGCCGGCGCGCAACGTTCTCAGTGTCTCCCCACTGGCGATGGCCAACAAGAACCAGCCTGACACGACGCCTGAAGTCCCGGTCGATCCACTGACGACGGCGACGGTCTCCAGCATCGGCGAGGAAGATGACAAGGGCGTCCCGGCCGAGGATCAGCCGTTCCCCGGCAATTCTGGCTTCCGCCTTCTGCATGTGGCGAACGGCAGGGCACTGATCGAGGATACATCAGGGATGTACGTCGTCCGCGTCGGCTCGATCCTCCCGGACGAGAGCCGCTTGGCGACACTGGAAGAGCGCGACGGCAAGTGGGTTATCGTGACCTCGAAAGGCGATATCTACCAGCGCAACTAGGATTGGTGTTTTCGAATCCCTGGAAGGCTCCTCCGGCAACGGGGGAGCCTTCTTGCATCCATCGAAGGGTCCTTTCGCGCCCATTTCTAGACCGCATTCTCCGTAAGTCTGACGCAAGATTACCGTCGTAGGTTCACGACAGTAAAAACGGAGAGTTCCTATGCAACCCATTCAACTATTCGACTTGGCCTCGCGGCAGGCGGAATGGCTGACGATCCGTCAGGAGGTTGTTGCCGGCAACATCGCGAACGCGAACACGCCGAAATTTCGCGCCAAGGACATTACGCCCTTCCAGGCTGTCCTCGAAAAGTCGGACGTGACGATGGCGCGTACCGACCCGGCGCACCTGAGCGGCAACGATCTCAGCACCAAAAGCGATATCGACGTTAAGGATGCTGCGCTTGATCAGGAAGTCGGTATCCAGGAATCCGGCAACACGGTCGGTCTCGCAGAGGAGCTTTCCAAATCCGGCGAAATCAAGCGCCAGTATGAGCTGAACACATCGCTCGTCGGTTCCTTCAATCGAATGATGCTTATGACGGTGAAGAACTAAGATCATGGACCCCTTGTCAGCAGCCCTTAAAATTGCAGGTTCCGGGCTCGAGGCGCAATCGACACGTCTTCGCATCGTTTCGGAAAACATCGCCAACGCCCGCTCCACCGGGGATACGCCCGGCGCCGATCCGTATCGCCGCAAGACGATCACCTTCGGCGAGGCTGTCGATCGCGCAAACGGCGTAACGACGGTCAACGTCAAGAAGCTCGGCGTCGACGAATCGAAGTTCACTACCGAATACGATCCGAGCAATCCCGCTGCGGACGCGAAAGGTGTCGTCAAGCTGCCGAACGTCAACATGCTGGTCGAGATGGCCGACATGCGGGAAGCAAACCGTTCCTATGACGCCAATCTGCAGACCATCAAGCAATCCCGCGACCTGATCTCGTCGACGATCGATCTTTTGAAGAGCCAATGATGATTAACAGTATTGCCAATATCAGCTCCCTGTCGGTGACGCGCGACCTCGCCGGCGTCGACCTCGGTAAGTCCACTGCCTCGTCGTCTGCACAAAGCGCAGTCGCCGATGGAAGCTTTGCGTCCGTTCTCGGCAACGTTGCGAACGGTGCGGTCAACACCCTGAAGAATGCGGAAAGCATGTCCTTCGCGGGTATCAAGGGCACCGCCACGACGCGTGAAGTCGTCGACGCAGTTATGCAAGCTCAACAGACACTTCAGACAGCAATCGCCCTTCGCGACAAGGTCGTCTCGGCCTTTCTCGAAGTCACAAAAATGCAGATGTAGTTGATTTAAGGACGAAGCCATGAGAGCGCTTGCCATTGCTGCCACGGGCATGGATGCCCAGCAGACCAATCTTGAAGTCATCGCGAACAATATCGCGAACATAAACACGACCGGCTTCAAGCGCGCCCGCGCTGAATTCACGGACCTGCTCTATCAGACCGAACGTGCCAAGGGTGTCTCCAACCGAGCCAACCAGGCGATCGTTCCGGAAGGTGCCAACATCGGCCTCGGCGTGCAGACGTCGGCTGTCCGCAACCTGCACATCCAGGGGGAACTCGCGCAGACCGGCAACGATCTTGATGTGGCGATGGTCGGCCGCGGCTTCTTCCAGATCGAGGCCCCGGACGGCACGACGCTTTACACACGCGCAGGTGCTTTCAACAAGAACGAGACCGGCCAGATCGTAACGGTTGACGGATATACCGTCGCACCGAACATCACCATTCCGCAGGGCTCCACCCAGCTGACCATCAGCCGTTCTGGTGAAGTCTCGGCAAAGCTTCCGGGCGCAACGGATCCCACGGTCCTCGGCCAGCTGCAAATCGCGGACTTTGTCAACGAGGCTGGCCTCCAGCCGCTCGGGGACAATCTTTTCGCCGAGACGCCGGCATCCGGTCAGCCGGTGGTCGGCACGCCTGACGAAGAGGGCTTCGGCTACCTCAAGCAGAGCTATCTGGAATCGTCGAACGTCGATCCGGTGAAGGAAATCACCGAACTGATATCGGCCCAGCGCGCCTACGAAATGAACTCCAAGGTCATCACCACCGCCGACGAAATGGCCTCCATCGTCAGCAAGAACCTGAAGTAACAGGGAAGAGCCGAAACATGATGTTTTGTCGGGTTAGAAACGTCCGCGGATGGGCAACAGCCGCCGCGATCGTCGTCACCAGCATTGTCTCGCCGCCGGCGCTCGCCGCCGGGTTGGGCTATGCCGTGGTCCCTACGACGACCATCTATCCCGGCGAGACCATCTCCGGTGCCCAATTGCAGGAGGTCGAGGTGACCAATCCCAACCTGGCGGGCGACTATGCAAAGTCGATCGGCCAAGTCGAAGGAATGGTATCCAAGCGGACATTCCTGCCCGGACGTACGATCTCGATCTCGGCGCTGCGCGAACCCTACACGGTGACACGCGGCTCTTCGATCCGCCTGGTCTTCACGCTGGGCCCGATGACGATCTCGGCTGCCGGATCGCCGCTCGAAGACGGCATGACAGGCCAGCTCGTGCGCGTTCGCAACATGGATTCGGGTGTCATCGTCAGCGGCACGGTGCTCGCCGACGGCACAATACACGTGGCCGCAAAATGAAGATAATTTTTCGCCTTTTCATCACGCTTGCATTTCTGTCTCCGAACTTCGCGCCTGCCGCTGCAATGACGTCGCGCATCAAGGACATTGCCTCGCTTCAGGCGGGCCGCGACAATCAGCTGATCGGCTACGGCCTAATCGTAGGCCTTCAGGGAACCGGCGACGGTTTCCGTGCTTCGCCGTTCACTGAGCAGTCGATGCGTGCGATGTTGCAGAATCTCGGCATTTCAACCCAGGGCGGCCAGTCCAACGCCAAGAATACGGCCGCCGTCATGGTCACCGCCAACCTGCCGCCTTTCGCAAGCCCGGGCAGCCGCATCGACGTTAGCGTCAGTTCGCTTGGCGACGCCACGTCACTGCGCGGCGGCACGCTTGTCATGACCTCGCTGTCGGGTGCCGACGGCCAGATTTACGCAGTCGCGCAGGGCTCTGTCGTCGTTTCCGGCTTCACCGCCCAGGGCCAGGCCTCGACTGTCACTGAAGGTGTCACCACCGCCGGTCGTGTTCCGGGCGGCGCCATCATCGAACGCGAATTGCCCTCGCGCTTCAAGGACTCCGTCAACCTGGTCCTGCAATTGCGCAATCCCGATTTCTCGACCGCCGTCAGGATCGCAGACGTCGTGAACGGCTACGCTTCACGTCGCTTCGGCGGCCCCGTCGCCGAAGCGAAGGATGCCCAGGAGGTGATCGTCCAGAAACCCCGGGAAGCCGACCTTACCCGCCTCATGGCCGATATCGAGAACCTCGCTGTCGAAACCGACACGCCTGCCAAGGTCGTCGTCAACGAGCGCACGGGAACGATCGTCATTGGCGCTGATGTGCGTGTTTCGCCGGTTGCCGTCAGCTACGGTACGCTGACCGTCCAGGTGACCGAAACGCCGCAGGTCATTCAGCCAGAGCCGTTCTCCCGTGGAGTGACCGCAGTTCAGCCGCAGACGGATATCGCGGCCCAGAAGACGGGCGGCAAGGTGGCGCTGCTCGACGGACCGGATCTCAAGACGCTGGTGGGGGGCCTCAATAACATCGGCGTCAAGCCGGACGGTATCATCGCAATCCTCCAGGGCATCAAGTCGGCCGGTGCGCTGCAAGCGGAGCTTGTCCTGCAATGATGAAGTTCCCTGGTCCGAACGTGGTCATTTCTGAATTGATGCGACGTCTGGCGCTGCCCGTTGCCGCAGTCGTGCTGTTGACGATTCCGGGCGCCTTCGCACAGGAGGTACGCCCGACGGCTGGCGGTGAGCTCACCTCGGAGGAGGAGATCAAGCAGTTCTGCACGAATATTGCCGATCCGGCACGCGACCAGCGCTACCTGCTGCAGAAGCAGGAACTGGAGAAGCTGCGCGCCGATGTAGACACCCGCATTGCCGAGATGCAGAAGCGCAAGGATGAATATCAGGATTGGCTGAAGCGCCGCGATGTCTTCCTGAAGCAGGCCGAAGCGGGCCTGACGGATATCTATAAGAAAATGAAGCCGGACGCTGCTGCCTCCCAGCTCCAGGAGATGAGGATCGAAGTCGCTGCAGCCGTCGTCATGCGGCTCAATCCGACGCAATCGAGCCTCATCCTGAACGAGATGGATCCGAAGAAGGCCGCGGTCATCGCCAACATCATCGCCAGCGCGTCCGATCCCACTACGTCGAAGGATCCCTCATGAACAAGCTCCTCCCGGCGGCAATCAGTGCCGTAGCTATTCTCGCGGGCTGCGCGTCGCCGCAAGCGGTCAACGAGATCGGCCGAGCTCCCGCCATGAGCCCGATCGGCAGCGGCCTTGCCTACGGCCAGACCTCGCAGATGTCGATGTATCCAAAACAGCCGCGCCAGGTCGCCCAGGGCTATTCGCTCTGGAGCGATTCCCAGGCCGCGCTGTTCAAGGACGCACGCGCGCTCAATGTCGGCGATATCCTGACGGTCGATATCGCGATCAACGACAAGGCTTCGTTCGACAATGAAACGAACCGCAGCCGCACGAACTCCAGCGGCTTGAACTGGGACGTCGATGCCAACGTGATGGGCTGGAATCCTCAATCCAAGACCGATGTGACCTATGGTTCCGACACCAGTACCGATGGCAAGGGAAAGATCGAGCGCTCGGAAAAACTGAAGCTCATGGTCGCCGCCGTCGTCACCGGTATCCTCGAGAACGGCAACCTCGTGATCAGCGGCTCTCAGGAAGTTCGCGTCAACCAGGAAATCCGTATTCTCAACGTCGCCGGTATCGTGCGTCCACAGGACGTCGATGCCGACAACCAGATTTCCTACGAGAAGATCGCCGAAGCACGCATCTCCTACGGCGGCCGCGGTCGCCTGATGGAAGTGCAGCAGCCTCCGCGCGGCCAGCAGGCCGTCGATCTCTTCTCGCCGCTCTGAGGCCGAACACGATGGCAAACGCAGAAGCGCCCGAAGGCCAGTCGAAAAAGAAGTCGGCCGCCATGATGACGATCATCGGTCTTGCGGTCCTGACCCTGCTCGGCGGCGGCGGCGGCTGGGTCGTCGGCAGCATGGTTGCCCCCAACATCAAGGGCGCGGCCCAGGAAGAGCAGGCAAAGGAAGCCAGGGACGCTGCCACGCAAAAGAAGGAAGCTGAGGCTGGCCTGCCCCACATCTCGACGGAAGCCAATAACGTCGTGCAGCTCGAGCCGATCACGTCGAACCTTGCCTATCCCTCGGAGAATTGGGTTCGTCTGGAGATCGCCCTGCTTTTCAGTGGTCCACCGGACGTGAAGCTTGCCGAGGATATTCATCAGGACATCCTGGCCTACGTCCGCACGGTTTCGTTGCAGCAGATCGAAGGCCCACGCGGCTTCGAATATCTTAGGGATGACATCCAGGAGCGTGTTGACCTCCGAGCCCAGGGACGCGTATCGAAAATCATGTTCAGGACCTTCGTCATCGAATGATTCGATACCTCGTGATTTTGGCTGCCATGATGGCGGCGCCCGAGCTGGCACAAGCCCAGCAACTGCCAACGAACCTGCTGAACTTGCCGGTTGACGGTTCGGTCGCCGCGTGGATCATCAGGACCTTCGGACTGCTCACCGTTCTTTCGGTCGCGCCGGGCATCCTGATCATGGTGACGAGCTTTCCGCGCTTTGTCATCGCCTTTTCGATCCTGCGCAGCGGTATGGGTCTTTCATCTACGCCCTCGAACATGATCCTGCTGTCGCTGTCGCTTTTCATGACCTTCTACGTCATGCAGCCAACCTTCGACCAGGCTTGGCAAACCGGCGTGCAGCCGCTGCTTGTCAACCAGATCAACGAACAGCAGGCAATCGAGCGGATCGCCGAGCCGTTTCGTACGTTCATGACCCACAACACACGCGAGAAGGACCTCGCGCTGTTTGTCGATCTGGCGCGCGAACGGGGCCAGACGGTCGATACCGGTGAGAAGATCGACTATCGCGTGCTGATCCCCGCTTTCATGATTTCGGAAATTCGTCGCGGCTTCGAAATCGGGTTCCTGGTCGTGCTTCCGTTTTTGGTCATCGACCTGATAGTCGCAACGATCACCATGGCGATGGGCATGATGATGCTGCCACCGACATCGATCTCCCTGCCGTTCAAGATCCTCTTCTTCGTCCTGATCGACGGCTGGAATCTGCTTGTCGGCAGCCTTGTGCGATCGTTTCACTGACGATTGCTTTCGTCCACTTCGATCGTCGGCCGGGCATTTCTCCAGGAGGAGAATAGCGCAAGCCGTTCACCGCGGAACCCTATTTTTTACCTATAATGATGCGGTACCGCTGCGCTCGTGCAGGCAAGGTTCACACAAGTGTCTTCCGGAATAGATGGAGGCATTCCTGCTACCGGATTGTCGTCTATATGACCCATGAATGCCCCTGGTTTCCCGCTCTGGACACGAAAGTCCGCGGTCACATTTTCCCAACTGAGCCGCGGCGGTTCATATGAAAGTCGTTATCCTTGCCGGCGGCCTGGGCTCAAGGCTGGCCGAAGAAACGTCCGTTCGCCCCAAGCCGTTGGTCGAAGTCGGCGACAAACCGATCATCTGGCACATCATGAGCATCTACGCTCATCACGGGCTGAACGATTTCATCATCTGCGCCGGCTACAAGGGCTACATGCTGAAGGAATACTTCGCAAACCTCGCCCTTCATCACAGCGATATCACGGTGGATCTCGGCCGCAACAGCATCGAGTATCACGGTGGTTCGGCGCCAAACTGGCGCGTTACTGTCATTGACACAGGGATCAACACGCTGACTGGCGGGCGCATCAAGCGCATCCGGAAGTATCTGCCCGACGACGAGCCCTTTTGCCTCACCTATGGTGACGGCGTGGCGGATATCGATATCACCGCAGAGATCAAGTTCCACCGCAGCCATGGCTTGGACGGGACCGTCTGTGCCGTTCTTCCCCCCGGCCGCTTCGGCGCGTTGGAGATGTCCGGTGATCTCGTTTCGAATTTCGCCGAGAAAGTCCGTGGCGACGGGCAGCGGATCAACGGCGGCTTCCTGGTGCTGCAACCCTCGATTATCGATCATATCGAAGGGGACGAAACGGTCCTCGAGACCGGTCCCCTGGAAAAGCTCGTCCGGCTCGGCCAACTCGCCGCGTTCCGTCACGACGGGTTCTGGAGACCCATGGATACGCTTCGCGAGCGTACGGAACTCGATGAGCTCTGGCGATCGGGCAAGGCGCCCTGGAAGGTCTGGGCATGACGAATTTCTGGGTCGGACGCCGCGTCTTCGTCACTGGGCACACGGGCTTCAAGGGTGCATGGCTCTGTCTGTGGCTGGAGCGCATGGGCGCCGAGGTCTACGGCGCGGCTCTGGCTGCTGAGCCTGGCTCGCTGCATCAGCTTGTCGCTCCCTCGTCGGGACAGCACCATACGACGCTCGACATCCGCAACAGGGACGAATTGGCGGCGGCGCTGAAGGCCGCGCGGCCCGAGATCGTGATCCATATGGCGGCCCAGGCACTGGTTCGCCGCTCCTATGCAGATCCGGTGGAAACATTCGCTGCGAATGTCATGGGTACGGTGAACCTGCTTGAAGCCGTTCGTGCGTCGGGAACCGTGAGTACGGTGCTCGTCGTCACATCGGACAAGGTATATGAGAACCACGGCGAGGGCCGGCCGTTCTCCGAGCTCGATCCTCTCGGCGGCAAGGACCCGTACAGCAATTCCAAAGCCTGCGCCGAGCTCGTCTGCAAGAGCTATCGCGACAGTTTCATGGCCAAGCAAGGCATTCTGGTCGCCACTGCGAGAGCCGGCAACGTCATCGGCGGCGGTGATTGGGCCGAGGGCAGGCTTGTCCCGGATTTCATGCGCGCCATCGGCGACGGCAAGAGCATCAGTCTGCGCTATCCCGACGCGGTGCGACCGTGGCAACATGTGCTCGAACCGCTCAGTGGATATCTTGCAATGGCCGAGGCACTCGCCACGCGTCGGGGCGAACTGCCGGAGGCCATGAATTTCGGACCCGACCCGGACAGCTTTGCAACCGTAGCCGACGTTGTCGATGCCCTCAGCGCGGCATGTGGCCTGCCGAGGGGTTGGGAAATGGCTCCCGGCGCGCACCCGCCGGAGGCCGCGACCCTGACGCTGACCTCGCAGCTTGCCGCAGCCTCGCTCGGTTGGAGGCCAAGGCTCGATCTTGGCGAGACGATCGAGTGGACGTCAGCATGGTATGCCGCCCATCGCGCGGGACGGGCGATGCGTTCGTTCACACTCGACCAGATCGAGCGCTACGAGGCGCTGGCGCCGACGAGCGCGCTCGTATCGGTACATGCGCGCATGGCCATGGCCGGCTAGGCGGGCATGGTTGCTACAAAGATCCAGTGAAGACGACGAGCTCCGGCTGCGGTTTCGAGCCGGCCGGTCGCTCAGGGAGATTGCCAAATGACGACCGAGGATATCAAGCTCAGCATCTGCATTCCGACCTATAACCGGTCGGCTTTCTTGCGTCGGGCGCTGCAGTACTATCGCGAGAACATCGATTTTCCCTTCGCGTGTGAAATCGTAATCTCCGACAATGCCTCCACGGACGATACGTCTGCGCTGGTCGAGGAGTTCATCGGCCATGGCCTGCCCATCAGATACTTCAGGCGCGCCACCAATGGCGGCCTTGAAGTCAATGTTATGAGCGCCTTCCATCTTGTCAGGGGCAAGTATGCCGTCTACGCCGGGGATGACGATCGGCTCATCATGGACGGGCTGGGGGAAGCGGTCGACTATCTCGACGCCAACCCTGTCGTCAGTGCCTGTTATGCCCCATGGTACCAGCATAACGAGATCGAGGGTCGCGACACGCACCAATTCTTCGAACTCGAAAGGGACATACGCTTCGCGCGGCGTAGCTATGGCGAAGTCTTCGACTTCGTGACCGAGCGTCACATCTTCCCGGAAGCGGCAGTCTTCAATGTTTCAGTTTTGAGGTCACTGCCGATTCCGGGCCTGTTCTGCTACTCTCCCTTCATGCATCTTGCCCACTTCCTCGATTTCGGTGATATCGCCTTCCTTAGGAAGCCATTCTATCGCTCGATCATCCAGAGCGCGATTGCTCGCGATCGCGTTCAGGCCGGGCACGACGAAGCCATGACGTCATGGGATCGATACCGCGGAGGGCTCGAATACTTCCTGCATACCGGACTGAAGCGCGGTGCGATGACCCTGAGCGGGGATCGCGGCAGCCGCTACCAGCAAGTGATTCAGCAGTTCGTCTTCGTTCGTATGAGTATGGCCCTCAAGCTTTGGCTTGGCAGGAAGAACTATCTGAAAGCACACGAGATCTACGTGCGACTGGCTGCAAATGGCCTCGGCGGCACGCCGGACCTCCTACCGCTGCGGGATATACTGCCGCGCATGGCGGCCTTGCAGGCGCTTGCCTGGACCGCAGGCGCGGTCGCAGGGATCAGCCAATTGGTCCTCCACGGCATTGGCAACATAGTGCCGGTCGAACAAATGCTGCGCGAGCTCGGCTTGCCGAAGGAGATCTCCGTGATCGACAAGATGGACGGCGACGAGAAAGCCGACATCGCGAAAACCCTGGTCCTGGTGCCAGGTGACGCCGAGAGGCAGCAGTATCTGGATCGCGGCTTTATGCAGAACCTCGTTCTGCGCGAACCGGACCTCTCTGCGTCGATCCTGGTCTAGGGGTCGGCGTCCAGTCACCGGCTGCGATTTGTTCCGGCATCTCGTGCTCCGTCGTTTCCCACATGAGGATGTTCGAAGGTGAACATAGAACCGCTCGACCTAACTGGCGTATTTTCCATAGAGATCGAAAGGCGTACGGATGAAAGGGGCTTCTTTGCGCGCACCTTCTGTGTGCGGGAGTTTGCCGACAAGGCGCTTGAAACGATGTGGGTACAGGCGAACACCTCATTCAGTTCCGCGAAAGGCACCGTGCGCGGGATGCATTTTCAACGCCCGTCGAAGGCCGAGGTCAAGCTCGTGCGTTGCGTTCGTGGCGCAGCACTCGACGTCGTCGTCGATATTCGAGCCGGGTCGCCAACCTATGGCCGCTGGATCGGCTATGAGCTGACGGCCGAAGCGCGCAACGCGATCTACGTTCCGCACGGGTTCGCCCATGGCTTCCAGACGCTGGAGGCGGATACGGAGCTGATGTACTTCGTGTCCGAGTTCTATTCGCCGGATGATGAGGGTGGCCTGTGCTACAATGACCCGCTGTTGGCTATCGACTGGCCGCTGCCTGCTGCGAACGTTTCTCAGAGGGATCTCGCCCACCCGTCGTTCGCCGCACTCCAACCGGTCGAACTGGACTGACCGCGAATCTTCGCGCGCGTTGGAAGCCTAATAGATCTCTCGATAGACAACGCCCGGTCGAAGCCGGGCGCCTGACTTTCTGACCGACGGGTGACCCCTTGTCGGTGTCACTCCTTGATGAGAAACGCTCCTGGCGCGTTTGCCCAGGGGAAACGGCGCAGCGGCGACCTGATGCCGCGCTCCTTGGCGAACTCATCCCATGCGAGGGTTTCGCCGGGCCACTTGCTCGTGGCGTATTCGTCAAGAACGATCACGCCGCCGGTGACCACGCGGTCCCAGCAGCGATCGAGCACGAGCTTCGTAGGCTCGTAGATGTCCACGTCGAGATTGATGAGGCAGAATCGTGCTTCCGGGTTTTCGTCAAGCCAGCGGGGCAGGGTCTGGTTGATGTCGCCGGTCACGATGTTCCCGCGATTGGTTGGCAGCACGCCGTCCTCATTATGAAGCTTCATGAGTTCCATGAATTCTTCGAGAAAGTTCTCCGAACTAAGGCCGCCCGGTGTCTTCTGAATTCGTGTATCGGTGTCTCCGTCCTGCTCTGCAAGGCTCGGGAACCCAGCAAAGCTGTCGAAGCCGAAGACCTTCTTGTGGGTCGCCGTCGGGGTGAACACCTCAAGGAACTTGTGCCAGCTGAAGAAGGACTTCCCGTAATATACGCCGAACTCGACGTAGTGCCCGGGCAGATCCTGAGTGAGCTTGAACAGCTCGTAGTGGGCGAGTTGGCGAATGAACGAGCGGCGGCTGGCGTAGACCGGAAAGAGGTCCATGTAGTGGCGAACGTCATGCGGCCATTTCTGTGTGATGGCGGCGAGCTTGGTGAAGTAGGAATTCTCGCCATCGGAGGGGTAGAAGAAGGTGTCGGTCTGCATCTCGGAATAACTCCGTTTGGGTGAATTTTGCGCGGTGATGTCTCACCACTGCTTGTCCGGGCGGGCCGGCCGGCCTCGAAATTGCTACGGCTGTGAGGGTGGAACGCGACGACATCGCGCGGGATATCCCTGACCCGATATCAACAACCTGCTCTACGCCTGATCAGCCCATGCGTAGAGCACGCTTTCCATAAACTGGGGCGAGTGGTGACGGAGCGCCATTTGGTATTGCGGAACCAGATCCTTGAGACGGATCGCGATTTCATGAATATCCGATGGGTAGTGGTACACGCATATCGCGAGCTTTGGCCTGAATTTAACGATGGTCTCTTGCGCGCCTTCGATCAGCGCCATCTCCATGCCCTCCACATCAGCCTTTATGAAGCTCGCCCGTTTGCCGCAGAGATAATCGTCGAGAGACTGGATTTGAATCCGGGTGCCGGCATTGGATGGTGAATTGTTCGTCTCCAATTGCAGGCTCTGCAGCTGTCCGCTGTGCGTCGCCGACGACATGGTGGCATTTCCTGCGCCCAGGCCGGCTCTGTTGAGATGGATTGCTTCTTGCGGAAGGGCCCATTCCTCCGATAGCCGGGCCACCCTCTTTGACATCGCCTGGAATTGCCGGTCGCCCGGTTCGAAGGCGTGAATTTCCTTGAACACACCGTAATGTGCCCATAAGAAGCGCTCGATGCTGTCGCCCGTATAGGCACCCGCATCGACATATGTTTCATTTTCGGCGCCGCAGAATCTTGGAAGGCAAAAATACTGGTCCTTCTCGAACATATCCTCGCAATAGCTGCGGTTTCCGGTGAGCATGACCATCAGTATCGACTGCAATACGTGCTGGGAACGCGCATCTGTGAAAAGGGGTGCCACGCCAGCGAAAGCGTCAAGGTGCCGGGCTGCGTAGTATCCATCAAATGAAACGTGCGGGACTGCTCGATCTGCAAGGTAGCGCGATATCGCCCCGATGGCATGCCGGGCTGTAATGAAAATGAGATCCGGACGAATGCTCTCAACGTCGTTGGACGCGTGAACCTTCACGCCGCAGACGACATCGCCTGCTTTTGCGGGGTCCCCGTCGAAGCACGCCACGAGATTCATTCCTTGCGCGATGAGCCACTTTGCCGCCCAGCGACCGAGGAAACCTGTGCCATAGATGGCGACGCGCGCGTCTGGCCTGCCTATGATGCCGGCTGAGGCGGCCGCAACAGCATCAACGGCTGGCATCAGTCTGTCCACTGAGAACGTCATACGGAGTGTCTTTCCTCGGGTATTGCATAGACGACCGCTCCGGTGCCGCACCATCCGTGCAGGCGCATGAGTACGCGGTAGCCTTCCAGGTTTTCCATCAGCCACGCGGGCGTGCGCCAAATGCCGTCGTCATTGTGATAGGTGGTCGCAGCGATGATCGGGCGATCCTTCGAGATCGTCTGCCGGGCGCCTTTCAGCGCGGACAGTTCTGCGCCCTCGAGGTGAAGCTTCATCAAGGTCGGCGAAAGCCCGAGGCTGTCGATTGTCGTGGTCGGCAGGAAACTCGCTCCCGTCGCCGCGATCTGGGAAGCGTAGCCGAGGCCACCGTGAAACGGTTGCGTGCGGCTTTCGGCGTCGAGCAAGGCATCGCATATCTGGATCCGGCCTGTAATCTCCGGTGGCAGCCTGGCGATCGTTTCCAGACAAATGCTGCGACTTGCGCCATCGGGTTCGATTGCGACGATCGAAGCGAACGCGTTGGCGGTTGCGTTCAGGAAGCGCAAGCTGACGTGGCCATGGTGCGCACCGGCGTCAAGAAAGGTCTCGTCCCGCGTCAGACACTGCATGATCTCGGGAATGAAGAACCTGTCATGGGTGGTCACCGGAGCCTCGGAGAATACCCATTCCTGCCTCAGCCGGCGCCAGGCGAGGAACTGTAGGTGGTGGGCGCGAGACGCATCGTCCGCCCATCGGTCCAGTACCCAGGTTGTTTTCGCGACGGTTTCGCCACAAAATGGCGCTGCGAACCAGCCGTTCGACAGCGGATGTCGATCACGGAAAGATTCGGCGATGTCGTAGAATGGAACGACATTCGCCCAACCGTCAGCCCTCAGGGCAATTTCGAGCGCGCGATAGGGGCTCGTAACGACACTGACGGCAAGCAGGGCGTTCGTCTTGAACTCCTGCGGCACGTCTGCAGGCGCAACGACGTTTAGGCCGCTCCACGCCGGGTTGGACGAGAGCTGTCCGGCGTTTCGATCGACGACCATGGCGATGTCGCAGCCGACGGCTTCGAGATGCGCTCGTGCGAGCAGGCCGAGTTCGCCGCCGCCGTAGAGAACGAGCGGTCGCCGGGGCATCGTGGGCTGTAGGTCAGCCACATCTGCTGCAATGTCGAGAAACAGGCGCTTTGCCAAGCGGCGGTCGCAGGCTCCGCCGATGTCTCGGGCCGGCGCGTCGTTGTTTGCCTCACTCGCCTGCGCTGCGGCTGCCCGCTGCTCCATTCCGTTCTCTCGGTCCCGTTGCTAGGTTCACACCGGCAAAAACCCTGATTCGGATTGTTCCAGATGCTCCCAAATTCACTAGCTCCAGTTATCATGCACTACCTTTCCCGGGGCTTGTCATGGCCCGCGTAGTCCTCACCGGCGCAACTGGCTTCGTCGGTCGCCAGATTCACAGGTCGCTCGCGAATGCCGGCCACGAGGTAAGGGTTGTGTTGCGTCCGGGATCGGAAGAGCGATTGATCATACCCGTAGATCCGGAGGTGCTGCTGACAAGCTGCGACCTCTTTGCCGAAAGCGAGGAATGGTGGCAGACCGTGCTGACTGGCGCAGATGCGGTTGTCCATTGCGCCTGGTACGTTGTGCCGGGGAAGTATCTGGATGCGGCGGAGAATTTCGATTGCGTAAGCGGTACATTACGCATGGCCCGAGGTGCGACCGCGGCGGGCGTCCGACACTTCATCGGAGTCGGAACCTGCTTCGAATACCGGCTTCCCTCGGAGGCACTGTCTGTCGACTCCGAACTATCACCCGCGACACTCTACGCGGCATGTAAACTTTCCGTTTACCATATGCTGACACAGTTCTTCACGAAGCAGGGAACGAACTTCTCCTGGTGTCGTCTGTTTTATCTCTTCGGAGAGGGCGAACATCCGGCGCGTCTGGTTCCCTACGTTCATGAACGGCTGGGCAAAGGGGAGGTCGCAAGGCTTTCCGCGGGAACGCAACGACGCGATTTCCTCGATGTGGTCCAGGCTGGGGCGATGATCGCCGATGTGGTTGCAACAGGTCAGTCTGGCGCAATCAACATATGTTCAGGTAAATCGACCACGATACGCCAACTGGTGGAGGCGATCGCCGATGAATACGGCAGGCGCGACCTGCTGGAATTTGGCACGGCGGCCATTCATCCATCCGATCCGGCCGCTGTCGTGGGTATCTGCAACGCTATCGTACCCAATCGCTCGCCGGAGGCGAATTCATGAAAGCCCAGTTGAAGCCGCGTATCAATCTAGACGACCGTACGCCGCTTGAGACGGTCATCCCGCTGTCGACGCCGTTTATCGTGTTTGTGGACCCGGCAAGTTCGTGCAATTTCAAATGTACCTTCTGTCCGACCGGCCACCGCGACATGATTGCTGAGACGGGGCGCTATCAGGGCGCAATGAAGTACGAGGTGTACCAGAAGGTCATCGACGATCTTGCCGCGTTTGAAAACCCGATCAAGGTACTACGCCTTTACAAGGACGGCGAACCGCTGCTCAACAAGCGCTTTGCCGACATGGTCGCCTATGCCAAGAAGAGCGGCTATATCGAGTACATCGACACCACCACGAACGGCACGTTCATAACGCCCGAGCGTATGGCGCCGATCATTGCGGCAGGGATCGACAAGATCAACATCTCAGTCGATGGCATGAACGTCGAACAGTACATGAAGTTCACGGGGTTCAATTTCAATTTCCCGAAGTTCGTAGAGAACGTCAAATGGCTCTACGACAACAAGGGCGACTGTGAAATCTCGATCAAGATCCCCGGCGAGCTGATCAGCGAGGCGCAGAAGCAAGAGTTCTTCGACACGTTCGGGGACTATGCGGATCGTATCTTCATCGAGAACTTCGCACCGTGCTGGCCGGAGTTCGACATCGAAAAGCATACCGGCGTGCAGATCACCCAGGGCATCTATCAGCAGGAGATCGGCAACACCGACACCTGCCCCTACATCTTCTACGGCTGCTCGGTGAACGCAGACGGTCTCGTCAGTTCCTGTTTCCTCGATTGGGGCCGCAAGCTGATCATCGGCGATGCGCGGACGCAGACGATGAAGGAGATCTGGAACTCCGACAAGATGAACAGCCTGCGCCTGCAGCATCTGGAGGGACGGCGCTGCGAGAACCAGACCTGCGGCAATTGCGGGCAGCTCACCCACTGCCTGCCTGACAGCATAGACGAGCATCGCCCGATGCTGCTCGAAAAGTTCAGGAACCTCGTCAACATCAACCCCAACGTTCCGGCTCCTGGCGGCGTGCGCGTGCCGTTCCCCATAGCCGCGGAATGAATATTCTTCATCTGACGCCGCACCTCGGTGGCGGCGTCGGCAAGGCCCACGCGGCGATAGCGGCCGCTGGTTCGCCGGATGTCAGGCGCACCTACTTTCTGCTCGAAGAGCCGCGTGATCGGCGCTTCCCGGCTCTTGTCAAGGCTGCCGGCGCGACGTTGATGACAGGCGGACCGGCCGAGCTTCAGGCCGCCGTCGAGGCAGCAGACGTCGTCCAGATCGAGTGGTGGAACCATCCGCGCCTCTATCAATGCCTCAGCGAATGGAGCCTCCCGCCGATGCGCTCCGTTGTGTGGGCGCACATCTCCGGTCTCTTTCCGCCCCTGCTTCCGGAGCGTCTCGCAGAGATGCCGGACCGACTGCTTTTCACCTCACCGTGCTCGCTGCAGGCAGAAAATCTGCGGAACCTTCCTCAGTCCCTGCGCTCGAGGCTTGGTGTGGTCAACAGCGGCTTTGGCTTTGACCCTGTTGTCCACCGCGTACAAAATCCCTCCCAGGCCGTCTATCTCGGAACTGTCGATTTTGTGAAGATGCACCCTGCTTTCTTCGAGATTGTCGATGCGGTCGACCATGAGGGTTTCAACGTTGCGATATGGGGGCAGTTCGACCCGAACGGCGAACCGGCGTCACGCGCTGCCTCCATGCGCCAGCCGGAACGCGTATCACTCGAAGGCGCGCATCAGGATCCGCAGTCGATGCTGTCGGAGGCGGGAATACTGGTCTATCTCCTGCGCCCGGATCACTATGGCACTGCGGAGAACGTCCTTATCGAGGCTATGTCGCTGGGCGTAGCGCCGCTGGTGATGGCCAATCCGGCCGAAATGGCTGTTGTCGAGGACGGCCGAACCGGGCTTGTCGCGTCTGACCCCGCAGACGCAGCCGTCAAGCTGGCCTGGATGCTCCGACATCCGGAGCACGTGGCGACCATGGGGTGTGCAGCGGCAGCGACCATTGGGCAAACCCATAGGCCTGCATCGTCGGCGCATGCTCTGCAGACTTGCTACGAAGAGCTGTTGTCGCAGCCAAAGCGTTCGGTCGATTTCACGACGTTTCTTGGCAGCAACGCTGCTGATTGGTTCCTATCGACGCAGACGCGCGGCGGTTCGGCCGCAGCGGCTGACTTCTCGTCATCCGGCGCGGCATCCAAGGGCAGCCTCGCGCACTTCCTGGCATGCATGCCAGACGACACAGCTCTCAGATCCTTGGCAAGAAAGTCCCGCCCTGTCTGAACCGCGGCATCGACGCGACGCTGCGGGAGCATTTGATAGGGCTCCCCGCAGCAGTCGTCAGCCAAAGTCGAAGAGCTTGTAGCCGCCAGTCTCGGTTGGCTCGACGATTGTATCTTCGGAGCTAAACTGTTCTTCACGGACCGGTCTCGCCGGCACGTCGATATGATCGGGATCGAGCCCCAGCTTGGCGCGGGCAACGACCATCTCGTATGCAGTTTCGATGTGGCGGCAGAAGCGCTCAGCGTCAAACAAAGGCTTGATGAACCGGTTGTCTGCAATCGTCTGCTTGAAGGCTTCGATGCGAGCGCGGTTTTGGTAAAGTTCCACGGCCAGGTCTTCATAGCCTTGTACGTCCGGAGCCACGAGTTCCGGTAGTCCGATCGCGCTGAGCAGGCTTTCGCTCACCCGTGAAGCGAAATTTGTGCCCTTGAGCGTCAGCACCGGCAGTCCGCCCCAGAGCTGTTCGGAGGTTGTGGTGTGACCGTTATACGGCCAGGTGTCCAGGGCAAGATCGGCAGCCTGCTGCCGGTCGATGTGCGTCTGGAAGTCGGCGCGCGGGCAAAAGACGACGCGTTTCGTCGCTATGCCCTGCTGATTGAAATATTGCTTGAGGTTCGCCTCGGCGGCGGGAGACATTGCCAATATCCACAGCACGCTGTCAGGTGCCCGCCGAAGGATGTTGCACCAGACGTCGACGGTCGCGGGCGTGATCTTGCGGCTGCCATTGAACGACGCGAACACGAATTTGTCCTCGGGCAAGCCAAACTGAGCGCGATCCATCGGGCGTGGTCGTGGCCGATGAACCGGATCGTTGGGCTGATAGGTGTCCGGCAGGCGGATGAATTTCTCATGGTAGTGTGGTTTGGAAGACTCGGGCAGAACGTATCTGTCGCCGATGATGTAGTCGAGATCCGTGTCGGGTGCACTGCCCGGAAAGCCAAGCCAGGAGACATGGATGGGGGCGACGCTATGGTTCAAGATGCTGTAGCGAGTCTCGAAGGTCGGGCCCTTCAGATCGACGAGAATATCGATGCCTTGCTCTCTCATCAGCGTGGCCGCTTCCTCGTCGGACATTCCTACGATACGCACGACATTGCCCCAACGGCTCCTATCTGCCTTGTTGCGGGCAAGGCCCTTCTCGTCGGTGTGGCAATAGAGCGTTACCTCGAAGCGGTCGCGATCGTGAAGTTCGAGTACTCGACGCAGGAGCTTCATGGTTGCGTGATCGTCGAAGAGGTCGTTCGACAGGTAGCCGATACGAATCTTGCTCGACCATTCGTGTGGGCGGCTTCTGCGCCCTGCCACTTGCGCCTCGCTAACGGGCTTGTGACGTCCCTTGGCCAGCCGGTTCAGCGCCTCGTCGCCACACCACTGTAGGACATAGAACTCGGTATCGTGCTGGAGGATGTCATGTTCGCCTTTTGCGAGCAACTCGTCCACCAGCCGCTGATGCCTCTTCACAGCAGTCAGATCGCAGACGGCGCGCCCGAAAATCAGAAACAGCATGCGCATCGACAGCACGTCGGGAAATCGCTTGAAAAGACTGCGAGCAAGGAAAGCCTGCGACTGGTCGTTCGGATCGTTTCTCAGCAATTTGACTGCCAGACGCGTATGCTCAACGTTGCCGCTCTCCGCAAGGATCTTTCGGAACGGGCTGAGCAGGTCGTCGCGACCCCGCTCCAGATAGATTGACGCAAGGATATAGGCGATATCGGCGTCTAGATGCCCCTGCGCCATCAACCGCAGCCCCAGGAGGAGGGCATCTTCCTCGTTGCCGCACTCAAAATGCAGCGCGGCAGCCCTTCGTATAAACTCGGTTCCGCTGAGGCCTCCCGCCTCTCCGGCAAGGGCAAATGCCCGGGCCGCATCCGCCTTCATCCCCAGTTGCAGCAGGGTTTTGGCGAGGAGCCCATAGGTCTTGGAATCCTTCTGAGTCTCCAGGAGTGTATTGAGCGTTTCCAGGGATTTCACGTAGCGCCCACTTTGGTAGTCTTTCGATGCTGCGGAAAACGAAACCATACTGTTCAAGGTCAACCCCGTTCAATCTTCAAGCTGTTAGCGCCCAACCGTATTCGCTGGAGGACATGCGATACGGATTGATGGCAATTCAATAGATACGCTTTCATATGAAGCTTGCCTGTAGCGGGTGCCGCAATTCCTGGGCTGCATGGGGTCGAGACATCCGCCGCGCATGGTCGCAATTGATTAACCATTTGTATCGGCTGAGGAAATCGCAGCTGCATTTTAATCAGTTCGCAAGACTTAGCTGCAAAATTGTTCTCCGACATGACGGGTTTGGTCCTGAAAAAAATCGACCAAGTAGCATGAAGCTGAACCGTCATTGCCGGTAAATAAGTCCGGTAATGTCCTCCATTGTATCTAGTTTTCGGGGACGAATCCATGACAAGCATCAATACTAACAACTCCGCAATGGCCGCTCTGCAGACGCTGCGCAACATCAACGGCAACCTGTCGAAGACACAGAACGCCGTTTCGTCAGGCGAGCGCGTCGGCAAGGCTGCCGACAACGCGGCTTACTGGTCGATCGCAACGACCATGCGTTCTGACAACAGCGCTCTGTCGGCTGTTTCCGACGCTCTCGGCATGGGCGCTGCCAAGGTCGATACCGCTTACACTGCCGTTCAGAGCTCGATCGACGTTGTCACCGAGATCAAGGCCAAGCTCGTTGCCGCCACCGAAGAGGGCGTCGACAAGACGAAGATCCAGGACGAAATCACGCAGCTCCAGGCTCAGCTGAAGAGCGTCGCTGCCTCTGCTTCGTTCAACGGTCAGAACTGGGTACAGAACAGCGTCGGCGCAACGATGAGCGTTGTCTCCTCGTTCGTCCGCGACTCCTCCGGCGGTGTTTCCGTCACCACGTCGAGCTACAC